>DHSM01000013.1 GCA_002408465.1 Firmicutes bacterium UBA5286 | reverse complement strand
CGATAAATGTTTGTCACAGGAGCATTCACTCCACTGTCACAATCAAACCGTGACTTAATTATATTATCACACTCAAACCAGAAGGTCAAACATAAATTTTGTTCCCCGGTCAAGTGACAGCTTGTATACCATAACTCATTTAAAACATGTTGTCAACAACTTTTTTTAAGTTAATTCCTGTATTAAATTTGCCCAATACACAACTAATATATGTCGGCTCCGGCTATTCTGTATCTGAAATAGATGGAAACTGAAAATCATAAGGCATGGGCAAGTTTATCACAGTTTCCGGAACACGTCCAAAGAAAGTCGCTGTGACAATTGGCGTATAAGTATTTACATTTACCTCTGACGTCATAAAAGGAATGACAATATGGACTGTCGCAGTAATTTCAATTCCTACTTGGTGGGAAACTATATTGATGCCGCTGGATTCAAAAGATTGTACCATTTTCGCGCTGACAGTGCCAATGGGAACCAGACTTACTGGAATCTTGGGTCCCAGGTTGGCGAGAATTTCGCTGCCTAAAACTTGGCCCAGAGGAATTTTGATTTTTTGTTCTTCGAGGTCTTTTAGGGCAGATTGCACATTCATGGTGGTCAGAGACTGAATTCTGGCCAATTCCATATTATTAACTTCTGCCATTACCACATTGCCCTCATTGTCTTTTTGAATAAAAATTAAATGTTCATATCGACTTTCCTTGGCAATTTTTTGATTGATTGCGGAATTAACCGCTTCGGTAGCCAGAACTTTCGCTCGGGCTTGAGCCAGTGCAATAATTGTAGGCCTAAGATTAGATTCGATAACCAGGAAGGTCTGGACAAGCAAATAGATAAAGAGAATTAATGCTAAAAATTTAATATGTCTCCGGGGAAAACGGCTTTTCATTGCCGCATATAATGGCCTGCGCCTTATTCTGAACATTTTTCCTCCTCCTAAACCTATGTTGACAAAGCTCAGCAGATTACATACAATAATTTGTGCCGGGATGTGGCTCAGTTTGGTAGAGCGCTGCGTTCGGGACGCAGAGGCCGCAGGTTCAAATCCTGTCATCCCGACCACTTTATTATATGCAAGAACCCGCAAGGGTTTTTTTTATGCTTATTGGATATGCTAACTTGTTAACAAGCATTATTATCTGTGCTATAATTGATTAAATTTCTATCCTTGTTATAAGGGAGGAACTCACTATGCGTGATTCTAACATTTCTGTCCTAAAACTATTTTTTCAAAGAGCAAAACCTGCCTTAAAAGTCTTTGGCTCAACTACTTGGCTGCTGACCAAAATCGGCATTGTCTTTGTATTTGCGGTTCTTATAGGCGGGCTGGGCATGGGAACCGGCATGGTTGTTGGCGCCCTGGAGGATGTTCCTTCCTTTGACCCCTCTCTTTTGGAACATCCCAGTCTTCCGTCTTATATTTACGACATTAACGGTGATTTAATCACTGAAATTCATGACGCCCAAAACCGAATTCCCATTAAGATGGACGATGTCCCCGATTATTTAAGAGATGCATTTTACGCTGCCGAAGACAAGAGCTTCGAAGATCACCCCGGATTTGACCTTCGTGGCATTGCCCGAGCAGTATACACCAACCTTGTCGGAGGCGGAGGCCAGGGTGGCAGCACCATTACCCAGCAGGTTGCCAAACAGGTCTATCTCTCCAGTCAGAAAAAACTTTCCCGAAAAATCCAAGAGCTGTACTTGGCAGTTGAAATGGAACGCCGATATAATAAAGATGAGATTTTTGAGTTTTACATTAACAATGTCACCTTCTATGATAACAACGCTTGGGGAGTTGAAGCCGCCTCCCAGACTTATTTCAGCAAATCTGTAGGAGAGCTGACCCTTTCTGAAGCAGCCTTGCTGGCAGGCATACCCAACTCGCCAATGTATTATTCACCGGACCCTGATAATATGGAGCCTGCTTTGTACAGGCGGAACAATGTCCTGTCCATGATGCTCCGCTTTGGCTTTATTAATGAAGAAGAGTACAAGCAAGCAATTAATGAAGAAATTGTGTTGAAGATGACCGAGAGCAAAGGATGGCCTTACCCCCACTATACCGATGCGGTAGTTCACACCTACGCACCTGAAGTTCTTATGGAGACTGGCCTTTATGCCAGCAGAGATGAGGCTGCTCTGGCCATCCGCAGGGGAGGCCTGCACATCTATACTGCTTTGGACCCCCGCATTCAAAATATTATGCAGGACATCATGTTTGACGATAAATATTACCCTAAGAACACCTTCGTTTATCCTGAAGGCCACAGCCGGGCAGGCCGCCGCTACCCCCAGGCTGCCGGAGTGCTTATGGATGTCAAAACCGGTTATGTCCTTGGCATGGTCGGCGGCAGGGAATTTAATTCGATTAACAAATTAAATCGCTATAACAGCATGTTCCAACCAGGATCATCCATAAAACCAATCATCGATTATGGCCCCGCCTTCGAACTGGGCATTCTCTCCCCGGCCAGCACCTTAGACGATTCACCTACGGCCTGGCCAAGTGGATCTAAATACTATACCCCCGAAAACTTTAGCCGCAGTTTCAAAGGGTTGGTTACTGTAAGGGAAGCCCTTGTTCACTCCTATAATATTCCCGCAATCAAAGCCTATGAAATGGTGATGGAAGCCGGCGGCGCAAAGTATGGAGTTGAGTTTGCCCGCAAACTGGGCCTAGTTAATTACGGCGAACGCAATCCCAATAACCCGAAAGCTTATTCACAGCTGGGCACCGCCATTGGCTCCCAGGAAGTCACACCCCTGGAAATGGCCCAGGCCTTTTCTGCCTTTGCCAATAAAGGCATCTGCTCAAAACCGATTTTCGTGAAAAGGATTACCGACCGTGAAGGCATAGAAATTTACTCGGCTTCGATATCGCAAAAGGTGGCCATGTCAGAGCAGACAGCATTTTTGGTAACCGATGTCCTGCGCGATGTCGTCCGCCGAGGCACCATGAGCGGAACAGGCCTGAGCAAGTACAATGTGGCTGGGAAAACCGGCACCACCAACGATAACCATGACCGTTGGCGGGTAGGCTACAACGCCAACTATGTCGTATCTTTATGGATGGGCAATGACAACAAGCAAGCCACCGTCAATGGCAAGACTGTATTCATAGGCGGCACCAAGACAGGCAGAGAAATGACCAATATGTTTGGCACAATTTTCCGCAAAACCATCGGTGATGATATTGTGCCACTGCCCTCAGCACCTTCAGGGCTCATCAAGGTTACAGTTTGCGCTAATTCCGGCTTGTTGCCTACTGAGCATTGCACTAATACCATTACCGACTGGTTTAAAACCAGCGCCGTTCCCACCCAGGCCTGTGACATGCACGTTCTCGTGCCAATTTGCACCACAAGCGGACTGCTTGCCACCGAACACTGTCCTGAGCACTTAGTTGAAGAACGGGTGTTCCTCAACCGGCCTGAGGTGGAACCCACTGATGATCGCTGGATGGGAAAATTAGGACGATTGCCTGCAGATTATAATCTGCGCCCGCCCACAGAGTATTGTTACTTACATGGACCGACCTATGACTTTACCCTTGAGGGCAATACCCTAAAATGGGAATGGTCCCAACCCGTGCCCCCAGAGGGCGAAAAACCCCAGGTCCCTGAATTTATTGGCTTTAACATCTACTGCACCAGATTTGGTGAAACAGTCAAACTCAACAGTTCCCCCCTCCCCATTACAGCCAGGAGCATAAACGTCTCTGCCCATGTGCCAGGAATGCCCTACGAATACAAACTGATGCTGGTCAATAGCGCAAATCAGGAGCTGCAAAGGCATCAGGCAATTTCCAACACTAGGGGCCTAGAAGTCACCCTGGTAGCGGAACCCAAAGAGAACAGCATCCTGTTGGATTGGAACGCTCCTCCCATGACCACTATCGATCAGATTGTCTTAGGCGGGTATAAGATTTTCAAAAATGGCGAACTCCTCACCAGCATCAGTGACCCCCTTGTTACTACCTATGAGGATGCAGGAGCGGCCCAGCCTGGCATCTACGAATATAAGGTCAAGGTCATCTATAAATATAAAGGCGCCCGCTTCGAGTCCACCGTTAGTGCTGACGTCACAATTGAAATTGCTCCGCCTGAGGAAGACCCTGGCACGGGTGATCCGGATCCTGGCGAAGGATTAGGCCTGGTAAGACCTCGGCCAATACAAGTTGCCTAAGTTAAGAAAAGCTGCTGACCCGATTAGGGGCAACAGCTTTTTTATGCTTTAATTGTCACCACAGTTACGCCGCTGCCGCCTTCGCCAGCGCCGCCGTATCTGAAGCCCGAGACTGCAGGGTGGGTCTTGAGATATTCCTGCAATCCCCGGCCCAGGGCTCCGGTGCCCTTGCCGTGAATGACAGTGACCTGGCCCAGTCCAGCCAGCATGGCTGAGTCCAGATATTTTTCTAAACTAAGGCTGGCCTCTTCCACCATCTGGCCCCGCAAATCAATTTCCGGAGAGATGGAAGCCGCTGCGGTGCTCGCAATGCTGCGCCCTTTGCCTTCAACCGATGTTTCTCGCTCTGCAAGGCGCAAATCGGCGAGCTTGACATTCACCTTCATAATGCCCACTTGCACAACAGCTTCGTCCTCTGAAAGCAGGGAAACAATTGAACCGGTCTTATTCAGGGACAAAACCCGCACTGGTTGCCCCGCCGGCAGCTGGGAAGATTTGGGCGGCGTTCCTGCGGCCGGGACACAGGATTTTTGGCCATGAAGGGGCTTTAGCTGCTCCCTGGCCCTGCGGGCCAACTGGTCGACATTGACAGCCTGGGACTGGGCTTGGCGCAAGTCAGTCAGCAGGGCTTCAGCCTCAAAGCGAGCGCTCCTAAGCAGTTCATTGCTCTTTTGCCGGGCCTGTTCCAACAGCTTCCCTTGCTGTTCTTCAATTCTTTGCAAACGCTGCTCACTGACCAAGCGTGATTTCTCTGCCTGTTCCCGCTCCTCCCTGGCTTGCTGGAGGGCCCGTTCCGACTCAATGCGTTTGGCTTCCAAGGAAGCGAGAAGGTCTTCAGTGCGGCGGGTATCAGTGTTCAGCAACTTTCTGGCGCTATCTACAACCCTTGAATCCAGGCCAAGGCGCAAAGCGATTTCAAAAGCGTTGCTCTTGCCCGGGGTGCCGATGATCAGGCGGTAGGTGGGCCGCAAAGTCTCTACATCAAATTCCACACTGGCATTCTGCACCCCCGGCTCAGTAGCAGCATAGGCCTTTAACTCACTGTAATGAGTTGTAGCTACAACAGAAATGCCGGCGGATTTCAGCCGGCCCAGGAGGGCTGTGGCCAGGGCTGCTCCTTCTGCCGGGTCAGTTCCTGCCCCCAACTCATCCAGCAGCACCAGTGAACGGCTGTCCGCCTGATCCAGTATCTTGACAATATTGGTCATATGGGAGGAAAAAGTGCTTAGTGATTGCTCTATACTCTGCTCATCACCGATGTCGGCGAAAATATTGGTGTAAACAGGGAGGCAGCTTCCTCCAGATGCCGGCAGCCACAGGCCGCACTGAGCCATGAGGCAAAAGAGGCCTACAGTCTTGAGAGTAACTGTCTTGCCGCCAGTGTTGGGGCCGGTGATGACCAACACCGAATACTCTCCGCCCAAGGCGATGGTAGTGGGGACAACCTCCTTGGCAGGAAGCAAAGGATGGCGGGCCTTATTGAGGACAAAACGGTCATCCCTGCGGATTTCCGGAGGGGTTCCGTCCATAGCCAGAGCCAGCTTAGCTTTTGCCAGGGCAAAATCGATTTCCCGTGCAGCTTCCAGAGCCATGTTCAGGTCCTGACTATACTTGCCCACCCGGCCGGAGAGCTCCCGCAGAATCCTTTTGATTTCATCCTCTTCCTGATGCTTGAGGCTGGTAATTTCATTGCTGGACTCCACTGATGACAAGGGCTCAATAAAAAGAGTGGCGCCGCTGGCCGACTGATCATGGACCACTCCAGGAACCTGTCCCCGGCACTCAGATTTAACCGGCAGACAAAAGCGCCCCTCCCGCTGAGTGACCAAAGACTCTTGCAAATACTTCTGAATGGTGGGAGATTTAATCATCGAATCCAGCCGCGCCCGCAGCCTGGATTCGGCTGTTTCGATTTTTCTGCGCAGCGACCTGAGCTCATTGCTGGCAGAATCCAGGACATTGCCATCCCAATCTACAGCCCGGCGCAAATCTTCTGCCAGCTGGGGAAGGTCCACTAGGCCTTGAGCAGCCAGGGACAGCCAGCTATCGGCTACAGCATGCTTTTTCATAAACCGGCGAAGAGCAGCGCTGGCAGCCAAAAATGCAGCAACTCTGAACAGACTTGCAGGATCCAAAATGCCACCCTTGCCAGCCCTGCCAATCTCAGCGCCGATATCTGCCAATCCCGATAAGGGGGGCTCATCTTTGCTGAGAATATCAACAGCCTCACAGGTTTGCTGCTGCAGGGACAAAACCTCAGTATAATCAGTAAGGGGCTTTATTGCTGCAGCCGAATCCTCCCCCATAGAGGTTACACATCTTTCCTTGAGCATGTCTATTACTTTATCCAATTCCAGCAGGCGCAAACTGCGTGGGTGCATACTAATCACTCCTTTACTAACCCCAATATTATACCACAAGAAAAAGCCCGATTGACGGGCTAATTTCTTCAAAATGGGTAAACTGGTTTTACTCTGGCTTCAGAGCATCGCGCATCTTGTTGATTGTCTTTACAATCTCATCGTACTGCTGGGGATTGAAGACCCGCTCATAGATCCCGGGAGCAATATTGAGCAAGACGGGGGCAAACAGCGAGGATTCCATAAAATCCATCACCCGGGGAATGGGCAGCAGACTGAGAATCCAGACAATGACCAAGGTGATCAGGGCTCCTTTAAGAAAGCCAAAAATCACACCGCCAAGAGTGTCCAGCGTCCCCAGTACGGGAATATGACTAAGGGACTTAAAGATAAAGGACAATAATTTAGCTGCTGCCAGCACAAGGAAAAACAGGAGGACATAGCCCAGGATATTCTGCAGAGCGACGACTACATCAGGAACAATTCCTTCCAGTGCGCCAACCAGCAGACCTGACAGCCCCTTGCCCTCAGCCTCACTGACAACCACTTTGGCAGCGAACTTCTCCAGGTTAATGTACCCTCCAAGCCAGCTGCCGAAGGCCACCCCATACCGGGAAGCCACGAAGAACGCTATCAGCACCCCGGCCAGATCAAGAATTTGGCTGATTAGACCCCGTTTCCAGCCCTGAATGATAGAGAATGCCAAAAAAACCAGTATCAAAAGATCCAAGATATTCATCGTTTTTTCGCCCCCCGAGGATGCGCCTGACTATCAGCGCTATGAATTTCGTCTGCCAAATTAATCGCTGTCAGCAATGCCAGCTGACTAATGCTCAAACGCGGATTGTTTTTGGCAAGGGATTGAATTTTGCCGTCGACAAACTTAGCCAGAGTTTTGATGTACTCGGGATCGTTCTGGGTCCGCAACATAAGGGTCTGACCACCGATTTCAACAGTAATGCGATGATAATCCCCCATGCTCCCCCCCCCTGATTTGAAAAATCTTATATTTCATTCTACACCATAATCTGTCAAGGCACAACCCGGTCAGCTGCGCAAACGGGCGCCGCCTTCCTCGAGACTGCCGATGATTTTGTCAACCAGCCCTTGCACTTCCTTATCCTGCAGTGTGCGCTCAGGATGACGGAAACTCAGAGAAAAGGCCAGGCTTTTTCCCCCGGGTTCCAGGTTGCCGCCGGTGTAGACATCAAAGCATTCCACTTCTTCCAACAGTTCTCCTCCCGCTTCCCGGATTATTGCCATCAGGGTGCCCGCCGCTATGTCTTCATTGGTTTCCAGGGCCAGGTCCCTGCGGATTGCAGGATAGCGGGAAGGCGGAATGAATTGGACAATCTGTCTTGTATTTTGGGCCAGGGCAAGAAAATCCAAATCAAAGACCCAAATTTCTGCGTCCAATTTCCACTCTGCCACGATGGCAGGATGTACTTGGCCAAAATGACCTAAGCAAATATTGCCGGCAAAGGCAGCCGCACACCGGCCGGGATGGAGCTGGCGATGAGGTTCTTGCCGAATCTCGGCCTCAATGCCCAGTCCCAGCAAAAGCTGTTGGACAACGCCCTTGAGGGCGAAAAAGTCGTAGCTCACCACTGGCTGCTGCCAGTGTCTTGGCTCTCTGCCCACTAAAGCGCCGGCCACCCTTAAGACCTGGCTGGGCAGGGGACTATCTGGCTCCGGCCTAAATACATTTCCCACTTCGAAAATTGCCACAGAATCCTGGCCATGGGCGAGATTATAGGCAACTGTCTCTAACAGAGAAGGCAGCATGCTACTCCGCATTATCGAGGCCTCCCGAGTCAGAGGGTTGGATATCTCTACACCGGATTCTTCCCAGCTCTTTTCTGCCATTTCCGGGCTAATGAAAGAATAGGGCATGACTTCATGGAGTCCGCAGCCTGCCAGCAACTCCCTCACCTGCCACTCCAGGCTCTGGCTCTTTTTGCGCATACCCAGGGTCAAAGCCCCCTTCGGCAGAGAGACAGGTATTTGATCAAAACCATAGAGACGGCCCACCTCCTCGGCAATATCCTGCCAAGACAGCAAATCCTGCCGGCGGCCTGGCACATGCACCATTAGACTATCTCCCTCCCCTTCAACTTTGAGGCCCAGGTTGGAAAGAAAACTTACCGCCTGTTCCCGGGGGATATCGGCGCCCAACAAGCCGTTGATTTTGGCAATGGAGACAGGGATGGACCAGGCAGCGGTGCGGTCAGTGCCTGCGCTGGTGATCGCCCCTATTTCTCCGCCGGCCAGCTCCCTGATCAAATTTGCCGCCCGCTGAGAAGCAATTGCAGTTACCGCAGGGTCCACGCCTTTTTCAAAGCGGCTGCCGGCCTCGGAACTTATGCCCAGCGCCTTGGCGGTCAGACGCAAAGAGGCATCGAAGACTGCTGATTCCAAAAAGATATTGGTGGTGTTTGCATCCACTTCGCTGTCCAGGCTCCCCATAACCCCGGCAATGGTCACTGGCCGGCCGCCGGAGGTGATGAGCATCATGCTGGGTTCCAGCTGGCGCTCCTTATTATCTAGGGTTATCATGGTTTCTCCCGCTCGGGCCTGGCGCACGGTAATCTCATGCCCGGGAAGCTTGTCGGCATCAAAGGTATGCAGAGGCTGCCCCCACTCCAGCATGACCAGATTGGCGATGTCAACGATATTGTTTACCGGCCGCATTCCGCAGGCCAGCAGGCGCAGCTGCAGCCACAGAGGCGAAGGCCCCACTTGCACCCCCTTGATCAGGCGGCCAGTATAGAATGAACACGAATCCGTTTCAATGCTGACGGGAAATCCCCAGTCGACTGTCTCAGGCTCCTTTGGCCCTTCCAGGGAAAAGGGCTTGCCTAAAAATGCCCCAATCTCTGTGGTTAAGCCCCGGAGGCTGAGCAAGTCCCCCCGATTGGCCGTGAGCTCCACATCAAGGATTAAGTCATCCAGAGCCAGGTAAGCATTAATATCCCGGCCAATCTCAGCGTTCTTGGGCAGCTGCAGGATGCCGTCACTGTCCTGGACCAGATCCAGCTGCAGTTCATCTGCCGAACAGAGCATGCCCTCAGAAACTTCTCCCCGGATTTTGCTCTTCTTGATTTTAAAATTTCCGGGGAGCACTGCCCCAATCTTCGCCAGAGGCACCTTGTCCCCTTGGGCTATGTTATGGGCGCCGCAGACTACATCATAGATGGCGGCGCCATCGCTGACCTTGGTCAGGGAAAGGCGGTCGGCATTGGGATGGGCCTTTACTTCCAAGAGCTCGGCCACTACAACCCCGGTTATTTCCGGAGCCAGGGGAGCAATGCTTTCCACAGGAAAACCAGCAGCTGCCAAGCCAGCAGCCAGCTCCTGAGGAGAAAGATCAAAACCTAGAGTTTCTTTTAACCAGTTGTACGAAATCTTCATTTAGCTCAAACCTCCCTGAAACTGTTTAAGCGTCCGCAGATCGTTCTGATATAAGTGGCGGATATCAGTGATGCCATAGACTAACATGGCAACCCGGTCGATGCCCATGCCAAAGGCGAAGCCCGAAACCTCAGCGGGATCGTAACCGGACATTTTCAGCACCTGGGGATGGACCATCCCCGCCCCCAATATTTCCAGCCAGCCCGTCTCACCGCACATCCTGCAGCCTTGGCCGCCGCAGGCGGTGCAGAGAATGTCCACCTCGGCGCTGGGTTCGGTAAAGGGGAAAAAGCTGGGGCGGAGGCGGATCTCTTGCTCAGGGCCAAACATCTGCTGGGCAAAAAGCAGCAGCGTCCCCTTGAGGTCCGCCAGAGTAATGCCCTTATCTATGACCAATCCCTCCACCTGCAAAAACATGGGCGAGTGGGTTGCATCGTCGTCTTTGCGGTAAACCTTGCCGGGACAGATCATCTTCAAGGGAGCAGGCCGCATCTTCTCCATTGTCCGCACCTGGACAGGGGAAGTGTGTGTTCGCAGCACCGTTTCTTCGTCAATATAAAAAGTGTCCTGCATGTCTCGGGCCGGATGATGTTTAGGCAGATTAAGGGCGACAAAATTATAGTAGTCCGTCTCTATTTCCGGACCCTCTTCAATGGTATAGCCCATGCCCAGGAAAATATCTTCGATTCGCCTGCGCACATGGGACAGGGGATGGATAGTGCCCCTAGGCGGCCTCCGCCCGGGCAAGGTTACATCCACTTTCTCCTGGGCCAGCTTCTGCCGCTGCTCCTCCCGGACTAAATCCCGGCGGCGCTCAGCCAGGGCCGCCTCTAGTGCGTCCCGCACCTCATTGGCAAGCTTGCCCATTAGCGGCCGCTCTTCGGGAGGCAGGCTGCCCATCTGCCGTAGCACATTGGTCAGCTGCCCTTTCTTGCCCAGGACACTGAGGCGGATTTCTTCCAATTCAGTGAGATCCCCGGCGGCGGAAATTGCCGGCAATGCTTGCTCTTTTAATGCTTTTAACTTCTCTTCCATTTCCAATCCTCCTATAAAAAAATAATACCTCTCGTCAGGGACGAAAAGTATTCCGCGGTACCACCCATTTTCCCGCTAACAGCGGGCGCTTTCATCCGAATAACGGTGGACAGCCGTTTGGGCCTACAAGAATCAATCCTTCAGCTCAACGATTTGGAAGGGAATTTCCTGCACTCCCCGGCAGACGCTCTCAGTCACGGCGTCCATTTCCTGTGGCCGGTTAGCCATGCAGTACTTATCTTCCGCACTATCTTTCCTCTATAGACAACTTTTTATAAATCATATACGCCGAGATGTATCCGGTAAGTTCAAACAACCGCCAGAAAAATCTAGCAAGAGGGAGCAAACCAGCACCTCCCGGTGATTTTCCCTGATTATAACATAAATCACTCTAGGAAGACAACATCGACAAATCGGGGACGGTCCTCAAATTTGTCAATCATCCTGGCGCCACGGAGGACCATCCCCTTTATAACCCCCTGTAAATCAAGACCTGGTACAGGACCAGGGTGGCGGCAATTGCGGCATTTAACGATTCCAGCCCGCCGGGCATGGGAATGGTCACTGCAGCCGAACAGGCAGAGGCGATTTCTGTCCCCACCCCGTCTGCTTCGCTGCCTACCACCAGGGCGAGTTTGTCCTTGTAGGCAAAGCGGTGATAAGGAATCCCTCCCCGGGGTTCCAGGGTCACCAACTGCCAGCCCTCTGTTTTTGCCCAGCTCACTACCTGATCAGGCTCGGCATCCATCACCCAGGGAACCCGGAATACGCCGCCCATACTAGCCCGCACCACCTTGGGAGAGCTCAGGTCCGCCGTGCCGGCGGTAGCAATGAGGCCGCTGACGCCGACAGCGGCGCCGCTGCGCAACAGGGTGCCGGCATTGCCGGGATCACTAATGCCGTCCAGCACCAGAACCAATTCTCCCCTGATTGAATCAAGGTTGCACTCAGGCAAGGGAAACAGGGCCATTACCCCCTGGGATGTCTCGGTGTCACAGGTCAATGCCATCAGTTCGGGAGCCAGTTCCAGGCGGGGATAATCCCACTGGGCCAAGGCCGCTGCTGCCCGCTTGCTCAATAGGGGCGGAGAGACAACTAACTTGACAGGAATCCAGCCGGCAGCCAGTCCATCCTCCACCAGGCGCAAGCCCTCTGCCAGGAACTGACCCTGGCGCAGCCGGTGCTTGCGCTGACTGAGCTTTAACAGCTCCTTGACCTCCGGATGCTGGCGGGAGGTGATCACTCCATCCCCTCCAGGCGATCCAGCCGCCTGTTTTCGCCAACTACCACAAGAACATTGCCGCTCCTGATGACATCATTGGCGCCGGGGGTAATGTTGATATTTTCCGGGTCGGTCTTAATAGCAATTATATTGATGCCCAGCTTAGTCGGCAGCTTGAGCTCCGCCAAAGTCTTGTCTACGACAAATTTTGGCGCGGTTATTTCTCTGATGCTGAAGTCATCGGAGAGGTCGATATAATCCAGCAGGTTGGTAGAAACCAGGTTATTGGCCACCCGGATGCCCATATCCCGTTCCGGGAATACTACCCGGTCAGCCCCAATCTTCTTAAGGACCTTGCCATGGAGCTGACTCTGGGCCTTGCAGACAATATGCGGGATGCCGACCTCCTTGAGAATCAAAGTGCAGAGAATGCTGGCTTCAATATCGTGGCCAATAGCGACTACTGCCACATCAAAATTCTTTATCCCAACAGAGAGCAAATCCTTATCCACAGTGGCATCCAGCTGCACTGCCTGGGTCAGGATATCTGCCGCCTCCTGAACCGGTCCTTCCCGATGGTCAATGCCAAGGACTTCATATCCCTTTTCTGCCAATGTCAGGGCCAGACTCATGCCAAATCTGCCCAAGCCAATTACTAAAAATTGTTTCATGCTCTTCCTCCTATCCCACCATTACCCTGCCTTCAGGGTAGCGGATATTGACTGGCTTCAGCCGTTGACCAAAGGCCAGGGTCAAAGTAACCGGTCCCACCCGGCCCACAAACATCATGAATATTATCAGCAATTTTCCCCATGCAGACAGGCCTGGAGTAATACCAACAGAGAGTCCTACGGTACCAAAGGCGGAAACGACTTCAAACAGCACCGGCATAAAGTCAAAGGGCTCCGTAATGCAGAGAATCAGTGTAACAAAGGCAATGAGCCCAATGCTGATGATGATTATTGCCAGGGCCTTGTGAATGATGTACTGGGGAAGACGGCGTTTGAACAAAACGGCATCAGACTCACCTCTGATTATTGAGTGAACAGCCACGAGAATCACGCCAAAGGTGGCGGTTTTGATCCCCCCTCCTGTCGAAGCAGGGGAGGCGCCGATAAACATCAGGATAATGATTAAGAACAGTGTGGACTGCCTGAGACCATCAATAGGCAAAGTATTGAACCCGGCGGTTCTGGGAGTAGTGGCAGTAAATGCCGTGGCCAGGACCTTTTCCCCCCAGGGGATGTCGGCCAGGGTCTGGGGATTGCTGAATTCCAGAACAAAAATCGCCAAAAATGCAGAAACCAGCAGCAAAGCCGTGATAATCAAGACCAGCTTGCTGTGCAACTCCAAACGGCCGGCCTTCCGCCAATTGGTAACAAAATCCCTGATCACTGTAAAGCCTAACCCACCGCTGATTATCAGGGCCATAATCACAAGATTGACAACCGGGTCTCCCCGATAGGCAGTAAGGCTGGAAAAGTTGCCTATCAGGTCAAAGCCGGCATTGCAAAAGGCTGATACTGCATGAAATACCCCGTAATAAATCCCCCTGATCCAGCCCATATCCCTGGAAAAGCGCAGGGCCAGAATCAGGGCGGCGCTCCCTTCTACCGCCAGGGTATACACCAGAATGATCCTGACCAGGGCAACCACGCCCTGGACGGTAAATTGATTGAGAGATTCGCTGATAAGCAGGCGATTGCGAAAGCTGATTTTCCTGCCTAAAAGCATGAAGATCAATGTAGCCATGGTCATAAAGCCAAGACCGCCAATCTGAATCAAGAACATAATTACCAACTGCCCAAAGACGGAAAAGGTAGTTCCAGTGTCCACTACTACCAGTCCCGTCACGCACACTGCAGAAGTAGACGTAAAAAAGGCTTCTAGTGCACTAAGCCTTTCCCCGACGACAGCCTGAGGCAGCATCAGGAGCAAGGCCCCAATAATGATGATTGTCAGAAATCCTAATACCAAAACCCGGGCGGGGTTGAGGACACCCATAACAATCCACCTTCTTCCCTTTCCTTATAATTTACCTTTTGCAGACAAAAATCCTGCATAAATACGAAAAGCGCCTGCAGGCGCTTATTAATTGTTGACGCGTACTTGTTCCACCAGCCGGCTGAAACCAGGGGCATCGTTAATTGCCATGTCTGCTAACATTTTGCGGTTAATATTTATTCCTGACTCTTTAATGTTATGCATCAGCTGGCTGTAGGTGGTGCCGTTATTGCGGGCAGCAGCGTTAATTCTGGCAATCCACAGTTTGCGGAAATCCCGCTTGATGTTGCGGCGATCGCGGTATGCATAGGTCTGGGACTTGAGCATCTGCTCATTGGCCCTGCGAAAGGCGCGGCTCTTGGCGCCGAAATAGCCTTTGGCAAGCTTCAATACTTTTTTATGGCGTTGACGGGTTTGCACACCCGGTTTAATTCTTGGCATTTCGAAAAGCCTCCTTAAGGTTTAGTACGGCAGCATGCGCTCTACTTTTTTTTGGTCAGCCCTGGAGATTAGGGCGTTTTTCCGCAGATTGCGCTTGCGCTTGGCAGATTTCTTGGTAAGAATGTGGCTGATATAAGCATGAGTGCGCTTAAATTTGCCTGTTCCCGTCTTCCGAAAGCGTTTTGCTGCTCCGCGATGTGTTTTAAGTTTTGGCACGTCGTATCCTCCTATACTATAAACTTAGTTTCGGCGACAAAATCATAATCATGTTGCGACCTTCCAGACGTCCAGGTTTTTCAACCACTGCCACTTCGGCCACATCGGCGGCAAAGCGTTCACAAATTGCTTTGCCTTGTTCGGGATGGGTTACCTGTCTGCCACGAAACCTTACATTGACCTTGACCTTGTTCTTTTCTTCAAGGAATCTAATGGCGTTGCGCAGTTTTACCTGGTAGTCATGTTCCTCGGTCTGAGGCCTGAGCTGCACCTCTTTAACAGTGATGATGTGTTGTTTTTTACGGGATTCCTTATCCCGCTTACTCTGCTCGTATTTGAACCGGCCGTAGTCCATAAATTTACATACAGGCGGCCTTGCCTGGGGCGCGACATTGACCAGGTCCAAACTCCTCTCCCCGGCCATCTCTAGAGCCTTGTTCAAGGGGACGATTCCCAACTGTTCGCCGGTTTCACTGACCAGGCGAACTTCCCTGGCGCGGATGGCCTCATTGAGCATTAAATCTTTACTGATGGCATAACACCTCCTAAAAAATAATGGGCAGGTAAACTACCTGCCCAAAAAACACGAACCACAAAAGGTTTTTGTTTTTTACCCCGGGAACAACCTGCATAAGGCGTCATGTGGGGTGAGAAGCCAGGTAGCCTCTACTTGTTCAGCAGTATACATATTACACTCTAACTGCGAAAAAGTCAATTATACCTGGAAGAAAAATTGTTTAGCGATTGCACCCTTGAAAAACGATTGTTTTCATAGAAATCCACGTGGTATAGTATAAATAGAATGTTAATTTTTTAGCGAAGTATACTGAGGAAGGAGTTTAAGCGCAATGGGACGGAGAGGTGGTGGTGGTGGTGGCGGCAGCGGCGGCGGCAGAAGTTTTGGCGGCGGCGGCAGCCGCGGATTTGGCGGCAGAAGCGGTGGCGGAGGATTCAGCCGTGGCGGCAGTTTTGGCAGCTCAGGCAGAAGCGGCAGCAGTTCAACAGGCTTATTTGGCGGCA
This sequence comes from Firmicutes bacterium UBA5286, assembly GCA_002408465.1. GTDB lineage: Bacteria > Bacillota > Proteinivoracia > UBA4975 > UBA4975 > UBA4975. The sequence goes on along the minus strand of DHSM01000013.1, from coordinate 49,853 downwards.
GTTCCCACCGTAGCAGCTCAGGGTGCATATTTCGCTCCCCCCGGAATCCGCGGCCCCTAATGGGTCCCTTCCGGCGCTCCTATCCTGGTCCCGGCCTCGGCGGAGGCGGGTGCGGCTGCATAACGGCGCCAATGATTGTTCTCCTCATCGTTTTTATAATCATAGCATTTTCCTTTATCTCCTTCCAGGGCAGCGGCCGAGAATCTGGCTCGATTACCGAATCGACGATAGAACGAGAACCTCTGCCCAAGGGGAGTGTAGTAGAGACAGGTTACTATACCGATAAGCTGGACTGGATTCAAAATAAGACAACCCTAACCGCGGGGATGAAAAACTTTTACCGGGAGACTGGGGTGCAGCCCTACCTGTATATAACCGACAACATCAATGGGGTGACAAACCCCAGCGAGACTGAGGTAAGGGATTTCGCCTTTTCCCTGTATGATGATTTATTCACCGATGAGGCTCACTTGCTCCTAATTTTCGTTGAACCACAACCCAGTAATTATAGTACCTGGTACGTAGCGGGCAAGCAGGCCAAGACGGTAATCGATGATGAAGCGGCGGATATCCTCCTAGATTATATCGACCGATACTACTATTATGACCTTTCCGATGAGGAGTTCTTTAGCAGATCCTTTAACGATGCCGGGAAGCGGATTATGGCTGTGTCAAAATCCCCCTGGATACCCATACTGATAATAATTGGGATTGGATTTATTATCCTGATTGGCTTTACCTGGTGGCGCAGAGCCAAGGAGCAAAAAAACCGGGAGGCGGAAGCAACTGAGCGGATTCTAAGCACCCCCCTAGACATCTTTGGTGACAGCCAAGCAGATGTTTTAGCCAAGCAATACGAAGACGACCCAGATTGATCCAAATAGATTATCAATAGGAGGTTGGAAAACATGGGAATTCTATCTAGATTTACCGACATCATTTCTGCCAACATCAATGCTCTCTTGGACAAGGCAGAAGACCCGGCAAAAATGGTGGACCAGTACCTGCGCAAGATGACCGATGATCTGGCTGAGGTCAAGCGGGAAACTGCCGGAGTGATGGCGGAGGAAAGCCGCACAAAGAGACTGATGGATGAAAATAACAAGGAAGTTGCCAAGTATGAAGACCTGGCCAAAAAGGCCTTGCTGGCGGGTAATGAGGACGATGCCCGGGTATTCTTAACTAAGAAACAGGAACTGGAAAACCTGGGCGCTAGTCTGGGCACAGCTTATGCCACGGCCCATGAAAACGCCGTCAAGATGCGCCAACTTCACGACAAGCTGGTCAAGGATATCAACACCCTAAACAGCCGCCGTCAGGCCATCAAGGCCAAAGTCGCCGTAGCCAAGACCCAGGAAAAGATCACCAAGCTGGGGGCGTCTGCCGACAAGATCGAAGGCAGTATGGGCGCCTTCCAGCGCATGGAGGCCAAGGCCGACAAGATGCTGGATGAGGCCAACGCCATGGCCGAGCTGGATTCCCAGCCGGTAGACGAAGCACAGGCCCTGGAGGAAAAATACAAGACTGCTGATGTCAACGCCTCAGTGGAAGATGAATTGGCAGCCATGAAAAAGAAGCTTGGACTGTAATATACAGAACAACACCTGGACCAATAATCTGGACCAGGTGTTTTTTTAATCTCTCAATTCAGTTGCCGGGTTTTAATTTCTCTAAGTACTTGCTCTTGGAATTGGGCGATGTCCACCTGGCCCACATCCCCCTGGGACCTAGTGCGAAGAGCAGCCTTGCCGGCCTCCACTTCCTTGTCCCCCACAACCAACATATAGGGAACCTTCTCTCCTTGAGCCTGGCGAATTTTATAGCCGATTTTTTCATTGCGCAAATCTGCGGTCACGCGGATTCCGGCCTCCTCCAGTCTGGCGGCCACTGTCTTGCAATACTCGTGGTGACGGTCGGCAATGGGCAGGATCTTGACCTGGACTGGAGCCAGCCAAACGGGAAAGGCGCCGGCAAAGTGCTCAATCAAAATGCCAAAGAAACGGTCCACTGCGCCGTAAATCACCCTGTGCACCGTTACAGGCCTGTGTTCCTGGCCATCTTCACCGGTATAGGTGAGTTCAAAGCGCTCGGGCAGCTGAAAGTCCAGCTGAATGGTGGCGCACTGCCAGCTCCGCTTGAGGCAGTCAAGAATGTGAAAGTCAATCTTTGGTCCGTAGAAAGCCCCGTCACCGGGATTGATTTTATACTCTATGCCCTTATTCTCCAAAACCCGCATCAAGGCATTGGTAGCCGTCTCCCACTGCTCTTCAGTGCCCATGCACTTCTCTGGCCTGGTGCTAAGCTCCAAGCGGTATTCCAGGCCGAAGACCTTGTATATCCTGTCCACCAGGTCGATTACCCCGGCCACTTCTGCTTCGATCTGGCTGGGCAGCATGAAGATATGGGCATCGTCCTGGGTAAAAGCCCGCACCCGCATGAGGCCGTGGAGAGTTCCCGAACGCTCATGGCGATGCACCAAGCCAAGCTCTGCCGTACGCAAGGGCAGATCCCTGTAACTGCGGTGAGCAGTAAGATACCAGAGCATCGCCCCAGGGCAGTTCATGGGCTTGAGGGCAAAGGGGGTTTCATCTACTTCGGTGAGATACATATTCTCGGCGTAATTGTCCCAGTGCCCCGAGCGCTCCCACAGGCGCTTGTTGAGAATTTGGGGAGTGCGGATTTCCATATACCGATCCCGGGCATGCTCCTCCCGCCAGAGCTTGAGAAGTTCATTCCAAACAATGACGCCGTTGGGATGGTAAATGGGCATGCCGGGACCATCCTCGCTGACGGAGAATAGGTCCAGTTCCCGGCCCAACTTGCGGTGATCCCGCTTCTTGGCTTCCTCCAGCAGGGCCAAATGCTCTTCCAGCTGGCTCTTCTTGGCAAAGGATGTGCCGTATATCCGCTGCAGCATGGGCTGGTTCTCATCACCCCGCCAGTAGGAACCGGCCACGCTCAACAGCTTAAAGACCCTGATTCTGCCTGTGCTGCCAACATGGGGGCCGGCACATAGATCAAGAAAATCTCCTTGCCGGTAACAGCTTATCTCTGCATCCTCGGGCAAGTCTTCAATCAGTTCAACCTTATAATCCTCGCCCATTTTCCGGAACAAATCTAAAGCTTCTTCCCGGCTCAAAACCTGCCGCTGAATCTCCAGATCTTCTTTGACCAGCTCCTCCATCCGCCCCTGAATTTTTTGCATATCTTCGGGGGTTAGAGGCTCCTTAAGGTCAAAGTCATAGTAGAAACCGTCTTCAATTGCAGGGCCGATTGCCAATCTGACATCAGGATAAAGCTCCTGGACTGCCTGAGCCATAAGGTGAGAGGTGCTGTGCCGGTAGACATCGCGAGCCTGAGGATTGTCGAAGTCCAGCAGTTCCAGTTCAGCCTCTGCCGGCATAACCCTGTTGATATCCCAGAGAGCACCATTGACCTTGGCCACAACCGCCTCTTTGGCCAGGCGCTTGCTTAAATCCTCGGCAACCTGCAGCGGTGTTACCGGCTGAGGATATTCCCTCCTGCTGCCGTCTTTAAGAATTACCACTGCCATTTTAATTCCTCCTAAAAAATAAAATCATCCAGTCCCAAGGGACGGATGATGTTATCCGCGGTTCCACCCAAGTTGGAGAAATAGCTCTCCCCCTCATTGCAGCAGTAACGGCGCCGGGACCGGCAGAAGTTCGCTTCTGCAGCTCAGGGGCGGTAAGACTTGACCCTTTCGGAGGAAACTCGCAGCATTTGTTTCCCTCTCTGACCGAAATAAGTAAAGCTCTTGTCCCCGTCTCAGCTGTTAGTTGGAATTATAACCGATTGAAAAAAAGAAGTCAACTTTAGGATCCGATTAGCCGAAAAAGTAGACAATGACGGCTTGAATCAGGCCAACCAAGGCCCCAAGGACGCCGCCCATTATCTCAATGAGTTTTAGTTCTTTGCCCGCCACAGAATAGACAATTGCCTCCATATAGTCCCAGTCCATAGCATCCAGTTCATTTTCCACCAGTTTAGCCAGGTCCACGGTGGACAGCACCCGGTGTACCATTTCCGGACCTTCCGCAGCCAGAATGCTTTTCACTTCCCGGTTCACTGTTTTGGCGACCTGCTGGGCAATCATTTCCCGGAGGGCCCGGGGAAAGGGCCGGAGAACAGGATAGGACACGACCCGCTGGGCAACAGTCTCCCCGGCCATTTCCGCCATATTCCTGCGAATTTCCGGAGCGCTGATGGCCGCGGCAATCTGATCCTGGGGCAGCAATTCGGTGGCCACTACTTGCCCCACCGCCGCAGCTAAATCTTTGCGCCGGCGGGGAATGACTCCCTGGATAACCAAGGGTCCTATTCGCCAGGGCTTGCGGGGCCGGAACAAGAACTTGATTGCCAGGTAATTGGTGACCCAGCCGATGGCGCCGCCCAATAATGGAAACAAAATAAAATAATACACCGGCACATCACCTCTTCATCCAGATGATACACCGGCGCATGTCTTTTCGCAATTTATTTTTCCCGGCGGCAATGTTCACAGCCAAAACACAACTTAACTCTGGAGTCAAAGATATGCTGAATAGTAGACATCAGTTCGTTATCCCCAGCAAAATTTGTGACATGAATAGTAACAAAGCTTGGCGCCGCCGTCACCAGGGTGCTGACAATGGCATCAGCCCCCTCAATATCCTGTTCTTTTTCCCGGTGCAAGACTTTGAATCTGTTGTCGCACAGTACCAGGCCCTCCTCCAGACACATGAGATGCATCTCGGGAAACCGGGGCTGCTGGATTTCCACAAAGTATTTTAACAGGTTGATAAAATCCTGATATTCCTTTTCAATCATCAGATCATCGGCGCTCTGATTAATCAAGTTCAGCAGCTCCCGCTGATAATCCTGGAGGCGAAAGCGGATAAAGCCTTCAATATTAATCTGATCCTGCCCCTGCAAAAAATCTTCAAGATTGCGCAGGATTATGCGGCGCCGGCTTTCCCCTGTCAGCATTTCCTCCCGCAGCAAGCGCTGGCGCACATTGCTGGCAATCTGCTCCCGCTCCCTTTCACCCAAGTGAGGATGGTGAAGGGCCGCTAGCTTGTCAAGAAGCCCAGGCTCAATTTCACTGATGATATATTCTGCCAGGACCTGGGCTGCCAGCAGACGTAAATTGTTGGCCTGGCCGTCATTTACAACCTTGCAATCCCATATGGTAACAGTGCCCTTGCAGGTCTCGCTAAACTCCTGAAGCAGGCCGCTGCTCTGCCAGGACTCAACTTGCTTCAACAGGCATCTGCGCAATCTTTCGGGGTTGGTATTTTCAGTTTCAATACAAATTGCCTCCACGACATTTCCCCCCTAACATTTCAGGTCATAATTAGTATATGCAAAGGGGGATGTCTTAATTGAACTAAGACAAGGCAGTTTTTAACATGAACCGAATATTTATTTTTCACCTATCCAGGAAATTTCGGCACGGAAAAATCTTCAAAAATTACATTATCGAAGATTTTTACAGCCTGGGCATATTCATTGACATCACTAACCACCCAAGCCAATAAGTATAAGCCTTTCCGGCGCAGACGGCGGGCAAACCATTGGGGAAGCGCGCCGGTGGCATAGGAGACAAAAGCCGGGCGGCTTAAGAAATTTAAGAGGAGATATTTTAAAACAAGTACCTTAATAAGCGACAAATTTTGCCCTTTGAAAGGCCCTGACAACTGCCCCCGGACAATGCCCGGGGCATGTTTCCGGAAATAGAGCAGGACGAAGGGGTTAAAGGATTGAATGGCAAATTCGCCGGCATAGCCTCTTAACTCCTCAATCACTGTCTTCTCGAGCCGCCCCGTCTTTCCATCATTTTTTATTTCAATCAGCAGAGGTGTTCTTCCCCGGACCAAAGCCAGGACATCCTTGAATAGGGGAATGCCCTGATCTGTCCCCGCCAACTGCAACTCCTTCAGATGGGGCCAGTCAAGGTCCTTAACCTCCCTGTCCAGGCCAGTCATTCGTTTTAAATTATAGTCGTGAAAAACAACCACATGACCGTCAGCAGACAATTGCACATCAAGTTCAATGCCGTAACCGGCCTCAACAGCTCTTTGAAAGGCGGCCAGGGAATTCTCAGGCGCCTGGGAGTTATGCAAACCTCTGTGGGCAATGGGCAGCCGCTTGAGCCAGGCAGTCATATCCCTTTGTTCCCCTCAGGCCCAGGGTTAACAAAAATACAAATCGTCAGGGCCAAAATAAGCGCGATAACCGCAATCGGTACATGTATCATTGCACAGACCTCATTTTTTATTATTACTTGTAAATATCTTACCAAAAACCGCAGAGCATGACCATGATAACATTTCTTTTTACCGCTAAAGCATAAGATGATACGAAGGGGGCGGTAAGATTTGAAAGTCGCTATTCTTACCATGTTTAACGGCCTCAGCAATACATATTCCCTTGTTAACGTTGTTGCCGAACACCTCGAAATGCTGCTGGACGCTGGTATAGAAACGAAGGTGCTCGTCAGTGAGAACTGTCCCGACAACGAAAGGGAGGGCATATATGCAGACGAACGTCTCGAATGGGTGAAAATCACAAACATGCTTGGGAGTGAGCAAATCCATTGGCACGACTATTCGCAGCCGGAGGGTGAGCTGCACGACACTTTTTTCGCTGAGGCAGATGCGATTGCCCAAGATTTCGCAAGCAATTTAGCAGACGCAGACGTCTGCATCATGCACGATATTCATTATCAGGGATGGCACTTAGTTCATAACGTGGCTATCCGAAAAGCGCAGGCACAACTCCCCAATCTTAAGTTTATTGCCATAACCCATTCGGCGCCGGTCAGCAGACCGCCGAAACCCAAATACCCTTTCTCTTGCCGGTATACGCTCATGCCGAATACAATCTATGTCTATCCGACGCAGTCCGGGATACAGGCCCTTGCAAAGCAATATGACGTTCCTGAAGGAAGATGCAGGGTTGTTTACAATTGCCTGGACATGATCTCTATGCTGAGTGCCGGCATCAAGGCAGTTCAAAAAGAAGCAGATCTTCTCAGCCCGGATATCCTGATTATATATCCCGGCAGATTTACACCGGGGAAAAAGTTTGAAAAAGTCGCCGCCCTGGCCGGCGCTATCAAAAAGATAACGGAACTGAATGTAAGAGTTGTTTTTTGCGACTTTCCCTGCATGGATATCGAGCCGGAAAAATATAAGAATGCCATACGGAAAATCGGATGTTTTTATGGGCTGGATGACTCGGATATGGCCTTTACAAGCGATTTGGGTTATCCCCAGGGCTTCCCGAGAAGCGGTGTCTTTGAATTGTTTACTCTTTCCAACCTGTTTATCTGCCCGTCTTATTCGGAATCCTTCGGTTTAACTGTCCTCGAAGCTGCAAGCAGAGGCAATTTTCTGGTCCTTAACGAAATGGTTCCCGCCCTTGAGGAAATTGGGAAAAAGCTCAAGGCATATTTCATGCGGTGGGACGCCCGCAATTTCGGCTTCGATACAAAAGAAACTTACTGGCCCTCTGAGCAGTCTTATCTGGAAGAACATGCTGCGCTGATTGCCAATCGGCTGCGAGATAATCCAGTCCTTTTTAGCAAAACGATGGCAAGACAGAAGTTTAGTCCGCAGTGGGTGTGGTACAACCAATTGCAGCCGCTATTAGAAATGTAAATAAATCGATACCCCTTTCAGCAAGGGGTATCGATTTTAATAATTAGCATTCGCTTTATGCTTGCTGAAGAATATGCGCGTGCGCAGCAACATAAAGCGTCTCGCCAACATAGGCGCTTACATCCACAGTAAATGTATGCGTTGTAAAATAACTGCCAGGGTCATACTGATAGGGGAAGGACCCGGGCGCACTGTTCGTTGGCGGCACATCATCCACATACAGATGATTTTGATTCATCAAATATGGGGACACGGTTGAAATGGTTACCAGCAAATCGGTTCCTGAGCGGAGCAAGTGAACGGTCCCAACAGGGATATTAGTTGCCCCAAGTCCGAGAACCACTGTTTTTTCAGTTTCATCGCTGCCTAAGGTTGTATACTGAGCATTTCCTTGACCAAAATGGGTTCCGACAGACCAGGCCGAACCAAGATCAGTGGGTTGCCCTGTTGTGGTTGTGGTGGTTGTTGTAGTGCTGGTAGTTGTCGTGGTTGTAGTAGTTGTAGTGGTAGTGGTCGTAGTGGTAGTAGTTGAGCTAGTAGTTGTTGTACTAGTTGTTGAGGTGGTTGTTGATGTCGAAATATTAAGCGTATTTTCAAGTTTAAACTGCAAAAGCAGCTGTTTACTAATTACATTCCTTAAGGTTTGATTAACAGAACGGTCAATTTCATAAAGGTCATCTAAAGTTGGTTCCTGATCTTTGAACGTTTCGAGCACATACTGTATTTTTTCGGCTTCGGCGTTGATAAGATGTGCCAGGCCCAGTTCTTCAAACGCCACCGATACAAGTAGCAGCTTTACCGAATCCTCTAGCTTAAGATTAATTGAAGGATCTATGTCGGGTATATTCGGAAGTGACATAACGGGCCTCCTTTCGATTAAATACGCATCCTCTGCCTTATATGATATGAAGTCTTGTTGGCACTAGTTCTATGGACAAATGCTGCACAACCTGCCGTCATGCAGTTGTTTTATTTCCGCTAACAATACCAACAAAAAAAGCCCCAAGGGCTTTATTATTGAATGGTGGGTCCTGCGCGGTTTGAACGCGCGACTTCTACCCTGTCAAGGTAGCACTCTCCCGCTGAGTTAAGGACCCATAGTGACATTCAATATTTTATAGTTCTCAGCGACAAAAGTCAAGCAGAAAAATTTAGTTTCGTTTCCAAACTCTTGTCTTATTATTAAATTTAATTATAATCATATGGAGGTGAGAGAATGAACAAAGAAAATAGTTTACAATTTCAATCTTACTGGCCTGAGGAGCAGGCTGCAGATTTGCTATTGGATACCGCTGAAATCCGCCTGGGCATATTAGAGGCCGAAGAAATTGAACCAGGAGCATCATTGCTGGTGTGGGCCGCAAATTCACTGGAAACCCTGTTGGGAAAATTGGATAATTGCCTGGACAGCCTTTCCAGGCCACTATATACAAAAATTCCCGGACAGGAGAACAAAGTCAAGGAGATTACAGCCTATTTTAGCCGAGCGGGCTTCGCTGTGCTTGACATGCACCTGGACATGCGCCTAAACCCAATTCCGGACTTGGATTACCCTGGGGAAGTTTTACTCGGCCCAAAGCAAAACTTTGCCGCCCTAGCTGCCATAGATGCAGCGATTTTTCCCCTTTATCAACAAACTGCAGAGGAGTTGCGCAGCAAGGCCAATTCCAAGGCTGGGGCTGTACTCAGTATTAACGCCGATGATAAACCCGCCGGGTTAGTTGTGGGGGACATATATGGTCCCAATCTGGATCAATTATTTGTGCGCAGTATAGCTGTGCTGCCGGAATACCGGGGCCGCGGCCTGGGGAAAAAGCTTCTTATTGCCCTGCTTGCTTGGGGACGGCAGCGGGGCGCCAACCGTTCTATGCTCTGGCTCAGTGATGTATATAACAAACCTGCCCGCTGTCTCTATGAAAGCTTTGGCTACCATGGCAAAGAGGTAGAAGCAGAACTGGTATTAAAGTAAAGTCTTATTTGGACTTTACTTTTTATATTCCGCATGAATCCTGTCCCCACGGGATTAATTGCCAGATTGAAATTTTACTCCGTGAACAGCTCTTTAAAAAATAGATTTACTATTGCCCTGGACTGGCAGTCCGTGGTATAATTTTTCCGCACTAATGTGACCACGCGGTCACATAGGGAGGTGAATTCTTGCCGAAACCTACATTTTTTAATCTTCCCGAAGAAAAACGCAACCTGATTTTTCATCATGCCTTGTTGGAATTTGCTCAATTCCCTTATGAACAGGCCTCCCTCTCGGCAATCGTCAGCAGGGCTGCCATCGCCAAGGGCAGCATGTACCAGTATTTTGCAGACAAAAAAGATCTGTATAAGTACGTGGTGCAGGAGGTCTATCAGAAGAAGCGCGAGTTCCTGCAGCCGGTGTGGGACCAGAAAGAAAAGGTCAATTTCTTCGAGCTGGCCTCCCTTTACTATCAAAGGTCCTGGCATTTTGCCCGCCAATATCCTTTGTATCATCAGGTGACAGTCAACTTTTGGGACAGCAGGGATGCCGCCGTCCGGGAGGAAATCCTGCGCAAAAAAGAAATCCGCATCACCGAGTTTTCCGACATGCTGGAGCTTGGGCTTCTGTCAGGGGTAGTAACTCCGGAAGCTGACAAAGACGCTGTTTGGTTTGTCTACCATGCCGTGGCCAAAGCCCTCATTGACAACTTTTTGGATACAAGTGTCAATGCCGAATCCCATGAAGCCTACATAAATTCAGTCCTCACTGTCTTAGAGCGGGGATTGCGGCCTAGAAAGGAGTAATAATATATGCACAAACTCTTATGCCTAATACTGGTTATTGGACTTATTGCCGGCTGTTCCCCGGCGCCGGTCAGCGATGAATTGGTGGTAGCGATTCCTACAGATCCCGACAATTTTCATCCTCACCAATCGGTGGCAGCAGCCACAGCAGAAATCGCCTATAATATCTACGAAGGCCTGGTCAAAGCCGCTCCGGACGGGTCCATAATCCCCGCCTTGGCGGCAGAATGGGATATCTCCCCCGACGGGCTAAAATACACCTTTACTCTCCGGGAAGGAGCCAAATTCCACAATGGCCGGGAAGTGACTGCCGATGATGCGGTCTACTGTCTCTCCCGGCTGGCGAATCCGGAAATATCCCCCAAGTCCAGGGACTATACCAGTGTACAAACTATTGAGGCCAAGGGCAATCAAGTAATCATCACCTTGACCAAGCCTGACGCAGTCTTTCTCGCCCTGCTTACTGAATTTGGCGCCTCCATCTACCCCAGGGAAGCAGAAGAGCAGCTTTCCACCAAACCAATTGGAACTGGTCCCTTTGTCCTCACCGCCTGGGAACCGAATAATTCCCTGACCCTGGATAAATTTGAGCAGTATTGGAATCCTCAGCTGCCTAAGCTGGAAAAGGTTACCCTAAAAATCATCCCCGAGCCCACCACCATGGTCAACAGCCTCCTAACTGGACACGTGGATCTTGTTCCCCGTCTGGAACCGGACTACCTCCACCAAGTTGAAGATCAGCCTGACCTGCAGATTATCGACAGCCCCATGAACCTGGTGCAGCTAATGGCCATCAATAACTCTGTCCCCCCCTTTGACGATATTCGGGTCCGCCAGGCCTTGAATTATGCCGTCAACCGCCAGGAAATTATTCAGGGGGCAGGCTGGGGCAAGGGCACTGCCATCGGTAGCAACTTAACTCCCGCCATGGGCCCCTGGTATATAGATTTAACTGACATGTATCCCTATAATCCCGAAAAGGCTAAAGAGCTGCTGACGGAAGCAGGCTATCCCCAGGGGTTCAGCGCCACCCTGCACCTGCCGGCCCCCTATCCCCTTCATCGCAATGCCGGCGAAATCATCGCCGACCAGCTGGAAGCGGTAGGCATCAAGCTGAAACTTGAAGTAATTGAATGGGGTACCTGGCTGGAGCAAGTCAATGCCAACCGGGATTATGAACTGACGGTGGTGGGCTTTACCGGCCGCCTGGATCCCCATACCATGCTCAATCGCTATCAGAGTCAATCGGGCCGCAATATTTCTTACTTTAATAATCCTGAATACGATGAGCTGTTGGTCCAGGGCCTGGAAGAAACAGACCCCGCCGCCCGTGTGGAGATTTACCAGCAGCTGCAGACCATACTGGCCCAAGAAGCCTCCAATGTATACATCATGGATCCCAGCCAGATCGCTGTGATGAGCCGGGATCTTAAGGGCTGGGCCAATTACCCGGTTTATGTGCTGGATCTGGCCCCCCTGTACAGGTCCAAGTAACATGTACTGGCTTAAAAAACTGGCCGGCATGCTGGCCACTCTCCTGTTGGTGAGCATGCTGACCTTTGGCGCCCTCTACCTCATTCCTGGTGATCCCGCCGTCCTCATTCTCGGCACCGAAGCCGAACCCCATGACCTGGAGCTGGTGCGCTCCCAACTGGGCCTGGACCGGCCAGTGACGGCTCAGTATACCCGCTGGCTCTCTGACGCAGTGCACGGAGATTTTGGCGATTCTATTACCTTTAGCAAAGGTTACTCGGTCTCTCGACTGGTGGCTTCTGCCCTGCCGGTTACCATTCCCCTGGCAGTGGTCGCGATTCTCCTTTCCCTGCTCTTGGCTACCCCCCTGGGGGCCTTTGCTGCCAGCCGCAGGGGAGGCAAGCTGGACTCGTTAATCCTCACCCTGTCCCAGACAGGACTCTCTATCCCCGCTTTTTGGCTGGGCATTCTCGCCATTCAGTTCTTTGCCGTGGATCTGGGCTGGTTTCCCCCGGGGAGCATGCCCAAATGGAGCGCGGACCCGGCTGGAGCTGCAGTTTCTCTTCTTCTCCCCGCCCTGGTTCTCGCCGTGCCCCGGGCAGCGATTCTCACCCGGATTGTGCGCACAGCCATGCTGGAAGCCCTGGGAGAAGAATACATCCGCACCGCCCGGGGCAAAGGCGTCTCTGAATGGGTGATTGTCAGCAAACACGCCCTGAAGAATGCCTTGGTCTCCATCAGCACCGTGGCCGGCATTCAGCTCATTCAGCTGCTGGCAGGCACCATTGTCATTGAACAGGTCTTTTCCCTGCCGGGACTGGGCCGGCTCATCCTCTCCTCAGTCCTCTTGCGGGATCTGCCTGTGGTGCAGGGAGCTGTCTTTGCCGGGGCAGCCCTCATCCTGGCAGTAAATTTCCTCTTGGACAGCGTCTATCCCCTAATCGACCCTCGAATCCGGGGGGTGGCATAAATGCAAAAGTCCTGGCTCAAGGGCAGCCTACTGGTAGCGGTTATGGTCCTCATTACTGTGGCCGGATTTTTCTATACCCCTTATCCACCCAACCAGATGAATATCCAGCGTCCCCTGGAACCCCCAGATTCAGAACACTTGCTGGGAACCGACAATTTTGGCCGGGATATTTTTAGCCGCATCATGGTAGGGGGACGCCCGGCCTTTGAGGCTGGCATGATTGCAGTCCTCCTCGGCCTGACCCTGGGAACAATTTGGGGCGCCGCCGCCGGCTACTTTCGCGGCTGGCTGGAAGAAATCCTCATGCGCATGGCTGACGGGCTCTATTCCCTGCCTTCTGTGCTCATGGCCCTGCTGGCAGTCACTCTTTTAGGACCGGGGCAGGCCAGCATTCTCGTTGCCGTCAGCCTGGCCAACATTCCCATCTTCGCCCGCCTCACCCGCTCCCTATTCCTCAGCCTGCGGGAAAGAGAGTATGTCTTGGCAGCCCGGGCAATAGGCAGTTCCGATAGCCGCATCATCTTTCGCCATATCCTGCCCAACTGCCTGTCCACCCTGCTGGTGCAGGCCAGCATCAGTTTTGCCGCCGCTGTCCTGGCAGAGGCTTCCCTCAGCTACTTAGGGCTGGGCACCCAGCCCCCCGACGCCAGCTGGGGGAGGATGCTTAAGGAGGCTCAAGGCTTTGCCGGCCTGGCTCCTTGGGCGGCAATTTTTCCCGGCCTGGCCATCGCCCTGACTGTCCTGGGCTTCAACCGCCTGGGTGACGGTCTCCGGGACCGGCTGGATCCCAAACTATAATTCATTAATAACTCCTTTCCAGGGGTGCCAGCAGGCGCCCCTTTCGCATTATTCGGCAGAAAATAAGTTCACCTGACCAGGCCCTGGCAGGGAATATAGCAGCAAAAGCAGAATATACCATTTAACGAAAGGAGGTGCGCTGGATTTGCGTTCACTGAATATTGCCCATCGGGGAGCCAGCTCCCTGGCCCCGGAGAACACCATGACCGCTTTCAGAAAGGCTGCAGAGCTGGGCGCCGATGGCTTGGAGCTGGATGTCCAGTTCAGCAAAGATGGAAAACTTGTGGTCATTCATGACGAACTGCTCAACCGCACAACCAATGGCAAGGGCCTGGTCAAAGACTATACCCTGGCAGAGCTTAAAGAACTGGACGCCGGCAACTGGTTCTCACCGGAATTCGCCAAAGAGCCCATTCCCACTCTGGAAGAAGTGCTGGCGGAGTTTCAAGGCATGCACGTCAATATTGAAATCAAAAGCGGCGTCATCCTCTATCCCGGCATCGAAAAAGCTGTGCTGGACCTGGTCAGCAAGTACAAGCTGGAAGACAAGATCTTGATATCTTCCTTTAACCATTACAGCCTGGTTGAATGCAAAAAAATCAACCCCGAGGTCCCAATCGGCATCCTCTACATGGCTGGGCTGTACGAGCCTTGGGACTATGCCAAGAAACTGGGCTGCTACTCCATCCACCCCTTGTTCTATGGTGTCCAGCCCGAGATTATCCAAGGCTGCAAAGAGAATGGTCTGGCAATCTACACTTGGACGGTGGATGATCCCAAGCACATGGCAGCCTTGAATGAAGGCGGCGTTGAGGCAATCATCACCAATCGTCCCCAGGATCTAAAAGAAATATTGACGGGAGGAAAGCAAAATGGATAAACCCTATAAATTTTCCTATGGCAAGATTTTCGTCCTGGGCCTCGGTTTCGGAGTAATTTCCCTGACCTGGGCCATCTACAATGCCTATGTCCCCCTGATTCTTGAATCCTTGCTTGTAGGCACCACTTACCTGAACACCACTGTAGGTATAATCATGACCATGGACAACATAGCGGCGATAACGCTGATTCCCTTCATCGGCGCCCTCAGCGATAAGACCTGGACCCGGTTTGGGCGCAGGATGCCCTTTTTGATGTTCGGAATCCCCATCGCCGCTGTCTTCTTTGCCGCCATCCCTTATATGGCTACTTCTCTCTGGGTTCTTATTCCCATAATCGTTATTATGAATATTGCCATGGCCGCCTTCCGGGCTCCCACCATCGCCCTCATGCCTGACCTTACTCCTTCCCCCCTGCGCAGCAAAGCCAACGGCATCGTCAACTTTATGGGCGGTCTGGGTTCCATCGTCTTTTACGGGGTATTCACCATGTTATTCACCGAAGCGAAAGGCAATATCTACACTGACTTTCCTGTAGCCAGCATTGTCATGATTGTCGTCCTCATCATCCTGATGATCTTTATCCGGGAACCCCGGGATCAGTTTGAACAGTCGGATAAGAAGTCCGAGGGAATCTTCAGTTCCTTAATGAACGTCTTCAAGGAAAAAGAGGCCAGCACCCGTTTGCTGCTGGCAGCCATTTTTTGCTGGTTCATCGGCTGGAACGGTGTGGAGACATATTTTACCCTTTATGGCACAGAAATTTGGGAGCTGACAAAAGAGGCTGCAGCCCAATACCTGACCTACTTTTCCCTGGCCTTTTTACTGATGGCAATTCCCAGCGGCTTTATCGCCAGCGCCATTGGCCGCAAAAAGACCATTATAGTTGGTGTGGTTGGAATGGGCATAATGCTGGCAGTTGCCTATACCATTGGCGTTCCCTGGCCTATGGCCGCAATTCTTCTGGGCTGCGGCGGCATTTTCTGGGCCTTGGTCAACATTAACTCTTTCCCCATGGTGGCAGACATGGCCCCGGCAGCCAAACTAGGGCTTTACACAGGCTTGTATTACTTCTCTTCTCAGCTGGCGGCGATTCTCGCCCCGCCTGTTTTCGGGTTTGTCATGGACTATACTTCCCGTAAGGCCATGTTCCCCATGGCATCCCTGGCCTTTGTCCTGGCCCTGATTTGCATTTCCGGCGTCCGCCGGGGCGAAGCCAAAAAATCAGCCTAAAGCAAAACCCCCTCACGGGGGTTTTTAGTTCTGAGGTTCGACCAAGGTCCCAATCCGTCTGACTGTCACCTCTGCCGTCACAGAGATCTCACATTTTTTGTATTCCTCGGCCCAGTCCTTCCCCTTAAACCATTTGGGGTGCTGAACCCTGACACGCCTACCAAGACCGATACAATCCGCTTGCCAATTCTGGGTCTTTTCCAGCATTTCCTGGATATTGCCCTGGAAATCCTGGGCCAGCAATTGCCCTAACTTGTCAATTACCTTGTGGTCAAGGACATTTGCATCCCACTCAATATCCACGCCGTCTACAAATAATTTCAGGCTAATGTCAATGCTGGGCTTATTATTTTTAATCTCCGATTTTATTTTGCATTTGACATTCTCTATATACCCAGCTACCGTTCGTCTCTCGTTGCGAATTTTTACTTCAGTGGTAAAGCGCAATCTGCCGCCCTCACCGCTTAACATCTGGTAGGGCAAGATTTCATTGTCAGTCAGGATTCCTGTCATTTTCCCGGCAGAGTTAAAGACCCCCAGCCCTGCAATAACTAGGCCCTTCTTTTCATCTTCATGGCCGGTAATCTGAATAATTGGAGCAACGGGATCGATTCCCAAAGTATGATGTTTGTTCCAGTACTCGGTGGCTGTTGGTGTTGGCGTCAGTCCCCGATATTGATTTCGCTCTAATAGATTTGGCAAAAATACTCCAATCCTTGTTTCCACAGGGTTCTCCAATTGCAGGACATGTTGAGCCGGAGCATCCTGCACAACTGCCAGCATTGCATTGGCATTCATATCTCGCAGCAGAGCCAGCTGACGTACAACTTCATTCATTTTGCCGCTGCGGGCAAACTGCTCACTAAATACCAGGACAGTAGTCTGGCCCAAAACCAAGTTGCGTCCAGCCTGCCGCTGAGCATTAATCAGGGCCTGGTTTATGGACTTGGCCTTGACTGTTACTTTAAACATTGAAGCGGTAGCTTTTTCAGACAGAGTAGGACATGCAATAGTCACAGCCATTAGCTCTGAATCTTCAGGATCCTCGTCAAATCCAATGACCTGAATCAGGGCCAAGTCTTCAATGAGGAGGATATCCCAGCACCCTCCAACAAACAGCAGTAAACTGCAAAGGAGCAACAGCAGAAACTTCCTGGTCATGTTTTCACCTCCTGTCTTTCATCCAGCCCCCGGATTTTCGCCACCACCAGCATCAATCCCGTAATCGCCAGATTAATAATTAACCCATACGCGCCCACCATATCGCTAAAGGCAAATACCGCAACCAAATCCGGAGGCAGATTAGCTGCTGCATAGACAATGGGCAAACAAGCAATTGACCAGAGATCATGGTAATGCCGCCGGGTTAAAGTCGCCAGGGTGAAAGTGGCGGAAAAATAATGCACCGCCACCGTTGCAATAATCTGAGCTGTCCAGGCAAAAAGCATAACATTGTCCACTCTTTGCACAAAGGGCAGCGAACCTATGCGCATATAATTGACCAGGGGCCAAACCAAGGTTAACGTGCGCTCTATCCCCAACACTCCATAGACCAGAATAGTATTAATAAAATACAGTAACGTTACCATGATCAGGGCTATTGAAGTCAGCTTTAACACCTTATGACGATTAATAATAAAGGGGAAAAACACAAGCATTGATTCAAATCCCAAATAGGCGAAAGCCGTTTGGGGAACAGCCTGAATTATCTTGAGGATTCCTTCGCCCCCTACAGGCTTGAGGTTCAGAAAATCGAATTCCGGCAGAGGAATCAAAAGCATCAGCAATACCGCTGCCGTAAACAGAATAGTAATCTCCATCAGGCGCCCCAGAGTCACTGCTCCCATTCTGCTGATATATCCCACTGTAATCAGAATCGCAACGAAAAACACTGGCACCGGCGTCCATATAAACACCCATGTCCTTACCAATTCAGACAAGATGCGCAAGACAACGGCGCACATGGAAAAGGCATAGAGAGAATAAATGATTGAAACCACTATTCCTAAGGGACGGCCCAAAATCAAGATGCTGAACTCCGGCAAAGTCCGAGTGGGAAATTTTCTGCACAGCAACCAGATAAACAAGGCAAAAGCCCACAAGACAAAACCGCCAATGATGATGCTGATCCAGCTGTCCCTCCCGGCAGTTTCGCCCACTGACCGGGGGAGAGTAATAATCGCGGTGCTAATGGTTACCGACACTACCATTGCGATCCACTGAAAATCGCTGAGTCCATACTTTTTACCGCTTGCCATCTTCTTTGCTCTCAACTCCCCGCTGCCGGACTATGTTTTTCTTGGCAGTCAGCATGGGACGTCCCCGCATCCAACGCCAAGACCGACGATAAATATGATCCCCCATATCTTTTACCCGCAGGGGCGCCAGAGGCGCCAAATAGGGGACGCCGAATGATTGGAGATTGCACATATGGGCCAGTATCACCATCCAGGTGATGACAATCCCAAAACCTCAGAGGAATCCTGCTGCTAACAACATGGGAAATCTGAGATAGCGGACGGCTAGAGAAGCCTCATAATTGGGAATGACAGATCCTGCCAAAAAAGTGGTGGCGACGATGATTAATAACACAGGGCTGACTAAATTAGCGCTTACCACAGCCTGGCCCAATATGAGGGCGCCCACAATGCTCAGGGTGGGGCTTACTGGCCCTGGCAAGCGGATGCTGGCTTCCCGCATCAGTTCCGCAGCAAATTCCAATAACAAGGCCTCGGTCAGTGGCGAGAAGGGCACACCCTCCCGGGACTGGGCGATGAAAAATATAATATTGCTTGGAATCATCTCATAATGGTACATAATTATGGCTGTATATACAGCTGTCAGCGTTGTGACGGCGAGTATTCCCAGCAGGCGCAATACCCGGCCAATGGTGGCAAAGAGGGGATGCATGTAATAATCCTCAGGAGTTTGAAACCAGTCAGTGGCTACGGAAGGCAATACCAGGGCAAAGGGGCTGCCATCAGTCAAAATGACCACCTTCCCCTGAAGCAAGCCTCCTACCACCTTGTCTGGCCGCTCGGTGCTCAAATGCAGCGGAAAAGGCGATATTGTTCGCTCGCTAATCAATTCGGCAATCACCCCTGAATCGAGAATGCCATCAATATCAATCGCTTCCAGTCTTTCCTTTACTTCTTGAACTGTATCTAAATTACACACATCTTCGATATAGAGCATAGAGACCTCTGTACTGGTCCTCTGGCCAATCTTAAGGTTGAAGACCTTCAAATTCGGGTCTGGCAGACGCCTGCGTACAAGACCCCGGTTGACCTGTATGACTTCAGTAAACCCCTCCCGTGGTCCCCGGATCAGGCGTTCTTGCAAGGGCTCCTCCACTGACCGCCCAGGCCATTTTTTAATATCGATAATTACCGCCTTGCTGCTTCCATCCACGATAATTGCAATTTTTCCCCTCAGTATGTCGCTGGTAAAATCCTCTAAATAAAAATAAGAAGAGGTTTGCCCAACGGCAATCAGCTGAATGACATCTTCAACCTGTCTGTTGTGCTCAGATTCTGCCAGCAAAGGAGAAATAATATCTCTGGTCAAATTGTCGGCACTAACTAAACCCTCGGTGTATAAAACAAGAGCTCGGCGATTATTCATGCGGGGAATTGCAATTTTCTTAGTTTTTACATCGGCGCAGTCTTTAAAGACTTGACGCAGCAGGCCCTCATTAATTTGAATGCTTTTGGTCAAGCTCTTACCCGCCGGGCAGTGCTTGCCATTATCTCCGCTCTTTTTCATTCCCAACCCGGCCTTTATTGCCCCAAACATTTTTTTCAGCCCGCCCAGCATCGCCACCCCCAAAACCTGTACTTGTACTTTGCCCAGACATTCTTGCCCCTAAACCTGGACAATAAAAAAGTCCCCCTTTTAGGGGAACAATTGTGCCAAAGCTTCTCTGTCTCTCCACCGGCGCCGGCGGTCGCTGTCAATTTTAGCGAGGATCTCATTGAAATCTCCCGCCAGCCACATAAGCACTTCCAGGTGCTGCCGCCCCCAGTTCCGGGCATCTTTCAGACTCGCCATATAGATGTCCAAATGGGCGTTGGAGATGGCCCCGCCCCGGTCCTCGACGATAAATATGCCGCCATTGAGCATGGCAGACAGCTCCGGGATAAAAACCCGGGTGCCAATGGGGATGTCAGGACCGGCAGCGACAGTGCGCCACGGCTGCACCTTAGTTCCGCTGTAAGTAATGCCATACAAGGGATCATCCGGATGCTTTTGACTCGATTCATAGTCGGCAGTATAGGCAGTAATCTCTAGGATTGTCCATAACTCCTGCAGGTTGTTAATCGTCTTTCCCTCCCGGTTTCGGATTTACTTCAGAATACGAAAACCCCAGCCAGGAGGTGCAGCATGGGAACGGTTAGAAACATAGGACAGTACTTCTGTCAATCGCATCTGTGGCCCTCCTAGATTAATGGGCTGCTTACTTTATCCTTCTTTTAGTTGTATGGGTGGAAAATGACAACTCTATGTTGTAAAATGATTTGTACAGGGAGATGCATATGTTTGGTGTCTCCGTTGACCACCTACTAGGTCGCACAGACATAAAAAATCCTCCCGAGACCATCGCCGCCCACCATGACGGGGACGAATGGACTGAGGAGGGCTGGAGGATATTGAGCAGTTCAAAGAGTTCGTGCGGATGATAAGAGAAAAGCGGGGTGAGGATAAGTGACTGAAAAAGATTTGTTAGAGCTGATTGCCTCTCAGGTTAGTGACCTCACTAAGAAATTTGATGGCTTGGACAAAAAAGTTGACAACATGGAAGCCAACATGGCCACTAAAGATGAACTGGCCGAGATTAAAGGAATAATCGTCAGGATGGAGAACGAGCATAGCCTAAAGCTCGGTGCTCTGTTCGACGGGTATACACTTAATGCCGAAAAGCTCGACCAGATAGAGAAGCTTGTTGCCAAGCATGAGGAAACTCTTCTGACAAAAGTTAAATAAAAGAAGCTACCATAGACGTACATAACGCCCAAAGGTGGCTTTATGATTAAGGAGGTATCAAACGGCAAGCTTCTGTAGTAATTGCTGCCAGGAAACTACTGGGAAGTTACTGTGGACAAGCTGCTCGTGAATTGGCGGCTCATCCCTGGTCTTATCGGCCTGGTAGCCGTGGCAATTGGATCAAGTAACAGTGCCAACTATTTTGAGCGTGAAGCTGTATAAAGTTTAAAGCTTTTGGAAGCGACACAAACGCCTGTGTCGCTTTTTTCTGTTCCAATTAACGAACAAATGCCATGGAGAGAATTTTATCGTAGATCTAATGTCCATGTAGTGGCGGGGAAAAAAAAAAGACGATGACTCGTCTTTTATGGTTTCAGGTGGTGCCGAGGACCGGAATCGAACCGGTACGAGCTTTGGGCTCGAGGGATTTTAAGTCCCTTGCGTCTGCCTGTTCCGCCACCCCGGCAAATAATAATGGAGGCGGCACCCAGAATTGAACTGGGGGTAAAGGATTTGCAGTCCTCTGCCTTACCGCTTGGCTATGCCGCCTCGGATGGAGCGGAAGACGGGATTCGAACCCGCGACCCTCGCCTTGGCAAGGCGATGCTCTACCACTGAGCCACTTCCGCATATGATGGTGCCGCAGGGCAGAATTGAACTGCCGACACGTGGATTTTCAGTCCACTGCTCTACCGACTGAGCTACCGCGGCAAAGATGGCGGAGCTGACGGGAGTCGAACCCGCGATCTCCTGCGTGACAGGCAGGCATGTTAGGCCACTACACCACAGCTCCAGCACTAACTATTATACACAGCAGGTTAATTAGCGTCAAGCAGATAAATCTTCTAAGCCCGCTTTCTCTCGTTCGCTATTTTAAATGGAAATCTCCTCCAGCATTCATGATGCGGGTCACACTGGGCGTACGCAGGAATTGATTGACTGCCTTTGCACTTCCCGGTTGGGCGGCCATGATTCCTCTAAGCAGCAACATTATTCGCTGGCTTTGGATTTGGCTGCTGTGCAGTTCGGTTTCTAAAATTATCAAAGCCTGCTCCAGCTCACCGCGCCTTTTGGGCTCAGAATATCTTCCTGCCAGACTGAGCACTTGGGTGCGCAACATTTCCAGGGCTATTTTCATTTTTTTGCACCTCCATTACCCAGTTTAATGACAAAGGTTGATGTAGGTGCATAAAAAAGCATTTAGCTAAAAACAAAAGGACAAAGGGCATTCCCCATGTCCTGATTTTAAATTGGTGCGAGAGGTGGGACTTGAACCCACATGACTATTGTCACACGCCCCTCAAACGTGCGCGTCTGCCAGTTCCGCCACTCTCGCTAACAGAACATATTATAAGCAGAATGTGCAAATAAGTCAAGACTATTTGTTTCAAGAAAAAAACTGCAAGCAAAAATTTATTTTTTTACTTGACCGCCGGTGAGATGACAGGCGACAAAATGGCTGCCGCCAATATCATTGAGCAAGGGTTCCTTTTGCGTGCAAATATCCATTTTATAAGGACAACGGGTATGAAACCTGCAGCCCCAAGGCGGGTTGACAGGGCTGGGAACATTTCCCTTTAAAATTATTTTCTTTCTTTGAATTGCCGGGTCGGGAATAGGCACTGAGGAAAGCAGGGCCTGAGTGTAGGGATGCTGAGGATCACAAAAAAGCTCTTCGGTGTCCGCCATTTCTGCGATTTTACCTAGGTACATCACTGCCACCCGATCGCTTATATGATTGACGACACTTAAGTCATGAGCAATAAACAGGTACGTCAGCTTAAACTGCTGCTGCAAGTCCTCCAGCAGATTAACGATCTGAGACTGAATCGATACATCCAGGGCGGAGACTGGTTCATCGAGAATAATGAGCTTGGGGTTTAAGGCCAGAGCTCTAGCCAGGCCTATGCGCTGGCGCTGCCCGCCGCTGAATTCATGGGGATAGCGCCCGCCGAAGCTGGGGCTGAGGCCGACAACATCCAGCAGTTCAGCCACTTTTCTTTCAAGCACATTTCCTCTGGCCTCTTTGTGCACGATCAAGGGCTCGGCCACAATATCCCTGACGGTCATCCGGGGATTAAGAGAGGAATAAGGATCCTGAAACACCACCTGCATCTCCCGGCGCACCTGGCGCAACTCGGACCGGTCCAGTTCCATGAGATTTCTGCCATCGAAGATGACGATGCCAGAACTTGCCTCTTCCAAACGGAGGATTGTCATGGCGGCAGTGGTCTTGCCGCAGCCGGATTCGCCTACCAAGCCCAGGGTTTCACCCCAGGCGATGTCAAAGCTGATTCCATCCACAGCTTTGGCAAAGGCCCTGGCCCGGGAAAAAGAACCGTGTTTGACGGGATAGTATTTTACCAGGTCTTGAACCTGAAGAAGCGGTCTGGCAGATTCTAGCATACTGACTCTCCTTTAGCGCAGCCAGCAGCTGACCCTGCGGCCAGCGCCAAGGCTTTTGAGTTGAGGTGCCTCCTGCCTGCAAATCTCTAAGGAATAGGGGCAGCGGGGATGGAAACTGCAGCCCCCAGGCAGGTCAAGGAGATCGGGCACTGAGCCCTTGATTGGCTGCAGCCGTTTCCTGGGCCTGTCCAGCCTGGGAACAGACAATAACAACCCTTCGGTATATGGGTGCAGAGGCTTGTGAAAGATGTCGCTGACAGAAGCCTCTTCGACAAATTTCCCTGCATACATTACAATCACCCGATCTGCCATCTCGGCAATTACGCCGAGATCATGGGAGATAAGGACAATTGCCGTATTAAAATCTGTCCGCAGCTTTTTCAGCAATTCGAGAATCTGGGCCTGGATGGTGACATCCAGGGCAGTGCTGGGCTCGTCCGCAAAGAGCAACTTTGGATAGCAAGACAGGGCCATGGCAATGAGAACCCGCTGCTGCATGCCCCCGGAAAGATGATGGGGATAATCTCGCAGGCGCCGTTCCGGCATAGGAATGCCCACCAGTTGCAGCATATCTATGGTCCGCTCTTCTACATCCCTGTCCTTGATATCCTGATGCAGCCTGATTGCCTCGCCAATTTGGTCGCCAATGGTCAGGACCGGGTTGAGGGCAGACATGGGTTCCTGAAAGATCATGGCCATCTCGTTGCCCCGGAGCCGACGCATTTCTCGCTCACTGAGAGACAGGACATCCTGGTTGTCAAAAAGGATTTGTCCACGGATCTCACCTGGCGGCGATGGCACCAGGCCCATTATTGACAGGGCTGTGACGCTCTTGCCGCAGCCTGATTCCCCTACCAGGCCCAAGGTTTCCCCCTGAGAGACAGAAAAATCGACGCCGTCCACAGCGGGAATAATGCCTTTTGCCGTGTGAAAGTAAGTCTTTAAGTCCTTGACCGTAAGCAGCACAGTCATAGTCCTCACCTCTATCGGAAAAATCTGCGGAAACATTAGTCATTTTTATAGAGTTTGCGATACCTCTCTTTAGCCTGCCGAACCTTGTCCAGGTAGTTTCTAGTCTCGGGGTAGGGAATCTGCCGGCGGTTTTTCCAGGTGCCATCCCAGGTTCCTGCATCAAGCCAGGAGCGCAGCTTCGTCGGGCCGGCGTTATAGGCCGCCAGGGCCAGAGTCTCATCGCCGCCAAACTGCTTGAGCATGGCGGCAAGGTAGCGGGTGCCCAGGATTATATTATATTCGGGATCAAAGAGTTTCTCCGGGAAAGCCTCTTCATTAATTTCATGGCCCAGCCCCCGGGCCACCTCCATAGCCGTCCTGGGGCGAAGCTGCATGAGACCACGGGCGTTAGCCTTGGAAACGGCGTCGGCGCGAAAATTGCTTTCCACTTTTATCACCGCGGCTACCAAAGCCTTATCTAAATTATTAGCTGCGGCTTGTTCCACAATAATTTTTTTATAGCGGATGGGATAAAATTGGCGCCAAAAAATCGGCAATTCAAAGAGCAAACTGACCAATACGGCCAGAACAAGCAAGGCCACAAGCCTGGAAAACAGCTTATATTTCATCTTCATCCTCTTTCAACATACTGATTCCATAAATCATACACCATTTCCCGGGTTGCCCTGCGGCTGCCGGTATTATTGATAACCGCATCTGCCCGTGCCACCTTTTCCTCTAAAGGCATCTGAGCCTCAATCCGCTGGCTGGCCTGCTCAGGGGTAATCTTGTCCCTGGCCAGCAGGCGGTTAATTTGGGTCTGGCGGTCGACGGCCACCACCCAAGTAAAATCAACTAATTTTTCCGCCCCCACCTCATAAAGAAGGGGCGCATCTAAGACAATTGCTGGCCAGCGGCCTTCCTCTTTATAGCGACGGATTTTCCCGGCAATCTGCTCAATCACCCCTGGATGAACAATGGAATTGAGTTTCTTTAATTTGTAGCCATCGCCAAAAACCATGTTGCCCAAGCGGCGGCGGTTAATAGTGTTATCGGGATTGAGTATTTCCCTGCCGAACTCAGCTATCAGTTTTGTCCATATGGGGCTGCCTGCCTTCATTAATTGTTTGGATTCCCGATCAGCATCAATTATTATTGCGTCTTTGCTTTTTAATGTCCTGGCCACCGTAGACTTGCCGCAGGCAATCCCGCCGGTAAGGCCTATGACCACTGGTTCCACAGGCACCCTCCTTTCGCACTTAACTAATTATATCAAAGCTGCCCGGAAGATAAAGGGCTTGACTATAAAGATTATCGTTTCGATTACTTTTACTTCACCACCTCTGATTGGACAAAAAAACACCCACAGGTGTTAATAATGATATTCTGGGTTCTCTGCCCGGCTAGCTGCCGCTGAAATTCTTTCGTCAAACCGAAAAATCTAGCTACTCCTCGATCCAGTGTTTTCAGGTGATGCCGTGGACGAAAACCGACATGGTTTTAAATCTCCCCCGCTTGCCTGACCTGCAGCTGACACCGGGGGCAAAACACACTGGTCCTGCCTCCAATCCGCATGCGTTCCAGTGTCTCGCCGCAGCTGAAGCAAGGCTCTCCCGCCCTGCCATAGACCTGCAGCCGTTGCTGGTAATTGCCGACGGTGCCCAGGCCGCTGCGATAGTCCCTGAAGGTTGTCCCCCGGCTGGAAATAGCCCCGGCGATGACTGTCTTCACTGCCGCGGCCAGCGTCCCGCATTCTTCTGCCGTCAAGGAACAGCCTGACCTAGCAGGATGGATTCCCGCCAAAAAGAGGGCCTCATCGGCATATATATTGCCCAGGCCGGCGACAATGCTCTGATTGAGGAGCAGGGCCTTGACCGCTGCCTTGCGGCCGGCAAAGGCCGCCAGCAGCCAGTCCGGGTTATACTCCTCTCCCAGGGGCTCAGGTCCCAAGGTTTGAAAGCCCCCCAAGTGCTCCTCCTCCCCTGGCCAGAAAGCCCACATATCGCCAAACCGGCGCAAATCGCAATAAGACAGATTAACCCCATTATCCAGGGTAAACTGAGCCCGCTGGTGCCGCTCCCCCGGCTCCAGCCTGGTTAACAGCCTTCCCGTCATGCGCAGATGCACCAGCCAGGTAAGGCCCTGGTCCAGCTCAACAACTACATACTTGCCCCTTCTAGTCATGGTCCGGATAATCCTGCCTGTAAGGCGGCGGTTAAAATCTTCAGCTCCTGGAAAACGGACCAGCCGAGGGTCCCAAACTTGCACCCTGATAATTCTGGCCCCCGTGAGCAGGGGGGCCAGGTCGCCGACGATTGTCTCTACTTCTGGCAGTTCAGGCATCTTCTTCAGTCCTTTATTGACTCCATATTATACCAGTTGGAGCCGGTCTTTACATCTACAACCAGGGGAACATTCAACTGGACAACTTCCTCCATAGCTGTAACAACCAGCTTGGCCAACCGCTTCAGTTCCTCAGAGGTGGTCTCCAGCACTAGTTCGTCATGAACCTGCAGCAGCATTCTTGACACCAGTCCCTCAGCCTCCAGGCGTTTTTCCACTTCCACCATGGCCAGCTTGATAATATCTGCCGCCGTCCCCTGGATAGGGGTGTTGATGGCAGTGCGCTCGGCAAAGGAGCGGCGTTGGAAATTGCGGCTGCCGATTTCCGGCAGGTAGCGGCGCCGGTTATAAAGGGTGGTGACATAGCCGTCTTTTCTGGCCTGGGCGACAATATGATCCATGTATTCCTTGACCCCGGGATAGCGGTGAAAATATGCGTCAATGTAACTGGCAGCCTCTTTCTTGGCAATCCCCAGGGATTTTGCCAGGCCGAAATCGGTCTGCCCGTAAACCAGGCCAAAATTGACGGCCTTGGCCGCCTGGCGCTGGCTGTCAGTTACATCCTCCAGGGCCACCCCGAAAATTTCCGCCGCCGTGCGCCGGTGGATGTCCTGGCCCCCGCGAAAAGCCTCCGTCAATGTAGAATCGCCGGAAATATGGGCTAATACCCGCAACTCAATTTGGGAATAGTCAGCAGCCAGCAGCCACTGATAGCCGCCGCCTGGGACAAAAGCCTTGCGAATCCTGCGCCCTTCCTCCAGGCGGATGGGTATGTTCTGCAAATTGGGTTCGGTGCTGCTGAGGCGGCCGGTAGCGGTCACCATCTGGTTAAAGTTGGTGTATATCCTGCCGGTCTCCTGGTCCCAAACATCTTTCAGCCCCTGGACATATGTGCTCTGCAGTTTCACCAGCTGTCTGTATTCCAAAACCAGGGGCACCACTTCATGGCTGTCGCTGATGAACTCAAGCACCGCTGCATCAGTGGAATAACCCGTCTTGGTCTTGCGCACAGGCGGAATGCCCAAGCGCTCAAAGAGCATTTCTCCCAGCTGCTTAGGCGAATTGATGTTAAATTCATAGCCCGCGGCAGTGATGATTCGTTCTTCCAAGTCAACAATCTTTGCCTGGAGCTCAGCGCCTATTGTCTCCAGCTCCCGGACATCTACGGCAATGCCGGTGCGTTCCATCCGGGCCAACACCCGGCTGAGGGGCAGTTCAATCTCCCGGTACAATTCCCAGGCCTTGGTCGCCTGCAAATTCTCTTTCAGGCTCTGCCACAGCTTAGGCAGCAGGCTGGCATGGGCCGCCACATGTTCTTGTTCCGATTGCTCCCCCCGGTCAACGCCGGTTTCGGTCCAGGCCCGAACCAGGTTGGGAATATCCATATTGCTGCCGGGCTTAAGCAAATAAGCCGCCAGCTGGCAGCTGTGGACCTCAGCTTCCAGAGCAATCTCCCGATCAAAAGCAAAGCGGTAGATCTTTTTGGCATCATCGGTGATGAGGGTTGCCTCCCGGCCCAAATACTCCTCCAGCCCCTGGCAAGCGGCAGCAAACCCGTCACCGGCAAAGAGCAGGGACATTTCTTTGTTGCCAACAGCCAGAGAATCCTCCAGCAAGATCACCGCCAGTTCCTGGCCGCTGAAAATTTTCGGATCCAGTTGAGGGCTGGTGATGGTTTTCAGCTTGGCCTCACTGTAATCCACCAGGGCCAGCCGCTCCAGCAGGGTGTTAAATTCCAGCCTCTTAAATAATCTGTATAATTCCTTGTCATCCCGCTTGAGCTTGGCCGGCGGCCATTCCAGGGGCAGGGGCGCCTGGGTGTCGATTTCTGCCAGCCGCCGGCTCAAAAAAGCCTGATCCTGGTAGAGTTCCAAGTTCTCCCGCATTTTTCCCTTCAACTGGTCAATGTTCTCATACACTCCCGCCACGCTGCCATACTGGGAAATCAGCTTGCTGGCGGTTTTTGCGCCAATCCCCGGCACCCCGGGGATATTATCTGAGCTGTCCCCCATCAACCCCTTGATGTCGACAATCTGGGGGGGACTGACATTATATTTTGCCTCAACCGCTGCCTCGTCAAAAACTGCGGTCTGGCTGATGCCCTTTTGGGTCATGATTACATGAGTAGATTCTCCCACAACCTGGAGGATATCCCGGTCGCCGCTTACAATCCAGCTGAAACAGCCCTCTTGGGCAGCTTTTGCCGCCATGCTCCCCACTAGGTCGTCAGCTTCATACCCTGCCAGCTCAATACACTCAATGCCCATAGCCCGGAGCACGTCCCGGGCAATCTGCATCTGGCCGCGCAGTTCAAAAGGCGTGGGCGGGCGATTGGCCT
Organism: Firmicutes bacterium UBA5286; assembly: GCA_002408465.1. Taxonomy (GTDB): domain Bacteria; phylum Bacillota; class Proteinivoracia; order UBA4975; family UBA4975; genus UBA4975. Next base: position 21,044 of record DHSM01000013.1, on the reverse strand, counting down.
TATACTCGCTGTACTCCAGGCTGCGCTTGGTGGGTTCCGGCAAATCAAAGGCGGCCACAGCATAGTCAACCTTGTACTGGTCCAGCAATTTCAGCAGCATATTAATCAGTCCGTACACCGCCCCGGTGGGCTGACCCTGGCTGTTTTCCAGAGGCGGCAATGCAAAAAACGCCCTGTACAGCAAGCTGTTGGCATCTATCAGCATTAATTTCTCCGTCATTTCATCACCCCTTCTTAAGAAAAAGCACAGTTTTCTGCACTTTCATCTTACTATATCCCAACAGGGGAAAAAAGTCCTGCTCCTATCGTTCCCGGGAGGTATTGTTTTTTTTGATCAGGGCGGCCCGCTTGACCACGCCGCTGCCGTAGCGGGCGGAAACCCGATCTATGGCTTCAGCGATTTTTTCCTCTTTAGCCAGTCCCGGGTCCTCAAAAAAACTGAGCTGCCGGCTTCCCTGACTCTTTACCAACCCGCCGGTCCCTACCCCCACCAGGCGGATGCCCCTGCCCTGAAGATTGACCTTGGCCAGCAGTTCCAGGGCTTTATTGTAAATGGGCATGGTCAGACAGGCGGGAGCAGGCAGCGGCCCCTGCCGGGTAAGGGTCTCAAAATTTCCGTACCTGAGTTTCAGGGTAATCGTCCCGGCGAGAAACTGACTGGCCCGCAGAGTGCAGGCCACATCGTCGGCCAGTTCCAGAATTACCGTCTGCAGCCTGTCCATATCTGTTACATCCCGGGGGAAAGTGATCTCCCGGCTGATAGACTTGGCGGCCCGGCTGGTCTCCACTGTGCGGCAGTCCTCGCCCCTGGCCAAATACCGCAGAGCGGCGCCCATTTTGCCAAAGGCTGCCGTCAGCAAATTTTCCGGCAAACTTGCTAGCTGCCCAACGGTATCTATGCCCATGCTCCTGAGTTTGACCGCAGTCTTTTCCCCTACCCCCCACAGCTTTTCCACAGGCAGCGGCGTAAGCACAGCCTCAACCTCATCTGGCCGAATGACGGTAAAGCCCCGGGGCTTTTCCAAATCCGAAGCCAGTTTGGCCAAAAACTTGTTTGGCGCCACCCCCACTGAAGCTGTCAGCTGCAATTCTTGCTCAATATCCTCCTGGATGCGGGCGGCGATCACCACCGGCGGGCCAAATAGTCCCTCACAGCCGGAAACATCCAAAAAGGCCTCATCTACAGACAAGGGTTCCACCAAAGGGGTATAGCGGGCAAAGATTTGCATAATCTGGCGGGACACTTCCCCATACCGGGCCATATTGCCCCGAAGGAAGATCCCCTGAGGGCACAGCCTATAGGCCTGCATCAAGGGCATGGCCGAATGGACCCCGAACTTCCTGGCCTCATAACTGGCAGTGGACACCACCGAGCGCACATCCCGGCGGGGATCGCCGCCAATGATTACCGGCTTGCCCCGGTACTGGGGATTATCTCTCATCTCTACCGACGCAAAAAATGCGTCCATATCTACATGGATGATCGGAGTATCCATTCCCTCACCCCCTGGCCTCATTATACCAAACTAACGTTCGAAAATAAAACTCCCCGCAGGGAGTTTTTTCCTAATCAATCAAAATACCAGCGCTCCGGCCAGCACAGTCCCAAGGGTGAAGGGACAATGCCCTTCAAGCTTTTGCTGGCTATGGCTGTGCGGGCAGGTGAAAACAAAAACACAAAGGGGAGGTCATGGGACATGAGCTTCTGCATCTCGGCATAAACCCGTAGGTTGGTTTCGGCTTTGCCTGGTCCGCCATCCAGTTGGAGGATGGCATCCATGGCAGGGCTTGTATACGCCCCAAAATTCATGCCTCGGCTGATGGAATCGGAGCGGAAATAGACAGTGGCATCAGGGTCGGGATCCAGACTGAGGCCCATGAGGGCCATCTCAAAGTCCCCCGCATCTATACAGCCAAGGAGCAGCTCTCTCCAGGCCCGGGGATTAAGCTTTACTTCAATACCCACCTGGGCCAAATCTTCCTTTACCATGGCGGCGATTTCCCCATGAAAAGGGTTATCTTCCCTGAGTGTCAGCTGAAAAGAAAGCCTCTTGCCCTCGCTGTACCGCCAGCCGTCCAATTTCTCCGGCCAGCCTGCCTGATCCAAAAGTTGTCCTGCCCGGGCCAGATCCTGGGCATAGGTAACAAGCTCCGGAGAATAGGCCCAGGATTCAGGCGGCACTGTGCTGTCCATCTGGACACCCCTGCCCCCCAAAAGCTCGGCAATAATTCTCTCCCGGTCGATGGCCCAAGCCACCGCCTGGCGGACTCTGCGGTCCTGCCAGGGATTTTCTCGGTCTGGGCCAAAGGCCTGGGGCCGAAAGTTAAAGGCCAGGACTTGGCAGCCCATTTCCTGACAAGCGTAATACTCATGGGTCTGGGTCAGGTCGGGGACTGTCTCCATTTGCGCAGGAGTAATGTCTTCTAGCAGATCTACCTTGCCGGCAGCCAGGGCCGACAGGGCAGTGTCAAAATCTGAATAGAAATTGAATTTTATCGTCTGGATAAAGGGACAGTCCCCATCATAATAATAGTCGTTGCGTTCCAAAGTGATGCACTGGTCCTGCCGGTCCGCGAAGCGATAGGGCCCTGTGCCCACAGGCCGCCAGTTCCGGGGATGCTCGGCCATGTGGCCAATGGGGACCTTGTCCCGGCCCATAGCAATCTGAGGGTCAAAAAGATGACGGGGCAAAATACCCAGACACATTTTCCCCATTGAGAAATCATGCTCTGGAGCCAAGATAAATTTGATGCTGTAGTCATCCAAGACCTCAATGGCCTCAATCTGGGCCAAGTCCTTATCTTTGGGACCAGAGAAGCTCTTGTCAAAGGCCTTGACTGCAAAGGTAAATTCAACGTCACGAGCGGTAAAGGGTTCCCCATCATGCCAGCATACATCCGGCCTTAGGAAGAAGGTCCATTCCCGGTTGTCAGGGCTGACCTCCCAGCTCTCGGCCAGTTGGCCCACAAGCCGCAAATGTTCGTCATAGCGGACCAGGCCCTGAAAGATATACGCGCTCACAGGACACTCCTCGCTGACCAAAAGCGGGTTAAGCATGCCGGGCTCCCCGAGCAAAGCCCGCTCAAGACAGCCACTGGATTTTTTGGTCTCGCAGCCGGTTGTCCCTAGGGCAATCAAGACAGTAATTACTAAGAAGATGATGATCTTTTTAAACATATCCACCTCCAAAAACTTGGATAACTATGGATGAAAAGTAGTTATGACCAAATTCTTGGCAAATATACTTCACCAAACTCAATCAACGCTGACGGCTATTCTGCCTCAAACCATTTTTTGCACTGTTCAATCCTGGCTCCCTGGTCGCCATGCTCCTTGTCATAGGAGAATTCCTTTAAGGGGGAGCAAGAAAAGTCCGGGCACTGGCCGCAATGAGCGATTTTCCTGTCTTCACAACAATTCTTTATGTGACATTCTCCCCAAAACAGTTTTTCTGTGTGCAGGCAGCCGGGACAATTGGCGGACTCTCTGTAAGAGCACTGGCTGCACAGCAAGCCGCATCTTGATTCAACCATGACTGTCACCTCCTTTACAATGAATTGGACTAAAGCTTCCAGTCACCGCGATGGAAAATGTGCAAGATGTACCTGGCCCTGGATCCACCAACGTATAAATCAGGGCGGCTGCATACAGGGCTGTCGGGGCGCACTCCAATCAGCAAGACCACATCCGCTTCCAGTCCTTTAAAGGCCCGGATGGTGCTGAACCTGAGAGCGTCAGCACGGGGATCCCCCACTTCTCCCAAGGGGCAGCCCCCGAGGCTGTCTACCCCTGCCAGGCAGCTCTTTTCCCGGCGGTTAGGTGAGAGAATGGTAATCCTCCGTGGCTGTATCTTTCGCGCCAGCAGGCGGGCCACCTCTTTTTCCAATAGCCGCAACTGATGACTGTCGGTATTCCAAGCATGGAAATGCACCTCGCCAGTGTCTTTAAGGCCCAGGCGCATCTTGGCCCCGCTTAAGGGGGCAATCCAGCGCTGGCAGACAGAAGTAGTGTTGCGCAAATTCACAGTCAGCCGGAACCGGGAAGCCGGCAGCGCCTCTAATCCGGAAGGATCTACCTGAAAGATATTTTGGCTGCTGTCGGCAAAAACATAAAACTCTCCATCCTCTTTGACCATTGCCTGCAGGCACCGAAACCAGTGAGGGCGGAAGTCCTGGCCCTCATCCACTACTATGGCATCGTACTTCTGCTCCTGAGGAAGCTGGGAAAACAGGGTGTAACCCCCCTCCGGCAGGGTATGCTCAAAATAATCATCGTAATCCTGGCGATCCGGAGGAGTGAGGCCCGTCAGCCGCTCCAGCAAGCCGTGGAAATGGCGGGCAGTGAGATTTTCCACATCGACGGGAAACTGGCTGGCCAGATTTTTGTTAAAGCAGGTCAGCATAGTCTTTTTCCCCGCCTCCGCCAACCGGCGGGCCTTCTCTACTGCAATCATGGTCTTGCCGGTGCCGGCGGCGCCGTAGAAAACCATGCGCTTGTTCAATTCTGTCTCCTCCAGAATCCGCTCCTGCTCCTGAGTAAAAGTAAGCTGAGCCCTGTGGGCAAAAGAACGTATCTGCTCCTCCAGGGTGTTGTACAGGCGAAAGTTGGCGGTGAGAATATGCTCCGCCAGCCGATTGCAGGCAGCAGCATCCCGTCCCGTCCGCAAGGTAGCAAAAATCTGGCCGATGCGGGCAGCAAAGGTCTCCATATCCCGGCTGACCAGGAGATTCGCCGGCCTGACAATACCCGGCAGTTGTCCCTCGATGTTGCTGCACTCGGGGAAACACAGGCCGAAGTCAAAGCCCAGGGGAAAGGTCCAGCCAGTCTTCTCCTTATAGCTGCGGGCAATGGCATAGGCTGCTGCACGGGCCTCATCCAAGGGGTCCCGTTTCATTTCCCGGTATCCCCCCTGAATAAATTCATGCCAGCGCCCGTTAAAAAAGCCAACTTCCCCAAGGTAAATTTTCAGGACGATATAGCCCTTAAACGGGTGGACAATGATCAGGTCAGCCTGCCAGATGACTGCCCCGGTAACCTGGTCGCAGAATTTGTAGCCATAGATGACGGTATAGTCTCCCGGCAAATCCCGGGCAGCCATGTACACCCGGCGCTCACCCTCATTCTCAATTAAATCCGGATTAAGCTCAGGAATAATTCGGGCCATGGCAAACACCTCCTGTCCATTTATTTGACCAACCCAAGCGTTTTTCCTCCTTACAAAGGAAAAACCGGGGATATCCCGGCTTAATCAAGGTCTATAAGGAGCTGACGCTGTTGGTTGAAATATTGCCGGTAAGCCAGCAAATTGACGATGGCCACCGTCAAGAACGGACTGCCCAACAACATATACATTATCACAATCTGGAACTTAACCGCTGATAAAGGGGAAGCCCCTGCTAAAATCATACCACTCATCCCGCCAGGCAGGCTGACCAAGCCTACCACCTTGGCACGATCAACCACAGGGATCATAGCAGTGGTCACCGATTTTTTCAGGGCTGGAGAAGCAGCCTGGATTGGACTGGCCCCCAGGGACAAAGCGGCCTCTACTTTAATCCGGTTAGCCTTGAGTTCATCGTCCAGCCGCATTAGAGCCAGAGACGCCGCGTTCATTACATTGCCTATGACCATGCCTGACACCGGAATAATATATTGAGCCTTGAAAGGAATAATCCCAAATCCAGCCAGCACCAAAATAGTGATTAAAGTGGTGGCAAAAATGGCAATGGAACTGATGCGGTAAGAGTTTCGAACCTTGGCCCCCCTTTTCCCCGCATTATAGGAAGCTGCTCCGGCCATCACCACCATCATCAAGATAATAGTGATTGGCGAATCCAAATCAAAGATAATGGTCAAAACATAGCCAATGGCCAGCAGCTGCACAAAGGCCCGCACCGCTGCAATGACAATATCCTTGCCCATTTTGACTTTGAACAGGTTAGAAAAATACAAAGCGCCTGCAACAAAGATCAGGGACAGCAGAACCTGGACAGTACTTATCTCATTCATCAACCTTAGCCCCCTTCCCATTCATCAGAAGCTTGGCCATACTCTGGTCTGAAAACAGTTCTCTTGGCGTCCCGGAAAAAATCCCCCTGCCAGCCTGCAAAATCGTACAGGCTGCGGCAATCCGCTCTATCTGCTCAAAATTGTGGCTGACCAGGATAAATGTTTTGCCCTGCTGATTGAGCTCCTGTATCAAGTTCTCAATTGTGTTGGCCGCTGCAGGGTCCAGGGAGGAAGTAGGCTCATCCATTAAGATAATATCCGGATCCAAGGCAAGGGTTCTTGCCAGGTTGACCCGCTGTTTCTGCCCGCCAGAAAGGGATTCAACATTGCGGCGCAGCAATTCCGCAGGCAGCCCTACTTTATCAAGAAGTTCCAAGGCGGTGGGCTCAGATTTGCATTTTTTCAATCCCCGAAGGCAAGGTCCGTAGAGCAAGTTTTCCATGACGCTGCCTTGAAAGAGGGCGGCCTCCTGAAACATAAAGCCGACCTTTTCCCTTAATTCTCTGATGTCCCAAGCTTTAACCTCTTGACCAGCAATATAAATCTGACCATCACTGTAATCATCCAGACGGTTAATCAGGCGCAGGGCACTGCTCTTCCCGGATCCCGAGGGGCCAGCCAGCGCATATACCGCGCCAGGCTCAACTGCAAAACTCAAGTCCCGGAGAATTTCTACTTCATTACCTTTCTCGTCTTTTTTCCGTAAAAAAATGTTTTGAAATTCAACTATTGGCATGTTGTCACCTCCAGAAACCGCTTCGCATATTTTCGCTACTCCGGCCCAAAATTCCTCCCTCTATTTTCTGGAACCTGGTTGCCTGTATTTGGCCGGCATAGCTTTTACCTCCGCGGGGAAATTTATAATAAAGCAATATTTAAGGATGGCTATTATATGAAACAGATGACCCTGGACAAATTATTACGGACAATCGACTTTCCCGGTGTCTCTTCCCAACTGCCTGTCCTGGACTTAACTAATGATTCGAGGCTGGTCAAACCCGGGGCAGTTTTTGTTGCTGTGCCGGGATATAAAGTTGACGGCCACCGCTATATTCCAGCTGCCGTCAAAGCCGGGGCCATAGCGGTCGTAGCCCAGCGTCACACCCCGGGGATTTCTGTCCCCCAATTTATTGTCAACAACACCAGGCAGGCGCAGGCAAAATTGGCGGCAGAATTTTATGGGAATCCTTCCCGGAAATTAAAACTGGCAGGGATCACGGGCACCAATGGCAAGACCACAAGCACCTTTATGCTGGAGGCAATCTTTCAGGCCGCCGGCCTACACACAGGACTGATTGGCACCCTGTATAATAAAGTGAAAGATATAATCCTGCCCACTGCCAATACTACCCCGGACAGCATCCTCTGCCAGCGGCTGCTGCGGGATATGGCCGATGCCGGGGTCACCCATGCCTCCATGGAGGTGTCCTCCCATGCCATGGTCATGTACCGGGTGGACTTCACCAAATTCTCTGTGGGGGCAATCACAAATTTTAGCCCCGACCACCTGGACCTGCATCAAAGCATGGCCGAGTACAGGGCGGCGAAAAAACGCTTCTTTGACATGCTGCCGGCAGATGGCTTTGCCGTGGTCAACTTAGATGACCCCAGCTGCCAAGGAATTGCCGGTGACACCGGCGCCCGCCGCCTCAGCTACTCCCTTGCTAATCCCATAGCAGATATTTTTTTGGCTGACTATCAGCCCCGGGATTCGGGAGGAGTTGTCACCATTAAAGTAAACACCCTAGACATTCCGGTGCAGCCAGGGCAGATTACTTTTACCCTGAGGCTCCCGGGCCGCCACAACCTGGCCAATGCCCTGCTGGCGGCAACTGCCGCTTTGGCCCTGGGCATTGATGCTGCTGCCATTTCCGCGGGACTGGGAAAATATCAGGGGATTTTCCGCCGTTTTGAGGTTATCTATAATGACAAATACAAAGTTATTGACGATGCCGCCCACAATCCTTCCAATATGGATGCAGTATTCAGGGCCATAATGGCAGAGAATCCGCCAGGGGTATCGGTGGTCTACGCCATCCGCGGCAGCCGTGGAGTCCACATAAACCAAGCCATAGCCTCCACCCTGGCCAATTGGGCAAAAAAAATAAAACCCCAGCACCTGATCATCACCAACTGCACAGACACAGCCAGCCCCCTGGATACAGTCCTCCCTCAGGAGGAGGAGGTCTTCCGCAGCGAGTTGGCTGGACTGGACGCAGATGTTCATTTTAAAGATACTTTGCGGCAAGCGGTCAGTCTAGCCGTAGAGAGCATGGATCCAGGGGAGACCTTGCTGCTGCTGGGAGCACATCCCATGGATGAAGTGGCCTGCCTGTTCTCAGAGCTGGCAGGTGTAAAAACCACCACCCGTCCCCGGCCCCCCCGTTTTGGCAGCCATTAAGCTTGACAAACCTAAAAACAGGAGTTATAATTTATCCAACATACCATATACCCCTATATGGTATGTATAATGGAGAGGTGATTATATGATTCAATTAACTCCTGCTGCGGCAGAAGCCCTAAAATCGCAAGTAGAATCCATGGGCAAGAGCCTGGAAACCAGTCTCATTCGCCTCCATGTCACCGCCGGCTGAGGCGGCCCTCAGTATCAACTGGCTCTGGAAGAGTCAGCTCAACCGGATGATGAATTAATCAAGGCCGATCAGGGTGTAACCTTTGTCCTCAGCGAACACAACAAGCCTTATTTCCACAATATTACCCTGGATTACGGCAGAAGCTTCTGGGGCAGCAAGCAGTTCAAATTTCTAAAAAACTAGCAAAAGGGAGCGCTCTTTCCCAATAGAGCGCTCCTTTTCCTTTACCGCCAGTGATTTCCCGAAGTAATCTCCGGCAGGTCAAGTTCAGCCAGTTTGCTGAAGGTATCGGCATTGTGGGCCATGACCTGGGAATCGGAAATGGTATAGTACACATCCTCTATCTGGACTATCCTTCTTACATTGGACCCGGTCCAATAGAAAATCCCATTTTCCTGGCTGCCGTTTTGGTCGTGAGTGATGCGGCCAAGCTCCTGAATTCCCTTTTCCACATCAATGTCAAAGAACAGTGCCCCCTGAAAAACAAGATTTGCCTCCCAATTTTCACCCTTAGTGAGGCCGGCAGGTACGGCCAGAACCCCTTTATGGAAGAAAACTGCCTTATGGTCATACATGGCCTCAGACCAGGAGCCGCTGTCCCCAAGAACCACCGCATGCTCTTCCTTAGGGCTATTAATATCGCTGACATCAAAGATGGCCAGTTTGATCCCCTTGGTGATGACAAACTCCCGGCCCTCTAATTCACTTATTTCGGTATCTTGGCCAATTCCCAGCAAATGCTTATCGTCCAGGGGATGCAGGTAATTGCTGAAGCCTGGGATCTTCAGTTCTCCCAGGACCTTCGGCTTCTTGGGATTCGACAGATCGATGGCAAACAGGGGGTCCATCATCTCAAAGGTCACCAAATAACCCATATCCCCCATGAATCTTGCAGCATAGATGGTCTCCCCTGGGGCCAATCCCCTGATTTCCCCCGCCACGTTCATCTTTTCGTCCAAAACATAGACATTATTGACAGGGCCGTCTTCCCGTTGCTCGGTAGTCGCTATGCGGAAGTGCCCCTTATGCTCATCCATAGCAAATTGATTGAGGGGGTAACCACTTACTGTCCCCTTGCCCTTATACTCCATTTTGATTCCGTCGACGGCAAACCTGTAGATGCTGGTATCGCAGTTATCTCCCTCGGTCAGGGCGATATACAGGTAATCATGAGACATGTATATATTCTGAGCCCAGCCTAGGTAGGTATCTACCTCCAGTTTGCCCCCCTCCAAATCCAAAGCGGCAAACATTATATAATCGCTGATTTCCCCATCGGGGAAGTAGCAGATTTCATCATAGCCGATGACAGTCTCCTCGCCGCCTTCGGCAGAATCTTTGTACCAGGGAAGCTGAGGCTGGCCATCCTCCATAATCCGGAAGGTATACTGGCTGTTGACCAGGTAAAGGTAATTATCTTTTTTGCGGGAGGTCACAGTAAAACCATCCAGAGAAAAATCTCTGCTCAACTGGATATTGTCTTTATCAGTCAGGTCATAGACCAACACCCGGGTATTTGCAGGCATGTAAGGCCAACAGCAGCCATTGTTCTCTGGCGCCTCGGGACTCTTCTCAGTCTGTCCCCCGATTACCACCAGGTACTTGTCATCTACATACAAGGTGCTGGGGAAAAAACCGTCCATCTGGATTTCCTGGGCAATCTCCAGGGAGGATGCCGGCCAGGCCCGGGTAATTAGGACCTTATTCCCGGCTATGTGGTACAAGTAGGAGCCGTCGGTCTTGACCATATCTCCCTCATCGATGCCCTGGACCTGAATATTGGTAGTGGAATGGCCCGAATCCTGAGCAGCCGTCGCTTCCACAGCATCATTTGCAGCGCGATACTTGACTAATCCCCCATACACTTGCTGCCGGGACTCCAGCAGCTTCATCAGATTCTCGGCCGAACCCACTACTGGCAGCGGGCTCTCTTCGCTGACGCTGGCAACATTACAGCCTCCGACCAACAGCAATAGCGCCAGAACAAGGCAAATCTTTTTCATATCCAGACCTCCCGTTCTTATCTTCTGACATTAAGACGGGAAATATGAGGAATATGTTCAGTCTGCCTACCAAAATCTATAGAAAAAGCTATTGAATCGCCTCTCTGCTAACGGTATTGTTTACGTAATAGTGTTACGTAAAAGGGGGGAGGTCTAAGAAAAGCTTGAGGCCAGACTGGAGATACGGGTATATCCCAAGCAATTAAAAAAACTTAGAGAGGAAGCCAAGGATAAGCGCACTTCTATCGGCACCATTGTGCGGGAAGCCATCGATCAACGCTACCAAGTTTCATCCGAAGATAAACTAAAAGCCGTTCGGAAACTGGCCGGCATCAATGCACCGGTTTCCGATTGGGAACAAATGAAGCAGGAAATTGAAACAGGTACGGAAAAAGAATGAGGGTCTTTATCGACACCTGTATTCCCATGTATGCGGCTGGCAGTGAGCATCCCTGCAAGAAGAGCTGCCTGGATATCATGGAGTCAGCAGCCAGGGGCATCCTGGATGCGTATACAGACGCAGAAGTTACTCTATAGGTACTTCAGTATCTACAGGAAACAAATAGGATTGCAGGTCTTTGACCTGTTCTCAGCAATAATGGACGGAGCTGTACTGCCAATCCGGCATCCTGATGTTTCCCTGGCCAGGAAATTATCTGAAGAAGAGACCCATGCCCACCTTTCACCAAGGGATTTCGTTCATCTTGCAGTAATGCTGAATAATGATATTTCCTGCATTGTAACTGCTGATCAGGGGCTTGCCCGAGTTCCGGGCATTAAGATCATTTATCCAAGATAAATACTTTCAATAGTATCGCCGCTCACTTCTCCTTCGGAGAAAAGCGGTTTTCTTGTTTCAGATGTCGGTCATGCCATGCTAATTTGATGTAATAAGCCCCTCGTTGCCGAGGATCCCGGTCAGGGCCCGCCGGGCATCTGCCACTGCCCTCTGCCGCCAAATTGAACAACTTGGGTAAAAGGCTTCAACGAATTGTTTCCTGATCGCCTCGTCCCGAAGGGTGTTGCCCCCTCCATGCTGCCAGAGTCGGTTCTCATCAATCAGCGCCCGCATACTCTGAAGCAAGGCTCCGATAGAATCACCCAGGGTGCCGAATTCAAAACAGGTTGAATACAGTTGGGCTTCCGGATATTGCCGGCCAAGCCAGCAATTGTAATCAACCATGTCACCCTGAATTGAATAGAACTCCTGGGGATCTGCCTTGACGATCAAATCGTAACCAAGCTGTTCTTTGAGCCCCGCCGTGTCCCGGGGGTCCAAAGCCGAGTTGACAATGGTCATGCGCCTAGCCGGTCCATAGCCAGTATGGATGTCCAGATGCACCACTTGCTTAAAATCCCTCAGCACTCCATGGTAAAGGTCAATAAGCCAGCGGGCAACGGGCTGGTGCTCAGAACCCCCAAAGTAAAGGCCCTTGTCAAACCGATATTGGCCCAAAGTCAAAGCGCGTTTGATGCCGCCGCTGCCGGCCAGCGCCAAAGCCCGGGCAACCCGGAAGTAAAAGGCCGCCTTCTCCCTTTTCTTGCCCAACTCACCCGGCTCCAGCAAAAAACGCAAACGGGAGTAGTCCTTGTTTATATCTTTAAACTCAGACCAATCAGTAATAAAGTTCCTGTTCAAATCAATATTATCCTGGTCCACTCGGCGGTAATTTGCCATACCCCAGGGGTTAATTGCATGCACCAGGACAAGCCCCGTCAGTTCCGGGTCCAGTTTGTCCAAGTACTCCCGGGCCAGCAATTGCAGAAACGCCCCTCCCGCATAGCCTTCAATGCCGTGTTGGCCGGTGGTAACCATAAGCACATGACGTTTTTCCCTGGGTTGGGCAATGATCATATCTGTAGTAAATTCTTTATCCGGACAAACTGCAACGGTCTTCAACTCTGCCTCTGGCCACCGTTGCTGCACTGCCCCCAGCAAACCTCGAAACTTTAAACGAGAAACAACATAACTGTCGCTAAAATACTGATTAATGGACATTAAACGCTCCCCCTTTAAAACGGCCCCAATTTAATTGCCACCGCTGCCAGCAACAACAGCACCGAAAGCGCCATCACCACTAGTTGCAACCTGATTATCCAGCGAAACCATTTGGGATAGCTGACCACAGTCAGGCCCAAAGCAATCAGCAAAAGCGGGTTGGTGGGATAGAGCACATTGGTGAAACCATCGCCAAAAGCAAAAGCCAGCACCGCTACCTGGCGGGTAATCCCCACCAGGTCAGCCAGTGGGGTAATTAGGGGCATGACCAAAAAGGCCTTGGCAGTTGCCGAACCGATGTAAAATTCTAAAACCAGGACCACTATATAGGAAAGGAGGGCAGCCCCGGCAGCGGAAGTCTGGGAGATTGCGCCAGCGGCGTAAAAAAGCACAGTATCCATTACGCCGCCTTGAGATATGATGAACTTGACACTCATTGCCATCATAATCAAGAACATTCCCGGCAGGATTCCCAAGACTCCCCGCCCAAAGGCCCTGAATACTCCCCAGCCCTGGCCGGCCAGAAGCCCGGCGCCAATGCCCCCAGCCAAGAAAAGAAGAGCTACCAGGGGCATGGTATAATCAGACAACCCGGGAATCAGGGAAGCGCAAACGATTGCCCCCAGCACCGCCAGCAAGGTGCCGGCAAACCACAGCAGAGCACCCCTCTTGGCAGGGTTTATATTCAATTCCTCTGCAGTGTCGCGACTCCGGGCCTTAGCATCTTCCCGCCACACCAGCGAAGCTTGGGGATTCTTCTCTACCTTTTTAGCATGCCTAAGTAGGAAAACGATTAGGACTATGTACACCAAAACGAAGACTATTGCTCGGAAACCGATTCCGGAAAAGGCCGGCAGGTCCGCAATCCGCTGGGCGACGCCGATGGTAAATGGATTAGTAAGGGCGGCAGAAAAACCAAAGGCAGTGGCCAACAAACTCATCCCGAGGCCCGTCAACGAATCCCAGCCCAGGGACCAAGCCAGGGCAACAGCTAAGGGAACCAAGGGCACGATCTCCTCTAAGATGCCCAGCAGTGAGCCAAAGAGCATGAAAAACAAGGTAATTAGGCACAGCAGCAAGTATTTTCGCTTCCCCACCGCCGCCACAATTTTGGCAATCGCCGCTGCCAGCACCCCGGTCTTCTCCAGGACAGCAAAGGACCCGCCGATAATCAGGATGAACAAAATGATCGAGATTACCATTATGCTGTCCGGTCCCCACAGGACCTCAAAAGGCGCCGTAAACCAGCGCCACACCGGGTAACCCCGCCCTTCAACATATTCAAAGGTTTCGGGGACAACAATCTCCCGTCCATCGACAAACTCCCTCTGAAACTCCCCGGCGGGAATTAAATAGGTAAGGACACCGGCAGCAATCATCAAACAACCAAGGATAATAACTGCAGACAGAAAGGTTCGCTTGCCAATCTTGATACTGCTATCTTCTCTCAAATTCTTCTTCCTCCTTTACTAGAAGAATTCGCTACCAACAATGGCAATTCCTGCAGATGAATTCCCTGTAATACAGCGCCGGCGAGATTTCCTCCGGCGCATTCTGATTTATAATTAGCCCCAATAGCTAAAAGGTTCAAAACCAAACTGACTTCCCCAATAAAATAAGCTGCCACAGCAGTGACAGCTTAATGGGTTCTTCAGGGAATCTTGTATGCGCTACGTCGATGGCTGACCTTAACCACGATGATAATAAATTCATTGTCCAAAATTTCATAGACTATTCGGTATTCTCCCTGGCGCAGTCGGTACCTTTCTAGAGAAGAAAGCTTCTCACAGCCGACTGGCCGTGGCTGAGCATGCAAGGACTCAATGCGCTGAAGAATTCGCTCTATGTCCTTTGCAGGAATACGCCGTAGATCCTTGGCAACAGACTCCTTGATACGAAGTTCATAGCTTACCATTGGCCTTTAATCGCTTAAGTAAACTTTCGTAGCTAATCGTAGGCTCATTTACACGTTCGTCGAAAGCGGCCAAGTCCTCTTGATCCTCACGAAGAGCATTCCTGACAGCCTCGTTTACCAACTCAGACACAGAACGATTGGTGGAAACAGCCTTTACGCGTAAAGCATTGTGGATTTCAGGCTCAAAATATATAGTTGAACGTCTGACACCTTTATTCACAATAATCACCTCATATTGACATTATAACGCTATAACGTCCTGACGTCAATATGATAATCCTTATAGTAGATAAGCAAATACTATCAGTTATTACCTGATTTGGCCGGTGTAGATGTGGACCGCATCCTGCAAGAAGACGGCCAGGCCCGGTTGCACCTTACATGAAGGGGGGGCCGTCTCGGCCCCAGCTTTCTCAGTCTGACCCCTGCCAGGCAGAATGCATTGCCATCGGTTAGTTATTCCTGCAATTGCTGCCAGCGCCCAAACTCTGCTCAATCCCCGACGGTCGGCATCTCTCAGGACTAAGATGCCGATTACCAGGGGCACTAAAATGATTAAGGCATCGCCACGCCTTTATTTTATCTCTTTCTTAAGCAAGCCAATTGCCACGCCCACAATCCTCGCCTGATTATCTGAGAGCTGAATTGGCTCATATTTTGGGTTCTCGGGCATGAGCAG
This sequence comes from Firmicutes bacterium UBA5286, assembly GCA_002408465.1. GTDB lineage: Bacteria > Bacillota > Proteinivoracia > UBA4975 > UBA4975 > UBA4975. Next base: position 5,844 of record DHSM01000013.1, on the reverse strand, counting down.
CACAGTGTCCCCCATGCGCACAAACCGCTTTAGCGTAGCCTCATCTTCAATAGCCACCGCGACAATATCTCTGTTTTGGGCTGTGGACTGCTGTTGAATCAGGACATAATCCTGATCATCTATACCTGCATCCACCATGCTGTCCCCTTGGACCTTGAGAAGGTAGCAGTCCCTTCCCCGCAGCCACTGAACAGGCAGGTAGAACCTGGCCTCGCTTTTGCCCTGCATGTATATGGGCTGGCCGGCGGCGATTCCCTCATAGGTAGGGACCAGCTTCAGCTCAGTCCCACTGCAGACTTCACTGCCGGCAGCGGTCTCGACAATGACTTCCTGGGACAGATTGCAATCCCTCACCATCATGTATTTCTGCTTGCTGCTGTAGCATTGGAAGCTGTACTTTTCCATGGTGCTAGGCAGCATGTGCTGGCTGAAGGCAGGAATGTCGTCAATTTGGCGAAAGTCGGCATCAATAATTATCATTTCCGTGCCGTCAGTGACCAGGCCATACTGACAGTGCTTGGCATTGCTCATATAGCTCTTGACTTGGTCCAGGCCCTGCCCTGTCCCACTCCCCGGCGCCTTAACCTCACAGAAGATATATGGCACCAGTCTGTTGTCCCTGTTTACCTGAATGCAGATATCTACCGAACCCGTTCGGGACATGTTGTTAACCTTGTATTCCACAGCCAACAAGGCCCTGGGGTAGTTGTACTTGTCCTGCAACTCTTTCAGCAGCCACTGCCGAACCTTCTCTTCCTTGCTGTAGATGTCCAGAATCTTTTCCCCGAACTGGTATTCATCGGGGCGAATGTTGTATAGGTGACTGAACCTGCTGTTGCCGGATAAGCGCAGGTATCCGGGAGAGATGCTGTTAATGAACCTGGAGGGTGTGGCGCAGGAACTCATGTACAACCGCTCGGAGGCCCTGGTCATCCCCACATACAAGAGCTTGCGCTCGGTTATCTCCTGCATGCCCTCTTCCATATCTATATATGAACAGTAGGGAATGACAGAATCATTGAGGCCCACAATAAATACAACCTTGAACTCCAATCCCTTGATGGAATGTATGGTCAGCAGCTTGATGCAATCGTCGTCAAAGGTGACTTCCCGCTCCTTCAGGAGCTTGCAGGCCAGTCCATGCTCCTCCAGCTGCAGCTGAACCATCTCCAGCTGCCTGTACTGCCTGGCAATGACAATAATCTCCCCAGGCAGATACTCACTCAGCAACATGCCTATTTCTCGGGCGACAAATTCCGCCTCGTTCTTCTCGGAAGAAAAGTGCTTGTACACCGGGTACTGGCCCTGCTTGTCCAGCAGCGCCGGTTCCACATAGTACTCATCTTCAACAATTTCTGAGTTTTCTGCGATGAGGCTGTAGGCAGACCGGGCAATCTGAGTTGTCGTCCGGTAGTTTTTGCTGAGAACATTGCCCTTGCCTGTCAGGTCCAAGCCAATGCTGGTAAAGCTCCGACCCCGTACTAGCCAGGAGTGGGGATAGATGCTTTGGGCAGTATCGGCAACAAAGAGGAGACTGGAATAGTCTCCAGGCTTGTACAATGCCTTGAGAAACTCCAACTGCACCCTAGTCAGATCCTGGCTCTCATCCACTATTATATGGCTATATACAGGCTCAGGCTGTTCCTGGGCCTTTTTTAATACGGCAAGATCTCTGGCCTTTGAATCGATAAAACCCTCTTCTTCCAAACGCGCATCAAAAGCCAGCAGCAGTTCATAAATTGCTTGGCGGGTCTCGGAATTTTTGCGCAGACGCTGGGGACCCTCCGTCTGCTTCAGGCTCTGGCGTCCCAGACGGTCTGCACTCTGGTACTCAGACAGTTCCATGTAATTGCAGGAACGAATCCAATCAAGCTCGTCAAGCAGGAAAATGGCATGCTTGAGATCAAGAACATTGACATCGGGGAATTTCTTTTGCAGCTCGGCAATACAGTTTCTCAACACCTGGTACTTCTTATGGTTATCGTAAAGCAACTGAAAACGCTGGGACTGATCAAAGTAGTCGCAGTAGCAGCGATAGAATAGGCTGTCTATGGTCATAATATCTACCTGAGATTTGCTGGGGGCAAACAGGCTGACATATCCCTCTGCTTCATCGTTTACCTTGTTATACAAATAGCGAAGGTACTTAACCAAGGTATTATTGAAGGTGACCAAAAGCACCCGGTCAGAATCATCCAGGCAGTAGTTATTCAGCAGGAAACCCGCCCGTTGGACGGCTACAGTGGTCTTGCCCGATCCAGCGACCCCCCGGACCAACATGGCGCCGCTAGGTGTGGCAGTTATTAGCCTCTTTTGTTCTATGTTGAGATTCATAGGTCCCCTCTTCCCTTCCAGAAATTCCGATATAACAACAATATTCCACAAATTACCTCGCTTTCCCTGCCTAAGACCTGGAATTTAAGGCAACAAAAAGACTTCCTCGATTATTAGTCAGCTTGCTCAACCACTTCTCGGAACTCAACATATCCCGGGTCATCCAAGAGTTTCTGCAGCTGTATGCCGTACCCTTTGCTCAGCTCCTGACATTGGTCCCGATGCATTAACAACGTACTAGCGTCCATCAAATACGCTTCCAGAGTCGGCACAACATCCTTTAGGCTCTTGAAAATCCTGAAACCACCCAGGTCGATGTCCCCCCAGTGCAGGAACCTGATTCCCTGGCAGTATTTTTGGGCATGGCCATATAATTTATACATAAATAACCTTTTCATCGGGCCGGGGAATCCTGCTAGGTAGATAACAAAAGTATTATCATCCATCTGGCTGCAATATTCCCGGTAGCTGGCTTTATTTTCAATAGTAATTATTGTATCCGCCTTCAGGGCACTGATTTCCAGTTCTTTCACGGTCCTGGCCCCGATGGCGGCCCCATATTTCAGGGGAGTGAAGTCTATGGTTTGGTTGTTTATTTCAATAGATATTGGTCCGGTGAACAGCAGTTCATCGCTGGAGCGAAACAGCCCTGCCTCCTGCAGGATCTCATCGGCGCTTAAGTCCCTGCTGCCCAGCTTGAATTGGCTCAAGACACTGGCTGTCTTGGCTCGGAGGTGGTTCACAAAATACTTGCTGTCCCTTAGGCACCTCTTGCTGAATACCCTTTCAAGAAACTCCTCCCCGTCCAGATGGGCAATTGTGGGAGCGGAGATATGCTGCAGGTTCCCGGGCAAGCGCCGCTAATGCAAAAACAAAAATTAAAGCAAAATAAAACTGGCTGAGCAGGGTTAATCAGCCATTGTCCTTGAATATTAAGCCTAAGGGATTCTAGGTTAACATAACGACAATAAAATCCTGCTATTTTCCGGCAAAGTAAAATTTACTGTTTGCACAAATCAATTTTTCTTCGTATACTAATACCCATAAAAACAAGGCGGTGATAACATGCGCATTTTTAAGATCAAACGAGTTCCTGAGACAATCGCTCTTGTTCTCAGTATAGCCGTATTCCTCCTTGCCTGGGCGCAAGTTATTGCCCAGGAATACAAGCAAGACAACAGTCCGGAAATTGACAAAAACCAAAATTACGTTGAAGGGAAAAAAGCACCTTCCGTTGAAGCAGTAGAAGAAAAAGAAAAAGCGGAAGTTAAAGCAGTAGCAGAAGAAAAAGTGGAAATGGAAGTAGCGGTGACTGGGGAGGAATATGATCTCCTGGCCAGAGCCGTCTACAGTGAAGCCCGGGGCGAGCCTTTCCAAGGTCAGGTTGCAATCGCTGCAGTAATCCTTAATAGAGTGGAACATGAAAACTTCCCAGATACCATTAACGATGTAATCTTTCAACCCTCTGCTTTTACTGCGGTTCAGGACGGTCAATTCTGGCTTACCCCAGATAGCACAGCCTACGCAGCAGCAGAGGAAGCATTGGCAGGCAATGATCCCAGCGGCGGCGCAGTCTTCTACTATAACCCGGCGACTGCATCCAACTGGTGGATACGCTCCAGACAAATAATTACAGCTATTGGCAAACATGTCTTTGCGATTTAATACTCCTTCGGGAGTATTTTTTATTTTAACCCAAAAGAAAAAATCCGAACTTTTGTCGCTTTCGTATCTCTCTTTTATTCTATCAGGCAGGTAACGTCTTGCAACCGAATCACTCGGCCACGCCAAATCATGTTCTTAAATGTTTGGTTTACTGTTATCCCTATCTTTTCGGGAAGTACTGCCGTCTCTGCACTAATAGCACCCAAGGAGGGCAAGGAAAAGCCGCTCTTTTCCCGGCAAGGGAACAGAGCAGCGACAACATCCTAAAAACTTTATACTTCTTCACGCGGATGCTAACGTTACACTGGACATCCATTAATGTTTATTCTGAGGCATAAGCAACTTGGGATCGACAAATTCACCCCTAAAATTTTTCACACCAAGATGTAAGTGAGAACCTCGAGTTGACGTAGGCCCAGGGCGAACCCAATCACCACCAACCTTGGTCAAACAATTTCCTGTATTGCCTACAGTACCAATTTCTTGCCCAGAGCCTACTACTGCTCCCTTGCAAACATTTACAGTTTTCATATGTAGATAACTGTATGTGTTACCGTCGAAACCTTTTATTACTACGTAATTACCATTAGCGGCTATTCCTTTCACGCCATTTTCATATTTCCAAGAATTATTTAGTTCTACGACAGTACCAGACATAATTGCAAATATAGGAGTACCCAAATTAGCCTCAATATCAACGCCATTGTGATTTTTCCGTGTTGGAGTGCGAAAGTCGCTTGTTATTAGCTTCCCGGCAACTGGCCATACTGGTTTGGACGGAAATAAAGAGCTATAATCCATCCAGCCGATTTTTCCATTTACCGTTACAAATGCCCACGGTCTTCCAGTTGATGAATCTGTCACCTTCCGATTGACCTCTATAATATCTCCAAATTTCGCAGTAGCAACGCTTTCACGGCTATTGCCGCCCTTTCGGACTTTTTCCCCACTTGTTACCCCACAGTACATTTTTTCAGGTTTGGCAGAATAACAAGTCACAGTCACTTTGCAGCTGGTTTTCTTTTTGCCATCCTGTGAGGTCGCCGTAATAATCGCAGTTCCAGGCTTAAGAGCTGATACTACACCTTTTTCGCTAACGTACACCACTGAAGATTTGTTTGATGTCCACTTAAGCTGCTTATTCGAGGCATTGCCAGGTCTAAAGTCTACTGATAAAGGTATGAAGACCCCTTGGGATAGTTTCAAAGTAGGTACGTTCATTTTTATTGATTTTACTTTTACTCCTACTCCGACCACGTATAATTGACAAGTTCCCCTAACTCTCCTGTCCGGGGTTTCTGCACTTATTATTGTTGTACCGGGGGACTTTGTTGTTACTACTCCTTTCCAGCTAATAGTAGCTACCGAAGTATTACTTGACTTCCAGACAATGGTTTTGTTACTTGCATTTGTTGGGCTTATTTTACAGGTTAGTTGAAAGTTAATCCCAGACGCAAAACATACATAAGGATCGTTAATAGTAATGCTTTTTACTGGCACTGTGGCAGCATATGCATGTAGCGGTATGATTAGTGTAATAAAAAGTAAAAGCAGAGAAAACATTAACTTCCTTGCCTCACCCGTTTCCAAGAACATAACAACTTACCCCTCCTTATTGTAAAGCTATCTCAGCGTTGCCTCACAGATTCGTTTTTGCACTTCAAGAACAGCTATTGATTTTATTGCCGCATTCTATTATCAGAGAATGAAAATGGGAAAGATAACAATGGCGTCCGTATTTGTAATTATTCGACATGCTTACCACCAAATCCTGCTGGTTGTACTTGGGCAAGTTGCTTTTTGTTAGCTCGGAGAAGGTAGTCAAGAAAGCATAGCACGCGAATA
>DHSM01000004.1:84555-121982 GCA_002408465.1 Firmicutes bacterium UBA5286 | reverse complement strand
CCTATTTTGAGACAGCCCCTTTCATATCGGGTTTATGAATAGATCATCTAGTAGGTCCTGAAATTCAGTGCCGACAGGCTGGTACGAAGCATGTTGCCAAGAAATCCCCCGCCGAAGGGCTGGGTAACTACTGACCCCAATTATTATAACCGAATCTATAGGCTGACAATTATATAAAGGTGTACTTTAGCAACTTGTAAAAATAATCAAAGTATGTTAAACTGAAAACGATTAACCTGTCAGGTAAATGAAAATCGGGGGACTGCCTGGTGGATGTTTCTTTTCGGAGTAGCAAATTACAGGGAGAATGTGAAGATTTTCGGCTTTCGACGCGTAAATGGGGACCGGAAAATGCCGAGGCTATTGTTAAGCGAATTACTGACATCCTGGCTTTTCAAACCCTAGCAATGTTGATTGCTTCGAAAAGGGGGAACTGCCACCCACTTACTGGAGATAGGAAGGGGCAGTTTGCTATTGATTTGGCGCAAGGCTGGCGACTGATTTTTTTCCTGATTATGACGAGTGGAGTGATACTACATTGGTGACGAAGGTTAAAATAATAGAGGTGGTGGATTATCATGATTAGACCGGGAAAAGGTTACTTGCCGCCAGTTGCCATACCGCCCGGTGAAACCATCCGGGAAGTGCTAGAGGAAAAATATATCACTCAGGCAGAACTGGCTCAACGTCTGGGAATGACAACTAAGCATGTCAATGAAATAATCAATGGCAAAGCGCCCATTACAGTTGAAACAGCAGTAAAAATGGAGGATATTCTTGGCCTTCCTTGTTCTTATTGGCTTAATTTAGAAGCAATTTTTCAGGAAACAAAAATCCGTTTGCGGGAACAGGCTAATAAAGAAGATGAAGTTAATATTGCAAGAGCAATTCCCTATAATCAAATGGCTCAATTAGGGTGGATTCCCGTTACTAGAAAGGCAGCCGAACGTATTACGAACCTAAGGAAATATTTTGAAATACCCTCTCTGCAGTTGATTCCTGAAGTCTACTCCGCTGCATTTCGAGTTGCACAGGAAGACAACGCTATTCCTTTCGCGCTTGCGGCCTGGCTTCAGTGGGGAAAAGTCTCTTCCAGGGAGATTAAGACTGAGCCATTCTCAAGAAAATTATTATGTGACTCTATACCTTTTTTTAGGAATTTGACTACTTTGCTGCCTAAAAAATTTGAACCAAAATTAAAGGAGCGTTGTAGCCAATGCGGGATTGCATTAGTATTTGCTCCTCATTTAGATGGGACTTATGCTCACGGGGCAACGGAATGGTTAAGTTCAGATAAGGTTATGATCTTACTTTCTCTCCGATATAAATATGCAGATATTTTTTGGTTCAGCTTCTTTCATGAGATAGCACATGTTCTCAATCATAATAAAAAACCTATTTACATCAATAGCCAAAGCAATAAAAATCAAATAGAGCAGGAAGCGGATAGATTGGCGGCTGAATTATTGCTTCCGCAAAAAGATTATTCTAAATTTGTGGCTGAAACTCAGGTATTTTCCATTGATGCTGTTAAAAACTTTGCAGAGGAGCAGGGGTTAGATCCCTGTATTATAATCGGTCGTCTGCAGCGTGATGGACATATTCATTACTCAGAACTAACAGAGTTAAAACGGAGATTTGACTGGGTGAGACAATAGATACATGTCCAGCACATGCCACCAGGGACGTAAACTTAAGCGTAACCAAAAGAGTTACGTTTTTTTATTTTGCACCATCGAGTTCGGAAAAACTTTGAACTCTTTTTGAGCAGGAATATCATAGGCTACGACGAAGTCCTTACTATAAGAATTCTCTTATGGTTGCAGGTCTAAGATGGTGCAATCTTGAAAGAGGGTGGAGTGTTTGCTAACGCCGAGGAACCGGAAAATTATCTTAATGCTATTGGACAGGACCGAGGCTATCAGTGCCAAAGAGTTGGCCCGCGCGTTAAATGTTAGTCTTCGGTCTATAAGGTATGATCTAAAAACACTTAATGAACTTCAGGCAGAGTTGGGGTTTAATTTAATAAGCATTCCTGGCAAGGGGATGTTCCTTGAAATAGACGATAAGCAAGCATTGAGGGAAAAACTGGCGGGGCTAAGCCCCTATCAAGCGCCGGTGGCTCCTGAAGAGCGGAAAAAGCGCATAATCTATTCCTTACTTGTGGAGAAGGGAAAAACCCCTGAGTATCTTGCTGATAAATTCGAGGTAAGTCTTGGCACAGTATATCGGGATTTAAAACAAATCGAATCTGAGCTTGATGGCCATTTATCATTGAATCGGGCAAGAGGGAAGCTGGAGATTACTGGGTCTGAAGTTAAAAAGAGAGAAAAACTAGTCGAGTTGCTTACCAGCTTATCGGAGAATGTAGATGATTTGGGTCGACGCTGGTTCACCGATTTGCCCACTGAGGAGTCGGCAGCGGTTAACCAGTCTCTTGAATATTGTCAGACTGCTTTAGGCTATAAACTTACTGACAGCAGTTATCTGGCTTTATATATACACCTGTTAATCGCTTTGCAGAGGGTGCGAGCTGGTAACAGGATTATTATTGACCAGGATTTGCTGAATAATATTGCCCGCTATCCTGAATATCACGTCGCTTGCAATATTGCCCAGCTTTTACATCAAAAAACGGGCATTGAGTTTCCTGAGGCGGAGCAAGGGCATATCGCCGTCCACTTATTGGGCAGCAAAGTGCGGGAGAGATCGGGACTCTTAGCTGATGTTGAGCTCCGCAAAACCGTATTTTCTTTTGTTCACTATTTTGAGCTGGATTATGGAATTACCGGGCTTAGCTCTGATTCAAAACTCTTAGACGATCTTGCTATGCATCTGCGTCCAGCCTTAAAGAGGAAAAATTTCAAATTGCCTGCGAAGAATCCTCTGTTAAATAGATTGCAAACCGAATTTACTGATATTTTTCAGTCTGCCAGAGTAGCCTGCCAGCAACTGGCGGAGACAGAGTCCTTAAACGAAGATGAATTAGGTTTTTTAGTAATGCATTTGGCTGCAGCTCTGGAACGGCTTAAAAAACCCAACACTATTAAAGCAGTTGTGATTTGCAGCACTGGGCTTGGTTCTGCGCGCTTGCTCTCGGAGCGCGTTACCCGCAGATTTCCTAATATCGAGGTAACGGCAGTGGCATCAGCTTTGGAAAGGAATTTTCCCGCAGAAACTCAATTAATAATCTCAACAGTGCCTTTGCATTTGTCGATTCCAGTTGTTCAAGTATCTCCGCTTTTAACTGGAGATGAGATTGCTAAACTAGAAAGAGCTATCTACGATAATCAATCTTCTCTTAATAGCCATATAGCTTTTGACAGTATAATGGGGGCGATTAGACGTCATTGTATTATAATCGATAAACTTAAATTGTTGTCGGATTTGGAAATATGTTTAGGACTAAGCACAGCCCCTCCGCCTGAGGATTTGTTGGGCTTGGAAGATATGATCAGGGAGTTGGAGCAAGTTCATGCTTTACACTTAGACCCTGATGCTAAAAACGGTTTAAAGATTCATTTCCTGTATACTGCTAAACGGTTGCAACAAGGGTGTTTTTGGCAGGAACCCGAACTTGAGCAGGAAAAACTAAAACCTCAATGGGAAGCAGCAAAAAAAATCCTGCAAAGGTCTTTTGATGAGTGGAATTTACCCTGGAGTGAACACGAAGTGCCGCCTGTATTGCGATATTTTGAATTGGAGGAATGACAAATGAGTTTAATCGAAAAGCAGTTGCAGGTGCAGGAATTTGTAGCCATATCGGGTCAGAAAGATAATACAATCTCTGTGTTTATTCAATCTGACCAGCAAGATAAACTGATAGGCACCGAAAATTTATGGGCAGTGCCAGGTTTAGTCGATATCCATACTCATGTCTTTCCGGGTTGCGCCGCGATTGGGTCGTCAGCAGATACTGTAGGAGTATCAACAGGTGTAAGTGCAGTAGTTGATGCTGGAAGCAGCGGCTGGCAGAACTTTGAAAGATTTCTTGCTGAGTCGGTTCACCCTTCTGTTACTAATGTCTATGCTTTTTTGAATATCAGTCCCGACGGCTTGGTTAGTGAAAAAGGTGAGCTTGCTGATCTTCGCCGCATATCGGTAGCAAAAACCGTGGAGTGCGCCCGGCGTCATTCCCGTTACATTAAAGGCATTAAGGCTAGAGCCAGTGTCTCTGCTACGGTCGACACTGGTATCGCCGGGATTGAGCTGGCTAAGGAAGCAGCAATGAAAGCTGAGCTTCCCCTGATGGTTCATGTTGGCAATGGCCCTCCTGCTTTCGATGAAGTGTTGGATTTGCTGGGCGAAGGGGATATTGTCACCCACTGTTTTCATGGCAAACCAGGAGGGATCTTTCTTGAAGATGGCAGTATACGTCCCCAAGTCGTGGCAGCCAGGGAAAGGGGAGTCCTGTTTGATGTCGGTCACGGCAGCGCCAGCTTGAATTTTTCTGTAGCCAAGCAAGCCATACAGGCTGGATTTTACCCTGACACTATTAGCACTGATATTTACGAGGGCAATATTAACGGTCCTGTGTTTGACTTGGTGACCACGGTAAATAAATTTATTGGCTTAGGAATGAGCAAAAGCGAGGCATTGTTGAGTTGCTCAGTTGTCCCCGCACAAATTTTAGGCATACCGAGGGCGGGATTTACTTTATTAGAGTGGACTGACCGTCTTGGTAAATACTTCGATTCTGATGGCAACGCGGTTTCGTTTAGAGGAGCATTTTCAGCAAAATACGTAATACTAGATGGACTAGTGTTCCCATTATAAGGGGGAGTTGTATTTGGAATATCAGAATGTGATTGCTGAGAAACTAGGTATCTCTAGAGAAAGCAAGGAAGAAAGAGCGCTAATAGGTTCAGCCTTTGCGTATTGTTCTAGTGTAGGAATTGAATTTAGCAATATTGAGAATAAAGCCTTGGCTTTTGCCAACCATATTTTACAGTTGAAAACAAGACTTGATCAGGGTACAGATTTTCCGGAGATTGAGAGCAGCATCACTGATCAAGTACCCCTTAAATACCGCAATCTAGCTGTTCAACTCTTAAATAAGCTGTTTCCTAAATTTAAAATTCCATATTCTGAAGTTGTTTTTGTGGCTATTCATCTCAGTGTGGCCGCAGCAGAAACTAATTAAGGGGGCAAATGTGATGGAGAAGCAAATTAAAATAGTAATTGGACACAGGTTGGGAAAAGGCCAAAATGTTGCCAAAGGCATCGAGCAGGCAGGGGGGATAGCGATAGTTATCCCTGGCATTGCCGCGGACATGAAACTTGGGGATGTAATGAAACAAGAAAATGCTGATCTGGGTATAAGTTTTTGTGGTAGCGGCGGCGCGGGTGCGCTAACGGCTGCAAACAAATACGGCTATAGGGCAGAACATCACTTTCGCTCTATTGAAGCCGCAGTACCTGCCATCCATAAAGGAATTCAGGTCTTGGGATTTGGCTTTATGGATGTCGAGGAATTGGGCAGGAGAGTCGTTGAAGAATATAGGAAATACCTAAAAAAGGATGAAAAAAAATAATGCCTAACATCCTGAAGGAAGCAATTTTTCACTTTACCATTGCTGGGAAGGCAAAAACTGCAGAAGAGGCATTGCAAAAAGCCTTTGGCACCTTAAGGAAGAAAGCATTTTCGGAAGTTCCCGGTTCAATTCTTTACATGGAGCCGCTTTCGCTATCAATTGTGCGTCAACGGGAAACTAAAACCCGTGAAACCTTTCTCTTTATTCTCTTTCCCCGAGAGAGAAAGGAAGTTGACTTAGAGGTAGAGGTAGAAGTCAAGGTGCGCTATGCAAACCTAGGAGGAGGTGATTAATGTTTTATCCGGCGCTTGACCACAGACAAATCTAATCAAATTAGGAGGTGTGTCAATGATCATCATTTTATTAAAATCGTTGATTATCGGGGCAATTGGCGGTGCTGCGATTGCCGCTGGGGCTGCCCGTATGTTTTATGCCCCAGAAACTCAGGGAATGGGAGCGTTTAGAACCCTTGGCGAGCTTAATGCTTGTAAAGGCGACCCCATTAGCCACTTAAGCTTTGGACTGGGTTTTCTGTTTAACGCAGCAGCCTCAGCAGTTGGTTCTGGGGCGATAACCCAGGATGTTTTTCACAGAATAGTTCCCAACTGGGCGGCAGGAGTGTTATTGTTTAAAAACAAACGGGTTGAAGAAACCCTGTATAACCCCGGAAAAATGGCACTGGCAGGAGCAGCTGTGGGTGCTGTGGTTGTCACATTCCTCAATACCGTCTCCGCTTTAGTTCCTGCAAGTGCCGCTGAGGTGGCTGGCAACGTTCTTGGACCTGCGTCCAGTATGATGATCAATCCCGTAATGCCAATAATTTTTATCCTGGCTGCCCTTGATGCTGGGAGGTATACTGGTGTGGCCGGAGTAATATTGGGCGGATTAGCACAAATGATAATGGGTAACGCTGTTCCCGGTACAATTCTTGGGATTTTGATCGGCAAGTCCATTGAAGAACAGGGTTACACCAAGTCCACTTGGGTAATGATAAGTATTGTTGCCCTCCTGTTCATCCTCATTGCTTATTTCCGTGGGTTTCACAATACAATTTTAGCACTATTTTAAAGGAGGTTAAATGCTATGAGGGATCGATTAAAGGACTTTTTAATGCGACCTCTTGCTTTTCCGCTTTTGGTCGGCTTGGCCAGCGCCGCTATTTTTGCAGGAACCCATATGTATGTGGTCCATGGCACTGGCGCTTTCAACGACATTTTCGTAGTGCAAATGCTGGACCAAGGACTTTCAACCGGTGATTTTGCAGCCGCTTCCGGTTTTGCCGCAGGCTTCTTGCTCGCGAGAATCCTTGAGGGGCCTCTGGTTGGTATTTTGGATATTGGCGGTTCTTTGCAGACTGGTGTCGGCATCGGTATTCCCGCATTAATGCTCGCTTCCGGGCTTACCGCACCGATCCACAATTTTCCCTTAGCCTTATTAACTGGCTTAATTATTGGTATTGCGATTGGCGCTTTGATTATCGGAATCAGGAAGTTTATGCCTCAGGGTGTCATCGCTAGCGGCTCTGATATTATGATGGGTGCAGGCAATAGTGCCGGCCGTTTCCTAGGTCCCCTCATTCTCATTGCCGCAATTCAGTTCAGTATTCCTGCAGGTGTAGGTGCGTTTATTGGCGCGGCTTTGTTTTACTTCTGGAAAAAGCCGATTACTGGCGGTGCAATATTAGGCGCTATGATTCTGGGATCATTTTTCGTATAATGTGTTGGACATACAATTAAGAGGTGGTTACGCCTCTTAATTGTATGTTTAATAGGGGGAATTGAATTGTCAAAAACGAATTTTTCACTTCGGCCGATAATAAATGCCAGCGGAAAAATGACAGCTCTGGGAGCTTCAGCTGTTTCTGCCGAGGTTGCTGCAGCAATTGCAGGGGCATCTTGTAAATATGTGGTAATTGAAGAACTGTTAGAAGAAGCAAGTAAAGTAATTGCAAGATATACTGGTGCAGAGGCTGGATGTGTAACTTGTGGAGCGGCGGCAGGAATTGTGATTTCAGTAGCTGCCAGTATCACAAAAGATAATCTAAGCTTAATAGAATCAATTCCCTTTGTGCCGGATGAAGTTCCTCAGGAAATTGTTATGATGAGAGGACATAATATTAACTTTGGTGCGCCAATCGGACAGATGGTTGCTCTGGGCGGAGGAAAATTAATCGAGGTCGGTCAGAGTAATTCTGTTAGTGGGCAACATCTTGAGCAGGCAATCACGGCGCGGACGGCCGCTGTCCTCTATGTGAAATCTCATCATGCTGTGCAGAAGGGGATGCTTTCTTATACTGAAGTCATCAAAACCGCCCGCCAAAAAGGCGTTCCGGTGATTATTGATGCCGCTGCAGAAGAAGATTTAGGCGCATATATATCCGCGGGAGCAGATTTGGTTATCTACAGCGGCGGTAAAGCTATCGAGGGCCCGACTTCTGGATTAATCTGCGGAAAACGCGATTTGATTAAGTCTTGTCTTGGTCAGTACAGGGGAGTCGGCCGGGCTATGAAAATCGGGAAAGAAAACATCATTGGGCTACTGACAGCCTTGCAGCGTTACGCAAATTTGGATCATCGGGATGTAAAAAGCAAGTTGCATCAGCGCGTTGACCAATTACTGCAAGAGTTAAGCGGTATTGATTATATTCAGGTAGCGAAGATGGAAGATGAAGCGGGGAGAGGAATCCCCAGAGTTGAAGTCAAATTCTCCAACCCAGGCCTGGCGGAAAAAGTAGTGAGGCGGTTAGAGGCAGGGACGCCGGCGCTATTTACTCGCAATCATTATTTGAATTTGGGGATTATTTATATTGATCCCCGTCCTTTGCAGGATGAAGAATGCGCACTAATCCCGCCAGTCTTGAAAGCTGCAGTGGAGGAGGTCAAAAATGGCGAATAAATTATTCACGCTTGGCTCTGCCAGTATTAATGTGCTGGCGTTATCCCTTAGCAACGTACGGCAACTCCAGGAAATTACCAATAATAAAGTGGTTTGCGGGGTAATGGCGAAAGATTTTGCCGATGACGGACAAATGCTGAGCTTTATTGAAAAATTAAAGGAAAACGAAGCAATCATTTCCCTGGGCCTGGGGGGAGGCGATTCCACTCAAGCTGTCCGGGTTGTTGAGCTCAGCAGTCAATGCGATCCCGCTCATGTAAATCAGGTTTTTCCTCTGGCTTCTTACACCCAAAGTCTCTTAGTATCTCAGGGCAAGGACGGCTTAGTTAACGCTTTGGTTGCCCCTGGCTTTACCGATGAAACTGTAATTCTTTCCACCGGTCCTAAATCAGGGAAGCTAAAGCCTGTAGAAGCTGATTGCATTACTGCGGCCGCGATGATTGCAGAAATGAATATCAAAGCGGTTAAGTTCTTTCCGTTAAATAATAGACTCGAGAATATGGTTAATTTAGTTTCCAGTTGCAGCAAGGCTGGAATCCCGATATTTGAGCCAACGGGCGGCATAAATGTCAGGAGTGTAGGCGAAATTGTCCGCAGATGTCTGCGGGCAGGCGCTGAGATTGTCATTCCTCACGTCTATACTTCTTTGGTAAAAGATGGCCGGACAGATTATTCGGCTTTTACTGAGGTCTGGGAAACCCTTAAGAAGCTATAATGAGCGATTTACGTTTAGTGGCGATTGATTTGGATGAAACCCTGTTAGACTCTTCATTAGCAGTGGATGATGAGACAATAAAGTATTTATGGGACTTGCAAAAAAGGGGAATAAAGCTAGTTATTGCTACGGGTCGAACCTGGCCTGGTGCGCAGAAAGTGTTGGCCAGCTTAGGTTTTTGGCAATCAGTAATCTGTTACAATGGCGGTTTGGTCTATGCAGCGGATAATGGCGTTTTGCTAGATCAAAGAATTGATTTGGGCTTAGCAAAGGAGCTAATTAGATATTTTCGGGATAACAACTTGTTTTTTAAAACTTATGTAGACGATATTATGTATGTACCCTGGCTAAATACGGAAACCAAAGAGTTTATTAATAACCATGGCGTATACTGTGCTGTAGAGGCGGAGCTGGACCAGTGGTTGCAAGTGGCCCCCAACATGTTAGTTCTTATCGAGGATGAAAACACTTGCGACAGGCAACAGGATTATATCTCGAACCGGTGGCTTGGTAAGATCAAGCCCACGCGTAGCCATCGGCGCTCACTAGAGTTCCTGCCGCCAAGGGTGTCTAAGGGGATGACCTTAGCGAGGATCGCTGCCAAGCTTGGATTTGGTCCCCAGAATTGCATGGCCATAGGCAATGAAATGAATGACTTGGAAATGCTGCAGTGGGCCTCTGTAGGAGTTGCGGTGGCCAATTCCCCCCGCGAACTTCAGGAGTCAGCAGATTTCATAACAGCAGCTAATAATGAACAAGGGGTTTTGAAAGCTCTTAGACATTTTTTTGGCTGACTAGTTAAAAGTTATTGTAGCGAACTGGAAGGATAATCCTCAAGAAAAATGGGAAGGAACCTCACATTCAGCACAGAGGTTCCTTGTGGAAGTAATTCGTTTAGTAGAGGCAAAAATCCTATCAGTTTCGGAACAAATTTTTGAGGTTCTTGATTATGGCAGTAGTTTCCCGGAGTTTGAAGCTCTGTTAAAGAAGGAGCTGGACCAGCTTGGATTTGACCTCCTTGAAATAGCAAAAATATAGCAAAGTGATTATGGCGACTAACATGGGAAAGTATGCGTATATTAAAAATCTGCATGGAGGGAATATAGCAATGGCAGAGAAGAAAGTGATTGTACGCAACAAGACAGGCCTTCATGCCCGTCCCGCGGCGCTCTTCGTCCAAAAAGCCAATCAATTCAAAAGTGATATTAGCATAGTTAAAGGAACACAGGACGTAAACGCCAAAAGTATTATGGGTGTTATGTCCCTTGGCGCCAGCCAGGGGAGCGAAATCTTAATTAAGGCCAAGGGAGAAGATGCCCAGCAGGCAGTGAATGCCCTGGCCAAACTTTTGGATTCCCTTACCGACTAAAAGAAAACCAGCGCATCAGTTTTTAGCAAAGGTTATTACCCTAACGCGGTTCACCTAATTGGGAGGGTTACTATGATTAAAGGAATTGCTGCTTCCAACGGCATCGTAATCGGGAAAGCTTTCGTAATCAATGATGCAAAACCAGAACTGCCAAGATACGACATATCCCCCAGCCAGAAGGATCAGGAATTAGCCAGGCTCAACTGGGCAATGACAAAAACTAAAAAACAGCTGGAGGATATCCGGGTCAACTTAGCTGACAAGACAGGAGAAGAAGAAGCAGCTATCTTTGACGCCCACCTCATGCTCCTGGAAGATCCTATGCTTGCGGAAGCTATTACAGAGAAAATATCCCAGGGATGTAACGCCGAGGCAGCAGTCTACGATGCCAGTGAGACCTTTGCCTGCATGTTCGATGCCATGGACGATGAATATATGCGAGGCAGGGCTGCCGATGTCCGGGATATCAGGAACCGCTGGATCAATAACTTCCTGGGGGTAGAGATGGGATCCCTGAGCAACATGACCCAACCCGCCGTAGTCTTTGCCCACGATCTAGCCCCTTCCGACACCGCCCAGATGGACAAGGCAATGGTCTTGGCCTTCGTCACTGCAATCGGGGGAAGGACTTCCCATAGCGCCATTATGGCCAGATCCATGGAGATACCCGCCGTGGTAGGAGTGGGAGATTTTGGCGAGGTCGTCCCTGGGGATACCGTCATCGTTGACGGCGGTACCGGTCAGGTTATCATCAATCCCCAACCGGCAGTACTGGCAGATTTCCAATCCCGTAAACAGAAGTACGAAGAACGCAGGACTCTACTTCTGGAGCTCAAGGATCTGCCTTCCAAGACCAAGGACGGCAAGACCTTTGAACTGGCTGCCAACATCGGCACCCCCAACGATGCCGAAAAGGCCTTGGCATATGGTGCCCAGGGCGTAGGCTTGTATCGCACCGAATTCCTGTACATGGACCGCAAGGATATTCCCTCAGAAGAAGAACAGTACTTTGCCTACCGCAAGGTCCTGGAAGCCTTTGGCCAGAAGCCCGTCATCATCAGGACCCTGGACATCGGCGGCGACAAAGAACTGACCTACCTGAAGATTGGCCAAGAGCTGAACCCTTTCCTGGGAAACCGAGCCATCCGCCTCTGCCTGGCCAACCCCGAAATGTTTAAAGTGCAGCTCAGGGCCATTCTCCGGGCCGGTGTCACCGGCAATCCCTGGATCATGCTGCCTATGGTGGCCATTCTAGATGAAGTGCGCCGGACCAAAGAGCTGCTCCGGGAAGTAGAGGCCGAGCTGGAAGCTGAAGGGGCTGAATTTACCCGGGACTATAAGCTGGGCATCATGGTTGAGATTCCCGCTGCCGCGGTGCAGGCCGACCACTTTGCGCAAGAGGTGGACTTCTTTAGCATAGGCACAAACGACCTGATTCAGTATACCTGTGCTGTCGACCGCATGAATCAGAAGGTCTCCTATCTGTATGACCCCTTTAATCCCGCCGTGTTGCGCCTGATTGAGCAGGTAATTTATGCTGGACATAAATACGGCAAGTTTGTGGGCATGTGCGGTGAAATGGCTGGCGAACCCCTTGCGGCTCCCCTACTGATAGCTATGGGCCTAGATGAGTTCAGCATGAGTGCCTCCAGCATCCCCTTGGTCAAGGCAGTAATCCGCTCTCTGGATACCGGGCGCTGCCGCGAGCTATTGGAGCAGGCCCAAAAGTTTACCGATGGCAAGGAGATTAGACAGCTTCTAGAAGAAGAACTGAAGGATATACTATAAATCCCTAAAAAAATAGGATTCGTTTCCACAGGATAAGAAAAAGCCCATCAAACAGGCTTTTTCTTATCCTGTTTACCTCCTGACTAATTTAAGTCCAGGTTTTCCTCCGCACTCGCATCCCGCCGACTGAAACTGCTGTAGTTTGGTGACCACTGAATCTAATCCAGACTGGCATTAAACAGCTGCAGAGAATTGTCACGACCCTTTGCTATACTAATAATACACAAGCTTTGCTCCTTCTGGAGTTTTTCTGCTTTTAGGGGGAGCGTAACCGCTGAAAATCCAGCGGTGTATAAGTTAAATATCAAATTAGGAGGTGGCGAATATGGCGAATCGATGGTTGTGGTTTCCCAATGCTGATTAGGATCCCAATTTGAGGTTCTATAGTTAAGCAAGGACAGCATGTGCGAGGATTATTCGGTCAAGGACTCCTGCGAGAGCCGCAAAACGGGGGATTATCTAAAAAGGAAAGGAGATAAGAAATAATGTTTTATCGAAGGGTTCAACCCGAGCTTACAAGATTTAGCTTCCGCTTCCCCAATAGTATAGTCGTGGTTGTAGAATTAACGGAGGATAGAAGTCCCGATGCGAAAGTTTGTCTATATGAAGAGGGACTTCGGGGGGACTATCCTGCCGAAGTCAAATTGCCTGAATTCAGATTCAAACTAAAGGAGGATCAGTGGTATCATCATGTAACAACTGAAGAGCTTTTACAGATAATGAATGCGGCGGCGCAGTGGCGCTTGGGAGACTAGGTTTTTCCTTGCAGATTGACGACCAGAATTGTCACGGACCTTTGCTATACTATTAATACAGTAGAGTTGCTCCCCCGGGAGTTTTTCTGCTTTTAGGGGGAGCGTAACCGCTGAAAATCCAGTGGTGTAGGAGCAAATAACCAATAGGAGGTGGCGAATTTGACGAATCCATGGTTGTGGTTTCCCAATTCGGAGAGGGGGCGGCAGTATGTCGACATGCTCCTAGGATTGTACGCCGGGGAGAAGGAAGATTGCGAAGGGTTTAGGTTGGTCATGAAACCCAAGGACAATGTTGCCGGCGGGCTGGCGCGGAGGCATGTTGACGAGAATTCCCCCACCAATAGGCCGGGAATTAAAGCGCCGTTGTCCCTGGAGTATGAAATGTTCCTGGAACTGCAGCGGGTCAAGAGTCTATTGAGCAGCTTTAGAAATTGGCTGAGTCGGGGCAAATTCAAGCCTGTGCTGCTGCGGATTGCCTACAAGACGGCGGAAGAGATTTTTGCTGCCTATCCCCATCTATTTCGAGGAAATGACACCTACCTTTGGGAGGAGATGGCCTGGTACTGGGAGGGTTGCGGGGAAATCAAAAAGGCTATCCGTTGCCTATTGGTGCAAGCCCAACTGCAGCCCGGGAAAACCGATGCCTGGCTGAACCTAGGGGCGGTGTACGGACAGCAAAAGATGTGGGGGCAGGCAGTGGAAACATACCTCAGAGGGCTGAGATTCGACCCCGAGGACCGCTATATCCGGTCAAATCTGAATCAGATTCTGGCTGACAAAAATGTCACAGATGTGGCCCTGGAATATTTGGATACTGTCGCAGCTAAGTATCCCGATCCCTTTAACCTGCTGATAGCCGGAGACTTGTATGAGATGCTGGGAATGAATAAGGAAGCTGTTGCAAGGTATGCGCGGGGGGCCAGGAAGGCTGGCCCGGATAATAGGGCTGGGCTGCGCTGCCTGACCGGGCTTGTCAAGATTTTTCTGGAGGCTCAGGAGTATGAGAAGGCACGGCCGGTAGTGGAGCAGACGCTGGCCTGCTGGAAGGATGACAAAACCTGCTTGGAGCAGGCAGTGGAACTTTATTCTGCTGAGGAAGAAGTAGATAAGCTCAAGAAATATGCACTGCGGCTGGTGCAGAAATACAGCTCGGTGGCGGGGCATCAGGCGTTGGCCCGCTGTTATCTAGCGGAAGGGGATGTGGTCAGGGCCAAAGAGCATGTTACCCGGGCCAGGAAGTTGCAGGGCAGGTAGTAGTATCTTTAGGGGGCCGGAGACCGGCCCCCTACGTTTTTCACGGCTGCTATCTTCCCTATGGGTAGGATAATATTGGAAGTTGTAGCTCTTTTATGCTATGATGTTTTTAGAATACTTCGAAGATGATGGGACGGAGTCTTGGACCTGGACTACTATTAACTGATTTGCGGATAATCAGGTTGAGCAGATATTATCCACTAAAATCAGAGGGGAATAATTGAGTTTATTTGTTCCCGGTTGAACCAAAACCTTTAGAGTTACGGTTAGTATCTGAAACTGATTCTACTTCTTGGACAGTTACTTTTACAATCGGAGCTATTACCATTTGGGCAATTCGCATTTTCGGGGTAATAACATATGGTTTTTTCCCATGATTAATCAGGAGGACTTTTATTTCTCCTCTATATCCAATATCAATGGTTCCGGGGGAGTTTAATACGGTAACCGAATACTTGGCGGAGAAAGTACTCCTGATACACAAGTCAATACGCTCCCTCCTAAAAACAGGCCTTATTATTAAGGCCTGTATAATTCCGGTTAACCTATATTAATTAATTCTCTTTCGCTCTTGGGATATTTGCCTAGTACCTGCTGTCTTGCTATCCGCAATTTTGCGGGAGTGTTATCCCGCCAACCACATTTGGGATTTTGACAAATGTATGCACCAAAGTAAGTATTAAGAGGAGCAAAAGATTTACATTTTGGACAGATTTTCATTCTCAACTTCCCTTTCATATATTCTAAAATATGATCTGAATGTAACTCCTTCAAAAGGCTCTTGTACTACGCCATGCTCATTTAGAATAACAACTGCTTCCTTCATTGGATATGGCTCGAAGTAGATTATTTTTCTAATTCCTAATTGGGCTATCTTTTTAGAGCACAGATTGCACGGAAATGCGGTGATATACATAATTGTGTTATGGAAATTTACATTGCTCCCTAACTTTGAAAGAGCCAAAATAGCATTTTCTTCTGCATGTAAAGACCGGCAATAATCAAGTAACTTAATTTCATTCCAGATCTTTCTATACTCATTCCTCCTTATTGTTACATCTTCAATATCAGAACTGGCTTCAATATCTTCTTTAAGTTTATCCCGGTAACATCTATTGTGCTTTTCGATACATGGATCTGAAGAATACGGAACCTCATTAAATCCCGCGCAGACAACGTTACCGAGTTCACCTTCTACGAGAATCGCGCCTACTTTTCTCTTTAAACATTTTGATTTCTGGCTGATAGCATATGTTAAAGCCATATGGGTCTCCATTTCAGTTGGTGAAATTAGGCGGGAATCACTGGTAACAAGGTTTATGTAATTATGTATTTTTGTTTTAAAGAAATCCTCGTTCTTTTTATCTTCATCATCGGGGATATATCTATTATTATTTAATATGATGTCACTCTTAAGGAAACAATCTCTTGTCCGCTGACCGTATGGAATATCTTCAACTTGGTCCCTCTCCTGATCGCGTTGAAAAGCTGTTCTGTCTTTACTGTATTTGTTTTCCACCCTTTGCCAGCGAATATCTACATCTGCATATACACCAACCAAATAAAAGTTGACAAGATTTTTCCTGAAAAATTGGACCTCGAATGGATTCCTGATGGAATCTATTACCCAGTTGTATTCACTTTTTTTATCTACTTTTTTGATATGTTTAAGAGCCTCTTCGGCGAGGAAGGATGGTTTTTTTTGTCTGAGGATATTGCCGAAATCTTGTAATTGAGAGCGATTTGGTTCCACATCAGTTTTAGATTTTTGTTTATATAGATCCCTTAGAAGCTCTGACAATGAGACCCTCTTAAAGTTTTTTTCTTTTTTTATTATCGACGAAACATAGGAACACCCGCTTCCGATCGTACCGCATAAGCCGATATAATATGACACGCTTACTCATCTCCCTAATCTAACCTAAAGATTCATAGTATTATTAGAGTAAGAATAGAGTAGTGATTATAATGATTATAAGAAAATCATCTGCAGATAAGTGGTCACTCCACAGATGATAATTAGTAATTCTATAATAATATTAAAAATCCTCCTTTTTGCAAAGCTCGCCGTTCAAATTTCTGGCAGCAGCGAAAACACAGGGGCCAGTTTTCGGCCCCCTCTCTGTACATTTTTAAGGCCTCCTTTGCGCCAAGGAGGCCTTAATGATATCTGAATATGCTCTGTGTTAATAGCCTGCTAACATGGTATGTCCCTGTTATGAACGGTGAATCTCAATTAATAATTGCTAGCATCAGTTGGGATATCATTCGCATAGATGTATTCAATTACATCATACAGACTGTCATATCGGCGCAGGCAGCCCTTTAGCATCGCTTCCGAGGGCGGAATCATGTCGGGAATAATAATTACCGGAATATGTGCGGATAATGCCGCTTCAACTCCTGCCTGGGAATCTTCCAGAATCAAACATTCTTCCGGTTTGCCGCCAAGCGTTTTCGCCGCTTTAAGAAATAGATCCGGAAAGGGCTTGACTCTCTCAACCAATTCCGAATAGACAATGGCGTCAATTCTATTGTAAACGCCTATGCTTTTGAGACTTGCCTCGACGATACTTTTATCGTTTGAGCTAGCCACCGCCCGCTTGATTCCCCTCTTGTCCATCTCATTCAGCAGTTGGAACAGTCCGGGCTTTGCAGCCAGCTTTCCGTCTTCGACTGCTTTGAAATACCGTTCGAAGAAGGCTCCGTAAACATCACGTTTGCCGTCTATTCCCGGGAAAGACTGTGTAAAAAGCTGTTCCGAGTGTTCCCGGCTGACGCCGATTGTTTTTGCGTAAAACTCCAGTGAAAGATTGTATCCATGTTCATGAAGAATCGATTTTATGATATCGAATGATAGTTTTTCAGAGTCTATCATCAGTCCATCCATGTCAAAGATAATATATTTCGTGTCCATTATGTATCCCACCTCCCCTGTAATTGAGCTGTCTATTATTCACCACAGGCTGGCTGCAGAACCCGAAATTGGTGAAACGCTCATAAACAATCATAGTTATATGATATCAGGCCTTAGAAAATAATCAACGGTTTTCAACATATTATATATATTGCCATTGACATAGAAAGAAGACATGTGGTAATGTAAGCATAAAGAACATTCGCTTACAAACAAACAGAAACGCTTACAACCAAAAGTTTGGAGGAGCATGATGTTTGCAGAACAGAGAAAGTCCATTATTATCGACCTAATCAATCAAAACGGCAGCGTATCTTTGAACAAGCTAGTGGAATTGCTTGGCGTCAGCAAGGCAACAATTCGCAGGGATTTAACTGAACTCGAACAAGCGAACCACCTGCAGCGCACCCATGGGGGGGCAGTTTCTTCAAATCTCTCCGTATTTGAGGCCGATTATTCTGAGAAAGAGCTGGAGTTTCTTGAGGAGAAGCGCCATATAGCAAAAATCGCCGCAGAATTAATCAACGAGGGCGATACAGTCTTGTTGGATTCGGGAACCACTACCTTTGAAATCGCCCGGGCGATTAGGAATAAAAAAATCACGCTTATCACTAACTCAGCAACTATAATTGCAGATATGATGCATGCCAAAGACTGCAAAATGGAAATTGTCTCAACGGGTGGCATATTCCGGACTAATTTCAGAGCATTTATAGGGACAAGTGCAGAAGATTTTATAAGAAATATCGTTCCCGATAAAGTGTTTATTGCCGCAAACGGTTTTAGTGTGAAACGCGGAGCAACAACGCCTAATATGACTGAGGCCAGCATAAAAAGGGTAATGATTGCTTCGGGTAAAAAGATTTTTCTAGTAGCGGACAGCAGCAAGGTTAACAAGGAATATCTGTCGATTATCGTGCGGCCCACTGAGTTTGACGGGATAATCACTGACAAGAAAATAGATGATTTGGCGGCACAAGATTTTCGGGCCGCAGGCGTGCCGGTTTTGACAGAAATCGCTTGCACTACAATAACCAGCGAAGGGGACAGCGGTATGGACATTTCAGAAATTCTAAGTACGGAAAACATGACTTTAGATTTGAAGGCCCACACACGCGAGGAGGCCATTTCTGAACTAATGGATTTATTATATGCCTCTGGGGCCATTTCAGATAAAGAGGAGATGGTAAAGGCCGCATTGAAGAGAGAAGAGGAATTTTCGACGGGAATTGGAATGCAGGTTGCAATCCCTCATGCTAAGAGCCGTTTTGTGAAAAGGGCTGCAATCGCATTCGGCAGAAATGACGGAGTTGAATGGCCTACGGAAGACGGGATTAATCCGTGCATGATTTTCCTAATTGTGGTTCCGCTTGAAGCGAGAAACCAGCATCTGCAGCTATTAGCCCAGATATCCAGGAAAATCATTCATAAGGAAGTAAGACAAGCTATCCTCAACGCACCAAGTAAGGAATGCGTTATTAACGCATTCAAATAATCTAATCGATAATGTATTATTAGCTCATTCAAGTGTCTATTCGGAGAGTGTATTTTTTAAGCATTCATTTAAATCTAATCGAGAATGTATCGTTAGCTCGCTCATTCAATAATCTAATCGTTTTATCTAATTGAGAATGCATTATTAATGCATTCAGATGATCTTGTAAGAATGCGTAATTCACGCGTTCAAATAATTATAAGAGGGGAATCTAATGAAACTTGTAGCTATCACCAATTGTCCAACCGGCATTGCGCATACCTACATGGCGGCTGAAGCTTTGGAAAAAGCTGCTAAAGAACTAGGCGTTACAATCAAGGTTGAAACTCAAGGTTCAGTTGGCGTGGAAAACGAACTGACAGCACAAGAAATCAAAGAAGCCCATGCAGTACTAATCGCATCAGGTGTCGCGACGGATATTTCAAGATTTAAGGACAAGACAGTCATCGAATGGCCCGTAAGCAAAATTATCAGAGAGGCGAAACAAGCAATTCAAACAGCGATGAAGGCTACAGAAAAGCCTCTTGCCAAGGTTGAAGAACCAGATAAGAGTGCGGCAAATCCGATTCCTGTCCACGGAACGGGCGTTCTAAAACACCTCTTCACTGGTATTTCCTATATGATTCCAATCGTGGCTTCTGGTGGTTTACTAATTGCCATTTCCTTTTTATGGGGATTGAACCCTGCTGAAGGCTCACTAGGCGGAGCGCTAAACACTCTTGGTGGCGCTGCACTCTCCTTCATGATCCCAATAATGTGTGCATTTATTGCCTACTCGATTGCCGACCGTCCCGGTATTGCTCCCGGTCTTGCACTAGGCTATATCAGCGCAAACGTGGTTGGCGCTGGCTTCCTAGGTGCAATCGTCGCCGGTCTTGCCTGCGGTTATCTGGCATTATACCTTAAAAAGATTAAACTGCCTCAGGCATTGCAGGGAATTAACGTGGTCCTTTTCATTCCGCTGGTTACAACTGCCGTTGTCGGTCTCCTTATGATGTATGTTATCGGCAGACCTATTGAATCAGTCATGATCTGGCTGACCAATGGCCTAAACAGCCTATCAACAGCAAGCTCCGTTTTACTCGGTGTTGTTATGGGTCTGATGACAGCCTTTGACATGGGTGGTCCTTGTGATAAAGTTGCATATACATTCTCTGTTGGCCTGCTCGCCTCCGGCATCACTGCCCCAATGGCAGCGAACATGGCAGCGGGAATGTCCCCGGCTCTGGGACTTGCCCTGGCAACTGTTCTCTTTCGCTCCAGATTCACACCTCATGAGCGTGAGTCCGGCAAAGTGGCATGGGCCCTTGGCGCCTGCTTTATTACTGAGGGCGCAATACCGTTTGCCGCGGCAGACCCCTTGCGGGTCCTGCCTGCAACAATGCTTGGTTCAGCCGTAGCGGGGGCGTTGTCCATGCTGTTTGGTTGCACCCTGGCAGCTCCTCATGGCGGGATTTTCGCAATCACGATTCCCGGAGTAGTCGGAAACGTTGGGATGTACCTGGTAGCGATTGTCGCCGGCGCAGTTGTAACGGCAATTACAGTTAGCTTTACAAAGATGATAGGTAGGAAAAAAGCCTAACTCAACTTTTCAGGGAGTTCTCAAATGAGAACTCCCTGAAATATCAGTGAAGAAAAGACCAGGTGATAAAGATGATTAAGCAAAAATATCGTTTTTCCGGAGAAGAAGGGTTCCATGCCCGACCGGTAACAGAATTTGTTCAGGTTGCGAAACAATTCTCCAGCAACGTTGAGATTGAATATGAAGGAGAAACGTATGACGGCAAAAGCTCTATCTCTATTATGTGTAGTTGCATAGAAGATGGCTGCGTTTTCTCTCTAATTATAGATGGCGCTGATGAGCAGCAGGCGCGCCTGGCAATCCGGGAAAAAATGATGCACTCCCCGGAAGCCTACTTTGTTGAGGTGGCCGCTGATGAGAAATGCAGCAACGCTGGCAGCAGTAAAGATGCTTCAGCTAAAGGCAAAAGCGAAGGGTGCATAGCTGTATCCAGCGGGGTTGCTATTGGAAAAGCGCAGCTGTACCGCAGAAACGATGTCGGCGATATACAGACGACTGAGAACACTGATTCTGAACTGCAAAAGCTGGAAACCGCTATCTCTTCCTTGGCGAAAAGGTTAAAAGAATCGATCGCTGGCATTGTCAATGAAGATTCATTGGGAATAGTCGAGGCCCATGCCGAGATTCTTAAGGACGCTTCTCTAATCGACTTAATAAAAGATAAGATAACAACAGATAAGCTAGGCTGCGTTAGCGCAATCACGGTGGCTTCTGAAGAAATGCAAAAGCGATTTGAAGCTTTGAAAAACGAGAGAATGCGGGAACGGGCAGCTGATATTAAGGATGTTTTGAATCAACTGGCAAGTGAAATTACAGGGGTTCGCAACAATCTCGAAGTAAAGGGAAAAGATACAATAATAATCGCTGAAGAGCTTCTTCCTTCCGACACAATTCATCTTGATCCGGATATGACTGTCGGTTTTATAACCGAAAAGGGCGGCAGCAACTGCCACAGTTCTATTGTCGCCCGCGGACTGGGAATACCTGCGCTGTCAAATGTCAAGGATGCGCTTTCAATCATTCCCAACGAAGCTGTCGTGATTATAGACGGTGACGAGGGTGTCTATTATGTATCGCCCTCGGAGGAGCTGCTGCAAAAATACCGAGCGAAAGTTCAGGACAACATCCAAAAGCAGCAGGAAAACGAAAAATACAGGTCTCTGGCCTCGCAAACAGTCGATGGCAAGAAGATAGAGCTTGCCGCAAATATCTTTGACGCTGCTGAGATGGGAGCGGCGGTGCAAGCCGGCGCCGAAGGAGTTGGGCTGTTCAGGACAGAGTTCCTGTACATGAACAGGGAACAGCCGCCCACTTTGGAGGAACAATTTGAATGCTATAAGAAAACCCTTGTAGACGCGAACGGATTGCCTGTAACAATTAGAACCCTGGATGCCGGCGGTGACAAGCCAACCCCCTGCCTCAACATGCCCAAGGAGGATAATCCCTTCCTCGGAGTGCGGGCGATACGTTTTTGTTTAAAGAACCCGGACATTTTCAGGACCCAGCTGCGGGCGCTGTTGATGGCAAGCGCATATGGCAACCTGAGAATAATGTTCCCGATGATAACGATGCAAGAGGAACTGGTCCAGGTATTAAAGATCCTTAATGCAGAAAAGCAGTATCTTGTGGCAGAAGGAATAGCGCTGGGGAATTACCAGACAGGGATTATGATTGAGACCCCGGCTGCTGCAATTATGAGCAAAGATTTGGCGCCCTTAGTTGACTTTTTCAGCATTGGCACCAACGATCTGACTCAATATGTTATGGCTGCCGACAGAGGTTCTGGGGAACTCTCGGATTTTCAAAGCCCCTATCAGCCTGCTGTTTTGCGCCTGATAAACTATGTGGTTAAGTCCGCGTCAATGCACAGCGTTTGGGTCGGCATCTGCGGGGAAAGCGGGGGCGACCAGCTGCTGACGCCGTTGTTTATCGGAATGGGAATTTCCGAACTGAGCATGACCGCCAAAAAAATACCCTTGCTTAGAAGTATAGTCAATAGCCTGGCATATGAGGCTCTTGCGCAAAAGGTAGAATTAGTGATCAATTCTCCTACTGCTGTAGAGCTTAAAGAGCGGCTAATAAATTTGCACAGATAATATAAGGCGGCAGACTAAAGTCTGTCGCCTTATGTTTATTAAAGTAGCGCAAAAATCAGCACAAAACAACTTCGACGCCGTAATTATCCAACTCGGCTGCCGCCTGTTTGTCAACATTGCTATTAGTGACCAACATGTCAATATTGTCAAGCTGGGAAACGTGATAAAATCCTTCATGCCCAAACTTAGTTGAATCGGCGACAACTATTGTCTGCTTCGAGCGTTCCATCATTAGGCGGTCCATGGCGGCCTCTTCTGGGTGGTAGGTTGTAATTCCCGTTTTGCTGCAGCTGATCCCGCTGACAGACAATATTGTCTTGTCTGCCCGGTAGCGCTTCAGTTGTTCAAGGCAGTCGTGTCCATATAGAAATAAGTACTGGTTGTTTATATCGCCGCCCAACAGTTTAACGCGAAATGCAGGCACGTCGCCAAGCTCCATTGCACAATAAATAGAGTTGGTTACTATATTTAAATTGCGATGCTGTTTCAGCTGGATAGCAGTAAAGTACGTTGTGGTGCCGGAGTTGATGAAAATGGTCTCCCCATCCTTGATAAGGTTTGCTGTAGCAATGGCAATGCCCTTTTTTAAGGATTCATTTTCCTGCTTGCAGCGCTCGAAAAAAAGATTATGGTAATTCTTCGATGATTGCTTGGCTCCCCCCTGGACCCGTTCAAGGTAACCCCTTTTTTCCAGCTCATTGAGGTCATTGCGTATGGTTACAACTGTGGCCCCTAACAGTTCACTGAGCTGTGAAACGCGAACCTGGCCATCACGGTAGAGAATCTCCAAAATCTTATTTCTCCGTGAATCAATTTTCAAACTGTTACTTTGTGGCATAAATTCACCTCATTGAATGAAGTTCTCAGCTGCCATTTTTGATGGTATCTATTATTGACTTAGGATTTATTGCGGAAAATACAGAACGGCCTGCAACCACAATGTCGGCGCCGGCTTCACGGCACACTGCAGCAGTAGTGGGGTTGATGCCACCGTCAACGCTGATTAGATAGCTTGAGTCTGATTGTTTTCGCATCTTGGCAGCTTCCTTGATTCTGTCAGCAGCCTCAGGCATAAATTTCTGACCGCCGATTCCAGGATGTATGCTCATAAGCAAAAGAATATCCATAATATCTTGATATTGTGCAATGCTGCAAACAGGTGTCTGCGGGCACAGGGATATTCCAAATCCGACGTCGTTTTGCGAACATATTTTGCCGATTTCCCTCAGCTTGTCCGTAGCCTCATAATGTACAGTTATGCAGTCAGCGCCTGCATCAATAAACCGTTTTGCGAAATTTTCAGGATGGTGAATCATGAGGTGAACGTCAAAATACAGATTGCTGATTGGCCTTATTCCCTCCAAAATATTGGGCCCGAAGGACATGTTGGGGACAAAGGAGCCATCCATAACATCAATATGCAAGTATTCAGCCCCTGCAGCTTCAACGGCAGCAACCTCTTCTCCATATCGTGCGGAACATGCCGCAAATAAAGATGGTGAAACAATCATCAGGTATTCTCCTTATTCAAGATTTGCGTGCAGATTAAGACCTTTTGAGATATCAACACCTTTTGCTTCTGCCAGCTTAATCAACATGGCATCAAGGATAATCAACAAGCTTTGTTCAAACGAGTTTCCGCCGGGCTGCCAAGACTTGCCGATTTCTAGATGATTGATTGAAGCCGGTATAATCAGCGCATAATCTGCCATCTGCGCGATTGAAGAATTTTTTTTGGTTGACAACACGCCGATTTTTGCGCCGACTTTTTTAGCTTTTTCAACAACAACGCGCAAGGTTGCAGTTTCGCCGGAGCCGGTTCCGACTACCAGCATATCCTCCTCTGTAATAGCAGGAGTCACCGTTTCTCCGGCTACATATGCCGTAAAGCCAGCATGCATCAGCCTCATTGCGAATGCCTTTAGCATCAGCAGAGAACGCCCCGCGCCGGCTAAAAACACCCGTTTTGCCGACAGGATTTCTGTTGCCATTTTTTCAGCTTGCTCAGGATTCATGGCAGCGAGAATTTCTTGGATTTCATCCGTTATTCTCTTTGAGTAATCTAATACGTTCATGGGATGCCTCCTATATGCAGTTGGCAGGCCAATTTGGTCTGCCAACTGTGTAGCTCATTATTCGCCTATGATCTGGACCTGAACTTGACGTTCGCGGGCACGAACCTGGTCCCAGTCGATGAAGTAAACGTAGCCAAACTGTCCGAGATCCATTTCACCGTCGGCAATGACAATGCTCTCGCTTCTGCCGAAGAAGATTGAACGAAGGTGGGCATCGGTGTTGAGGGACGCGAACGGTTCATCGCCGACAGAGTATGCGAATTCAATGTGTTTTTCACCTGGATGCATGTACTGATGCTCTACACGGCAAGTGGGAACCAGCTTTTCCATAATGTTGCACAGGTCCTGCTGGAGATACTCAAGGCCAAAATAGGTGTAATCATGGGAGCATTCCTGAATCATGACAGAGCAGGTTGTGTGATGTGAATAAACAACGCAGATACCATTCTTGACACCGGATTTTGCCACAATTTCTTTTACCTGCTTTGTAACATCGTGGAATGTAGGGTGCAGACCTTCTGAATGAACTGTGATTGGCTCGCGATAGACTTTCATTGTTTACCCTCCAATTATATTTGCTTAAGATTAGATCTTTGCTTGCTTATTTAGAAGTACGCTCATCCCATGCCTGGCGGGCGGCCTGCAGCATTTCATTGACGATTGCGCGTTTATCTTTTGCGCAGGCAACGGCGCTTGATGAACCTGAGGCATCAGCTCCCTCGCGGATAACATTGTAGACATCCTTGCCGCAGGAGATGCCTGCTCCGATAAGAACATAAATATCAGGATTAATAGAGTGTATCGCGTTGACTGACTCACGAATATATGTGAGGTCACTTACTTTTCCTGTGCCGATAAGGTCATTGGGCTCAGCGGTTATTACCGTGGGAGCAAGAAGCGCTGCGGCTTTCGCTTCAACGGATGAGTCGGTGCAAATCAGGGTCAGCATGTTTAACTCATTTGCACGATCCATAGTATTTTTCAAGGTGAGATAGGAAAGCTGTTTTTCTACATGGTTCAGCATTACTCCATCTGCGCCAGCAGCTCTGACAGACTCGGGCAATATATTTGCAAGGCCCCGTCCGACAGGGATATTGTCCATTGAAGGAGCAAATACGATCAAATTTTCTGTTGCCTTGGCAACCATGCGAATGTCAGGAAAAGGCGTAGTGAAAATGACCTGAACTCCGTGTTTTTTTGAGGCTTCTTCCGCTATCAGCGCAAGTTCAAGAACCTCTTCACCGTAAAGATACTGTTTGGGTCCGATTTCGAAAAATGGCGGTTTGAGAATACGTTTCGTATGCAAAGTATCACTCCTAATTTGAATTTCGGATGCTGAAACAATCTCTGTTCCGATACATTAACTATAACTAAAACAAGAGAAATAATCAAGGTTATTTACTCATTATCTTCTAATCCTTTGTCAGTAAAGCGAACCGGGAAAACGCTATCTTCTGAATCGAAAATACAGCTTTCCTAGGATTCCAGGGAATGAGCATTGTTATTGCCTGTTGGGGTTTAATCAAAGCTTCCATGAGCTTTCATTTTTACGCCAGGGATGAATTCGGCGCAATTTGATTTCCTAGCAGAACATTTTCTAGGCCTCCTTTGCGCCAAGGAGGCATTTTAATGTTTGAATATACTCTGTGCTCTGGAGTCTCCCATATCTTCGGGGAGCCTTTCTTCATTTCCGTCCAGGTTAATTACTTGAAAGGTGCTTGATCTTATTATCTTTCAGGGGTGTATGGGCCGAGGTCTTACTCATTAAAATTCATCATAACAGGGGACAATGTCTTTAAGGGTAACGTTCTTAGCCAACATCATCATAATTTATCCACTGCAATGTTTCCGGGTTATTTCCGTTAGTCTGCTTCATTTTAAGCATTTTTATGAGCGTAAAACTCAAACAAGTGATAGTTTTGTCAGATATTGTGCAGAGCCCAAAGGAAAGGTACACCAGGGCAGGAAATTTTAGATTACTGTAAAGCGGTGCCTTAACATTTCGGAGAAAAAGCTTTCTAATATTTACTCAAGTTAGCGATTCGCTCCAAAACGTATTCTATTGTTAAAAGGAATACCCGTGATGTCTCCAGAATATTAACAGTAACGGCTTGACTGATTAACAAACGCCAGCCGTATATGTAAGGAGGAGGTGTAATCATGCGGATTGATAAATCGAAATGTGTCAATTGCGGACTCTGTAAGCCTTACTGTCCTGTTCAGGCCATTGAAGGGGATGAGGTTCAGGTAAATCTGGATAAATGCGTGGAGTGCAATGTATGTCTGCGCAGTCATGTATGCCCCACCGATGCGTTTGTGCGGGAAAAACTTGAGTGGCCCCGGGTTTTGCGATCAATATTTAGTGACCCGCTGGGCAAACATGAATCAACCCAAGACATGGGACGGGGTACCGAAGAGGTCAAGACCAATGATGTCACAAATTTAGTCGCTCCTGGCAATGTCGGAATGACAGTGGAAATTGGTCGCCCAGGCATCAGCGGCAGCTTTTCCGATTTAGAAAAAGTAACTACCGCCCTGGCAAAAATCGGAGTAAATTTTGCGCCCAGGACTCCAGTTACTGCCCTGATGAGTGATCAGGCCACGGGTCAGCTACAACAAGAAATACTTAATGAACGTGTATTATCGGCAATCGTGGAGTTTACAGTAAAGGAAGAGCAGGTTGGCCAGGTCCTAGAAGTTCTAGATAAAGTAAAAGATGAAATAGATACGGTATTTAGTCTGGCGGCTTTTTATGCCGGAGGGAACGAGCAGAAATATCCTAAGGCGGAATTCTTTAGTTCCAGAGGCTACACAGTTTCTCCCGCAGCAAAAATTAATCTGGGCTTGGGAAGGCCATAGAAAGGGGGTGTCTCTTTGACCCATACAAACTTCCGAGAAGGTACACTCGAGACGTACAAGCGTGATTATGTGGTTTTGGTTATGCCTGCGAAGGGCTTTAATAATCGGGAAGACATTGGTGATAAGTTACGGGACATCTGGAGAATAATGTACAGCTATAAGCCCATTAACGGTGGCGGAGTTAGTACAGGTATGCTCCTGACAACTCCTGCTGAGACCATCATCGAGAAGATCGAAAACAAGACTCCGATGCTGCTGGGGGTATACTCCGACAAGGATACTGTTAACCGGGTGATTAGGGATATTAAAGCTGCAGATCGCGGCATCTCTGTTGTGGTTAGCGGTCTTATTGAAGACACAGCCGAGATTGCCAAAGCAAACGGCCTAAATTTACACAGTATTGAGTACGTTCTCGGCATTCATGGTCGCCGTGATCTCTTGCCTCCTGAGCATATTCGGGAAGTAACGACGATGTGCGGTCATGGTCTAATCTCTTCACACTTAGTAGCCCACCTCTTAGAACAAGTTAAGGGAAAAAAGATGGGTGTGGATGACGCAGTAACTGAAATTGGCAGGCAATGCATTTGTGGGATTTTTAATACTGAGAAAGCTAGGTTTCTATTCGAGCGTGCCCTGAAAGCGGAAATGAAATAACGAATTTATTTATAAGGAAGGGGACTTAATAGTGAGCATTAAAAATATCACTTGGCCTGTTTTTCTAATCCTTGTAGCAGTTGCTGTCATTCTAATCTATACCAATACTCTTCCCAATGACATGGTAGGCGCCTTTAGTCTAATGCTAATAATGGGTTTGGTGTTTGGGGAGATTGGTGATCGGACCCCCATTGTAAAGGATTACTTGGGTGGAGGGCCAATTGTATGTATCTTCGTGCCAGCCATTTTGCTTCACTTTAAACTATTGCCCCAGTACGTTGCTGATATAATGACTAACTTTATGAATAACATGAATTTCTTTGCGTTCTTTATTGCCATCATGGTAGCTGGAGCTATCCTGTCCCTGAGCCGGAAAATTATCATTAAAGCCTCAATCCGCTATGTGCCAGCCCTTTTGGGGGGAATAATCGTTTCTTTTTTAGCTGCTGCAGGCGTAGGCTTGATTACTGGTTATGGCGTAAAAGATGCAATATTTGACATTGCTATTCCCGTTATGGGCGGCGGAGTTGGGGCGGGCGCTCTGCCACTGTCGCAGATTTATGCAGGAGCGACCGGCGGTGATGCAGCGACAATCCTCTCGACTATTATGCCTGCTGTGGTTCTGGCTAACGTTGTTGCCATCCTGGTAGGTGCCCAGCTGAACCGACTTGGTAAAAAGCGTCCTAAACTGACGGGTAACGGTCTAATCCTCAAAGTCGAAGACAAAGAGTTAATGGCAGAAATAGAGGCAGACACCAATAAAAGCGACACGACCCCGATGGACGTTAAAACACTAGGCGCCGGTTTTCTTATTTGCCTCGGCTTCTACCTGATTGCCTTGCTAATCAATAAATTTATCTTCCCCGGTATTCACACTTTTGTCTGGTTGATTCTCCTACTCACCGTTGCCAAGGCCGCTAAGCTGCTCCCCGAGCACCTGGAAGTGGGAACCATTCAGTGGTCCCGGATATGGACTAAAAACCTTATTTACGGTGCGTTAATCCCAATTGGCCTAGGTTTTGTTAATATTACCACAGTAGTGGGGGCGCTTACCAATGTGTCCTACCTGTTAGTCATCGTTGCTACTGTATTAGGTGCTGCAATTGGCGCTGGTTTGGTAGGTCATTTTGTTGGTCTGTATTTTGTAGAGTCCTCCATTTCCGGCGGTTTATGTATGGCAAACATGGCCCAAACTGGTGATCTGGCAGTATTGTCGGCTGCTAAACGGATGCAGCTGCTACCCTTCGCGGCGTTTTCGTCCAGGATTGGCGGCTCTATTATCCTCGTTTTGGCAGGATTATTAGTGTCCATGTTCCTCTAACCCTGCTGCAAATTGAATAACTGTATCAGGGTCGGTGGCCCTGATACAGTTATTTTAAGGTTATTACATTACTGTCAGATCAGATTTAAACCTCTTCAAAAGCATAGATATTTCTACATTGGTTATTCCGTCGATGGTATAGACATGTTTTTGGAGGAAGTCAACTAAAGAATCGTTATCTTCCATGAAAGCGTGGACGTGCAGGGCTGTAGAGCCTGTCATCTGATATACAATTTTAACTTTGTCCTGGGCAACTAAATTCTTTGCTACACTGATCATTTTATTTGGCTCCACCCCTACTTCCAGGAACACCGACAATGGAAATCCCACCTTTTCCCCCTGAACGACAGTTGTAAATTGGGTGATAATGCCAGCACTAATGAGATTGTTGATCCGCTCCCTTACAGCAACCCGGGATAAATGGGTTTGACGCGCGATTTCGGCATATGAAATTCTACTGTCCTTCGTTAAGAGATCTAAGATCTTTTGGTTAATCGAGTCCAGGTTTTTAAAGTCCATAAGGCACCTCCGAGATTTAATTGTGTTCCTTCAATATAGTTTGACGCAAAGTCGCTTTATCCTGCATCAAATTGATCCATTTGCTAATAAGAAGTATAAGCTTGTTAACAAAACTCAAAAAATATCGGATGGCGGTTTCCGTATGGAAGATTTGACAGCACATACTCCTTCAAACCTAAAATGTAAATAGACAGTGGATTTGGAGGCTAAATCTTTGGTCTGTAAAGCTTAACAAAGCTGGCGACAAAAGCCAGTGAAATGTCACTTGTAATATAAACATCGCAAACTATGTACATCTGTTAAGAGGAAATCCGGTATGCTTTCCGGAATATAGTATATATGCCAATTCATAATTACGCTTTGTCTGGGATGGAAATCCCAGTATTAACAACTAGGAGGTCTGATAATGAAGGAAATCATTTTTTATGGGCGAGGCGGTCAAGGTGCAGTCACCGCTTCCAAATGGTTAGTGTCCGCAGCTGTATTTGAACAAAAGTATGCCCACGCCTTACCCGCTTTTGGCCAAGAGCGTCAGGGTGCGCCTGTGTATGCTTACGCTCGCATAGATGTCCAGCCCATTGCGACCAAGTCCTTTGTGTACAAGCCCGATTGTGCTGTGGTCTTTGATAACCATCTTCCTGCTCTTGGTGTTGATTATTCAGCGGGAATCAAGGGTGATAAGATCTTGGTCATTAATAGTCAAACAGAAATAGACCCGCAAATTGCCTCCGCTTTTTCAGCAGTCGGCAGGGTGGAT
This sequence comes from Firmicutes bacterium UBA5286, assembly GCA_002408465.1. GTDB lineage: Bacteria > Bacillota > Proteinivoracia > UBA4975 > UBA4975 > UBA4975. The sequence continues at coordinate 91,397 of DHSM01000004.1, read as the reverse complement.
GCCACGGGAATAACCGGAGATATTCTGGGGCGTGTCCCTGCCAATGCAGCTATGTTGGGCGCCCTGGCGGCCACAACGAACTGGATTAGTATAGACAGTGTTATCCTTGCCCTTAAAAGAAGTATGCCAGGAAGGATGGGTGAACTTAATGCCAAAGCAGCACAAGAAGCTTTCAGCGTTACAGCAGTTACAAGAAGCAAATAAAACTCATTCAGTATTACAGGGTCCAGTGGCAGATTTGCATGCTAACACTCTTACAGGAAACTGGAGGCAAAAGCGCCCGGTAATTACTATGGATTGTCGAAACTGTGGGTTGTGTGAGAAATATTGTCCTTGTGGGGTAATATCTCCTGGGGATGAAATACGTCAAATTGATTATACCTGGTGCAAGGGATGCGGTGTTTGCATTAGTGTCTGTCCTTTTGCTGCCATTAAGGAAATTCCAGAGAACCAGGGGGAAGAAAAATGAAAATGACGGCGATGAATGGAAATGATGCTGCCGCAGCTGGTGCTCGCATGGCTCGGGTGCAGGTTGTCGCAGCCTACCCCATCACTCCTCAAACCCCAATTGTTGAAAACCTCGCTACGGCAATAGACAAGGGCGATTTAAAGGCGAATTACATCAATGTCGAATCCGAGCACTCAGCTCTCTGTGCTACGGTGGGGGCCTCCTTGGTTGGAGCTCGGGCATTTACAGCCACAGCTTCCGCTGGTCTTGCTCTTATGCATGAGATTACCGGTGTCGCTGCTGGTTGTCGCCAGCCTATTGTAATGCCAGTAGTTAACCGGGCTATCCCCAGTCCCTGGAGTCTCTGGTGCGACCATTCAGACATCATGGGGGAGCGGGATCAGGGTTGGATTCAACTCTTTGCTGAAACCTGTCAGGAGGCTCTGGATTTTGTCATTCTTTCCTATCGCCTGGCTGAGGATAAACGTGTTCAACTGCCAGTGATGATAGGAATCGATGGTTTTTTCTTATCCCACATTACTGAGCCTGTAGCCGTTCCCAGCCAAGAACAGGTGGACGCTTATTTGCCACCTAGGGAACCTCATAATTTGGTCTTGGATGTAGATAACCCATTGGCGATTAACACCTTAACACCGCCGGGACTATTTACTGAAATAAAATATCAGCATAAGCAAGCCATGGAAAATGCTGCTGTGGTCATGGGTAAAGTTTTTGCATCTTTTGCTGCAGCCTTTGGCAGGAAGTATTCCGTGGTAAAGAAATACAAGACTGAGGACGCAGATATAGTTTTTGTCGCCATGGGCACCATGGCTGGCACTGGTCGTGATGCTGTGGATGCGTTGCGGAGCAAGGGGCACAAGGTGGGTATGCTGCGGATAATAAGTTTCCGTCCTTTCCCTACAGAAGCCGTCCAAGATGCTCTAAAGGAAGCTGAGAAAGTAATAGTCCTGGATCGCAGTGCCGGGCTCGGATCTACCCCACCTTTGGCCTTAGAAGTGAGCAGGGCCGTTCCGGACAAGTCTTTTACCAGTTGTGTGGCCGGTTTGGGTGGTCGGGATGTCACCATCGCCACATACGAACAGGCGTTGAGCGTGACAGGAAAAACCGGAGTCAACTGGCTTGATTTGAAGGAGGGAGAGTAAGTGAATAAGTTTATTGGACTAGCCAATGGTATAACAACATGCGAAGGATGCGCCATGGAAACTGCAGCGCGGCATATGATAGAAATTCTTGGCCCGCGCACCATCATCTTGACTCCCCCCAGTTGCTCTGCTATTCTAACCGGGTTTGGTCGGGAAACCGGTTGGACGGTGCCCTCCTTTATGTCAAACCTGGAGGCTGTTGCAGCATATGGTTCTGGGGTTAGGGAAGCATTGGACATCCTTGGAAAAGGTGATGTCAATGTGGTGGGTTATGCTGGCGACGGAGGGACTTTAGATATAGGCCTACAGGCCCTTTCCGGGGCCATTGAGCGGGGGCATCGCTTAATCTATATCTGTTATGACAATGAGGCCTACATGAATACCGGTATCCAACGCAGCAGCGCAACTCCGGCCGGAGCCTGGACAACCACTACCCCAGGGGGAAAACGGGGCGATCGCAAGGATATAGATGGTATGCTAGTGGCTCAAGGTATTCCCTATTTGGCCACTGCTTCAGCATCATATATTGATGATTTTCGCAATAAAGTCGCCACGGCTATGAAAGTGGATGGCCCTTCTTTTATTCACCTGCATTCAGCCTGTCCCACAGGATGGCGTTTTAATCCTGCTGAAACTTATCGTGTCGGCAAACTTGCAGTAGATTGCGGCCTCTGGGTTCTATACGAAGTAGTAAACGGCAAATACCGTGTAACAAGAAAACTCAAATCTCTGGAACCAGCTTCAAATTACTTCACCGCCCAGGGAAGGTTTAAGCACTTATCCAGGCAGGAAATTGACAGTCTTGCTGCCCAGGCTCAAGAGGGCTATTACGCTATCGTGGCAAAGGAGAATGACTAGATGGAGAATACCCTAAAGTCCTTTTTCGAACCGTCCAGTGTTGCAGTTATTGGCGCCACTACCGATGTTGGCAAGGCGGGCTACCAGATAACCCAGAATCTGGTGGGGCGCAATTTTACTGGCAGAATTTATCCAGTCAATCCCAAGAACGACAGTATATTTGGTCTTGCTTGCTATCCTTCTTTATCTGAAATACCTGAACCTGTAGAGTTAATCGTTATCTGTATCCCTGCCCCCGGTGTGCCCGGAGTTTTTCGTCAGGCCGCGGCCCGGGGTGATGTAAAGGCTGCGGTGATAGTTGCCGCAGGTTTTAGTGAGACTCGTATTCCCGAGCGGATTGCCTTGGAGGAGGAAGTAGTCTCCATAGCCAAGAAAGCAGGCATCCGGGTTTTTGGTCCCAACTGTGTTGGCGTCATGAACTCAGCCAATAATCTGGATACTACTTTTGCCCCTCCTCGGCGGCAAGTGCCGGGTTCCATGAGCATTATCAGTCAGAGTGGCTCCTTGGGAGCGTCAATCTTGATGTTTGCTGGTGATCAGCCCGTGCCAATTGGTTATGCCAAGTGGGCGCATGTGGGGAATATGTGTGATGTGGATGTATTAGAGTTACTAAAGTATTACCGTGATGATGATCAAACAGCAGCAATTGCCGTATATATGGAGGGCATTGATAATGCCCGGGAGTTTATGGAGGTTGCCAGGGATGTCACCAAGACTAAGCCGATAATTACCCTCAAAGTGGGACGAAGTGACTTGGGTTCTAAGGCTGCGGCTTCCCACACCGGTTCTTTGGCTGGTTCCGAGCAAATATATGAGGGCGCCCTGAAACAGGCTGGGGTTGTTCGGGTAAATACCATTGAAGAGCTTTTGGATACAGCGAAGGCCTTATCAGCTCAGCCCATTCCCCGAGGCAATCGGGTTTGCATTCTTACCGAGGCTGGCGGCCCTGGCATAATAGCCATGGATGAAATCGGATTGGCCAATGGGGCAGCCCGGTTGGCCACCCTGTCGGAACAGACTAAAGATAAGTTGCGGGAAATACTGCCGCCAATGGCAATAATTTGTCATCCTGAGGGCTATATTGACATGTCTGCAGCTGCCAACGAGGAACACCATGCACTGGCTTTGGATGTAATTCTCGCTGATCCCGGAGTGGATTCTGTGTTGCTGATGAGCGTACCGCCGTCTTTCCTGGAGCCCAATGATTTAGCAGAGGCAGTAGTGAAAGTCAAGGAGAAGTATGACAAACCTGTGCTGACTTGCCTTCTGGCGGGAGACTGGGTCAAAGAAGCTAGGCTGATCATGGAAAACAATAAAATGCCCACCTTTGATATGCCCGAACGGGCTGCCCGGGCCTTAATCAATATGAATAAAAGATCTGCTTATTTGAGGGGGACACAAAATGAACGCTCTAATTAAGGCTGCCTTGAATAGAAACCGAAGTTTTACTGAGCCTGAGGCGCGGGATTTCCTATCAGCATATGGATTGCCCCTTGCAGGTTATAAGGTCGCAGCACATGCCCAAGAGGCGGTTGTGGCAGCGGCGGAAATAGGCTTTCCCGTAGTCCTGAAAATAGTATCGCCGGATATCCTTCACAAAACCGATGCAGGCGGAGTAAAGGTGGGAATTGAAAGCCAGGAAGACGTCATCGCTGCCTTTAATGACTTAATTGCCAATGCTAAGGGTTACAAAGGGGATGCAGATATCCATGGTGTAATGGTCACATCCATGGCTGAGACCGGATTAGAAGTTATTATTGGCGCCGTTCGCGATCCCCAGTTCGGCCCGGTGGTAATGTTTGGCCTGGGCGGAGTCTTGGTGGAGATATTTAGAGACGTATCTTTCCGGGTTGCTCCACTGACTGAAGTGGATGCCTTGGAAATGGTGCAGGAAATAAAATCTGCGCCGTTGCTTAAGGGGTACCGGGGTGATTCGCCAAAGGATATCCAGGCATTGGCACAAGCCCTGGTCACCGTATCCCAGGTAATGGAGGAAAATCCCCAAATCAAGGAAATTGATCTAAACCCAGTATTTGTGTATGAGAAGGGAATTGTTGCCGTAGACGCCAGGGTTATCCTGTAAAGCGCTCCCTAGGTTATTTGTTGTGAAGCGGAAGTTTGGCCTTGAGGTGCGTAGCTTCAGCCATACCAAAGTGGACTTCCTGGACCAATCCCTGGGGGGGCCAGTCATGGATCTCATGGCGGGGATTAAGCTGGCCCTTTGACTCAGGAACATCTTAAACCCAAGTAAAGTAGTGCGGATATAACGATAACCGGGACTGTTCCATGTTGGACCATCCCGGTTTTGTTTTGGAGGTTATCTTGCCAATCGTAACCTTCGGAATTGGCCCAAGAAAAAAAGCACCCGCATTCCTGTCGGAAAGCGGGTAAATGTTACTCTTTTAGAATGGGGAAGAGTATTTTTGTATTATATCTAAGAGGGAGGTTTGTTCGATTGGTTTAGGCAGATGATGATTGAATCCACTGGCCAGCATTTTCCTGACATCTTCTCTGCGGGTCAGTGCGGTCTGTGCCACAATTGGCACCGGTGTTTTCGAATGAAGTTCTTCCCAAGCCCGGATTTCCTTGGTAGCTTCGTACCCATCCATTATGGGCATCTGGATGTCCATAAGGATAAGGTCATAATCTGTGGCCTTTGCCTTAGTTACTGCAACTCTGCCGTTATCTGCAATATCCAAATGATGAGGAGTTGTCTTTAAGTAACACTGGATAAGCAGGCAATTATCTTTATTGTCTTCAGCCAACAGTATTTTTAGCGAAGCAGGGACCATTATATCGTTACTCCAATCTGGGGTTTGGAACTGAAGGAATTGGGACCCAAGAAATATCTGATTTGTCATCAGCCAGGCCGGGAATGGCTTCGTCTGTTTTTTGAATCCGACAAGCGAAACTTAACCGGGGAAAATCTTCCCTCATCAGTATCACATCCTTGTGTGTTAAGATGGCAGGAAACTGCCTGTTATCTTTATGATGAGCCATATTGAGATGGAATCATATTATTCATGACAAAGATTTGCTCAGCTAACTTGCATCTCAAGAAAGGTGCACAAAAGACCCGGAGAAGCTATATTCCTCTGTTAGTTAATTACCCAGATGCGGGGAATATCATCTTCACCGTCAGGAACAACGGGGTCATTCATCTGCGGTGTCTTTTCTTCCTCGGTCTCGATAACAGAATCAATAACCCAGATCCGGGGGATATCATCTTCCCCTGCATGTACAACAATAGGTGCCAAAAGTACTGAGAAGATGACCGCTACTAAAGTCAACAATGCGAATCCCTTTTTCATTACTTTCCACCTCCTAACTTGATTTAATTCACCCTTATTGTACAATGTATTTATATTAACGAACCCCGATGATAATCGGGGTTTTGAGGGGTATCGCAATGTTTGTAAGTTATAACCTTGAAGATTTTGGCAATGAGCTTAGGAAAATACGCAGGAGCTTGGGTTTTAGCCAGTCCTATGTCCAGAGAACAGTTGGTGTCAATATCGATACGATCAGAAAAATAGAAGGCGGGCTCGTGGTTCCAAGATATGATACTCTGGAACTGCTTTCTGTTGCCTACAAACAAGACTTGCTTGAGCTTCTTAAAAATTGCAGATCTAATAGATTTATAATGGAATATTATGACGAGCTGGACTATATTATTACCTGTTATGATAAAGTTGCTGCTGCCAGGCTGAAAAAGAAATTGCATCAAAACTTCTCCCATGACATTCAGATCTCCATGGTAAATCCTAACGAATTGAAGCAATTTATTGAGTTTGTAGAGGCTATTGACGCGTATTTTTCCAGTTTTACTTTGGACAGAGAATATTCCCAAAATAATCTCATTAAGTCCTTGCGCCTGACAATCCCTGACTTTGATTTGAAAAACTTCAAAGACTATAATTATAGCTATATGGAGTTTCGGATACTCTTGTTTATCAGTTTGTTCATTGCTCTAGAAGGAGATCTTATCTATAGCAATAAGATTTTGTACTATATTCTCAAAACCATTACCAACAAAAAATACACCACGAAATATATTGACTTCCTGATTATTAATATTCACTTTAATATCGCTTATAACTACCACAAATTGGACAAACATGCCCAGGTGATTGAAACAGCTGATGACGGCATTACATATTGTTTGGAACACAGAACTTACCATGCCTTGTTTTCTTTGTACTACCGAAAGGGTATAGCACAGTTTAATCTTGAGGATGAGAACTATCTGGATTCTATAACCACTGCCTTTTACATATTAAAGGCAATCCGAATTCCCAAGTTATTAGAGCAGTATGTAAAAATTACCGAGGATAAATACGGAATCTTGATACCGCTGGCAAAATAGGCCTTGC
>DHSM01000004.1:0-84355 GCA_002408465.1 Firmicutes bacterium UBA5286 | reverse complement strand
CTATCAAATATCCTCCAGCTCAAGAGCTACAACCGTATCTATTTCATTGGGCAAGGGGTAGGTTAGGTGCTCTGGCTTGCCGAAATTAATAAAAATATAGTCATTGTAGTCCATGGTATTCCAGGGTTTTAGCGGTTTCATCTCTGAATTGTCTGCCAGCAACCTGATCTTTTTCACCTTGCCATTCAACCCTTGAATCGCCAAGGGTCCGATGCTGCCTTCAAATATATGGGCGTAGAGGATGTTGCCCTTTTGGGTGTAATAACCCCACTCGGGTTTGGGTAAGTATGCTTTGCCGCAGTTGTATATGCTGTCCCCATTTTGTTTTAGCCAGCTGCCGATTTTCTCAAGAACAGCCAGTGATTCTTGGGGGATTTCACCCTTGGCATTGGGGCCGACATTGAGCAGAAGGTTGCCGTTTTTGCTGACACATTCCACCAGCTTGCGAATGATCAGCTTGGGGGACTTAAAATTCTTATCTGTCGAGGAATAACCCCAATGATTGTTCATAGTTATACATGCTTCCCAGGGGATGGGCTTGCCCTTTTCATCAGTAATCCCTTCCGGGGGAATGATTTGCTCAGGAGAGGCGAAATCTCCGGCATAAAAACTGGGGTTGCCAGTCCTGATGCTGCCTGCGTATTCTCCGCTCGCTTCCAATCTGTTGTCTATGATTACGTCGGGCTGCAATTCGCGTACCATTGTAATCAATTCAGCAGCTTTCCACTTTTCCCCAACCATTTGATCATAGGAAAAGTCAAACCAGAGGATATCGATTTTTCCGTAGTTAGTGCACAGTTCCCGTACTTGTCCGTGCATATATTTGAGGTAATTATCAAAGTCATGTTTGGTATTTCTATAAGCTGGATTATCCCGCATGGGATGATGCCTGTCTCCATAATGAGGGTAATCAGGATGCTGCCAGTCGATGAGAGAATAATACAGCCCCACTTTCAGCCCTTCCGCCCTGAAGGCATCTGTGTATTCTTTGATTAAATCCCTTTGGCCCCGGGTATTAGTGGCTTTATAATCTGTGAGTTTGCTGTCAAACAGGCAAAAACCGTCATGGTGTTTTGCCGTCATTACCGCATATTTCATACCGGCGGTTTTCGCGGCTTTAGCCCAGGATTTTGGGTCATAATTTAGCGGGTTAAATTCATCAAAGTATGCCCGATACTCTTCTTTGCACATTTTCTCGGCAGTCATGACCCATTCGCCCCTGGAGGGTATGGAATACAAGCCCCAGTGGATGAACATGCCGAACCTGTCTTTGAGAAACCAGTTTGTCCTGTTAGTTCTTGTGGGCATTAATATCCTCCCTCATCTGGCTAGCGATAACTCTATAATACAGGAAAAGGCAGGTGAGCGGGAAGATGAACTGACTTATCCGGAGGCTGCACTGGCCTATTTACAGAAAAGAAACAGGGGATCCTGTTCCAGTTATCAGAAGTTAGTACCGTAGGGCTGTGGTTTTGTGCTTTCATGCTTCAGCACCCAGAGCAGTGCTTTGGCCCGGGTCATGGCGGTATAGCAGCGGGTGGCATAATCATCTTTAGTATCGGTGACGTCAGTAACGATGACCACCGGTGATTCCATGCCCTTAAAGCGAAAGACGGAGCTGAATTTTACTCTCTCCGGGTCCCATTGTTCTGGCGATAGATCCGTCAAATCCTGGATAAGGAATTTCCCTGCTCTTAATTTTCCCTGGAGAACGGATTTATCGAAGCTGGTTAAGGAAACGATGCAAATGCTGGCCGGGGGGATATATTCCTTTTTAAGCTGTTCCAAGGCCTTTACCAGCTTGATGCGCTGGTCTTCAATATTCTCATAATAGTCTTCCCTGATCTCAAGGCCCTGAATTAGGGGGTTGACCTGGGGATCGATGCCGGTGCTCTCGATGGTGTATTGGATAATCTCTTTAGTATTGCGATAATTATCTTCCAGATTCAAGATGGTGGGGTTTCCCCGCCGGAGGATGCTGAGACCAGTTTCCAAATCAGTCCTGTAGAGATTCTGCTGCGGATCCATGGCTGCCAGCCAGCGCCCCGAGAACAGACCGCCCTTTAAGAGCTTGTTCATGCATTGCAACATCAGGGGATCGAGAAGGTCCTGCCCCTCGTCGATGACGAGAAAGTCGTATTTGTCATCTTCTTCGGGCAAGGTGAGAAAGGTCTGGGGCAATACTTCCAGCCAATAGCGATCGAACGCTTCTCTGTCAGACTGGGGAGGCTGGGGGGGGAGATGATCGCTGTCCGTCAGTGCTTGGAGGATGTATTTGTAAAAGGCGCAGACGTGCAGGTCAGAATCTGCCAAGTCTGGACTTTGCACTTTGACCCGATGGTGCAGGTGGAAGGATAAATTGTGATTGTAACAGAGGAAGAGGACTTTGTCTCCGCTTCTTGCCCGGCGCTGGGCTTGCTCAAGACAGAGGATGGTTTTGCCTGTGCCGGCGCCGCCGGTAATGAGGATGCGGGGATTTTGGGCGACATAATTGAGGATTTGCCGCTGGTCTTCTGTCAGGCGGATAGTCTCCTTTGCAACTTGGTCAACTCTGGTGCCCACTGTGTATACGATATCAAAGTCGTGGCTTAAATACTTTTCCAGTTGAAAACAGGCGGAATCCGAGAGTCCTGTCAACTCAAAATCGAAACGCTGGCGGAGTTCCTGTTGCCAGAATGCGAAGACCTTTTCAATATAGCTGAGGAAGTTGCCGCTTTTTTTATCATAGACAATTTCGGGGCGAATCTCCGGTCCCCTTTCATTGAAAGAAATATCCGGAAATGCGACCCCCGAGGCAAAGCAGGCATTGACGATGCTGCGATTTGTCCGAAAATAGTCTTGGACTGCATGGTACAGGGCCATGGCAGCAGTTTGGGCCTGGGTAAAAGGATTCTCAATTGGTCTGGAGCTGCCGCCGCCGTAGGAGTGCCACTGGCGATCTTGGCATTTAATGTGTCCGCCCTTGACCTCCAGGCATAGGACCCCCTGGGGACATAGAATGACAAAGTCTATCTCAGCGAAGAGCTTGCCTGTATGACTGTTGAGGGAATAGGAATGGAAGACGGTATAGGTGTCAGGCAGCTTTTCCAGAGCATGAAAAATTTGCTGCTCGCCGTAACTGGTGGTGTCTGGCTTGTACTGAGAAGGAATCATTTTGGCCATGTTGTCACCCCCCGATTCTGGATTATTATAACATTCGTTTTTTAGCGCAGAAATCCCTGCAATCATCGGCAAAATCCGGTAAATTAACAGAAATCCCCATGGTCTTGAACAAAAAAGAAAAGGGATTCCATGGGAAAGAACGAATTAACTCAGTAAGAAAAGGGGAGGAGATTAATAATGGCCAAAGTTGCTGTTGTAGATGTAAAACAGGAGTTATCTCAGGCTGTGGAAGATGTATTTGCGCCCTTTGGCGGTGTCGGTCAGGTCTTGGCCGGGAGGAAGCGGGCCTTTATCAAGGTTAATGCTATCGACTGCCGGCCCGAGACCTACACCTCACCTGCTGTATTGGACACGGTCTTGCAGGTTCTGCGCAAATACGGGGTTGAGGATTTGAATGTAATGGAAAATTGCACCCAGGGCAACTTCACCCGCATGGTTTTTGCCGCCACCGACTTGGGCAAGGTCTGCCGTCGGAACAAGGCAAAGATCATTTACCTGGATGAGCAGCCGGTGGCGGAAATGGAACTGCCGGGTCTGGGGGAAAGGGTCCGGTTCCCCCGGTTGATTATAGAGGAGTTTGGCGGCCAGGAAAGAGAGGCCTTTTACCTGAATGTGCCAAGGCTTAAGGCTCATTCCATGTCGGTGGTGACACTGGGCACCAAAAACCAGCTGGGCCTGATGGATCAGCTGGACCGGATGAAGAACCATAACTTTAACCTCCATGCCCGCCTGGCGGCAATCGCTCAGATTTTCCGCCCGGATTTTACCCTGATTGACGGGGTGAAGGCGGTGTTTTATGGCCACTATCCCCCAGCTTCGGTGGTGGATCGGTGTACGGAAACCCTGAATGTGCTGGTGGGGGGGCCGGATATGCTGGCGGTGGATACGGTGGGGGCAAGAATTCTGGGCTATTCAGTGGAGGAGGTGCCCCATCTGGCTCTGGCAAGGGGGCAGGGCTGGGGTTGCGGCCGGCTGGAGGAAATAGAGGTCATCGGCGACCTCTCCCGGTTTACCAAGAAATATCCCTACCATCTGTTGCCTGAGTTTCCCCCGGATGTAAAGATCATTAAGGGCGGGGAACGCTGCTGCCCTGAAGGGTGCGAGCTGAATACCAAGGCGGTCCTGCAGTTTTTATATCTAGACCATCAGGGAAAAGGCGGCTTTACCATTCTCATGGGCAAGGGATTTGACCGGGAGCAGCTGAAAGCCCTGCGGGGACCGGTGTTGCTGGCGGGGAAATGCGCTGCCCAGGAGGCCCTGCCGATTATACAGAACAATTGCAGCAAGATTTATACCTCTGCTGAGTGCAACGACCTGGCCTCGACCATTAAGGCCCTGACAAAACTGATGAAGGTAAACCCCTTGAAATTGGTGCCGGTTTCACCCATACGGAGCCTGGTACTGCTGGCCCTGGCCAAGCTCCATGGCAGCCGGGCCCGGGTGGGCATGTAAAGCTATATGTGCGTTTTCATCTATAAATAGTAAGACACCGGTTGATGCCGGTGTCTTTGCTAATGCAGAAATTGTGAGTATAACCTGGATAGAATGAATCAAATGATGCATAATATTTGACAATGCGCATATAATAATGATATCATCGCATCAAGGTGGTGATGTAATGAGTGAATGCTTCAAGCAAACAATAGAACAGGTTAAGAATATCCTAGACATAATTCAAGATTGTGTCAGGCGTGATAAATACATAGTTTCAAATAACGAAAATCGCAGAGAGAATGTTGAATTCTTTCATCGTTATAACCTTACTTCAGCCAGGCAAAAAGAAATTATCTTAAAAATAAAACCTGAGGATTTCTGTCATTTAAAACAAAATAGGAATATAGGATACGAATATGAGAACTTGTATGTCTTTTGTCCACAAGTAAACTTGTATAATTTCGATGGGGAAGTGGGGTTAGTTGATATCTACTTGAAATTTAATATCGTGAATTGCGCTGATAGTAAACGTGTAATAATTATTTCATTTCATAAGAGGAACTATTCGGTAGAGTACCTGTTTAGGTAGTTAATTGGACTTTTTTATTCAAGGAGGGAGAAAAATATCATGGGTGAAAGAGTGACTTTTTGTGAAACGTGCAGAAAAGATGTGTGTTATCTTGAGTCGGCAGTAACACTAAGAAACGACTTAAAGGGAGAAACCTATGAATACAATGGGAAGCAGGCAGTATGTAATGAATGCGGTGAAGATGTTTATGTTGCAGAAGTAGAAGATTATAATCTAAAAGCTCTTTACGATGCCTTTCGAGAGCGGAACGAGATTATCTCCCATGAAAGGATAATGAAAATACCCAAAAAGTATAATATCGGAAAGCGTCCTCTATCTTTGCTCTTAGGCTGGGGAGAAATGACTTTTAGCAGGTATTATGACGGTGATATGCCCACAAAACAGTACTCAGATATGTTGCAACGAATTTTTAATGACCCTAATGCCTTCCTAGATCTATTAGAGCTAAACAAAGCTAACTTAAGGTCACCAACCGCATATGAAAAGAGTAAGCGCACTACGGAGGAATTGCTGGGCGTTCCAAACACTTCCCTTGCTAAAATCGACATAGTCGTTAACTATTTGCTATGCAAATGTGAAGACATTACCCCACTTGCGTTGCAAAAAGCGTTATATTATGTTCAGGGGTTTTATTACGCCTTTAAAGAGGTTTTTCTCTTTCCAGTTGACTGCGAGGCTTGGGTTCATGGCCCAGTTTATCGGGAGGCATATTTCCGTTATCGCACTTACCGCTTCGATTCCATTGAGAGCATTGATAAGTGTGATGAGTCGGCGTTAACTACTTTCGAAAAGGCGGTAATTGATAGCATAATCAAAAACTTCTGCTGCTATAGCGGGAAAATATTGGAGAGATTTACTCATTCTGAGGAACCGTGGTTATTGACCAGGGGAGATCTGCCAATTTCTGCTTCCTCCAGCCGGCCTATTCCAAAGGAGTTAATTGGGGATTACTTTGAAGCAGTAAAAAAACGCCATGAGATGATAAATCCATCAGATATAGAATTTTACTCGAAAACTCTGTTTGAGCAAATAAGTCAATAACAAAATGGTTAAACCCGCTGAATTAGAAAAACGACATCCTGTGATGTCGTTTTTTATATGGGATTAGACCACTCTGGTGGATAGGAGCCTAAATTCGGGTTTGGAGATATATGAACAGTAATGAAAGCGACCGTCAAATTCCAGCACATTTTTGAATTTCAAGCGGCTGGCAGGGGAAGTGATGTACTCCAAACTATTTGTAATGGTTCCGCTGTCCATTATTTCCCCTCCCCGGGCATATACATACTAGCAGGTTAACTAAGGGGGAGGGGGCTTGAATGGTTATCTTTACAGCATTTGCCGGCAGGAGAATGCTTTCTGTTTCTCTTACCCTGATTTTCCTGCTTGGCTGCTTGTCTGTGGCTTGCCTTATCTTTTTCCCTGAGCAGCCCCGGCCAGTTCGAATTGGTTTGAATTCGCCCTGCCCGGCTTTGGCCGAGGCGATATTGAGCAATTTTGCCGGGGAGGTGCAGATTGTGCCTCTAAGCGAGGGGGAAGCTGAGCAGCTGGCCAGGGGAGAGCTGGATTACTACCTCTCCGGGCAGGAGGTGCAGGGTTTCGAGCAGCAAACAGTCGGGCAGGTGGTGGCAGCAGTGGTGGCAAGTTGCCTTAATCCCCGGGAGGAAATCACCTTGCAGGAGCTGGAGAATCTGCTGGCGCAATCGCCGGAGCAGGTGCTTATCAGTGAGGAGCTGGCCCTGGAAGATTTCTTTTGGTTTGAACATAGCTATCTCCCTACCAAAGAGGTAATTGACTTAGTAGCCACAGACGATGCTCTTCTGGGCTTGATTCCCCTACAGCGGCGGGTGCCTGCCCTGCAGGTGCTGGCAGTGGATAGAATTGATCCTCGGGGGCCAGAGGTGTTGGCCAGCAAGTACCCGCTAAAGTGCCGGCTGACAGTGCGGAAACGACCCCTTACCTGGCGGGAACGGCTGCAGGAGTTAGTGGGAAGGGGGCAGGAGGATTATTTGCTTAGTTATCTTCAGTCTTCGGCCAACGCTTACTGGGACCCTTGGCATGCCCAGGCTAAATTCGGGGCCGCGGGGGATGTCATGCTGGACCGGGATGTAAAGAAGGCAGGTTTAGAAAAGGGGTGGGAATGGATTTTTGCGGAAGCTGCGCCCTTGCTGAGGGGAATGGATCTCGCCTTTTGTAATCTGGAATGTCCCATCGGCAGCAAGGGAAAATTTATTAATATGTTTCAGGCGCCACCGGAAGCCATTGCGGGAATTACCTACGCTGGATTTAATGTGGTGTCCCTGGCCAACAACCATATTCTCGATTACCACCATGAGGGCATGCAGGAGACAATGGCAATCCTGACGGATAATAGCATTGCCGGCGTCGGCGCCGGCCGGAATATTCATGAGGCAAGGAAACCGGTAATAATGGAGGTCAATGGCATTACAATCGGCTTTGTCGCCTACACGGAAATGTGGTTTGTCCATTCCCGGGAACCCATCAGCTGGCAGGCGACAGAGGAGGAGCCGGGAGTGGTCCCTGCTCGGCTGGAATATGTAGCAGAAGATATCGCTGCCCTTCGAGATGAGGTTGACATAATTGTTGCCTCTTTCCATTGGGGCAAGGAGTATGCCGACGAGCCCACGACGGAGCAAAAGGCTCTGGCCCGGGGAGCAGTGGACGCGGGCGCCGATTTGGTCCTGGGCCACCACCCTCATGTCCTGCAGGGAGTCGAGTTTTACAAGCAGGGGGTGATTGCTTACAGCCTGGGCAACTTTGTCTTTGACCAGCGCCTGCCCAAGACCCAGGAATCCATGGTCCTGGAGTTTACCCTTTCGAAAAGGGGAGTGCTGGATATGACCATACACCCTGCCTATATTCAGGGAATGCAGCCAGTGATCCTGGAGGGGAACAGAAAAAGCTACTTGTATAACCGGATTAGGGGATTATCCCTGGACAGGACAGAAGATTAGCTCTTGGCAGGCAAAAGGATCCCCAATTATATTGGGGATCCTTTAAGTCTTGATTGGGGAAAATCAGTAATTACAGCTGGTTATTTTTCCTGAAGAGGAAATAGGCCCCGGCCACCAAGAGCAGGTTATAGACATAACCAAGAACCACATATTGATAGAAGTTTAGATTCATGGCAGTGAGCCCGGCATCGATTGCCGGCTGCAACAGGGAATATTGGACAGCCTTAGCTACCCAGTGGGCGGGGGCGATGGCGAAACACCATTCCACCCAGTCCAGGAAAAAGAAACCGGCAATGGGAAAGACCATGGTGAAGCCCATACCCTTCATAGAGACAAAGCCTTCAACCTTGTTATTGGCAAAGGCGTTGATGAAGAAGGCAGCAATTGGGGTCTGCAAGGCTGACAGGGCAGCCAGGAGCAGGATGTCGCCAAAGCCCAGTTCCAATGCGCCGGTATACCAAATGACGAAGACCCCTGCAATCACGGCGAGAACATAGGCAAAGCCGATTTTAAACCAGATATACCAGTGGACCGAGATAGGGGAAATCTGAATAGACTCCAGGACCTGATCGTCCCGGTCGTCCAGCAGGGAGAAGCCGCTCATGGCGCCATAGGCGAAACCGCAGAACAAGGTGACCAGCATGGCTGTAAGGCCAATACCTTGGCCGCTGACAATCTCCCGGTTAATGAGAACGCGGCCAACGACCCCGAGGATCAAGGGGTAGAGCAACATCAGCACCGTCATTTTCTCCCGGAGAATATTCTTTAGCTCATGCTTCAGCATTGTTAGTACCATGGCTACACCCCCGTTTCCCGCATGGCGTATTCGTTGAGTTTGGGCCTGACGACGAATTTATAGATTGCCAGGGAGAGGGCGACAAGGTAGACAAAGCTGAATATTATTTTCCAGAGCTTCTCTTCCTGGAAGCCAGCTTGCAGCAGAATCAGGGAGGCCTCAGGAGGCAGCACAATCAGGAAGCGGGCGGCCTTGGGGCCAATAATATCAAGAACCGCAAGCACCGAGGGCATTGCCAGGACCAGGACGTAGATCATGAAATTAACCAGCAGAGAAGAAAAGTTTTTGGCGTAATAAGAAAACCAGATTCCTATCAGAGTGTGAAAAGCGGCGATGACAATTATTGCGCCTGCAACAAGAAGAAAGTTAAAGGAGATGTCTTTGAGAAAATAGACCATTGCCCATAGGGCAACAAGGGTAATCAAGGAATTGATGATGCCGACGATGATTTTAGAAATTAGGTATTCAGCTTCCCGCACCGGCGAGACCAGGATGGAATTCAAGGTATGCTCTTTCTTTTCATAAAAGAGGGTGGCCCCTACCAGGACAATGGTCATCATCGTGCTGTCCATGAGGAGAATAAGGGGGACAAACAGTTTCAGCTCTTCAGCATCCAGCAGCCAGGCAATTGCCAGCCACATGAGGAGGACAACAGTAAGGGCGGTAAAGAGATTGTACTTTTTCAGCCGGTCCAGTTCGCCTGCCACCAATATTCCCAGTCTATCCATGGAGAGCGACTCCAGTCACTTTAATGAAGATATCCTGCAGGGTAGTTTCGCCGCTGTGGATGGTCTCGATATCTTTGGTCCTGAGCAGCTCATGGAATTCCGGCTCCTTGATTGCCTCCATGCTAAATTCTTTAGTGACCAAGTCTCCGTTTTCCCGGTATTCCACCTTGACGATGCGTTTGCCATACTTGAGCTTGAGATTGCGGGGTGTGTCCTCTTCCTGGAGCTTGCCATTGACGATGAAAGCTACCCGGTCGCAGAGTTCGTCCACATCGCTCATGATATGGCTGGTGAGGAAGACTGTTCCCCCTTCATCCCGGAATTCCCGGATCATGTCCTTCATGATCTGGGCATTGACGGGGTCGATGCCGTTGGTAGGTTCATCTAGGAAAAGGATTTTGGGTTTGTTGATGAGGGCGCGGACAAAATTGAGGCGGATCTTCATGCCCTTGGAATACTCGCCGGCTTTTTTATGACGGTCTTCCCACAGTCCCACCCGCTTGAGGAGCGGTTCCACATCTACGGTGTTCTTGTACAGGCGCTTGAAGAATTCCAGGTTTTCCAGGGCCGTCAGCTTGGAGAAGGAGATGGGCATCTCAAAGGAAACGCCGATGTCTTGGTAGAAGTCGTCGCCATACTCGGTGAGGGGCTTGCCTTGGTAGAGGACTTCCCCCTCATAACCCTTGAGCAGCTTGATCAGCAGGCGCTGAGTTGTGGTCTTGCCGGCGCCGCTGGGGCCGAGGAAACCGAAGATTTCCCCGTCAGTAATCTCAAAATCTACTCCATTGACAGCACATACGTCACTTTTGGGATACCGGAACTTCAGGTCCTTTACCTTAAACAATGGCAACCCCTCCCGGTAAAAAAATGTTCTATACTTTACTGCGGCAGCCTCTTGCGTTTTATTTGCTGCCATTAACTGTATATTATCAGGGCAGGGCAGCGATGGCAAGTGATTGTTAAGGCCAATTATTAGAAAATTTCAGTCTCAACTCTGGCGGGAAAAGGGTGGGTGATTTTTGGCTGAGATAACAGCGGCAGCGTTGGCTGGCATATCAGCACTTTCTTCTAGGACTTCAATCGAAATAACAGGCGCAAGTTTTTCCTGCGCCCTGTTATTTGTTAAAATTTCCATTTTCATAAGGGAAAAAGAAGGAATTACCAGGGGTGTAGTTGAATGTTACTTATCCGGGACAAAGATATAGAATAAGGGGGGCTGCGTCATGTTGGCGGGTATAGATCCAGTGATTAAGGCAGCAGGATTAAATTTGGTAAAAGGGTTTCTCTTCTCAATCCCCGAAGCCTTTGCCATTACGGCATTGGCATATTCCCTGTCCGGTGAAAAACTGGTGTGGTGGAAACTGGCTGTTCCCGCAGCAGTGACTGGCTTAATAATGGGTACGGTTACGGCGCTTTTTCAAATCCGCATCTTGCCCTTTCTCTTCCATGTTTTATTGTACTTAGTCATCCTTGTAACGATGTTGTACTTATGCAAACTCGCAAGCTTCTGGCGTTTGTTGGCAGCAGTATCCTTCGCCATCCCCATATATCTGCTGATTGAATTCATAAATATGGGCGTGCGCTATTTAGGCAATGTAGATATCAATATATATAAGGAATCCTTGTCAGCGAAATTTCATTGTTTTCTGCCGCAGCTCTTTGTTTCTCTCCTGCTTGCGTATATATTCTACAGAAAGCAGATAAACTTGTTCGTTACTAAGGGCAAGGAAGTGTAGCCTTTGGGACGGGATTATTACAAGACAGCGATAATTCTCTTCGGCGTTCAGTTGCTGTTGATGTCCATTCTGGTATACGGGTGCATACTTAATGAGTTTGGAGATTTCCCCCCTTATCCCACTTATTTGTTGTTGATTATCGGCATTGGCATACTGATATTGTGCATTTCCTCGATATTTGTCATCCGTCAGCTGTATATAAACAGTCTGTGCGCCCGCCAGCAAGAAGTGGAATTGTTGCGGCTGAAGCATATTGAGGAGCAAAACCGCATTCACCGTCAGTACCGTCATGATTTATACAATCATCTTACAGTAATCTCAGGGCTGGCTCAAATGGGCAATGTGGACCAGCTTATGAAATACTTGGATGCGTACCTGGGGGTACTGAATAAAGGTATTATTAATGTTTCCAGCGGGCTAAAAGAGTTAGACGTGCTTCTTTACACTAAGCTCACCCTGGCCCAAAACAAGTCTATCAATGTCAGCCTCCAGTGTTTGGAGCCCCTTAGATGCAGCCAGGTCAATATTGTCGGGGTCATTACTGTCCTGGCCAATGCCCTGGATAACGCTATTCAGGCGGCAGCCGGAGCCGGTGAAGAAAAGAGAGTGGGACTAAAAGTTTCAGGGGACTCAGACAAATACATTTTCGATGTGACTAACACTTTTGACCCTGACATTGATTTGGACAGTGGTCTGAAATCCGAGGGCTTTACCACCAAGGTCGGGAGCAAAGGCGGCCAGGGGGTTGCAATTATCCGCAAAACAGTCAGACGTTTGCAGGGCACAGTCACCTATGCAGTTGATGACGGTTTTTGCCATTTGCGCATAGAGATGCCAAAAGACGCTCTGGAGGGAGGGGCATGATTGATTTGGAGGGGCTTGCCCAGCGGCTAGCCAATGCTTTGTATGAGGACAGCGAATTGGACGAGGCGGAGAAGGCAAAAATAGAATATGGTTTCAGCCTGACCATGGGTATCGGGTTGACATTGCTTCTCACATTGGTGCCGGCGGTATTTTTAGGCACCGTTTTCATTACCTTTGTGCTGATGGCCTCTGCCCTGGGGACCCGATTGTTTTCCGGGGGAGCCCACTGCACAAGCTATGCCCGCTGCCTCTTTCTTTCCCTGCTGATTTTTATTCCGGGAGGGGCGTTTGCTAAGTATCTTGCGGAAAACGGCTCTCCCCGGCTAATAGCTCTTATCAGCTGCTGCCTTGCCTTTTCTTCCGTGGCTTATTATCTTTGCAAACAGGCAAGACTTGCTTTGCCAATTGCACTGATGTATGCAGTTGCCCTGGCTTCAGGCTATCTGTTTAAGGGCAGATTGCTGCCTGAGGTAGTGCTACCTGTAGCAATGGGCGTATTTATCCAGACCATTATGACAACAGGCCGAGGCCAATGGCTTGTCGAAAAAGCAGATTATTGGTTGAAACGTGTAATAAAATGATATTTATTGCAGAAATCCTTCGCCACCAATTGACAACACTCTCCTTGACAAAATGGTATTATGACCTTCAAGGAGGTGCTGTCCGTGAACAGTCTGGCCAAATTTATCGGGAAAGCAATGCTCGGGGTTGGGACAATCGGACTTAATACTTCGATGTGCATCGCTTTCTTCTACACCCCCAAAAAACCAGCTACATTGAAGTAATAACCGGCAGAGACAGTCTTACATGCTAAAACAGGCCTGAAAAATACAGGCCTGCTTTTTTGATTTTATTCAGGTTAAGCAAGGAAATAAAGATCATAGCTGCAGCTTTGATTCGCCGCTGCTGGGGTTCCAGCCCAAACAGGTCAGCGACGACAATAGCCAGGGTTGTCCGCGGCAGGTCAGATAAGTCGGCTATGGCCGATCTGATGGGCAAAGCGGGCGTGCAGCTTATAACGGCGGTTGCAATTGGATTATGCCTGGGCTTGCTTTTTCTTTTTGCGGCGGAGCCAGAAAATGAGCCATAGAATTGCCAGGACAGGAATGGCGAAGGGCAGCAAGGCGGCAATGGCTATGACAAAGTAGCTGAGGACATCCAAAAAGAGAGTGGAGCTGGTGACGATAGCCTTGAGGGCCCGGCGCAGGGTTTCTCTGATGCCCACCGGCTTCATCCCCGGCACTTCAGTGGCCCCGGGCTGCTGGGAGAGAGAAATGGTTACAGTGGCCATATCTACCTTTTCTCCCAGGTAGCGCAACCGGCCTTCAATGACCTCGATGTCTTCCCGGACCCGGGCCAGCTCTCTTTCGACAGACAGGAGTTCTTCCACACTCTCGGTCTTGCCGAGCATGACTAACAGCCTCTCCTCGTGGACCAGGCGGTTTGCCAGGCGGGCCTCCAAATCCACAAATTCTTCGGTGACATCGGTGCTGTCTATCCATTCGCTGCCGGGTTCCCCCAACTCCCGGGCATAGGCCATAAAATCTGTATACCGGGCCTGGGGAATGCGGTAGGTAATGCGGGCAGTGGGCAGGTCGGGGTGATTGTCCCGGCTGGAATCGGAGATATAGCCCCCCAGATTCGCTGCTTTGCCATTGAGGTCCCGGACGGCCTTATCCACATTGGGAACTGTCACTGACAGCGTTGCTGCATATATTACTTTGCGTTCGGCAATCTGGTCGCCGGATGTAAAGTCTCCCGAGCTGGGAGCTTCGTTCTCCTGATCGTAGTCGCCAGGCGCCAACGTGTCTTTGCTGCCGCTGCTGCAGGCGCTGACGGCCAGGGCGAGAACCAGGACCAAAATCAGGCCCAGGGTCGAATATTTACGGGACATGGCAAGTACCTCCTCAATTTGGTATATGGGTATTCGTGAAAACTCTCCCCTTTCCCTGCTTTATATATATGCCCTGGTCGGAAGGTTGAGCAGGGAAAACGACAGACATTTTTCGTCAAAAAATTTCCGGGGAAATACCCGGTATTTTGGCGAAGAATGTTTCTTCCCTTGCGTTTTTTGGCGGTTTGAGATATTACATAGGAGAGCGGCTAAATCAATGGAGGGGGTATTCTTTTGCGGGACTTTTTGCGCCGGAAAGGTATTGATCTTTCACCAAAGACTTATTTTATAACAGCCCTAAGTTATATGGCCCTTGGGCTTTTTTCTTCACTTATTATTGGTTTGATTATCAAGACGGCCGGGGAACAGCTGCAAATTCCTTTTTTGGTGGGAATGGGCGGCTTGGCCCAAAAATTAATGGGACCGGCCATCGGCGTTGCAGTTGCCTACGGCCTCAAGGCGCCTAAATTTGTTCTCTTCGCCTCAGTTGTCACCGGCGCTGCCGGCGCCGAACTTGGGGGGCCAGCCGGCAGTTACCTTGCTGCCCTTCTGGGGGCGGAGTTTGGCAAACTGGTCGCCGGAGAAACTAAGCTGGACATAATCCTCACGCCTTTTGTCACCATTGCCGTCGGCTATCTGGTGGCGGCATTTGCCGGACCGCCAATCAAGGCTGGGATGGACGCCTTGGGCGGGTTGATAATGTGGGCCACCGAGCTCCAGCCCTTTGTCATGGGGATTGTGGTCAGTACACTGATGGGCCTGGCGCTCACGGCGCCAATTTCCAGTGCCGCCATTGCCATCATGCTGGGGCTGGAGGGTATTGCCGCCGGTGCAGCTACCATTGGTTGCTGCGCCCAGATGGTGGGTTTTGCTGTCAGCAGTTATCGGGAGAATGGCATTTCCGGCCTGTTTTCTCAAGGTCTTGGCACTTCTATGCTTCAGATCGGGAATATTGTCAAAAATCCCCGGATCCTGATACCGCCCACGTTGGCGGGAGCCATCTTGGCGCCCTTTGCAACGGTTGCTTTTAAGCTCGTGAATAATCCTTACGGAGCGGGAATGGGCACCAGCGGCCTGGTGGGACAGATTATGACCTTTGAAGCCATGGGCTTTACCTGGCCGGTATTATGGAAAGTACTTCTGCTCCACTTTGCGGCGCCGGCCATCATCAGCCTGGTTCTCTCGGAATTGCTGCGCAAGCTAGGCTGGATTAAGCCCGGGGATATGAAGCTTGAGCAATAAAGGTGAAAATAAAAGGATTGTCTCTCAATGAGCAAGCTCAGGGGACAATCCTTTTTTACTTAAAAAGTCCAGAAGGCGTTTAGCGAGCCAGTTTTCTCAGCAGCAGCAACAATTCTGCCAGCAGGTAAAAGAAGATGAGAATGAAGACACCCATAACAATTCGGATGCAGAGTGAATAACCTGTAGGTAAGAAATCAATGAATATCTCTTCTCACAGTCCCCGAAAAATCCTGCCAGGCAGGAAATGCTTGCCGCCCTTGTGCATATAATTAAATAACCCTTGACAGGATTTTCTCTGGGGGATAAGATTTATCCAAGAAATGTCCGGACAACCGGATATATGGAGGCGGGCAAATGACTGAGAAACTGAATTTAGTGGCTAGAGAACTGGCGAAGTTGGGTTTGACCGCCGTTTACCCCCGGGAATGGCGGCGTTCTGTAGTCCTGGAGGGGGAGGTCGATACTTGGCAGCAGTATATTGCCGCCGGGTATGCCGCCGCCGGCAAGGGCTACAAGGGAGTGGTCAACGCCATTAAGGTCAGGGGGCTTGAACAGTCCAGGGAATATCTGCCCCCCGCCCAGGGCGGGGCCTTGGAGGGCAAAGACTATGATGTGGTAATTATTGGCGGCGGCGTAATCGGCTGTGCCGTGGCTCGGGATTTGACCCGCTGGGATTTGCGGGTGGCGCTGCTGGAAAAGGAAGATGACGTGGCCAAGCAGACCTCCAGCCGTAACAACGGCATGATTCACCCTGGCATCGCCGCTTCCTCCGGCAGTAAAAAACTGGCTTACAACATCCGGGGCAACCGCATGTATACCCAGGCTGCTGAGGAACTGGGCTTTGAGCTTGTTCGCTGCGGGTCGGTGGTGATGCTGGGAAAAAGTATGTACCAGCTGGCTCTCCCCTATGTCCGCTATAAAGCCCTGCAAAAAGGTGTTGATGGCCTCATCCCCCTGTCTCGCCGCCAGGTGGCCCGGCGGGAGCCCAACGCCACCAGTCTGCAGCGGGGGGGGATCTTTCTGCCCTCAACGGGGGTGGTGGCCCCCTATAAAGTCACGGTGGCCTATGCTGAAAATGCAGTGGAAAACGGAGCGGCAGTGCACTTGAACACGGCGGCGCTGGGCTTTGCAATGGAGCAAGGCAGGATTATAGGAGTCAGGACTAACCAGGGGCTGATCCGGGCGGGGGCAGTGGTCAACGCCGCCGGGGTCTGGGCCGATAAAATCGCCGCCTATGCCGACGACCATTTCTTTACCATCCATGGCCGCAAGGGCACCATTGCCATTATCGACAAGGCCCTGGGGGCTACCCAAAAGAGCGTGCTGGCCCTGCCCAGGCTGGGGGTAAAATCCTATACCAAGGGAGGGGGCCTCAATCCAACGGTGGAAGGCAACCTGCTCATGGGGCCCACTGCCATCGAGGTCTCTCAGCGGGAAGACTGGTCCACCACCCCTGAAGAAATGGAATTCTTGTTCTCCCGGCACCTGAGCCTTAACAGACAGCTCAGGCCCAGGGATACAATCACATATTTTGCCGGGGTGCGTGCCTGCACTTTCGAAGAGGATTTTATCATAGAGCCTTCTGAACATGTGCCCAACCTAATCCATGCCGTCGGCATTCAGTCTCCCGGCTTGGCCTCGGCCCCGGCTATTGCCCAGGATGTAGCGGCAATGGCTGTGGAGATTCTTAAGACAACCCGGGAGGTTAAACCCAACCCAACCTTTAATCCCGAACGGAGATTGACGCCTCAGTTAGCAAAGCTCAGCCTGGAAGAGCGGGGAGAGGCAATCAAAAAGAATCCCGCCTATGGGCAGATTGTCTGCCGCTGCGAGGCAATCTCCGCAGGCGAAATAATCGACGCCATTCACAGTCCTGTACCGGCCACATCTTTAGATGCCGTCAAGCGCCGAGCGCGGGCAGGTATGGGCCGCTGCCAGGGTGGATTTTGCACCCCCGCAATTTTGGAGATACTGGCCCGGGAAACGGGAAAGGCAGCCAGCGAAATTAACAAGGGGAGGCCAGGCT
The DNA here is from genome assembly GCA_002408465.1 of Firmicutes bacterium UBA5286. GTDB lineage: Bacteria > Bacillota > Proteinivoracia > UBA4975 > UBA4975 > UBA4975. The sequence continues at coordinate 66,909 of DHSM01000004.1, read as the reverse complement.
CCCAGCTGCTGGCAGGAGAAACCAAGACAGGGGGAGGGACGCGGACATGAGCGGAGCAAAATGGGATGTGGCCGTAATCGGGGCGGGACCTGCAGGGCTAGCCGCCGCTATCGCCGCTAATAAGGCCGGGGCCAGGGTTTGCCTGGTAGAGCGGGAAAGCCGTCCCGGGGGAATACTCAAGCAATGCATTCACGACGGCTTTGGCCTGGTGCGCTTTGGTCAAAAGCTTTCCGGCCCTGAATATGCCTGGCGGGATATCCAGCTGGCAAAGGAACGGGGAATTAAGCTTTTCACCGACACCTTTCTTTTGGAATTGGAAGCCCGAGAAGAGGGCTTTGTCCTCACCCTGCAAAACAGCGAACAGGCGGTTTTCCAGATTGTCACAAGGGCCCTGGTGGCAGCTACCGGCTGCCGGGAGCGCAGCGCCAGGCAGGTCTTTATCCATGGCCAGCGCCCGGCAGGGGTTTACACCGCCGGCACTGTGCAGCGCCTCATCAATATTGGCGGGCATCTTCCGGGTAAAAATTGCGTCATTCTCGGCTCGGGAGACATCGGCCTGATTATGGCCAGGCGCCTTACCCTGGAAGGGGCCAAGGTCCAGGGGGTTTATGAGATTAAGGCAGAGCCGTCGGGACTCACCCGCAATATTGTTCAATGCCTGGAGGATTATAATATTCCCTTGCACCTCGGTGCAACGGTCACCAAAGTACACGGTTCAGAGCGGGTAGAGGCCGTGACTATCAGCCAGGTGGATGAAAATTTACGGGCGCTGCCTGGGACCGAAGAGTATGTGCCTTGCGACACCTTGGTCTTGTCGGTGGGGCTGATACCCGAAAATGACATGCTTCTTCCCCTGGGAGTACAGATAGACCCTCGTACCGGCGGCCCGGCGGTGGACCAGCTGATGGCCACCGGCCAGGCTGGTTTATACAGCTGCGGCAATGCCCTCCATGTCAACGACTTGGTGGACTATGTTTCTGAAAGCGGCGAAATTGCCGGCAGTTCAGCAGCCAGGTTCTCCCTTGGCAAGCCTGACCGGCCTTGTCATCTGCCGGTGATTCCTCAGGGGGATATACAATATGTGGTGCCTCAGAAGCTGGATATTGCCGCCGGCGGCCAGGCAGTATTGTATTTCCGCTCTGCCCGCACAATTGCCAATGCCTCTTTGGAAATCAGCGCCGGCGGCCAGGTGCTGCTGCAGAAGAAATATAAGGCTGTGCGGCCGCCGGAAATGGAAAGGATTGTTCTTGATCTTGCTCTTCTCCCTCCGGGGACGGAAGAACTGAGTCTGAATTTAAGGGGGTAGAACTTATGGAGAAAATGCTAGTCTGCATCCAGTGTCCTCAGGGCTGCAAGCTTACCGTGAGCCACAGCGGGGAGGGAGTTTCAGTCACCGGCAATAAATGCCCCCGGGGGGCCAGCTATGCCCAGCAGGAGCTGATTAACCCCTGCCGGACCCTGACCACTACAGTCAGGACTGCCTTTGTGGATTTCCCCCTGCTGCCGGTGCGCACACTAGGTGAAATTCCCTTGAAATCTGTCTTTGGGGCCATGGGCGAAATTAGCAGGCTGGTGGTAAAAAAGCGGCTCCGTCCCGGGGATGTAGTCCTGGAAAAATTGTATAATACCGATGTAGCTCTGATTGCCACCGACGATATGACTATGGGAGAAAAATATGCTAAGGGGAGTGAAGATTATGGCAGAGACGGAATTCTATCCTGATTGGTACGAAAAAGTTCCGCCGTCAAAATCCTTTAGGTCAATATTTAAGTGGGGATATCCTGACGTTTTTAAGCACCCCAACAAGCGGCTTTACGCCATGATGAAAGATGCCTTTGCCATGACGGATGCCGATTTTGCCGAAAAAATGAATTTGGGAGAAGAAGAGGTGGAGTTCGACATCCCCTCCCGTCTGACAGAAGCCCAGCTCGACGAACTCCGGGCAATTGTAGGGACGGAGAATGTCCACACCGATGACTTTAACCGCCTGCGGGTGGCCTACGGCAAGATGATGTACGACCTCATCCGCCTGCGGGAGAAGATCATTGAAAACCTTCCCGATGCCGTTGTCAGCCCCCGGGACAAAGAAGATATCCGGGCCTTGGTGAAATGGTGCAATCAAAACCGCGTGCCGGTGACACCCTACGGGGGCGGCTCTTCCGTCATGCGCGGCCCTGAGTGTCCTCATGGCGGCATTTCCCTGGATATGCGGGTGTATATGAACAAGATAATCAGGCTCAACACCATCAACCAGACCGTCACTGTTCAGCCCGGCATCATGGGCCGGGATTATGAGGCTGCTCTCAACAATGCCCCCGAAGTTTTCAAGACAGAAGAACGCTATTCCGGCGGCCATTTGCCCCAATCCTTTGACTCTTCCTGTGTGGGAGGCTGGATTGTCACCCGGGGGGCCGGCCAGAATTCTACTTATTACGGCAAGATCGAGGACCTTGTCATCAGCCAGGAATATGTCACCCCTGTAGGCGATATCGTCACCAAAGAGTACCCTGCGGAAGCAATTGGCCCCGACATCGACCAACTGATGATGGGGTCCGAAGGCGCCTTTGGGATTCTCGTGGAGGCTACCCTCAAGATCTTTAAATACCGGCCGGAAAATACCCGCCGCTTCAGCTACATTTTCCGGGATTACGCCAGCGGCATGGAGGCAGTGCGGGAGATCTCCCAGGGGGAATTTGGCATGCCTTCGGTGTTTCGCCTGTCGGATCCCGAGGAGACTGAGGTTGGCATGAGGTTGTATGGCGTGGAGGGGACGGTCATCGATAAGCTCTTAAAAGCCAGAGGATACATGCCCAATGAACGCTGCCTCCTCCTGGGCACCGCCGACGGAGACAAGGGCTTCACTCGTCTGGTCCGGCGCAGAATCCGTCGCATCGCGAAAAAATACGGGGCCATGACCGCCACGGGTTATGTGACCAGGCGCTGGGAAAACGGCCGCTTTATGGATCCCTATTTGCGGGAAGACCTCCAGGACTATGGCATCATCATCGATACTCTGGAATGCTCGGTGCCCTGGGACAGGCTGGAGGATGTGTGGGGCAATGTCCGGGCCTTCTGCAAGTCCCGGCCCCACACTATCTGCATGTCTCACTCTTCTCATTTTTACCCCCAGGGAACCAATCTCTACTTTATCTTCATCGCCAAAATGGATGGAGAGGAGTATCTGGAATACCAGCCCAGGATCATCGACCATATCTGCAAAAGCGGGGCCGCCCTCAGCCACCATCATGGCATCGGCCGTATGCTGGCGCCCTGGTATGAAGAATCCCTGGGCAAGAATGAGCTCAATTTGCTGCGGGCAATCAAGGCCTATCTGGATCCAAACAACATCCTCAATCCCGGCGGCACTTTGGCCCTGGACCTGCCTCCCGATGAGAAGCGGCAGCTATAAGAGCATACCCTTCCCCTGTCCCTTTGGAACAGGGGATTTTTACTGTCAGAAAGACATTTGCATATTCACTTGGTCCCAGTGGTACCATACTTAGCAGCCGATTGAGCAGAACCTTGGAAGGAGCTAAGGATGTTACAGGTAAAACAGATTAAGAAGACCTATACTACCGGTGGCTTTACCCAGACCGCCTTGGACAATATCAGCCTGAACTTCAGGAAGAATGAATTTGTGGCCATCCTTGGAGAGAGCGGCAGCGGCAAGACCACATTCCTCAATGTGGTTGGCGGCCTGGATCAGTATGACAGCGGCGATCTCATCATCAACGGCCAGTCCACTAAGGATTTCACCGAGAAAGAATGGGATGCCTACCGCAACAACAGCGTAGGCTTTGTCTTTCAAAGTTATAATTTAATCGGGCACCTGAACATTGCCGACAATGTTGAACTGGGCCTGACTTTGTCCGGGATTCCCAAGGGCGCAAAAGGCAGCAAGGCTCGGGATGTGCTGGAAAAGGTCGGCCTCAAGGTGCATATTCATAAGAAACCCAATCAGCTCAGCGGCGGCCAGATGCAGAGGGTGGCCATTGCCAGGGCTCTGGCTAATGATCCCGACATCATCTTGGCCGACGAGCCCACGGGAGCTCTGGACACCGAGACCAGCAGGCAGATTCTCGATCTGATCAGAGAAGTCGCGGCAGACAAGCTGGTGATCATGGTCACCCACAACCGGGAGCTGGCGGAGACTTATGCCGACCGGATTGTCCATTTTCAGGACGGCCGTATCATTGATGACTCCAAGCCCTTGGCAGCTGAGGCGATAAATGAATGCTACAAACTGAGGAAGACCAGCATGAGTTTCTTTACTGCCCTCAAGCTGTCCTTTATGAATATCATGACAAAGAAATGGCGGACGGCTATTACCGCCCTGGCAGCCAGCATCGGCATAATCGGCATTGGCCTGGTGCTGTCCTTATCCAACGGCTTTCAAAAGCAAGTGGATTATTTTGAGGCCAGCGCCCTTTCCAATTACCCAATAACAATTAATGAAAGCAGCATTGACATAGAATTGCTGCATCCTGACCGCAAAGCTCAGTCAGGTGAGAAATTCCAGGCAAAACCGGTTATCTTCCCTCTGCCGCAAAAAGGAAAAGGCACTGTCCACCTCAACAATCTGTCCAGGGAATATATCGCTTACCTGCAAGCTATTGACCCGGCTTTGCTGGACGGCATCTCCTTCCGTCGCAACCTCAATTTGAACATCCTGATCTCTGTGGACGGCAAGGTCCGGGCCATTGGCGAGGGAGTCACCCTGGCCTCCTGGCCGGAAAAACCCGGAGGCGGCGCCGCCGGGTTCCTGGACAAATATTATGACCTGCTTTGGGGGAGTTTCCCCCAGGATATGACCGGGCTGTTGCTGGTAATTGATGAATACAACCAGCTGGATGAGTCTGCTCTCGAGGCCCTGGGCTTTGACAGCCGGGAGAGCATAGACTTTGAAAACGTTGTGGGCAGCCAGCTTAAGCTGCTGCTCAATGGCGACTATTACACCAAACACGGCGCTTATTTTGCGATAAATGGCGTTCCCACCGATCTAAGCAACCTCTATACTTGCGAAACCGCCATCCCCCTGACCATTGCCGGCATAGTCCGGGTCAAAGAAGAAGTAAAAATTTCAGGCTTGGACACAGGTCTCCTCTATTCCGACGAGCTGGCCAGGTTTTTTATCGCCGATGCCCAACAGACCCAAATTGTGCAGGCACAGCAACAAGCAGATTTCAACATCCTGACGGGAGAACTCTTCAGCCTCGTGCCTGCCAACCCCATGGAAGCGATGATGGGCATAAGGGGGGAGAGCAAGGAGGATATATTGAAAGCCTTGGGGGCAGTGGACACTCTCAGCGCTATTTCCTTGTACCCCGCTAATTTCGAGGCCAAGGAAAAGATCATCGCCTGTCTGGATGACTGGAACAACAGGCACAAAAAAGCAGAGAGGGTAGTCTACACCGACCTGGCGAATATCATCACCAGCCTGTCCGGCAGCATCATGGCGGCCATCACCATCGTCCTGGTGGCCTTTGCTGCCATCTCCCTGGTGGTGTCCATGATTATGATCGGCATTATCATCTACATTTCTGTGCTGGAGCGCACCCGGGAGATCGGCGTCCTCCGCGCCCTGGGGGCGAGGAAAAAAGACATCACCCGTGTCTTCAACGCAGAAAGTTTTATCATCGGAGCCTGCGCCGGAGTGATGGGCATTGCCCTAGCCTGTCTGCTGACCATACCGGCCAATATCATTCTCTATAAGCTTACCGAACTGAAAAATATCGCTCAGCTTCACCCCTTGCATGCCCTGGGGCTGGCGACGACAAGCGTCCTCCTGACCATGCTGGGGGGGGTGATCCCGGCAAAGATGGCGGCAAAAAAAGACCCCGCCGAAGCCCTCAGGGCAGAATAGCGGGACAAAGGGGACGGTTCTTTGTGTCCCATTAGCTGGAATATCTTGGTCAAACATGGTACACTAGTGAAAATCCGTCTGATTATCCCGACATTTAATAGGGGGGGAGGGCATGGAAAGGGCAATTGGACCACTTTCACTGTTACAGCGTAAATGACGGCATTCTTAAAATTAGCACCTCCAAAATCAAGAGGTCCGGCAAGCGCAAGGTGGTAAGGTTGAACCTCGGAGAAGGGGATCCCTTGCTAGATATGGTGAGGGCCTTGGCAGCACATGGAATATATATTTGCGAGAGCGAAATGCAGGGGCGGCGTCTTGCCGCCCAAGTCAGGGAGGAACACAGATGTACCTGATGAATTTATCTATGGATAGTTTTCGGGAAAAGCTGACTAAGGTTAATATCGCCGTTTTGCCGGTGGGGATGATTGAAGCGCACGGCCGCCACTGTCCACTGGGCACAGATATGCTCATTCCCCGGCGATTTATGGAGCTGCTGGAGGAGGCGGCCGGGGACAGGATTATTATTGCCCCTGAGATTCCCTACGGCCATTCCTGGAGCCTGTCACCTTTCCCCGGCACACTGAACCTGCCCAGCCAGGTTTTGGGCGCCTACGTGTACCATGTGGGCTTGGAGCTGAAGCGCTGGGGGCTGGACAAGCTGATGATTTTTAACGGCCATGGGGGGAATATTCCCGCCCTGCGGGTGGCAATGGAGGACCTGGCCGCTAAAGGCATGACTGTAGTGGTTATCAACTGGTGGCAGGACTTCGCTCCCGAGATTCTGGAAATTTGCCAGGGCCAAGGCCATGGGGGCGAAGATGAAACCTCGACGGTGCTGGCCATTGATGAGGACTTGGTGGATATGAGCAAAGCGGGGGTCAATAATCTTCGTACCGTAGTCACGGCGGCCTGGCCGGGGATGGAAAAGGAAACCCTGCCCTTTGCTCAGACCGGCGATGCCACCCAGGCCAGCCGGGAAAAAGGTGAAGCAATCTATGCCTGCATCATGCCCAGGCTCCTGGAGTTATTGACCAGACTGGAGCAGGGCCAGCTGGCGACGAAATAAAAAAGGTCCAGTGGGGATTGTCCCCACTGGGCCTTTTTAGGATAAATCCATTTTTGTTTTTATCGAATAGATGTCGCCCCGGTAGCGGAAGACCATCCAGAAAAAGGGCTTGCCTCCGGCAGTATACATCAGCCGGGAGAGTTGAAGGATTGGATGACCAGGGGCTACCGCCAGCAGCTCAGCTGTATCGGCGTCAGCCACATCGGAGCTGATCTCCTGGACAATGCGCCCGAGTTTAATGTCTTTATCATAGACCAGGTAATCATAAAAAGAGCCAGCCAGTTTTTCTTGGTCCAGGGAGCCAAGAGTGTCCATGCACAGCCAGGATTCTTCCACCGCCACCAGGAGCTCATTGGCGGTGCGCAGGCGCTTGAAATAATAGATATCCTCATCAAGACCACAGTTGAGGCGGTTGGCAGTACTAGGGTCAGGCTTTTGCTGCAGGCTTGCCAGCACTTTTGTGCCGGGTTTGTAACCCCGGGCCAGCATTTCCGCTGTAAAGGATACGATCTGTTCTAGGCCGTCCTGGGGGCGTTTGCGGCAGACAAAGGTGCCCTTGCCCTGCTGGCGAAAAAGGTAGCCTTCGTTGACCAGCCGGAGCACCGCCCGGCGCATCGTCTCCCTGCCTACACCATACTGCTTCATCATGCTGGTCTCAGCGGGAATAAGGGAGCCTTCAGGCCAAAGGCCCCCGGTAATCTTCAGCTTTAATTTTTCGTAAACCTGCAAATACAAAGGGATTCCTGAGTTATTGTCCAGCATAAGCTTTCACCGCCACAGGTTTTTAACATTATACCATGAGAAGATTGACGATTAAAGGAAGGCCAATATTTAACTTGCGCGAAAAGCAGGGATTCCCGAAACTTATATTGAATTTAATCTGAATAAGGACAAATCAGGGAAGGGTGAGTGCAAGTGGGTACAATTACAGCCCAAATCCTGGTAGGCAGTGGCCACCCTTATCATGACGGCATTGCCCCCAGTCATCGCTTATATTTATCAGAAAACAGCCGTCCTTCCTGGATTCTGGTGCCGGAAAACTGGGGAGGAGGCTCAGGGGGAAACAAGGTGACCTGGATTCCGACGCTGGAGAACTCTCTTGAAGATGCCCTGCTCATGATTGGTATTCACGTGGTCAAAGATCCTGAATTGGTGGAGCTGGCCAGCCAGTATATCAGCAGCAAGGAAAATAACTGGGTGGTGGTTTATGAAGACGCGGATCCCGAAAACCTTTCACTGCTGTATCAGCGCTGCCGGGCCTTGGAGAATACCTTCAAGCTTGTAATCACCGTTATGCGGGGGAGCCTGATTGAAGCCAAATTAAAGGTTCTCGAGGATTATAAGATGGATGTGGAGGTTTGCCGGCCGCAATTTGTACGCCTGTTTTCTCAGTGGCTGGACCAAACCCGCATCGAAGGAGAATTATAACGTCTTCTCGGGAGAAAATATGTTGAACACTCAGCGTAAATAGCAGGCGAACTTCCCCAAAAGCAGGGGAGAAGTTTCGAATATATTTGTAAAGGAGGACTGGAGTCCCATGGACTATTTATCGGCAAAGGCCGGCCCAGTCAGCCGCAATCGATTTCTCGAAGAATACAGGGTATTTGTGCGCAAAATCGCTTCCGCTCACTGCCGCCGGCTGCTGGAATGGGGCAGGGATGAGGAATTGAGTATTGCCATGATCGCCCTTGATTCGGCAATAGATGGCTACCAGCCCGATAAAGGGGCTAAATTTGAGACTTTCGCTTCAATAGTAATCAAGCGGCGCCTCATTGATTATCAACGCAGCATGCAAAGGCTGGCCAAGCGGGAAGTGGTTGTTGATGACGTTCCCGCCGCCATACAGGATGCCACCTGGGGGGAGGAGTATCTCCGCCTGGAACGGGCGGCAGAACTGCAGGAATTTGCCGCTGTTTTGGATACATACGGCATTAGCTTTACTGATCTTGCCCGGGAATCTCCCAGTCAGCAAGCAGTCAGGGACAGGGTGTTCAGGGTGGCAAGACTTGTTGCCGGCAGGCCCGAACTGGTGGCTAAGATTTTGGAACAGGGGCGCCTTCCTCTGGAGCAGATATCCCAGCTTACGGGCGAAACCTCAAAAACCTTGGGAAAGCGCCGCCGTTATCTTATCGCCTTACTTCTGGTTGCTGCCAGAGAGGGAGACTTTCCTTTTATTTCTTCATATCTGCAGATAGGAGGGGATTGTGATGGGTAAATCTGGGGTTATCTGCCGTATTGAGGCTGACCGCTATTTTATTCTCAGCCCCAAGGGGCAGGTTTTGATGCGCATGGGCAAGACTCCTGCCGGTCGAGACCTGGGAAGCTATGTCACCCTGGCTCCTGCCGGACGCAAATGGAAGCGGGCATTAGCCATAGCTGCAGCCTTGGCGTTACTTGCAGTATCTACAATCTATACTTTGCCCAGAGCATCTGCCAGTCAATATCGCTTGGCCCTGGACATCAATCCCAGCCTGGAACTGGTTTACACCGAGAATTACCAGCTCAAAGAGTGGACGGCCTTTGACCAGGCGGGGACAGAACTGTTAAGCAGTCTGGAAAGACCAGAAGACGTATATGCCGCCATTGAGGCCATCTTTGCCCGCTGCGTCCAATTGGGGCTGACTGAGGAAGAACAAAATGTCTTTGTCACCGCTGATTCCCAGGCCCCCATTGATAGCGATCGCTTATTGGGAGCTTTTGAAGGTCAGGGAGTAATAGTCAAGCTCCATGTAGTGCGTTTAGGCGCCAAGGAGTATAAAGCAGATGGCAAATCGCCCCTGCGCAGCTATCTCAAGCGCAAGACAGGCACAGAAGTGGGCAATGCTGAGTCAGTATCGGCCGCAGCCCTGGGCAATCTTCAGGAAGAGCTGGCGGAGACAATTGATATCGCCCCCTGGCATGACAATCCTGTAGTTCAGGCCTTTTTGGAAAAATATCTGGTCAGCGGCAGCCTGGTAGAAGAAATGCTGGCAGAGGGCCTGACCTCTGAAGAAATTGATTGTCTCCTGGCAATTGCTGACGCAGAAAAGCTTGCGCCTGCTGACTTGTTTAAAGCACTGCGCCAGTCAGGCCAGTCTCCGGGACAGTTTTTGCAAAAGCACAAAAAACCTGATGAGGTCGAGGCACCCCAGCTGTCTAAGCCCGATTGGCTGCCGGATCTTTTGGCTGAGGAGTTCGACCATCCCGCCGGTCAGTTATCCAGCTATTTGCGCAAAGGGCTTGCACCCGACGATCTCCTTGCCCTGCTGGTGCTGGAAGACTTAGGGGGCGGCAAACTGCAGAAACTGGTCCGTGGTCTGGAAACCGCCAGTGTAGAGGCCCTAGTCAGCGCCGCCGGCATTGATGTTGTCGGCTTTGAAGAACGGCTCAATGGCTGCAAGAGTTTACAGTCCAGAGCGGGGAAATACGCCGATATGGCTGAGGTGGCAGAGCTTGCGGCTTCAGAGAAGGTATCTAAAGGCCAGATTCTCTACATTCTTGGCCGGGGGTATGGGCTGGAGGAAGCCGGAGAAATCCTGGCTAATAAGCCCCCCAATCAAGGCTGGAAAGAGTTTTTAGACAATTACGCTGGTAATTCTGGCGACGGAAAAAATAAAGGTCCTGGCAAAGGCAAGTAGACGGCACAAATACTGTGCCGTTCTTTTATATCCGGGGGCGATAATGTATACTGACTGTAAGCTTAGTTGAATAATTTGTGCAGGGGAGTGGCTGCGGTGATAATTGGAGTTGGTGTAGACAGCATTGAGATTGCCCGGGTGGCAGAATCTGTCCAGAACAACCCCAGGCTGCGGCAGCGGCTGTTTACCGACGGGGAGCTTAAGCAGCTGCCTCAGGGTGGCAAGGAGTGGTCCCGCCTGGCAGCGCTCTTCGCTGCCAAGGAAGCTGTCTTTAAAACTCTGGGGACGGGATTGAGCGGCCATTCCTGGCTGCAGGTGGAAACTATCCATAATCAGCAGGGAGCTCCTCGGGTCAGGCTCAGGGGCAAGGCTGCAGACACCGCTGCACGCCGCGGAATCAGCAGGCTGCATATATCTCTCAGCCATGACCGGGAGCGGGCAGTGGCATTTTGCGTAGCAGAGGGGGAAGATTGATGCAGTGGTTAGCAGACGGCAAGCAAATGCGGGAAATTGACCGCAGGGCAATTGAGGATTTTGGCGTGCCCGGCCAAAACCTCATGGAAGCGGCAGTAGCTTTTGCTGCCCGCATCGCCGCAGACCTCAGTCCCCGAGGGCCGGTGGCAGTGGTGACAGGGGCAGGCAACAACGGCGGCGATGGCTGGGGCATTGCCCGGCACTTGGCCGCCCGCTCCTATCAAGTGAAGGTGGTTACTGGGGCAGATCCGGATGATTTACAGGGCGATGCCGCCATTCAGTATATGATCTATGACAGTCTTGGTCTGGCCTGGGAGAAATACCAGGGCCCTGGCCAGCTGGCTGATTGCGCATTAATCGTCGATGCCCTTTTGGGCACCGGCATGAAGGGGGAGCCCAGGGGAACAGCGGCAGAGATCATCGCCGCCATTAACAGCAGTCCTGGGGCTGTGCTGGCAGTGGACATTCCCTCGGGTCTGCCGGCGGAGTTTGCGCTTCCTGCCGGCCCGGTAGTGCAGGCTACGGCCACCGCAACTTTTGGCCTGGCTAAGGCCGGTCTCTACACCCCCGCAGGCCGCAAAGCCGCCGGCAGGGTATTTGTCGATCCGATTGGCCTGCCTGTTTCCCTGCTCCAGGGGACAGACCTGGTCTTAAATGATGGTCCCCATGCTGCCAAGGGTTTGTCCCAGCGCCAGCTGGACAGCCACAAGGGGAACTTTGGCCACGGCCTCTTGGCTGCAGGTAGCCGGGGCATGAGCGGCGCAGCCATGCTGGCCGGGACTGCAGCCCTTCGCTCGGGGATAGGCCTCTTGACCATTGCCTGTCCCGACGAAATTCAGCCCATGCTGGCGGCCCAAGTCTGGGAAGCCTTGACTTTGCCCCTGCCTTCTTCCGCCCAGGGGGAGTTTTCGCCGGAAGCTGCCGCCCAGGTGCCCTTGGGGAAGTTCAACGCAGCAGCCATTGGCCCCGGGTGCAGGGTGTGCCCGGGAACCAGGGCATTGGCAGGGCGCTTGCTTAAATCTGATTTGCCCCTGGCAATTGATGCCGATGCCCTCAATGTGCTGGCCCCGGGGATTCCTCGGCGGGAGCCCCCTACCATTGTAAGCCCCCATCCTGGCGAGATGGCTCGGCTCCTGGCCTGCACTGTCCAGGAAGTCTTGGCTGACCCCCTGGGGACTTGCCGGCGGGCGGCCAGGGCCTGGGGCTGTGTCGTTATTCTCAAAGGCTCCACTACTTGCATCTCCGACCCTGCGGGGAAAGCCGTTCTCAATATAACCGGCACTCCGGGTCTGGCTACCGGCGGTTCGGGGGATATTCTCACGGGGCTGATATTGGGACTTTTGGCCCAAAATACAGAGCCCTTTGCGGCCGCTTGTGCCGCCTCCTGGCTTTTGGGCACGGCATCAGAACTGGCTGCCCAGGAAACCGGCAGCGCCGCCCAACTGCCCAGGGATGTGCTGGCGGCCCTGCCGGGGGCTGTAAACTTGCTCTACAAACAGTCCAGTCGGGAATACTTCGGAAAGGAAAAGATATAATTAACTGGAGGGGATTCCAGTGAAAATGTCTTGGACCGAGACGGCTTGGAGCGGATCTGAATGAAATTCAGACTGGGCGCTTTGGTGCTGGCGGCGGCATTGTTGCTGGGGGGCTGCAATCCGGTCTCCCGGGCCCTTGACTGGGCAAACTCAGCTGAAACTGAATCCTGGCAGGCCAGGTATCGTATTTTTTTCCACCAGCAGGATGGGGACCTGGAGATGACGGTGCTGGAATCTCGGGGGGAAACCTTGGTTCTGGAAATACAAATGCCCCAGGGTTCACTGGGGCTGGAATATGGCAGCGACAATCTCCTGATTAATTTTGATGAAGGCAGTTTGGAATGGCAGGACCTCCCCTGTCAGATCCCCTACTATACCCTGACAGCATTGGCCAGGCAGATCACAGCTGCCCAGGAGCTGGACACTCAGGGAGAATGGGCGGAACTCATGGGATACCGCATCAAGGTTAAAGGGGGAGCGCCTGTGGAAGCAGCCTACCTGTCAGAATGGACGCTGTATATAGAAGAATTTGTCTGGGAATAAAGACCAGCCATCAAAGCTTTTTGATGGCTGGTCTTGCCCCTAAAGGGAAAGCCAGGCAATGAGATTGGCCTCGGTATCCTTAATGCCCCGGATGAGGGGTCTTTTGCATGTAAAGAGGGTAGTGACGCCGGGGCCATGGCCGGTGATGACACAGTCGCTGTGGACGACGACGCCCACGGAAACAGCGCCCTTGAGATAGCCTCTGCCATATTGGTTATCGCAGTCTTGAAGGAGGACGATGTCTCCCAGACGCAGTTTGTCCAGGCCATATTCCCTGAAGGCATCGGGATCAGCGGTCATGATGTCATAGTCCCCGGTGTGGCAGGTGGCAGCGCCGATGCCGGAACCCATGAGGTAAGGGGGAAGGATAGCAGTTACCGGAACTTCCAGGATGCCGTCAACAATCTTGAGGTTCATCTTTTCCAGCAGTTCCGGGTCCAGGTTCATCACTGTTATCTCCGGGACCTCCTGGATCTTGAGGCCTGTTCCCCAAGCCCGAATCTGGATTTTGTCCCCGATGGCCATGGATTCCAAGGTTTTCTGGTCAAACCAGGCCAGGACATGCTCAATGCCCCCGTGTTTGCCGGTAACATAGCCCTTAGCGCCTTTTGCTTCGCCGTTGATTACTGTAGCGGTGTTGCCCACACAGGCCAAGGTGTTGAGGCCGGCGTTCTCAGTGTCGTCGCTGTTGCGGATGCTGACCCCTGGTTCCACATGGTCAGCCACCCAGCCGCAGGCCAGGTCGCCAATTCTGACATTATAGGTAATGCCGCCGGTTCCCGGCAGGGTGACGGGCATGCCGCTGGTTTTGATCCGGTAAGGAGACCGGACTTTTGAATGGGCTACAGGGCCCGATACCGCCAGCTGTACCAGTTGCTCTTTGTTGGTTGTAAGCATTTAATTTCCCTCCCTAAGAATACCCAGATAGCTGCCGATGTTGGCTTTAGAGTCTTGAATGCCCCGGATTTTTGGAGTCTTGCAGGTCAAGAGAGTGGTGACTCCGGGACCATGGCCGGCCAAGAGGCAGTCGCTGTGGACGATGACGCCGATGGTTGCAGCTCCCTCCAGGTAACCACGGCCAAAGGTGGTGTCGCAGTCTTGGAGGAGGACGATATCGCCCAATCGGAGTTTATCCAGTCCATACTTGCTATAGGCTTGGATGTCAGCGGTCATGATGTCATAGTCTCCCCGGTGGGCAGTTGCCGAGCCCATCCCCGAACCCATGAGCTGGGCCGGGACTGTGGCAGCCACCGGCACTTCTAAAACTCCCGAGCGGATATGCAGGTTCATCTTTGCCAGCAAGTCCGGGTCCAGGTTTTTGCACTGGATATCAGGCATTTCATCTATAGCCAGGCCCGTGCCCCAGCTTTTAATTTGGATAGTATCATCGGGACCGAGCTTTTCCAGAGTATCCTGATCAAACCAAATGAGGACGTGTTCAACTCCCCCGTGTTTGCCAGTGACATAGCCCCGGGCGCCCTTGGCATCGCCGCTGCTTACTGTGGCGGTGTTGCCTACACAGGCCAAAGTGTTGAGACCGCCATTTTCTAAATTGTCCTTTCTGCGGATGGTCACCCCCGGTTCTGCGTGGTCGGCCTGAAAACCGCTGGCCAGGTCGCCAATTTTTGCATTATAGCTGATGCCGCCTACACTAGGATACATAAAGGCCTTGCCCCCTTGGGATATCTCCCAGGGGCCGTAGGAGCGGGCGAAGGCCACTTGGCCGGCAACGGCAATCTGGACCAGCCTGTCGGAATTGGTTTGCATTTTGTCTGCACCTCCTGATGGATATATAAGTATTCGGTGCAAAAACAGACATTCCTGCACTACTTCCCTGAAGAAGAGGGAGGAAACAGACAGGTTATGGGCGAATATACAAGTGCAAGGCTATTTGCAGGAGGTCTGATAATGAGCATTAACGCTTTGGTGCGCCAGCAGTTTCTGCTGCGGGCACTGGCTAGCAGCAAAAATGGACGCAGCGCTGAAGATTTGCATCGTGAGCTGCTCCAGAGCCTGACGGAAGAAGTCTCCCTCAGGACAATCTATCGGGATATTGATGTCCTTAGCGAAATCTTTCCCATTACAGAAGAGGAGCGGGGCCAGAAGACATACTACATGATGCTGGACCACTTTAAGCTGGAGGAGATCCAGTGTTCCTTTGACGAATTGATGGCAGTAGTTTTCATCAACAGGCTGCTGGAGAGTTTGGGCCGCGATCCGGTGACTGAGGCCGGCATCAAGCTGACAGACCGCTTAATTTCCGCACTGCCAGAACCCCAGCGCCTTTACCTGCAGGATATATACCAAAACTTTCGGGTGGAGTTTCCTGGCAGCGATGGCCGGGGTGCTCAGATCATTCAGTTGTTTGCCGATGCCATTCGCCTGCAGCAGGCAGTGAGAATTCATTACCGTGCCTTTGGCGCCAACGAGAACAGTGAGCGCATCATTCACCCCTATACCATTTATTTTCGCCAGCAATACTATATAGTGGCCTGGTGCACCTCCCGCAATTCCATTCGGGAGTTTCGCCTGGACAGAATTGAAGAAGCCGAGATGCTGGAAATCCTGTTTGAACCCGCCCCCTCCTTTAATTATGAGGATTACAGCAAGAGATGCTGGAACGCCTTGAAGGGGGAAGAGGATTACCAGGTGGCGCTGCGCTTTTCCCCGGAGGCCAGCCGCTTTGTCAAGGAGTACATGGGGAACAAAGCTGACCGCTTAAAGGATTTGCCTGATGGCAGCCTGGAATTTCACAAGTCCGTCAGCATGCTGGATGAAATCTTCGCCTGGGTCCTGAGCATGGGGGCGGAAGTGGAAGTGGTTGCGCCCCGGGAACTAAAAGATATGGTGGCGGAGACAATTCGAGAGCAGGCTGAAAAACTCGGCTTGATTTAGCCCCTAAACATTTGCCTCTGCCGTATACTGAAACATCCGGCGGGGAGGCTGATTGCCAGACTGTTTATTGCCCGGTTTTGGGGAATACTGAGGGCAGATGCTGTTGCTGCTCTGGCGGTCACAGCTTTTATCGCCTTTAGGTATAAATGCGCTTGGTATTAAGGGGATTCCCCCCAGCAGTTCACTGCTGCAGAATGAACCAGATAATTCTTAGAGCAAGGAGAGTTTATCCATGACCAAGCTTCTTTACTTGGGACATTCCTGTTTTGTGCTGAGCAACGGGGAGGACAGCCTGATTTTTGATCCGTATATCAATGGCAATCCCGGAGCAGGGGATCGAGACCCGTCGTCCATATCTGTCGATTATGTGCTGGTCAGCCATGCCCATGGGGATCACCTGGGAGATGCCGTAGAAATCTGTCAGCATAATAACGCCGTCTTAATATCTACCTTTGAAGTGGGCAATCTCTGCCGCAGCCAAGGTGTCAGCCGCATCCATACCGGCCATATCGGCGGCAGGGCCAACTTCCCCTTTGGCTACCTGCGCTTCACCCCAGCGCTCCACGGGGCTGGGGTGGCCGGCGGCCTGGCCTGCGGGTTCTACCTTAACTTTCATCAAGTGGGGGTGTATTTCGCCGGGGATACGGGGCTGTTCTCGGATATGGGGCTGCTGGCAAAATTAGAGCAAATTGATTATGCCTTGCTGCCCATAGGGGACAACTATACCATGGGGCCCTCAGATGCTTTGCTGGCGGCGGAAATGTTGAAGCCAAGGGTAATTATCCCTATGCACTACAATACTAATGAACTCATTGTCCAAGACCCTCATCTCTTTAAGGCCAATGTGGAAGCCAGCAGCTTGTCACAGGTGGAAGTAATGGAGCCGGGGCAAGAATTGGAGTTGACATAAAAAGAACCCGGCTGGGTTCTTTTCACCTGGGGTTATTTGTGCAAGCTCTGGAAAAATCCCTTTCTTTGAATGTTTTCGCCAAAAGGAGGCAAAGGATTGGCCTTGCCTTGAAGGGCATCAACAATGCCGTTAATGAAAAGATAAATAAAGAGCATAGCGGCGGTAATGGAAATGGGCCATTTGACCAGGGCAAAGAATTGGCCAGGCAGGAGAATTATTATCAGGGCGAGGACAAAGAGCAGCCAGATCCAGATTGCCTGTCTGGCGTGAAAGAAGACCAGGGAATCCTTGCCCTTAAAGAAGAGGAGCAGGGCGAAAAATGGGGGGAGATAGCTGACTGCGGCCCATATCTTGCTGTTAGGTATTGGTTTCATCCAGATCCCTCCTGGTTTAATCTTGATAGCTTATTTCGGCATAGATCGGCCTTTTCCCTGTCTCAAGCTGAATTTTGACAGGGTCAGGGGGCTATCCTATAATTTGAGTGAGAATGTTTGGGGGGAAGACCATGATCAAGGCTGAGCTAGAATCTATCCTGGGGACAGATTCAGTTCTCTGCCGGAGGCCCTTGTCTCAATATACTTCCTTTAAAGTGGGCGGCCCTGCGGAGTACTTGGTGCTGCCCGGGGATTACAGCCAGGTGACCCAGATAATAGCTTTTTGTGCTGAAAACAGCATTCAGTGGCATGTGCTGGGCCGGGGCACTAATCTGCTGGTCAGCGACAATGGCTTCCCTGGTGTGGTCATTGTCCTGGGGGACAACTTGGCTGCAGTCCGAGTTGCCGGCGGCAGAATCGTTGCTCAGGCGGGGGCATCCCTGCCCCGTGTCAGTGCAATTGCTTTGGTGAACAGCCTTGCCGGCCTGGAATTTGCCAATGGCATCCCTGGCTCTGTAGGGGGCGCGGTGGTCATGAACGCCGGCGCCTATGGCGGCGAGATGAAGGATGTGCTGCTGCGGGTGCTGGCGGTGAATAGCCGCGGGGAATTATCCACCTTTGGCCCCAAGGAGATGGAATTGGGCTACCGGTCCAGTGTTTTTCAGAGCAATGGCCATGTTGTCCTGGAGGCCGAGCTGGAACTGGTCCCAGGCGACGCCGGGACAATTCAGGAGAAGATGAATGAGTTCAACCGCCGCCGCCGGGAAAAACAGCCCCTGGACAAGGCCAGCGCCGGCAGCACCTTTAAGCGGCCAACCGGGCATTTTGCCGGCCAGCTCATTGAATCCTGCAACCTAAGGGGAATGGTTCTGGGGGGGGCAGCGGTTTCCGAAAAACACTGCGGCTTTATTATCAATGCCAATCAAGCTACCGCCCAGGATATATACGACTTAATTCGCAAGGTTCAAGAGGAGGTCCGGAAAAAACACAATGTCCTCCTTGTTCCCGAAGTCAAAATTTGGGGGGAATTCCAGTGATCCCGGATAGATTCCTGGAAGCGCTTGCAGCTAACCAGGGCAAGGCTCTGCTTGTCCTTTGCCACGATGATGCTGACAGCGATGCCCTGGGAGCGGCCTGGGTTTTGGCAGACATGCTGGGCGGGGAGATGGCGGTGCCCAGAAAAGTCAGCGAACATGCCCGGGAGCTGCAACTCAAATTAAAGATGCAGGTTATATACTCCCCCGACCCTGGAGATTATGACTTGACCATTGTGGTAGATACTGCCGATGCTCAACAGCTGCCGGGTTGCATGCCCGCCACTTACTTGTTGGTAGATCACCATGCAAACAATTCTCTGGTCAAAGGCGCCTTGGCAGCAGTCTATGAGCAGACAGATTCAACCTGTCAGCTGGTTTGGAGAATCTGCCGGGCTCTAGGTAAACAATTGCAGGGCAGCCATGCCCTTGCCCTGGGGGCAGGGATTATGGGCGATACAAGGAACCTGGCCGCCGCCGCCAATGGCACCATTGCCGACCTGGCCGCCATCCTTGACGAGGGCGGGGTCAGCTACCGGCAGCTCCTTGAGATCTTTCGCATCACTGGCAGAATTGACAGAGAAGTCAGGCTTGAGGCCGCCCTTTCCGCCCAGTTGCACAAGTTGGGCAATTGTTTGGTAGTCAGCGCCGGTGTCCGCAAGAACTATGTGTATTACATCGCCATGATGCTGCTGGAGCTGGGGGCGGATATTGCCGTGGTCGGCTATCAGCAAGGGGATGATTGCTTTATCCGCTTAGCCAAAAATCCCGGCACCGTCCACTGCCTGGACAGCTTTGCCATCATGGAAGGGGCGGTGGCAGGTTATTCCAAGACAAACCTTTGGGGGGACTCCGATTATGCTGGATTTAACGGCAAAGGCCCAATAGAGGAAATAATTGAGGCAATAATCGCCGGGCTGCAATCTGCGCAGGCGCAGAAGGGGGATTGCCAGTGCAGCCGAATGCTGGAAAACTAAAATAACAGGCAAGAGCAGCCTGTTATTTCTTGGGAAAGCTATCCTTTTTACGGTGCCAGACAATCATTATGATGTTTATTGCTACAGCGATCATCAGCACTGCAAACAGCGGGTAGTATTCCCGGACATTCCTGGCGGCGACGCCAGCGCTAATAAGCATCCCGGAGGCTGATTGCAGCAAGATCGGCAGCAGTACAACAGCTCCCAATTAGCACCCTCCTCTTAAAACCGACTGATCTTTCCAGCATTATAACACAGCAGAGGGCACAGGGGCGTAACCCGGGGTTGACAAAATACTCCGCAAATAGGACAATATTATTACCATTGAATCTGGGAGGGACCAAGAAATGTTTGTGAAAAATAGAATGACCCGAAAGATAATTACAGTTAGTCCCGAAGTCAGCCTGTACGAGGTTCTAAAGATTTTAGAGGACCATAATTTTGATGGCATTCCTGTTGTAGACGGGGGCAAGGTCGTAGGCGTTGTCGATGAAAAGACAATCATGCGTGAGTTTTGCGCCTGCTGCGCCCAGCAAAATCAGGAGGCAGGAATAGACATTGACATGCCCATTCCTTTTGCCTCTACTAAAGTTACTATTGAACCGGACAAGCGCCGCATCGCTCATTTCCTTCACCGCAGGACCGTCAGCGAGCTTCTCCACCCGAATCAGGAAGTGGTGGTAATTAATGCCGATGAGCCAATTGAACAGGCTTCATACACGATGTTCCGCCACGAAGTGGATTTGCTTCCCGTTGTCGATGATGATAACCAACTGGTGGGCATCCTGACCAAAGGTGATGTTCTGCGGGTCTTTGACGAAATCCTGGGTTACGGACCCAAAGGCGGGGATCGGGTGATGTTTGCAGTTCCCGATGTCTTAGGGCGCCTGGCAGACGTCACTAATCTGATGCAGAAAAACGGCATCAAAATAGAGACTGTCGTCTTTTCCCAAAGCCGTTTTGCCTCTACGAATCTGCTTATCTTGAAGGTGGAAAAGGGCAAGGGACCTGAAGCCGAACAGATTCTTGAAAGAAACGGGTTTAAAATTCTTTAAGCCAATAATAGATTTTAGCAACTTTTTTCTGCAGGTTGCTATTTTTTTTAAAAAAAATCAAAAAGGGGCAGGAAAATTCATTTTCAGTGTCGAAACAATTTCTAAGGGGTGATGTTTGCTTGAAAGACTTAAGTGCAGCCATAATGGGTTTGGTCCCAGCCTTCTTGTTATGGCAGCTGGGAGCAATTGATCAGTATACATCTGTTTACTTTTTCGGTGGACTTGCAGCCATAGTCCTTTGTCTGCTTATCTACCACCTGCTGAACAAGTGGCACCATGGCGGCCTGCTGGTACTGCTTACCATAGGCATCCCCCTGATGTGCTACGTTTTTGTGGCTGTGCGCCATGCAATTTTTTTGCCCTTGCTGCTGGGGACAGCGCTGCTGGCAGTGATGACTGCCCTCGTCGGTTCATTGATTGGCGACAATTGGTCCTGGCAGGGCATTGGCATAAACCTGGCATTTTTGTTTACAGTTTGTTTTTTCATTATTGTCATCGGCGGCAGGTTCGGGGTGATATGTGCCGAAGCTGGCCTGATGGCTGCTGGGGCCTTTGGCATAACCCGTATTTGTCAAATGGATTTATTAAGCTGGCTTGCTTTATTTCCCCGTTGGATTTATCAGGGGCTAGAAAAATTATGGCGCTAAAAGGAGCTGTTCTCACAATAGAGGCAGCCCCTTGCTTTACGGGCAATAACCCGGCCGCCTGACTTGGGTCAGTCGGCGCAAATCGGGGGCCGAAACAGCCCCCTGCTGGCATGGCCAGTTTTTTTTATCCCTGTTGGGGGACATGCAGTCAGGCGGCAATGAGCAGGTAAAGAATAGCTATAGCCAGCCAGAATTTTTTTTTGTCCAGGAGCAATCTTCCCCATATGCCATGGGATATTATGTCCATTGTCTGCCTCCTCGCAGCTTATAAATATATTATTTGCTAATAATCGAGATCCTATTGCCACAAAATCCTTCTGAGCGTCGCATTAATATTGTGTAGGTAAAGGGAAGAAAATGTTTTCCTTTAACCAGCAAATGCGACATGATTCGACAGGCAAATGTGATAATGTTGAATCCAATAACAAATCAAAAGGAGGAGAGGTCTTTGGCGGTCAAGGTTCTGATAGTGGACAAGAAATGGGAGGCCGATGTCAGTGCATGTATTGTTAAAGATCGGCGGGAGGCACAGATGGTTGTATTCCCTGTCAAGGAAAGATGGGATGCCCAAACCAGCATCTACCTGGTCCCTAATTTGCTTGATGCAGAACTCAAGGTCTACATCGCTAGCAGTGCTGCAGAAGGATAATCTTAAAATATAAACCCCAAGCAGGATTTTATTGCCTCAATGTAGAATTATGTAGAGGCAATAAATACCTCTGAGGGGGGTTAAATAATGTTATGTCCGGACTGCGGCAATGAAATGCCGGACACTGCTAAATCCTGTTCTTATTGCGGACGCTCACTGAGAAAAGCTAAGCGCTCCGGCGGAGGGGCCATGGCAGTTAAAATACTGCTGGTAATACTGGCGATTGCCCTTATCGGCGGAGCTGTGTTTGCCATGGCTTCACAGTTTAAACGGGAAACAGTTATAGGCCCTGAATACGATCCCAGTGCAAAATGGGTGGCAATGGATTTTTCTGACTATGGCATCAAAATGGAAGTTCCCGGTACTGGCTGGAGCCTCTACTATGACGCCCAATCTCAGGTGGTCTTCAAAGACGGTATCCGTGGCGCCTTGGATATTAGCTTTCTTGGTGCAATGTCTCTCAATCCTGACGCTCATCGGGTGGACAACAAGCCCCAGGTTTTTACCGTTATCTCCCAGGATTCAGTCTTCCTGGAGGGGTTTGGCGAGGCCATGTATACTGTCGTTTCTTGCAAAGAAGATGGAGCCCTGGTCAACAAGCACCAGCTTTACTTTAAACGCACCTTCAAGATGGCGAATAAGCAGACGCAGACTTTTACATATGTCATAACTATGACCTGCTCCAGCGGTGTTGACTCCCAGTATGCGCCTCTTTTCAGGCATATGCTTGAGAGCATAGAAATATATGAGTAAATTTGTGCGGGCCAGTGCTGGCCCCTTTTTTTTGGGCAGGATAAAAGGGAGCGAAAACAAGCAACTGAAGGGGTGAGGGAAATGGGGGAAATACGGCTCATCGCAACTGCCGCCTTTGGCTTGGAGGCAGTGGTGGCCCGGGAACTGAGGAATCTGGGCTATACTGACCTGGAGGTGGAAAACGGCCGGGTGCTTTTTGCTGCCGACCTGGCTGCTATTCCAAAGACCAATCTCTGGCTGCGTTCTGCCGACAGGGTGCAGCTGCTGCTGGGAGAATTTGCAGCCAGGAGCTTTGATGAACTTTTCGAGGGAACCAAGGCCCTGCCTTGGGAGGACTGGATTCCTGAAGATGGAGAGTTCCCTGTTCAGGGAAAATCGATAAAGTCTCAGCTGCACAGCGTTCCCGACTGCCAGGCCATCGTCAAAAAGGCAGTGGTGGAGCGGCTGAAACAGAGATATAAGGCTCAGTGGTTTCAGGAAACGGGTCCTCGCTATTCCATTCAGGTTGCCCTCCTCAAAGACAGGGCTACCCTGACCATTGATACCAGCGGCGCCGGCTTGCACAAACGGGGTTACAGGGTGGAGGCGGGACAGGCGCCCATTAAGGAAACCCTGGCTGCAGCTTTGGTCCAACTCAGCCACTGGCAGCCTCAGCGCCTGCTCCTGGACCCCTTATGCGGGTCGGGGACTATTTTAATTGAAGCGGCTTTGATTGGAGATAATATCGCTCCGGGTCTAACCCGCCGCTTTGCCGCTGAGGACTGGCCGGAACTGGGAAGAGCAATGTGGCAGGAGGCCAGAAATGAGGCCAGCGGGGCCATTGAAGACAATCTCCTTAAGCTCCAGGGTTCAGACATTGATGAGAGAATCATTGCCACTGCCCGCCAAAATGCCGACAACGCAGGGGTGGCAGACAAAATCCACTTTCAGCGCCGGGAACTGGCCCAGGTGCGTTCCTCAGTGAAATACGGCTGCCTCATCACCAATCCCCCTTACGGGGAAAGGCTTGAGGGCCCCACTCTTGGGCTATACAGAGAAATGGGCAAAGTCTTTGCCCCCTGGGACACCTGGTCAATCTATGTCATCACCAGCGAGGCGGAATTTGAAAAATATTACGGCCGCAAGGCAGACAAAAAGCGCAAGCTCTATAACGGCAGGATCGAATGCGATTACTATCAGTTCATCGGTCCCCCGCCACCCCGAGGGGAGAAGAATGAAGGTCTATTAGAATCGACGCTGCCCCAGGCAGAATAAATACTGTTGATTCCTAGGGAATTGGAGGAAGATAAATGATAAATTATCAATCCGACTTATTTGGCATAACTCCAGATATGTTGTCACATTTTTGCGTCGGCTGGAGCTGTCCTCTAAGCGGTGAGGAGATGAAACATGTTCTGGAGCATAGTTACCGCTTTATCCTTTCCCTGGACACTAAAAAAAACAGGGTCGCCGGATTCGTAAATTCATTGTCTGACGGTGTTCACTTTGCCTTTATTCCCATGCTTGAAGTCTTGCCGGAGTACCAAAATCAGGGAATCGGGACGGAGCTTCTAACAAAGCTTCTTGCTGAACTAAAGGATATCCCATGTATAGACTTAACCTGTGATGCAGAAATGCAGCCATATTATGCAAGGTTCGGGATGTTCAAATCCCATGGCATGGTATTCAGAAAGTATTTGTCACCGGAACAAATCAAGTTTTACCGAAACAGGACGTAAACCCCAGGCTTTAGCTATGGGGATTCAAGGCCCATCGGGCAATAACCCTAAAATTGGGGTTGGAAACGATGCCAGACCATGTTCACCTGTTAGTTGAAGTAGACCTACAGTACCTGTCACTTCGGTATTGGCTATGGCCATATGTGCATCATTGCCAATGACGCCCCGATTCATCTTGATGTTGTAATTAGCAAGCCGACCATAGAGATAATTTGAGCATGATACTCTGGGGACGGAGGTTTTTATATCACGAAACCGTCCCTGCCTTTTCTGGGGTTCAGGCCTGGTGTATTGCAATAAGGAGGGAAAAGTGATGACAAAACCCTTAATTATTGCCGAAAAACCTGCAATGGCGGCAGATATTGCCCGGGCCCTTGGGGGATTTGCCAGGTATGCAGGTGGGTATTGGGAGAGCCGTGATTATAGATTGGCCAACGCTATAGGTCATATTGTCACCCTCAAGGAACCGGAGGATTATGACCCCGCCTGGAAGCGTTGGAGCCTCAAGTCTCTGCCCATTATTCCTGGCCAGTTTGGCCTCAAGGTCATTCCCCACCAGGCAAAACAGTTCTCTATGCTGGCAACATTGCTAAAGCAGGCTCCCTTGACCATCAACGCCTGTGATGCCGGGCGGGAGGGGGAACTTATTTTCCGCTATATCTGCCAGCTGGCTGGCTACACTGGTCCCGTTCAGCGGCTCTGGATATCTTCTCTGACCGCTGCCGCCATCAGGGCGGGGTTTGCCCAGCTCCGGAAGGGACAGGAGTATGCCAATCTGGCAGCCGCCGCCCGCTGCCGCTCCCAGGGCGACTGGCTTGTGGGCATCAACGCCACCCGGGCCTTTACCGTCAAGCACAAGGAACTGCTTTCGGTGGGCCGGGTTCAGACCCCCACCCTGGCCATGCTTGTCAACCGGGAACGGGAGATCAGGGACTTCCAACCCCGGGTTTTTTGGGTTGTAACCGCTGAATTTGCGGCCTCTTCCGGCAGCTTTCCCGGGCGCTGGTTTCGGGGCAAGGAGAACCGGCTCTGGAGCCCAGGGGAAGCCGAGGGAATTAAGGCCAAAGTGTCAGGCAAACAAGGAATTATTGCCGAGTGCCAGGTAAAGCCCCGCCAGGAAGCGCCGCCTCTGCTCTGGGACCTGACCAGCCTGCAGCGGGAGGCCAACAGGCGCTGGGGATTTTCCGCTGCCCGGACCTTATCCACAGCACAAAATTTATATGAGCGCCACAAGCTGATAACCTACCCTCGCACTAATTCCCGCTATTTGACCCCTGATCTAACCCCTAGTTTTGCCAATCGACTGGAGGCTCTGGCCAAGGGGGGATATAGTGAATACATTGCTTCCCTTTTGCCAACCCCCCCCCGCCTCACTGGCCGGGTCCTCAATCCAGCCCGGGTTCGGGATCATCATGCCATCATTCCTACCGAAAAGAGCGCCGGCTCACTTAGGGGAGATGAGGCCATGATCTATGACCTGGTCGCCCGGCGTTTTATTGCCGCCTTCTATCCCGATTGTCAGTGGAAAGAGACTCGGGTTATCACCCGGGTGGAGGGTGAAGACTTTGAATCTAAGGGCAGGGAACTGGTCAGCCCCGGCTGGCGTCAGGTGGAAGGGGTGGGCAATGAACAGTTGCTGCCTGTTCTTTCGCAAGGGGACCCTGTTAAGACTGTGGATGTTCAGGTGAAGCAGGACGAAACAAAGCCCCTCGCCCGCTATACCGAGGGCACTCTGCTTGCTGCCATGGAAGGCGCTGGAAAGATGGTGGAGGAGGAAGAACTGCGGGAGGCTATGAAGGACTCTGGCCTGGGCACCCCTGCCACCCGGGCCGCAATCATCGAGCGCCTGAAACAGGTGGAATATATCGGGGTGGAGGGCAAGAGCCTGTACCCCACAGCCAAGGGAGAGCAGCTCATTGGTTTGATTACTCTCCCTGCCCTCGTCTCCCCTGAACTGACAGGAGAATGGGAAAGGCGTCTGGCGGAAATGGAGCTGGGCAGAGAAGACTCCAGGGCTTTTATGGAGGATGTGGCAGAGATGGTCGGTGCCTTGGTTGCGGAGGTAGCTGCCAGCGAGGTTAAAGAAATCGTAAGACCGGTTCAGGAGCCCTTAGGCGAATGCCCTCAGTGCGGCGGCGCTGTGATTGAAGGCAAACGGGCCTACGGTTGCAGCAATTGGAAACCCAAGGACGGTGGGTGCAAATTTACCATTTGGAAGACCATCGCCAAAAAGCGCATCACCGCTAACCAGGCCAAACAGCTGCTGACAAAAGGGAAAACCCCCAAACTCAGGGGGTTCGTCTCCAAAAAGGGAACTAAGTTCAGCGCCAGCCTCATTCTCAAGGGCGGCAAGGTGGAATTTGAGTTTTAGTTTTTCAGGGATACTTATAAACTTCAATAGTTTAGTTGTGCCAATGAGTTTTTTCAAGGTGCATAAGTTAAGGTTCCATCGCTGTCAAAGAAAACAGCTTTATAATTCATCGCTGACTCTCTTGCAAGTGGTTTGAGACAGAGAGAACAGTTCCCTAGTCAAGAATCTGCTCATTAGCCCATGAATAAGCTGAGCTGCGATTATACCGCCCAGGATGTCTGCCACCACATGCTGCTTGACAAATACCGTGGACAGGATGATTGCCCAGCCCACGGCCCATACTGCCGCCTTGGCGGCTTTTTGAATGTCCTGGGCTTTGGCTGCGCCCAGCATCAATGCGTAAGTAACCAGGACATGAATGCTGGGAAAGGCATTGTAAGGCTGATCTATATGATAAATCTGCCGCACCAGCCGGGAGAAGAGGTCGTTGCCAGGGACGGTTGGCCGGGGGACGGTGGTCTGGAAAAAGGAATAAGTCAGATAACTGAGGAGCAGCCCCAGAATCATGGTCAGTAAAGTGACCCCGCATTGTTTCTTGTCTTTGAACATGAGGAATAGAGCTACAGAGGGGAGAAAGATATACCAGATGACATAGGGGATGATCCATACAGGGGAGAAGCCAATGCGGTCATCCAGGACTGTGCTCAAACAATATGTGGTTGCCCGGGGCATGTTAAACAAGGGATAGAGGGCAGTGACGATTGCGTATACCGCCGCTAAAATAATTAAGGCCAGATTAGGCTGGTTGAGGATAAACTGCCGGATTTTGTTCATTTACAGTCCACCTTGCATATTATATATTTTCCCCAGCTGCAGTTCCGGGTGCATTGCCCAAAAGACTGCCTGGCTGAGGACAAAGGTCAGAGCATCATAGCGCTGGCCCTGGATTGCATGTAAGTTCCTGATGCGCTCACATTCGCTGAAATGGGATTTTGTAGCCAGTTTGACCATGCGGGTATTGCCCGACCAGGTCTGGCAGTAAATCCGCTCTCTGCCCGTGGCTGAAAACTGATAACCCAGCCATAGGAGAAAGGCCTGGCTGCCCAGTCCTTTGCCCCAGTAGCTGCTTTCCCTGAGGCCGATTCCCACCGCCAGCCTTTCTCTGTCCCCATCGATATGGTAGGCGTTGACCAGGCCGATATGAGCGCCGTCGGCATGACAGATTTCAAGAGTCGGGCGGATTGTCGGCAAGGGCTGGCGCAACCGCTGCTCCAGACGTTCCAAATATTTGTTATTGAATTGGGGATCATTGCCTTCCCAGGGGGCATCCCAATCCAGCCAGGCAGTCTCGGTGCTCAGCCAGCGCCGGTAATCTGCCAGGTCTGCCGGGATGCGGTCCCGAAGGATGATATTGCCGTATTTCAGGATTAAAGGTTCCATAGTTTCACCTCAATCTAGAGTATACACTAAACCGCAGGTTCTCTGCCACAGGAAAGGTCCTTGTTAAGAATGAAAAGTAAGACCCACAGCAGCTGCCGCGGGTCCTACCTTAGAAACCTATATTTAGCCTGCGCTCTGCAGGTCTTCTTCAAATTGCATGTCATAGAGGTGGCGATAAATTCCCTTTGCTTCCAGGAGCTCTTGATGGGAGCCCTCTTCCGCCAGTCTGCCTTCGGCAATGACCAGGATGCGGCTGGCATTTTGCACGGTTGCCAGGCGATGAGCGATGACCAGGGTGGTTCTGCCTTCCATCAGCCGGCTGAGGGCAAGCTGGACCTGTTCTTCGGATTCGGTGTCCAAGGACGAGGTTGCTTCATCCAGAAGGAGCAGGGGGGCATTCCGGAGGATGGCTCGGGCAATGGCAATGCGCTGGCGCTGGCCGCCAGAGAGATGGCTGCCCCGTTCCCCTACCAGGGTTTCATAGCCCTGTGGCAGCTGGCTGATAAAATCATGGGCGTAAGCAGCCTTGGCTGCAACTTCAATTTCCTCCTTGCTGGCGCCGGGCTTGCCGAAGCTGATATTCTCGGCAATTGTGCCGCTGAAGAGGTAAGAGATCTGGGGCACGTAAGCAATTTGCTCCCGCAGTTCCCGGAGGGTGTACTGGTTCAGCCCCCGGCCCAGGACGGAGATGGCTCCAGCCTCAGGGAGATAGTAACCCAGCAGCAGTTTGAACAGGGTGCTTTTGCCGCCGCCGCTGGGGCCTACTAGGGCGACAGTTTCTCCCGGCTGCACCTGCAGAGAGACATTTTCCAGGGCGGGCTCGCCGCCGTTATAGGCAAAGGTTACGGCATCCAAGTTGACAGCTGCAGAATTTGCTGCGGGCGCTGCCGGCAATGCAATGCGTTCCGGCTCTTTGGGGGCATCGAGAATTTCCAGCACTCTTCGTCCTCCGGCCAGGGAGGTCTGGAGATCGGTGATATAGTGGCCCATGGCGGCGAACATGTTTCTGACGCCATTTTGCAGCTGGGTAAAGAGCATGATGGTGCCCATATCATACCAGCCCTTGATGACCAGCCAGCCGCCAACCATGGCGAAGATGAGGAAGGAGAAATATCCGGCGAGGGTGCTAAAGCAGTTGACTCTGGCTGCATACTTGGTGCGGGTCAGCCCTTTTGCCACGGCATCCTGGTTTTGCTCTTGGAATTTAGCTTCTATCGTCGGGCGGCTGTTAAACAAGCGGATAATCTGATTGCCGTTGGCGATGTCGGAAATCCGTTCGGTGACGACGCCTAGGGCTTTTTGCACGGCATTTGCGGCCCGTTCCATGGGCCGCGCCAGCCTGCGGTTAATCCAGACACTGACTAAGCCTAAGAAAACTAGGGGCAGGGCCAGCTTCCAGTCGGCTATGAACATGACGACAGTGGAGGCAATGCCTTCCATCAGCAGTTCCACCAGCTGGACCAAGTTTTGGCTGTAGGCCTTTTCGGCAACCTGGATATCGTTAGTGGCCCGGGAGGTCAGATCGCCGCTGTGCCTGGCGTCAAGCCAGGACGTCTTAATGCGCAGGACGCCTTTAAACACCAGGGAACGCATATTGGCAGTGCCGCCTACCACAGAAGTTTCGTAGAGCCAGTAGCCCAGAGGCATCAACACTAACAATAAGAACAGTCCGCCGGCCATAAAGGCGATGCTCCTATAGAGAATCTGCATGTCTCGGGATTGGGCAGCCCGGATAAACAATTTAAGGGCAAAGGCCATTATAACATTGGTGCTGGCAGAAACGACAGAGATTATGACTAAACCTGCAAGATAACGGCCTTTGTTTTTGACCATAGCCATCAGTCTTTTCAAGGTTTTAAACATCAGGCGACACCTCCTGTTTCCGTTTCGGCGCTCAGCTGCCGGAGATAGAGCTGGCGGTAGAGGCCGCCTTTGTCCAGGAGCTCCTGGTGTTTGCCGCTTTCAACAATCCTGCCCTCATCCAGGACGAGAATCCTGTCAGCGTTGCGGATGGTAGAGAGGCGGTGGGCAATGACCAGGGTGGTGCGGTTGGCAGCCATCTTGTCCAAGGCATCCTGGACCAGGCGTTCCGATTCGGTGTCCAGGGCCGAGGTGGCCTCGTCCAGCAAGAGCAGGGGGGCATCCAGGAGAATGGCCCGGGCCAAGCTTATGCGCTGGCGCTGCCCTCCGGAGAGGTTGGTTCCCCTCTCTTCGAGAACATGGTCATAGCCCCCGGAAAGCTGGGTGATAAAATCATGGGCATTGGCCTGGATGGCCGCAGTCTGGATTGCATTCCGGTCTGCATTGGGATTGCCCAGGGCTATGTTTTCGGCGATGGTGCCGGGGAACAAGAAGGTGTCCTGGCTGACCATGGCCATTTGCCTGCGGGCGGCTGACAGCTTCCATTTTTCCAGGGGCTGATCATAGAGGAGGACTTGCCCCGTGTCGGCGGGGTAGAATCCCACGAGGACTTTAAATACCGTGGACTTGCCTGCGCCGCTGGGCCCAACCAGGGCCACGGTTTCCCCCCGGCCCAGTTCAAAGCTGAGTCCGTTGAGGATGGGTTCGGCATTGTAGCCGAAGACCAGGTTTTCCGCCTGGAGCACGACTCCCTGGCCATTGCTGAATTCCTGGCCATCCTGCCTTTCCCGGGGCTCGTCAATCAGCTCATACATCCTTTCAAAAGCGGCCATAGCCTTTTGATGTTCGCTCATAGCCATGGGCAGCCTGGACATGGGATAGGTGACGCTGTTGAGCATCTGAATAAAGGCGATGACGCTGCCGGCGCTGAGGCGCCCGCTCACTACAAACCAGCCGCCTAAAGCCAGGGGCAATAAGAAAGGAAGGAATCCGGAAGCAACTGAACACATGCGGACAAAGGCTTGCTGCCTGGCCAGGCGTATACCGCTGGCCACAGTCGCGGCCAGAGCTTGGTCGTGCCGATGTTCCATTTCTTCCTGAAGATTAAAGGCTTTGACAACCTCGGCTCCCCCTAAGGCATCCTGGGTGCTGTTGTTGACAACGCCCAGGTTTTCTTGAAGCTTTCCGCTGATTTTCTGCACAGGCCCGGAAAACTTGGTAGTGATCAATATCAGGATTGGTATCATTCCGAGGGTAGCCAGGGTCATTACCCAATCTAGAAAAAAGAGGTAAGCCAGGCCCAGGATGCCGGCCAGGGGCAGGCTGAAAAGCCAAAAGAGTTCAAAATACAGATAGTGGCGGATGACGCCTGCGTCATTAGTCATGCGGGATAGCTGATCGCCGGTGTGGATGGAATCCAATCTGGAAACAGGCATTTCCAGCAGGCTCCCCACAGCCAGTTTGCGCATTTCTCCCGCTCCCTGCTCAGAGATTCTAGCTAAAACCCTGGTTCTGATCCAAGCAATGGCGCTCATGGCCACAACCAGAATCACTGTCGCCAAGATTATCCCGCTGTAATTGCCTGAGCCGGGCGAGAAGATGGTGTTTATCATCCGGCGGATTAATTCCCCCATTGCCGGTGCCGATATCGCTTCCAGAACCATGAGGATGCCGGCCAAAAAGACCCACTTCCTTAGTTTGGGAACTAATTGAAACAGCCGCAGCAGAGGCTTAAACTTCATTATCTTAACCTCCTCTTATAGATTATCTATATAATATCAGATATTTCCGATGTGTCAAGGGGCACTCTTAAATATATTAACAAACAGCTTAAACTTATTAATTGCAAGGGGCCTATTGACCGGCAAGAAATTAGTAAGTTTTTTTATTTCTGGCATTAGGCAGGGTTTTCCCAGCCGATGAAGAAATTGTCGGGCAAAGGGTGCTACAGGCCAAAGGAGGGGACGGAATGCTGACTGCTGTCATACTGGCCGCCGGCAGCGCCAGGCGCATGGGCAGGCTCAAGCAGCTGCTGCCCTGGCAGGGGGAGAAGACAATCCTGGAAACTGTGGTCAGGACTGTGCTTGCCTGCCCGGAAATTGATGATGAAGTGCGGGTGGTGCTGGGGACGGGCAGGGAAAAGGTGGTTCCGGTTTTGGAAGCAATTGCCGATCCCCGGCTGGTTATAGTCGACAATTGGGATTATCAGCGGGGCATGCTCTCCTCCATCCAAGCGGGGATTGCCGCTTTGCCCCCTGCTTCCGAGGGCTTCGCTCTCTTTCTGGGGGATCAGCCTTTGCTGGTGCAAGACTTGGTGGCTTCTCTGGTTCGGCAGTGGCGGCAGAACTGTCCGGATTTTCTTGTTCCGGTCTGCCGGGGACGCAGGGGGCATCCAGTCTTTGTCAGCAAAAAATATCTGCCTGAGATTTTCGCCATGAAAGACGCTGATGGGGGCCTGAGAAACCTCCTCCGCCGTCATTCAGATTTAGTTGTCTGCTGCCAGGTGGACAGTCCCTCAATTTACATAGATCTGGATTACCCCGCGGAATATAGAAAGTATCGGCCGAATGGGGAGGGCAGCAAATGAGATTAGTAGTTATCCGGGGAGCAGGGGAAATGGCCTCGGGGACAGCCCATCGCCTGCATGCCGTGGGTTACCGCATAATAATGACGGAGCTGCCCCGACCCCTGGCAGTGCGCCGGGGGGTTGCCTTTGCCCAGGCTGTCTATGACGGCAGCGCTGAGGTGGAAGGAATTGTTGCTGTGCACGCGTGCACCCTGGCCGAAGCCCTGGCCCTTTGCCGCCAGGGAAAAATAGCAGTTCTGACGAAAGAAATTGCATGTAAGGATCTTACAGCTTTGCCGCCTGCCGCCCTGGTGGATGCCAGGTTGGCCAAGGAAAATCTGGGAACAAAAATAGATGAGGCGAAGGTGGTCATCGGCCTGGGCCCTGGCTTTATTGCTGGTGTGGATGCCCACGCCGTCATCGAGACCAACCGGGGCCATGACTTGGGCCGGGTGTTGTATACAGGCGCCGCCCAGGCCAATACCGGCAATCCCGGGGACATCGGGGGATATAGGGAGGAACGGGTGCTGAAAAGCTCCGCTCCGGGAATATTCAGCTCAAGTTTGGCGATTGGCGATTTAGTCGCTAAAGGCGACAGATTCGGCGCAATTGATGGCCGTCCAATCCCTGTCCCGTTAAGCGGCGTAGTCCGGGGACTGCTGATGGGGGGAACTTCAGTTGAGGCCGGCACCAAGCTGGGAGATATTGATCCCCGGGGCATCCGGGAATACTGCTTCACAATCTCCGAAAAAGCCCGGGCCATTGGCGGCGGAGTGCTGGAAGCCCTGCTCAATTTGGAGGGCGGTGTTGACCGATGAAGCTCTCCCAGGCGTTAGATTTGGCCCGCCACCGGGTGGTGGCCCTGGCGGGGGCCGGCGGCAAGACTGCCAGCTTGTTTCTCCTGGGTCGGGAACTGGCCGCAGAGGGCAAAAAGGTCATTCTCACAACCACTGCCAAAATGTACCCGCCTCCCTCTGAAATACCTCTATTGCTGGCATGCCAGTCGGGGGGAATCGGCCGGCGGGCGGCAGAAATCCTGGCTGAGAGCAATCAAGTCTTGGTGGGGGCGGAGCTGAGGGGGGGCAAGGTAGTAGGCCTTTCCTGTCCTCAGCTTCAGGAGCTGACAGCTCTGGCCCAGGCAGACGCCATAATCATCGAGGCCGACGGCTCCAGGGGACTGCCCTTGAAGTTTCCCGGAGCTAATGAGCCGATAATTTGCTCCCGGGATACCCTGGTAGTGCCAGTGCTGGGCATGTCCGCCTTGGGACAAGAACTGGGCGAGCAAACTACCCATCGCTGGCAGCTGGCCTGCCGCTACCTGGGACTTGAACCCGGGGCGGTGATTACTCCCGGCCTGGCAGCAAAGGTCCTCTGCCATCCCCTGAGCTACGGCCGATTCCTTGGCATAAATCCGGTTATGCTCCTGCTCAATCAGGCAGATACTCCTGCAAGGGAGGAGGCAGCCAGGGAAGTTGGCAAACTCTTGCTAACGAAAAAGGGCGTCCAGCGGGTAGTGATGGCGGCAGTGAAGTCTGCCACACCCGTCCGCGCCGTTTGGGACAGCGAGGACGGTTCCTTCTGTCCCAGTTAAGCTGTTTTATTGACACCTATTTGCCCCCTTCGGTATAATACAGTAAGAAGGGTAAACTCCTGGAAACCCGGTATACTAGTTCTTGCGCCAGCTTTACGCATACCTGTATCCGGGCTGTTTTGCTATTTAGGGGGATTTTCCTAAAAAGCAGCCAAAGAGAACTGTCCCCGTTTGCTCCTTTGGCTGGGGGGGGAATGTAAATTGAAGTTAAAGAAAGGCCTGGCCCTAGCCCTGGCGGCGGCAGCGCTGCTTGCGCTGCTGCCGGGGTCTGCCCGGGCTGAAAAGGATATCTACGTTGTCGGACTTTTATTCGGAGATCAATTGTTTCCCGATGCCTGGAACCGGGTGGAAGTGCGTGTGCCGAACAACAGTGACAAGGATTTTCAGGGCAGCGTTGTAGTGGAGCTGGGGGGGGAATATGTTCGAGATGTGTTTGTCGAAGCGGGCAAGACCGGTTCCCTGGTGTTTTACCTGCCGCCCCTGGCCTATATTCAACGGGATTACTCCAATGTTACTGCTCTTAAGATCTATCTTCGGGACCAGCGGGGAAGGACTATAAGCAAAGTTAATTTAACCACCGGGTCAAGAAAGACCTCCTCCATATTTGTGGGGGTAATGGGCAAGCAGGCTGGGGAGTTCAAGCGCATTGGCAATGTCCTGGATTACTTATCTGTGGCGGGAATGAATCCTGAAAGCCTGGATAATTTGCAGTTTGCGCAAAATTTCAGGGCAATTGTCCTCAGCAATCCCGGTTCTGTATCTCTCAATCCCCATCAGGCTGCCAATCTGCGGCGCTGGCTGGAAGCCGGCGGCATGCTGGTGGTAGGCGGCGGCAGCAGCTGGCAACAGTCGGCAGCTCTTCTGTCCCCGGATATCCTTCCCGTCCGCATTCAGGGGGTGGAGACAATTGCCGCTGGGGACTTAGTCCCACTGGGCCTTCCTTCTCTCGAGGAAGGTGAATATACCATAGCTGCCGGCGAGGTTCAAGGCCAGGTGCTGCTTGCTGCCGGGGATAAGCCCTTGCTGGCAGCCAAGAAAGTAGGGGAGGGCACTGTCCTCTGGTCAGCCTTGGATTTGGAGGCGGCACCCTTGCTTAACCCTGCCAATTCTGAGGCCTTCTGGCAGAAAGTCTTCTTGCTCAGGCCTGTAGTGAAGGCACACTCTGTTGACTATAATTTTGTTAGCCAGCTTTTTAACAGCATTTCCCAAGACAGTCTGGCATCAGCTCTTTCGCCAGGCAAGCTTTTTCTGCTGCTCCTGGGGTACATTATCCTGGTAGGACCGGTGAACTGGCTGGCGCTGCGGAAAATTGACCGGCGAGAATGGGCTTGGTTTGTAATTCCGGCAGTGGCTCTGCTCCTTACCGCCGGCGCCTTTGCCTATGGCCGCCTGGGACGGGGCAGTGACCAAATCCTTTATCAGGTCAACCTAATTGAGCAGTATTCTAATAACAAGGCAAATATCCAGAGTTTCAGCGGCGTCTTTATTCCCCGTTCCCGGGACATGACCCTCAGTTCCGAGGCCTACTTGGCCCCTCTTAGCGGGGAGATAGTGTCCAGACTTGACGGCGGCCAGCAGGTATTGGCTTTGAAAAAACCGCCCCTGTGGTCGGTGCAGAAATTTTATGGCGCCGGGGTTCTGGACTTGCCTGGCTCGGTGCAAATAGAAGCGAGTTTTAATCCATCTCTAAAGAGCGCGGAAGCGAAGGTTACCAATAATAGCGGACAGGACTTTTTCGCCGGCTTTATTAAAATGGGAAAAGAATGGTTTGAATTTGGAGCT
This sequence comes from Firmicutes bacterium UBA5286, assembly GCA_002408465.1. GTDB lineage: Bacteria > Bacillota > Proteinivoracia > UBA4975 > UBA4975 > UBA4975. The sequence goes on along the minus strand of DHSM01000004.1, from coordinate 31,249 downwards.
TTGGCAGCAGGAGAGAGCAAGACGTCCAAAGCAATAATGCAGCCGGATTTTCAGAGCATTTTATCCCGGTACAACCCCTCAAGCAGGCCATTTCCCGGCTGGTATGATTTTTCCTATTATTTACCCAATAACCCTGTGTGTTTCCTTGGGTTTGGGGATTCCGGCCCCTTTTCTGTAGCAGGAGCAAACAAGAAGGTGGCCTTGGACATCTGGGTGCAGACAATTGAAACAAGGGATTTCTTTGCGGCCGGTTCCCTGGACATTCCACGGGGGATATTGACCCCGGTGGTGTTGGGTTCCCAAACGGATTATTACTCCCCCAGGGATTACCATTTCTACAGCAACGAAGAGGCAAATGTGGATTTAGTCTTTTCCCTGCCGGAAAATATTGATTTTTCTCAAGGGGAATATCGCCTCAATCTGGATTCCGTCTGGGGAGAAGCCAAGGGCACAGTACTTGTCTACAATTTTGAAAGCAATATGTGGCAGGAGCTTGGCAGCTTGGACAACTTATTTAAGCAAACCAGGTCTATCCTCCTGGAAAACCCTGGGGACTTGGTTAATGAAAATCACCTGACAGTGCGCATAAACTATAGCGGCGATTTAGGTTTTAGCCTGGACGGGATGGATATTTCAGTAACTGGGGGCAGGATCAATGATTAGGGTAAGCAATCTCACCAAGTACTACGGCAAATTTGCCGCCGTCCAGGGAATCAGTTTTGCGGTTGAGCGGGGCAATATCTATGGTTTTGTTGGTCCTAACGGAGCGGGCAAGACAACTACCTTGCGGATGTTGGCCACCCTGCTGGCCCCGACAAGCGGTGAAATCACCATCGGCGGGGTCCAGGCTTTTGTCAACCCCTTGCATACCCGCAAGCTTATCGGCTACATGCCGGACTTTTTCGGGGTCTACAACGATCTCAAGGTAGATGAGTATTTGGAGTTTTACGGGGAAGCTTCCGGCCGCACCCTTGGCGACCTGCGCCGGGATATCCCCAGTCTCTTGGAGCTTGTCGGCCTCAGCGACAAACGGCAGTCTTATGTCAACAACCTGTCCCGGGGCATGAAACAGCGGTTGTGTCTGGCTAGAGCCCTGGTTCATCGGCCGGAAGTCCTTCTGCTGGATGAACCCGCCTCCGGCCTTGATCCCCGGGCCCGGGTGGAATTGCGCAACATCCTCAAAGAGCTGCAGAACATGGGCAAGACCATCATCATCAGCTCCCATATCCTGGCGGAGCTGTCCCAGCTCTGCACCCATGTGGGCATTATCAACAACGGCCTCCTGGCCCTAAGCGCTCCCGTCAGCGAGGTCCTGGCCCGGGTCGAGGGGGATTCCCTCCTTTCCATCGCCGTGGCCGACCGCCTGGAAGAGGCGAAACTGTGGCTGCTGGAACAGCAGGGAGTGAGGGATGTCGCCTTGGTTAATACGGGAGGCCTGGAAGCGGTATTTTCCGGCGATCGCCTGGCTCAGGCCGGCCTCCTGCGGGAGATGGCTGCCCGCTTTACCCTCTTTGAATTTACCCCCAGCAGGGGTAATCTGGAACAGATTTTCATGGAGATAACGGAGGTGGAAAAAGATGCAAAAGCTCAAAATTAACCCCCTCCTGGCCAAAGAACTGCGGATCCGTATGCGCAATTGGCGCACCTTTGGCATGGTTTCCCTGTACTTGCTGGGGTTGGGCGGTTTTGCCGTCCTCTTCTTCCTTACGAACTTTTACATGCTTTCAGGGGGCTACAGCACACTGGCTGAAATAGGCCGCAATTTGTTTTCCTTCCTTTCAGTTGCTCAATTTATCCTTGTAATTTTTCTGGTTCCGGCCCTGGCAGGCAATGCCATCAGCGGCGAAAAAGAGCGCCAGACCATTGACTTGCTGACCTGCACCCAGTTGACGCCCTTTCGCATAGTCACCGGCAAGCTGGCCGCCGCCCTCAGCGCCGTAATCCTGTTTATTTTCGCCAGCTTGCCCCTGTATGGATTTGTCTTTCTTTTGGGCGGGGTTTCGCCCCTGGAAGTGCTGAAACTCTTTGTTATCATCCTGACAGTAGCGCTGCTTGCAGGTTGTTGGTCGCTGATGTTTTCTGCCCTGTTCCGGCGGACGGTGGCGGCGATTGTGGCTTCCTATGCCCTCATTCTCTTTTTGCTGGGGGGCTCATCCCTAATTTTCACTTTGCTTTCAGCAATTACTGTGCAATCACAAAGCAGCACCCCTCTCTTCCTGATTCTGACCATAAATCCCATGAGTCTTCTGGGATGGCTCTATCCCGACTTTTTTCGGGATGTAATTTATATGCTGAACACCAACTGGGGACAAAGAGGTTTGCAGCTATGGCATCTGGCTCTGCTGGTGCAGGGAGCCTTGGCGGCCTTAAGCCTCTGGGTGGCTACCCGGGCGGTCAATCCCCTTAAAGGGGGAAAACGCAAAGGTTAATTTCGAATGAAACGGGGGTAAGATTATGCCCTGGCCTCAGGAACTAAGAATGCTTAAGAAGGTCCGGCGCCGGTGCCGAATTGAATATTGGCTGGCGGGATTGCTTTTTGCAGGGGCTGCAGCCATGCTGATCTTTGCCCTCCTGACCTTTCTCGCTGCGCCCTTTCCCTGGCTTTTGCCCTGGCGGCTGCCCGCTGCCCTGATGGCGGCGGGGGCGGGAGTGGCGGCAATCTGGCGGACCCTGCCGGGGGATGTGGAAATTGCCCGCCGTCTGGACAGGGATTTGGACAGCCAGGAACGGGTTCAGACCCTGGTGGAAAACAGCGGGGGCAAGGGAGTCATTCTCCAGGAGCTGCGCCGGGAAACCAAGACTTTCTTTTCCCGACGCCAGCCAAAATACCGGCCGGACAAAAAATGTTTTATCCCGCCGGCGCTGCTGACAGGGGCGGCAGCTATAATCCTCATTTTGTCAATTGTCTTCACGCCTCGCCTGGCCCAGTCTCTTGCCCAGAAACGGGAACTTCAGGAACAGCAGGCAGAGGCGGCGGAAAAGATCGAGGAGATCATCCAACAGCTGCCAGAGAACCCCCTGGGGGAAGAACTGGCCGCAGAACTGGAGGCGCTAAAGGAAGAAGCCCTTAAGCTTACCGAACCAGATGAATTGGAAACTTTGCTGCGGGAGGCCCAGGAACTGCTGGAGGCCTGCGGCGAACAGGCGGAAGCAGTGGAGTCCGCTTTGGCAGAACTGCTGGAAGCTATGAATATGTCGGCAGAGGAGTTGGCCCAGGCCGCGGCAGATCCGGAATTTGCTGCGGAGCTGGCAGAAGCTCTGAACAACCTGGCCCAGGCCCTGCCTCAAAATATGAGTCTTGCCGAAACTCTCCGGGAGTTGGCGGAAAACCCCAGCGAGGCGGCAGCGGGCCAATGGCAGCAAGTCCAGGAACAGCTGGCCCAATTGGAGCCGGCAGCCTTCCGGGAGAGCTTGAACACTGCCGCCCAGGCCGCCGGCCTGGCAGAAAACAGGCCTGGTAATCAGGGCAGCGGCTCAGGCAATTCTGAGCAGCCCGGCAGCGGCGAAGGCCAGGGTGAGGGAAACGGCGAAGGCCAGAGCTCCGGAAACGGTGAAGGCCAGGGCTCTGGCAGTGGTGAAGGCCAGGGCTCCGGCAGCGGTCAAGGACAAGGCTCCGGCGGCCAAGGGGCCGGCACAGGCAGCGCCGCCCCCTCACCCAGCCAGTATGTATACATTCCCGGAGCGGGGGAAGTGATTCTTGGCGGCCAGGGGGAAGCAGGAGAGTATACCCTGCGGGAACTGCTGCCCAACAATCCCGGCCTGGCAGACGATTATACTGATTTCTTCAGCGGCTACCGTCGTCAGGCTCTGAGCAAACTGAGCCACAGCCAGGTCCCCCGGCCGCTGGCAGACTATGTGCGCAGTTATTTTGAAGCGATTGCGCCGCAAGGGGGCAAGTAAATGGACTTAAAACTGATAGATAAATTGGGCCGGGTCAAAGAAGAAATCGGCCTGGCCATGGTGGGGCAAAGGGAAGTTGTCGATCTGACCTTGACGGCCCTCCTGGCCGGGGGGCATGTGCTCCTGGAAGGGGTGCCTGGTTTGGGCAAGACCCTGCTGGCCCGGACCCTGGCTCAGGTTCTTGACATTTCCTATAACAGGATTCAGTTTACTCCCGACCTGATGCCTTCGGACATTACCGGCACCAATCTGATTCTGGCGGGCCGGGATGAGTTTGAATTCCGCCAGGGCCCGGTCTTTGCCAGCCTGGTTTTGGCCGACGAAATCAACCGGGCGACGCCAAAAACCCAAAGCGCTCTGCTGGAGAGTATGCAGGAGGGCAGGGTAACTGTCTTTGGCGAGACCCATGACCTGCCCCGGCCCTTCTTTGTCATTGCCACCCAAAACCCTCTGGAGATGGAAGGGACCTATCCCTTGCCGGAGGCCCAGCTGGACCGCTTTCTCTTTAAAGTGCTGGTGCCCTATCCCAGCCTGGAGGAGCTGCGGGAGATCGTCACCCTGACCACCGGCGTCAGCCAGGCAGAAATTGAGCCGATAATGACGGGGACAGAAATTTTGGCGGTCAACCGCCTGGCCCGGGAGGTGCCGGTTGCGGAAAAGGTGCTGGAATTTGCCCTGAAGATCCTGGTGGCTACCCACCCCGGCAATGCCAATGCCACTCCCATGGTCAAACAGTATGTCCAGGTAGGGGCCAGTCCCCGGGGAATCCAGAGCATTATTCTTGCTGCCCGGGTAAAGGCGCTGCTGGAAGGCCGCTATAATGTGAGCTTTGCCGACATCGAAAAGGTCAGTTTGCCTGCCCTGCGCCACCGCCTTTTCCTGAACTTCGAAGCTCAGGGCAGCGGCATCAGCCCTGATTCCATCATCGCCGAAATCCTGGCCGGCACCGAGAGGGGATAGGATTATGGCCCCTTTTGATCTGGATCTGGCCCGCCTGGATCGGCTGATGCTCAGGCACAAAGGGGGCCTGGCGGGGACCAGCAGCGGCAAACGCCTGTCCAATAAGTTTGGCGCCTCTTTGGAATTTGCCGATTACAGGCCTTACCTGCCCGGGGATGACATTCGTCGCATTGACTGGGCCATGTATGGCCGCAGCCGAAAGCTTTTCACCCGCCTCAACCGCAGCGAGCTGGATGCCACCGTCAATATTGTCATCGACGGCAGCGCCTCCATGGATTGGGGGGACTGGGACAAGGGGCGGCGCAGCCTGGCCCTGGCTTTTGCCTTGGGCTATATCAGCATCCGCTCCTATGACCGGGTGACCCTGGCTGTTGGCGCCAAAGATGTAGGCAATTTCCTGCCGCCTGTCCACGGCCGGGCAGCCCTGCCCAGGATTATTGATTTTCTGGAGCGGCAGGAGTTTGGCCATGCCGGCAATCTCAGCGCTTTGCTCCTTTCCCTTAAGAATCTGCTCCGTCCCAATCAGTTTACTGTGGTAATCTCGGATTTTCTCAGCGACTGGCGGCAGGGATTGGAGAGCTTGCTCTTTGCCCGCCAGCAAGTGCTGGTCTTTCATGTTGTGAGTCCTGACGAGGTTGAGCCCCAGTGGCGGGGGGCCCTGACCCTGGTAGATTCGGAAACCGGGGGCAAAAAAGATGTGGATCTGGATCAGTTTACCCTGGCAGCCTACCAGCAGGCGGGAGAGGAACACCGCCGGGAAATCCGGGACTTTTGCCGTTCCCGGGGCATTAGCTGCTTTGAGTATAATGTAGGCGCCGACCCTGTGGATTTTCTTGCGTCAATCGCCCCGGCACTATTGAGATCAGTATAAAATTACTACGGACCCTGCCGACACTCGCTTTGACGGCGAGTGCGGCAACCGGCTGAACTCGAAAAAATATACCAGTTCGAAACGGTATACCTACAGCAAAGACACCCCGTATAGGGTGTCTTTGCTCATATATCGTCTACTGGGCAGCGAGGGTTTCTGCCTGGGACATTTTGCCATCCCCCATGACCAGCACCACATCTGCTTGCTCTGCAATGGCCTGGTCATGTAATCAAGGATTATATTCTTTTACCGCCATAACCTGCATGGGTTCGGCCCGGAGAATTCTGGCTGCATATATCAAGCTCACAGCCAGGGAGGCCAGGAGCACCGTCAAGATTGCCAGTGTCGGAGCCAGCCAAGGCTTAGGCAGAATTAAATCATAATGAGCATCTACTTGAGCGCCGTAAATATCCGAATAGATCAAATCAATTTCTGCCGTTTCCAGGCTTCTGGCATACACACTGTTCATGATTGTATTTGAGAGGGCAAAGCTAATGCTCCCGCCCAGGATAGCGGCGGTTCCAACCAGCATGAGGATGCCCAGCATGAGGAAGGCCAGACACTTTTGCCGACTGACACCCAAGGAGTACATAATTGCAATAGCACGTAGCTCTCTGCCCACAAACAGGTTGCCCAGGAGCACTATCAATATCAAACCTGCTCCAGCGCCCACCACAGTCAGAAGCATAGCCGTACTCTTCATACTGTCCAGAGCGCCGCTGATTTTAGAATAGCCCTGGTCGTAGATGCTGATGGATAATGCTTCATCAATATCCGACAAATGCTCCTCAATCTCCGCCATAAAGGCCTCAGGGCTGCCATTTTCCAAGCGAAAGGAAACGAGGTTATTGTTAGAAATCATGCCGGGTTGATGGGAGATGGAGTCTTGGGGAATAAAGACTATTTGCTCAGGGATTCCATATTCCGGCCCCATATTTATAAGCTCCCGATATGTCCCGATAATTTCAAAACTGCCTGTGTCCAGAAGGTCCGCTGCCAAGTCCGGTTCTATACCATCAGGACCTAAGTCCGTCCAAGCTGAATTTGAAACGTAAAGATGTAGGGCGATATAATCGCCGATTTCAAGGTTGTTGTTTTCTGCCGTAGCTTCATTGATGATGCACACTCGCTCTCCATTCTGGTACTCTTCCCGGGAAAAGAATCTGCCCGCGGCCAAGACGGCATTGCCCTGGTGAAAGGCCAGCATGGACTGGATGTCATTGGTGCTGTATACGCCGAAGCTGTGCAGAGAATCCTTGTTTTTTTTAATCCATTCATTCCAAGCTTGTCCGGCAGGAGTGTCCACAAAATTGTCGCTGGCAGCATCTTCAACCCTGCCATAGCGGCCGGCTTGGAATGAGGCTATATATTGTTTACCCGTCTCAATAATAAAGTCAATGTCGCTATCCCCGTACAGAGCGATCTCATCTCCGGGGCTAAATTCTTCGGTTCGGTCAAACAGCACCTCCAGCACCTGGCCTTTGCTTGGAGACAAGGCTTCAAATCTTAGTATAGAGCAAAAGTTGCCGCCTCGGTAGGCTTCATTGCTGACCAGCATATCCGGACAGTAAGCAGTGAAAAATTGGCGCTGGTCAAATTGCAGGACATAGGGTGAATTGCTAATAGGAGAATAGTCAATAGCAGTATCCCAGAAGCAAAAGGACCGCCCCTCAACACCGTGCTTTACTACCCCAATGGTGGTAAAGGAGGCATGGGCCTCCTCCAGACTCTGCTTGACACTGAGTTGCATGTTGATGCCAAAGCATAAAAATGCAGTTACACAGGCAATGAGCAGGATAAAGAGGGCGGTCTTTACCGGTGTTCTGATGAGCTGGCGGAAACTACTTTTTCCTTGCATGGCTCTCTACTCCTTTTCCGTCAAGATTTGAACGACGTTGTCTTGATTAATCATCAAGATGGCCAAAGCAGTTCCCAGCCAATAGCATAGGATGAAGCCCAGGATACTGAACAATTGTAAGGGGGCAAGGGTTCCGGTTATGGCTGAGGCTAGCCCCATGCCCAGGGCGGTTCCCGCTAGGCAGAGCAGGGATTGTTCCAGGAATAAAAAGGCGAAGGCCTTGCTCCGGCTGGTTCCCAGGGAACGCATGATGGCCAGCTCCGGTTTGCGCAGGCGAATTACCAGGTATGAGACCACAAAGCCGATGCCGGCACATAGTAAATATATTGGGGGAAACAGGGCTCTCATAAAGTCTACGTATTTTTTGACAGTGCCGGTGGCTTGTTTTAGGAGGTTGTCATCGATGACAAAGCCGGGGTGCAAGTGTTTCACCTGGTTATCGGGGAGGCCGGGGCTGTTGATAAGCATGGTTTGCAGCATGGATTTCAGTTGGTTAAGGTTCTCAGTATTTTGCAGGATATAACTGGCGCTGTTCCAATTCATGGGCAATCCCAGCTCAGTATATATTTCTCTCATCACTGCCCACGGGCAGTAAATGGTTTCATCGTACTGGCTGGGGTACTCTCCTACAATTTTCAAAGTAACGATGCCATGGCGAATTCTCTGGGTATGGTTGGAGGGGAGTTCCACCACCGTTAAGGTAATTTCATCTCCCAAAGTCATTGCCAGCTTGGAACTGACTACGCATACCCGCTCCTCTTGGCCAAAGAGGGAATCATCATAGCCCTCCAGAAAATGGGGCATTACCGCCGCCTCATGAGCAAAATCCGAAATTGCTTCAAGGGCATTTGCCCCCACCAGATGTGTGTATGTAATGGGGAATTTGTTTTCTGAGTCTTCCTCCCAGGGTTCCAATTGGTAGACTATGTGGCGGGTGTAAAATTCCTTTTGGATAAAGCCCGACTCCTCAAGGGAAAAGATGTATATTTCCGGCAAATCCAGGTCATAGCGACTTTTGCAATAGGGATCGGTGAAGGCCGCGGTAACCTCGATGCTTTCGTGCAAATCAGCCAGGGTCTGCAAGTGTCGGGTGATGGCGTTGGCATACACGGCAAGAAATAAGGACAGGGCCAGGGAGACCAAGAGGATCACCGCACTTTTGAACTTGCGCCGGGAAATGGATTTCAGAGTCATCTTGATGATTAGCATGGATTTTATTCTCCTTGCGAGCTGAACCCGAGGGGGGCAGCTTAAAGGTTAACAATTCAGACACAACCGCAGCGAACCACAGGGGCGGGGTTATTGCCTTCAGAAGTTCATATTCGCTCATTTTCCAAAAAATCCTTCTTTTGACATGAATGCCAACCCAGTGTTAGGTATTTATGATATTATCTAGACAGGGAGTGATGAGATGTCCCAATCACGGTGGACAAATTAGTTATTGCCATATTTCCCCGCTATTTGACCTGGAGGAAGCAACTGGGGCTTTGAAGAAGAGGGGCTGGACCGCTACATAGAGTATCAGATTGAGCACGAGAATGAGCCTCTGCTGCAGGGGAAAAGGGGAATAAATCATATATACGAGGAGGGAAGTCAATGAAGCTGCTGACACCTTTGGCCCTTTTGGCGGGCCTGGTCATTCCGGCAATCATCATCCTCTACATGCTGAAAAAACGCACCCGGCCCCAGACTGTGTCCAGCATTATCCTTTGGCAGCGCCTGGAACGGGTCAATCGGCCCGCCCTGCGCCTGTCCAAGCTTCTGCGCAGCCTCCTCCTGATTTTGCAGCTGCTGACAGCCCTTCTGCTGGTGCTGGCCCTGGCCCGGCCCGTGCTTAACCTGGTGACGGGTTCAGGCACTACAAGCGTAATTATCATCGATACTTCAATTTCCATGGGAGTGCGTGAAGGGAGAGAGACCCGCCTGGAACAGGCTTTGGAGCGCATCCGGGCACAGATCCGGGGCAAGGCCCCCGGGGACAGGTTTGCCCTTATTGCCATGGGGGAAGAGGCGGCTGTTGTCAGCGGTTTCAGCTCAGACAGCGCCGCTCTGCTGGCGGCCCTAGCCCAGGTGGATATCAGCTCCGCCCGGGCTAACCCTAACGCCGCTCTGGCCCTGGCGGTGAACATGGCTGCAGCCGAAGCCGGCGCCGGGGTGCTGCTCTACAGCGCCGGCTGCTTTGGTCCTCTGGCCCGCCTGCCTGAGGAGGGTTTTGAATTTATTACCTTGGGCAGCCAAGAAGTTGAGAACCTGCTGATAGAAAATGTTGTCCCCGACGGGGACAGGCTATATGTTACTGTGTTCAATAACGGCACTGTTGCCGCTTCCGGCCGGGTGGAGATCAGGGATTCAAAAGGGGAATTGGCGGGGCGGCGGGAAGTGCAGCTGGAACCCCAAGGCCGCCAAGTCTTGGTATGGCGCAACTTGCCCGAATCCCCCTGGGTCTCGGCGGCAGTGGTGAGCAAAAGCGATCAGCTGGACCTGGATAACCTGTGCTATTCCCTGGGGGCCAAGACTGCCCCCGGCAAACTGCTGCTGATCAGCGAAGGCAATTTGTTTTTAGAGCGGGGCCTGCTCTTGTATCCCGATATTTCCGTGAGCAGAGTGTCCCCCGCTGCCTATACTCCCGCCATGGCCGAGATGTATGATCTTTTCGTCCTGGACGGCTTTTTGCCTCCGGAGCTGCCGGGGGCGCCCATCCTGGTCTTTGACCCTCCCCATCCCAATTCGCATTTTGGCACTGGCGAGGCAGTGAAAATAGAGAGTCTCCGCCCTCTTTCCCATCCCCTTATGAGCCATGTGGATTTTTCTGAAGTGAGCATTGGCTTTGGCAAGGTGATTACCGGCGGCAGCGGCCTTCTGGAATTTGAGCAGGGCCTGTTGGCTGCAGCCATGGAGCGCCGGGGCCAGCCCCTGGTGGTTTTTGGCTTTGCCGTCCAGGCCGGGGATTTGCCTCTGCGCCCTGCCTTTCCCATTCTCCTGCGCAACATTTTGGACAGCTTCGCCGGGAGCAGCCAGCCCTCTATTCTCCTGAGGTTTTGCCAGAAAGTGCCTGGGGGAGATGCTGCCGTCTATGCTCTTGGCAGTTCCGAACCCTTGGAGCCGGGGCAAAAACTGGGGGCGGGGGTGTATACTTATGTCTCAGGGGAGGCAGAAGAGCTCATTGCTGTCAATCCCCCCGTTACCACTGACAGTGTCGCTGCCAGCGACAAACTTGAAACCCCAGGCGGCCAAGTGAGGGGTCATGCCGGGACAAGGGGAATGCCTCTTCTCTGGCCTTTGATTTTATCTGCCCTGATTCTCACGGGCATAGAATGGTGGGTGGATAACTATGGGAGTTAGCTTTGCCCAGCCCTGGTTTTTGCTGCTCTTGATTCCCGGGGTCTTGCTGCTGGCGGCCAGGAGTGGCAAGCGGCGCTTCCCTCCGGGTGCAAGAAGGCTGATTCTCGGCGTGCGGGCGCTGATTATCCTGCTGCTGGTTCTGGCCCTGGCCCAGCCTCACCTGGTGGTCAAGGTCAAGGGCCGCAGCATTGTCTATCTCCTAGACCAATCCCGCTCGGTAGAAGGGGACTACAGCAGCTGGATAGGCGACAGTCTAAAAGCTATGGATTCCCGGGACCGGGCGGCAGTAATGGGTTTCGGTCGGGACACCAGTTTGCTCAAACCCTTTTCCATGGACCAGCTGCCTGCCTTGGCTTCTTCGGCAGATGCTGAATTCACTGATTTAGCAGGATCGCTGGAATCTGCATACAGTCTGCTGCCCGGCAGCGGCGGCAGGATTGTCCTCATCAGCGACGGCCTGGAAAATATCGGCGACGCCCTGGGTCTGGGAGAAATGCTGGCTGCTGCAGGAGTGCCGGTGGATGTGGTCCCCGTCCCCGTCAAGGAGAAGCTGGACGCGGCAGTGAGCAATATTTCCTTGCCCAAGAATACCTGGCCCGGTCAACAAGTGGTGGCGGAAGTGACGGTGGAGGCCACTGCCGCCACAACGGCAGAGCTGACAGTGTTTTTTGGGGGCAATTTAGCCTGGCGGCAACAGCTGGAAATTTCCCCGGGGGTGCAGTCATTTTCCGTGCCTCTGATCGTCGGGGGCCAGGGTTTGCAGCGAGTGCGGGCAACTCTTGACCCTGTTGCTGATTCGGAAGTGCGCAATAACAGCATTGAAGGCCTCACCTTTGTCCAGGCTCCTCCTCGGATTCTTATTATCGAAGGGGTGGCCGGCAAAGGGGCGGCCCTGAAGAAAGTCCTGGAGGGCGCTGGCCTGGAGGCGGATACGGTTGCGGTTGCCCAGGCGAATTTGAACCCTGTTGCCCTAGCCGGATACCGGGGCATAATCCTGGTGGATCTCCCTGCCTACAAGCTGGAGGAGAAGGAAATCAGTTCCCTGGAAACCTTCGTGCGGGTGCTGGGGGGCGGTTTGGTGGCGGTAGGAGGCAAGTCTTCCTTTGGTCCCGGCTTGTATGAAGATACGCTCCTGGAGGCCATGCTGCCGGTAAAGATGACCGTAGAAGACAAGGAAGAGATGCCTGGCCTGGACATGGTGCTGGTTATTGACCGCTCCAGCAGCATGTCCGGGGAAAAGCTGAACATGGCCAAGAATGCAGCCATCCAGGCTCTGGAACTGCTGAAAGAGGATGACCGCCTGGGGGTGGTTACCTTTGACAGTGAGTATAAGGTAGAGCTGCAGCTGACCTCCCTGGCAAAAAAGGACGACATCGCAAATGTCATTGCCTCCATTGGCTCCGGGGGCGGCACCGCCATATACCCGGGTCTGGCCCAGGGTGTAGCCATGCTGGGAGAGGGGGAAAAGGTCAAGCATATCATCCTCCTCAGCGATGGCCAGGATGGCACGCATTACAGCTACGACCCCTTGCTGGCGGAGGCTGAGGCCAAGGGAATCTCCATTTCTACCATCGCCCTAGGAGATGGGGCCGACCTGCGGCTGATGGAGTCCCTGGCAGCAAAGGGCAACGGCCGCAGCTACATCGTTACCCAGGGGCAGGAGCTGCCGTCGGTGTTTTTGCAGGAGACGGCCCTGGCCGGCGGAGAATGGCTGGTGGAAGAGGACTTTATTCCCAGCCTCCTCCACCCCGATACCCTGGCCATAGCCGGAAACACGCCGCTGTTTCACGGCTATGTGGCCTCCACAGCCAAGCCCGTGGCGGAAGTGCTGCTGACCACCCACCGGGACCATCCCCTCCTTGCCCGCTGGCAGTATGGCCTGGGGAGAACGGCGGCCTTTACCAGCGATACCTTTGGCATGTGGAGCAAGGAGTTTCTTGCCCATCCCGGCTTTGCCAGCCTCTGGCTGGACATTGTCAACTGGACGGTGCCCACGGGACAAGGGGCGGATATTGCCCTGGAGTCCCGGCTGGAAGGGGCAGGGGCAGAAATATCCGCTCTCCTGGGTTCGCCTCTGGAAGAGGGAGAGCAGCTGGCAGTTACCCTGGTGGACGCCGAGGGCAAGACCCAAGTGCTGGAACTGCTGCCGGCAGGGGGCGGCCGCTATGCCGCGGGCCTGGAGCACATTGCCCAAGGGGTCTACTTGATCAGCGCCTCCCGCCTTAAGGATGGCAAAGTTATCAGCCATGCCCAGGGGGGATTTGCTGTGCCCTACCCGGCGGAATTCGGCATTCATACTCTTTCAGGGGAAGCCCTGTTGACAGCCCTGGCCGAGAGGACAGGGGGCCGGGTGTTGACAAAACCGGCAGAGGTGTTTTCCACAGAGAAAGCAGTGAGCCGCAGGCTCACTGATATCACCTGGTGGCTGCTGCTGGCGGCGATAATCGCCTGGCCGGCAGATATCGCCCTCCGCCGGCTGGGGGGCTTGCCCCGGCCCAAAGCCAAGAAAGAGGCCAAGGCCCCGGAAAGGGCAAAAAAAGAACCCAGGGATGAGACCATGGAGCGCCTGCTGGCTGCCAAACGCCGCCGCCGCTAGCGGCAGAAGCACCGACAGGAGGGATGAACCTTTATGTCCCAGTAATTCCTTGATTCCTGGCTGAGGCAATCCGACGGCAAGGGTTTGTACTTGTTTTTTAACCAATATACCTCTTCTCATTTTTGTGATACAATTAGTCATCATTTACCGGGGGGTATTGTATATTGAAAATCGCCCTTGTAACGGACAGCACTGCAGATTTGCCCCAGCGGCTGATAAAACAGTGGAAGATACTTGTATTGCCCTTGAAAGTAAGCTTCGGCCACCAGCAATATTTGGACTGCGAACTGACTTCTGAAGAATTTTACACCCGTTTGGCGTCAGAATCCGAGCTGCCTAAGACGTCTCAGCCCTCGCCGGAGGATTTTGCTTCTGTCTACGCAAGAGCCCTGGCGGAATACGATGAAGTAATTTCTGTCCACATCTCTTCCGGACTCAGCGGCACCCTCAATTCCGCCTATGTTGCTGCGGAAAAGTTCGCGGGCAAGGTGCATCTTGTCGATTCCCGCTCCATTAGCTTAGGCATTGGTCAGCAGGTTTTGGAAGCTGCCAAGGGAATCCAGGAAGGCCTTGCAGTCAAGGCTGTGCTGGATCGAATTAGCGAGATGCGGGAAAAAATGGAGACAATTTTCACTTTGGACACCTTGGAATATTTGCATAAGGGTGGCAGGATAGGCACAGTAAAGGGAATGCTGGGAGCTCTTCTCAAGATTAAGCCTGTAATCCGGGTTAATGAGGAGGGGGTCTATGTTCCCGCCGGCATTGCCCGCAGCAGAGAAAAAGCTTTGGCTGGCATTGTCTCCGCCCTGGAGCATGCAGCCGCTGGCCGGACTGTCAAGGCCCTGGCCATTGCCCATGGAGCAGCCAAGGATGCCGCGGATAAACTTCAGGACAAGCTGGAATCAGTGTTTAATGTAAGGGTGTCGTTGTTTACACAGGTAGGGCCAGTAATTGGAGTGCATACCGGTCCCGGCACCGTAGGCGCTTCTGTTGTCTTTGCATAGAGGGCAGTATTCCTGCTCTTTTTTTTTGCTTTTTCCCCAGGCTTTTGCATGGTAACGTTCTCATGGCATAAAAAACCATGAGGACTGGGTCCGGTGTGGAAATTGAATCGGGGTTAACAGCAAGTATAAGCAAACTTAATTGCGGTGACTAAATAATATGCTCCCCGTAAGGTGCAGGCTAAGTAATAAGCCTGCTGCTGAAGGGGGAGCATCTTTGTGTCAATAAACAGACTTGACCGTTTTGCCCTCGACTGAGCTATAAAAATAAACTATAATATGACTAAGGATTAATTGTAATTAGAGGAGGCGAGTGCCCATGAAGGATCTGCTAAGCAGGCTGCCCAAAGTGGGAAGATTATTGGAAAGCGCTGAGTGGGCAGGGATTCAGGCCCGCTGCAGCCGGGAGCAGGTCAAGGCAGCTCTGGAGGCAGAGCTGGATCTAGCCCGGCAGGCAATTATGGCTGGGGTCAGACAGGCCCCGGGGGAGGAGGAGCTGCTGCTCCGAGTGGAGGCCCGTTTGGGGAGGCTGCTGCAGGCCGGTCCCCGCCGGGTGCTGAACGCAACAGGGGTCATAATTCACACCAATTTAGGACGTTCTCCCCTGGCCCAGGAAGCGGCGACCGCTGCCGCAGAAGCCGCAGGCTATTGCGATTTAGAGATGGATATGGATTCTGGGGAGCGGGGTTCCCGCCATGCCCATGTGGAGGAACTCCTCTGCCGTTTGACCGGCGCCGAAGCTGCTTTGGCTGTCAATAACAATGCCGCCGGGGTCATGCTTGCTCTGGGCGGCGTCGCCAAAGGCCGGGAGGGCATTATTGCCCGGGGACAACTGGTGGAAATCGGCGGTTCTTTCCGGGTGCCGGAAGTGATGGAGGAGAGCGGCATTCGCCTGGTGGAGGTGGGCACCACCAACAAGACTTACCTGGAAGATTACCAGGGGGCAATCAGTCCCGAAACCGGCGTTATTCTCAGGGTCCACCCTTCCAACTTCCGGGTAGTGGGCTTTCAGCAGGAAGTGTCCCTGGCAGAGCTGGTAGCTCTTGGCCGGGAGCATAACTTGCCTGTCCTCGATGACCTGGGCAGCGGCACCATTGTGGATCTGCGGGCTTGGGGCATTGACGAACCCACTGTCCAGGAGAGTGTGGCTGCAGGCGCCGACCTGGTCTGTTTCAGCGGCGATAAAATGCTGGGAGGGCCACAGTGCGGCATCATAGTCGGCGGCAAACAGTGGATTTCTCGGCTGAAAAAACATCCCCTGGCCCGGGCTCTGCGCTGTGACAAAATTACCCTGGCAGCCCTGGCTGCAACCTTGGCTCTGTACATACAGCCTGAGGGCTGGCGCAGCATTCCGGTGCTGGCCATGCTTACAGAAGAGCTGGCAGCAGTGGAGGCCAGGGCAAAGAGTCTTGCCGCCGCACTTAGCGGCCTGCCGGCAAAGATAGAACTGGTTTCTGATGTCAGTCCTGTGGGGGGAGGAGCTTTGCCCCTGCACAGACTGGAGACCAGGGCTGTGCGGGTGCAGCCTGAGAGGATTTCTGCTCAGGCCTTGGCCCAGATCCTGCGTCAGGGCAAAATTCCCCTGGTGGCCAGAGTCCACGAGGAGGCCGTCATTTTAGATATGCGCACCCTGAGGGGCGAGGAGATTTCTTTAGCGGCCCAGGCCCTGGCAGCAGCTCTTGGGGGTGAAACCAATGAATAATAACTTGATCATCGGCACCGCCGGTCATGTGGACCATGGAAAGACTGCTCTCATTCGGGCGCTGACCGGAATCGAGACTGACCGGCTCAAGCAGGAAAAGCAGCGGGGAATTACCATCGAACTGGGCTTTGCCTGGTTTGACCTGCCCGACGGGCGCCGGGCAGGAATCATCGATGTGCCCGGTCATGAACGCTTTGTCAAAAATATGTTGGCCGGCGCTGCCGGTATCGATGTGGTCTTGCTGGTAGTGGCCGCCGACGAGGGGGTCATGCCCCAAACTAAGGAACATCTGGCGATTTTGCAGCTGCTGGGGGTGGAAACCGGCATTGTCGTCCTTACCAAGACCGACCTGGTTGATGAAGAAATGCTGGAACTGGCTGAGGCAGATATTGATGAGGCCCTGGCGGGCACCTTTCTTGAACAGGCGCCCCGGGTGCGGGTTTCAGCGGTGACGGGCCAGGGCTTGGAGCAACTGCGGGAGCTTCTTGCCAGCACCGTAATCGCCGCTTCGCCTCGGCCCCGGCGCAGCTTTTCCCGTTTACCCATAGACAGGGTTTTTGTCCTCAAGGGTTTTGGCACAGTAATCACTGGCACCTTGCTGGACGGCAGCCTGACGGAAGGAGATCAGGTTCTGTTGATGCCCGGTGAAATTACCGCTCGGGTTCGCCAGCTGCAAGTCCATGGCAATCACGTCACTGAGGTCCAACCCGGTCAGAGGGTGGCGGTAAACCTGGCGGGAATCGAGCGCCAGGAGATTCATCGGGGCCAGGTCCTCTTTAAGGGTCAGGGTCTGGAACCGGTGGATAAAATTGCCGGCCGTTTTTTTCTCTTGCCTTCTGCACCGCCTCTTGTCAGCAATTCCCGCATTCGTTTTCACTGCGGTTCCGGCGAGACCATCGGCAGGGCTGTAGTCCTGGGCACTGACCAGGTGGAGCCTGGCAGCGACGGTCTGGTTCAGTTCCGCCTGGAGGAACCGGTAGTTGCTGTGCGTGGGGATCATTATGTCATTCGCTCCTGGTCACCGGTGACCACTATTGGCGGCGGGGAGATTATTGAGGCAGGCAGGCATCGGCTCAGCCGGCGCAAGGCTGAGGTGGTGGACAGCCTGCTCATTCGGGAAGAAGGGGAACCCCGGAGCCTGGCTTTGTCCTATCTGGATGAGGCCGTTAGGCCTCTGTCCCGGCGCCAGCTTGTGACCCGGACTCATTTGGCCCCAGCCGAACTGGAGCAGGCGATAATAGAATTGGCCGACCGGGTCCAGTCCTTCCAGGCTGACGGCGAAGATTGGTATTTCAGCCAGCGCTCCCAGCTGCTTCTTCAGCTGAAAGAGTTGCTGGCTCAGTGGCATCAGGCCAATCCTTTGCGGCAGGGAATGCCCCGGGAGGAAGTGCGGACTCGGCTGCTGCCGGATCTTGGCAGCCGAGGGTTCGCCGCCTTGCTGGAAAAGTTGCTGCCGGGTTCGGGGATTAAGGTCCAGGGCCAGGAGCTGGCCCTGGAGGAACATGAAGTAGTTCTGTCTGAGGAGCAGGCCCGGCTTCAGGAAAGGCTGCTCCAGACTCTTCGGGAAAATCTCTTCTCTCCTCCCGAGCGCTCGGAATTGGATAAACTGGGGCCCGTTGCTCCCATCCTCAAACTCCTGGCCCAGGAGGGCAGCGTTGTCCTCACCGGGGGCATGGTCTTTGCCCGAGAAGCGGCCAGTGAGGCCGAAGCCCATTTGCGCCGGCATTTTCAGCACGAAACTCAGCTCACCCTTGCCCAGTTTCGGGATTTTTTGGGCACCAGCCGCAAATATGCCCTGCCCTTGCTGGAATATTTTGATGGCGCGGGCATTACCCGGCGGCGGGGGGACGTGCGCATTGCCGGTCCGAATATAAGGGGGTGAAGCTATGAACCTGAACTTTTTGCGGACCTTCATCTGTGTAGTGGAAGAGGGTAATTATTCCCGGGCTGCCAACCGCCTCCACCTATCTCAGCCGGCAGTGAGCATGCAGATGCAGACTCTGGCGGAAGATCTGGGGGTAGAGTTGTTTCGGCGCCGAGGCCACCGGGTTGAATTGACCGAAGGGGGAGCTATTCTTTACGACAAGGCCAGAGAAGTGCTGCGCCTGTGGCAGAAAACTGTGCACCAGCTGGAAGGATTGCGCCTGCGCCTGCAGGGCAGGCTGGAGCTGGGGGCCAGCACAGTTCCCGGAGATTATCTGCTTCCCCTGCGTCTGTGCGAATTTTACCGCCTGCACCCGGATTTGGAGGTGCGGATGCAAGTGGCCCCCAGCCAGGAGATTGTCCAGCAACTGGCGGCTGGGCGGCTGGACCTGGCGGTAGTGGGTTACAAACCTGAGGAAGCTGGGCTGGAAAGCGAAGTGCTGTTCCGGGATGAGTTGGTGGTTATAGTCAGCCCTGACCATGATTTGGCCAGCCGCAAGTTCATTACCATTGAAGACCTCCTGGGCAATCCCTTTTTGCAGCGCATCCGCGGTTCAGCTACCAGACAGGTCCTGGACAATGCCCTGGAGGCAAAGGGAATCAATCCCAGTGAGCTGAAGGTGGTAATGGAACTTGGCAGCAGCCGGTCTTTGCTGGAAGCCGCCGCTCAGGGTTTGGGGCTGGCAGTGGTGTCAAGTCTGGCCGCCGAAGACTGTATCCGGCAGGGACGCTTGGTGAGCAAGCCCGTCTCCGGGTTGGACCTGAGGCGAGATTTTTGGCTGGTCCTTACCAGCGCCCCCCGTTCTCCGGCGTTAGCCGCTTTCATCGAATTTCTGCGAAGGAGTGATTATCTTGTCTGAAAAAATATGTCTTACCCAGATGACAGAAGCCGCCGGCTGAGGGGCGAAACTGGGTCCGGGAGACCTGGCAAAAGTACTGGCCAAGCTAGACCTTAAGCCCGACGCCAATTTGCTGGTGGGTGCTGACACTGCAGATGACGCCGCTGTATACAAGCTAACTGATGAACTGGCCCTCATCAACACATTGGATTTCTTTACGCCAATGCTGGATGATCCTTACTCCTTCGGTCAGGTGGCTGCGGCCAATGCTCTCAGCGATGTCTATGCCATGGGAGGTAAGCCCTTCCTGGCCCTAAATATAGTAGTCTATCCCCGCAAACTTCCCCTGGAAATTTTAGAGGCAATATTGCGGGGAGGCGCCGACAAAGTCCTTGAGGCCGGCGCCAGGCTGGCAGGGGGACATTCCATTGCTGAACACAGCCCCATGTATGGGCTGGCGATCAGCGGCCTGATCCATCCTGACAGGATCTGGACCAATGGCGGCGCAAAACCGGGGGATGGCCTGGTGCTTACCAAACCCTTGGGCAGCGGCATTCTTTGCACTGCCATCAAGGGCGGGCTGGCGAAGGCAGAGGAAATTGCCGCCGTCACTGAGGTGATGACCACCCTTAACGCCAGAGCGGCCAAAGCTGCGGCCGATTTAGAAGTCCATGCCTGCACCGATATTACTGGTTTTGGCTTCTTGGGCCATTTGGCGGAAATGATGCTGGCCAGCAATACCAGGGCCGAAATTGACTTTGACAGCATTCCCCTGATTGCCGGAGTGGTGGAACAGGCTAACATGGGCATGGTCCCAGGTGGAGCTCATCGCAACAGGGATTATACAGGCTGCATGGTCCAATTCTCCAAAAACGTAAGCGGCGCTGAGACCGATGTGCTTTTTGACCCCCAGACTTCTGGCGGCCTGCTTTTCAGCCTCCCGGAAAGAGATGCCCGGGCTTTGGCCGACCAGCAAATCGGCTGGCTGATTGGGCAGGTGCTCCCACAGGGGGAAGATCGCAAGTTGTTGCACATCGTCTAAAGCTCTTGCATCTGCAAGCTAGTAAAGCTATAATGTATGCGGGAATGGAGGAGTCCTGGTGGGCTCTCTGGACTTCAAATCCAGTAACGGGCAGGACGATGTCCGTGGTGGGTTCGATTCCCATGCATTCCCGCCATTTTTTTATCTAAAAACAGTTTGTTAATTTAATATATTCCCTGCATAAGCTTTTAGGGGGTGCTTGCCATGGATCAAAAGGAAGAACGGCTGGTTGTTTCAGTTGTCTGCGGACAAGCCAAGCAAAATCCTGACTGGCTGGCAATTGAATGGCCGCTGACTGTTATTGTCAACGGCCGTCATTATATTACCCTCCTGGCAAGTCCCTCCCACCTGGAGGAGCTTGCCGTGGGCTTCGCCTTCAACAAGGGGTTGCTGACTGCCACAGGGGATATTAAATCTCTGGTCCTTAAGGCCGATGGTCGGCAGGCAGAGCTGGAGCTTGCGGGCAAGGGGGTTTCCGCCGCCGACTTGGCAGCGATCGCCTGCCCCACTGCGGTGACGGACGGCTTCAAGGACAAGGGCAAAACCCTTTCCCCTGATGAAATTGTTGGCCTCATGCAGGAATTTTCCACCTCTTCGGCCCTGTTCAGGGAGACAGGGGCGGTTCACGCCGCCGCCCTGGCGGGCGAGGGAATCCTCGTCTTCCGGGAGGATGTGGCCAGGCATAATGCTATTGACAAACTGGCGGGCAATCTAATTCTGGCAGAACGGGATGCCTCTTCTCTATGTTTGCTGACCAGCGGGCGGATTTCTGCCGAGGTGGTCAGAAAAGCCTTTCGTATGGGTATCGGTCTGTTGATATCCAGGTCGGCTCCCACTTCCCTGGGGGTGCAGATGGCGGAGGAATTGGGCATGACCCTGGTGGGCTTTGCCCGTGAACAGCGCTTTAATATTTATTGCAATCCTTGGAGGGTGGCGATATAAAATGTATAGAAAATTGATTAGCCTGCTCCTGTTGGCCGCGGTGGGCATAGTCTTGTTGGCAGGCGATCTGGCAGGAGCCAGGGGCTGGGCCTTCTTTGCTCTAGTGGGCATAACGGCTTTTTTCGGTATTGGCCTGGCAGCCCATTTTTTTGCCCTGAAAAAAAATCCCGGCGGGGAAGAGTTTGGGAATTGTTTGCCCATAATGGCGGTAGCTGTGGCCGGCGTCGCGGCAACCTGGTGCCTGAGCGTTAAACTGGGTCTTAATACTGCAGTGGCCTCGGGATTGGTAGGCCTTTTGGCGGCACTGGTTCTGCCTGGCAAGCTGGCTGCCGTGGCTTACACCGCTTCTTTTGCCGGCATGTCTTCCCTGGCAGTATTGACGGGATTGCCAATGGTTATCTGCGCGGGAGTTCTTGTGGGGGGTTTTTATATCCTCGCCCTGCCTGTGTATGAAGGCATCGGTGGCAAACTTGGCACCATGGCTGCCGGCGCCGTGCTGGCTACGGTGTTGATCTTCAGCTTGCTGGGGGGAATATAAATGTTTTATCTCCAGACAATCGCTGTTTCCCTGGGAGCAGGCCTTCTTACATGGTTTCTCACCCGCCGCCTACACCGGGGGGCTGTGCTGTCCTCGGCTGTTGTCACTTTGACTGCAGGCCTGGTGCTGCCGGAATTGTTTGCCCAGGGAGGGGCCCTGGTGCCCATGGCGGCTTGCGCTTCCTATGTCAGCATGTCGGCAGACACCCGCCTGGGCAAACTCTGGCAGACTGTTCTTGCCTTGGTTTTGGCTGCAGTGCTCTATGTCGCCTCTTCCAGCATCTTTGCCGGCGTAGGGGGCAAGGGGGGCACCATCGCTGCCATCTGCGTCATGGCGGTATGGGGAAGCACCCGGATTATTAAAGGCCTTTCGAAGAGTGCGGCCGATTTCTTTGCCAGCCTGTTCTAAATATGTCCCCCAGCCCTTTGCGGCTGGGGTTTTATGCATAATTGACCTAATTTGGGGTTATAATGTTATGGATGGAATATGGAAAGAAGCTGGCAGAAACAAGAGTAATACGGAGATTGCGTCAGATATTGGCCAATAATCGCCTTAATTCGTCAGATATCCTTCTTGCCCTTATGAGCCCTTACACGTAAAATAATAATTGGTATTAGCACTCGACAGGGGAGAGTGCTAACAAAATATAAACTTATACCAAAAAGGAGGTAAAATTGATGAACATCAAGCCTCTTGGCGATCGCGTGGTAATTAAAGCATTAGAACAGGATGAAGTTACCCCCAGCGGCATCGTATTGCCAGACAAGGCCAAGGAAAAACCCCAGGAAGGTGAAATTATCGCTGTAGGCAGCGGCAAAATCCTGGACAACGGAACCCGTCAGGAATTAGAAGTCAAAGCCGGGGACCGAGTTATTTATTCTAAGTATGCAGGCACCGAAATCAAAAAAGACGGCCAGGAATACCTGATCCTCAGCGAGAGAGACATTCTGGCTGTAATCGGTTAAGGGAACATAGTTCAAAGGAGGAAGAAGGATGGCTAAGCAAATACTGTTCAGGGAAGAAGCCCGCAGGTCACTGGAACGTGGCGTCAATACCCTGGCTGATACCGTAAAGGTAACCCTTGGTCCCAAGGGCCGCAATGTGGTTTTAGATAAGAAGTTCGGTTCTCCCCTCATCACCAACGACGGGGTTACAATCGCCCGGGAAATCGAGCTGGAAGACGGTTTTGAAAACATGGGCGCCCAGCTGGTCAAAGAAGTCGCCACCAAGACTCAGGATGTTGCCGGCGACGGCACCACTACTGCGACACTGTTGGCCCAAGCTATTATTCGCGAAGGCATTAAAAATGTCACTGCCGGCGCCAATCCCATGATCCTGCGCAAGGGAATCGAAAAGGCCGTAAAGACTGTTGTAAACGAAATTAAGAATATCAGCAAGCCCATCAAAGGCAGAGAAGACATCGCCCGAGTAGCTGCTATTTCCGCCGATGATGAAGAAGTTGGACAACTGATCGCTGAAGCTATGGAAAAAGTGGGCAAGGACGGAGTCATCACCGTTGAAGAATCCAAGGGCTTTGGCACCAGCCTCAAGATTGTCGAAGGCATGCAGTTTGATCGGGGATATATCTCTCCTTACATGGTCACTGACACAGAAAAAATGGAAGCAGTTCTAGATGAACCCTTTATTCTTCTCACTGACCGCAAGATCAGCAGCGTTCAGGACATACTGCCTGTGCTGGAAAAAATCCTGCAGCAGGGCAAACCCCTGATCCTCATAGCCGAGGATGTGGATGGTGAAGCCCTGGCAACCTTGGTTGTCAACAAGCTGCGGGGGACATTCACCTGTGTGGCAGTCAAGGCTCCCGGCTTTGGTGATCGCCGCAAGGCCATGCTAGAAGATATCGCCACCTTGACAGGGGGCCATGTAATTTCCGAGGAGCTTGGCCTCGACCTCAAGAATGCTGAAATCAGCATGCTAGGCCGGGCTCGCCAGGTTAAAGTCACCAAGGAAGATACCATCATCGTCGATGGCCAGGGCGAAACCGAAGAAATTAAGAAGCGCATCGCCCAGCTCCGGGTGCAGATTGAAGATTCCACCTCTGATTTTGACCGGGAAAAATTGCAAGAGCGCCTGGCCAAACTGGCCGGCGGCGTCGCTGTCATTGAAGTGGGTGCTGCCACCGAGACCGAACTGAAAGAAATGAAACTGCGCATTGAGGATGCCCTGTCTGCAACCAAGGCTGCAGTAGAAGAAGGTGTTGTAGCCGGAGGCGGCACTGCCTTTATCAACGCCATCCCTGCCTTGGACAAAATCCCCGCTCAGGGGGACGAACTTACGGGTGTCACCATTATTCGCCGGGCATTGGAAGAGCCTGTGCGCATGATCGCTGAAAACGCCGGTTTCGAAGGTTCGGTAGTGGTTGAACGCCTTAAGAACGAACCGGTGGGCGTAGGCTTTAACGCTCTCACTGAGGTATACGAAGATATGGTCAAGGCCGGTATTGTCGACCCGGCAAAAGTCACCCGTTCCGCCCTCCAGAATGCAGCCAGCATTTCTGCCATGTTCCTGACAACCGAAGCCGTTGTCTGCGATCTTCCTGAAAAGGAAGCAGCAGGACCCGGCGGCGGCATGGGCGGCATGGGCGGCGGCATGCCAATGATGTAAAATCAAAAAGGACTGTCCCAGCTAGGACGGTCCTTTTTTTGTTCTGAGGAGGATCACTGGGGCTGATATAGCGGAAAAGGGCTGATAAATCAAGCATTCTGAACCATCTCCCTTGTTAAATATTACGAAATTGTGTTAGAGGGAGGCTTTTGGCAGGAATTGCCGAAGTAATAAGTACAATAAATGTTAGGGGTGAGGTTTTGGTAAATTTTAAGGGAGGCTTCTGGGCTATGCCCCTCTTTGCCGGTCCTGCCCTGATCTTTGCTGCCTGGCTTCACGAGCCACTGCTGTGGTTTCTCTTTTACCTGAGCGTGGGCTGCGTGGCCCTGACATTGCTCTATCGCTGGCGCAAG
Source organism: Firmicutes bacterium UBA5286 (assembly GCA_002408465.1). GTDB lineage: Bacteria > Bacillota > Proteinivoracia > UBA4975 > UBA4975 > UBA4975. The sequence goes on along the minus strand of DHSM01000004.1, from coordinate 6,757 downwards.
TGGACCACCCTTGATATTACCAGGAGTTTTAATACCGACAAAACCATTTTGGAAGCCGGCTCAAGCCTGATGGTCATCCTGCAGGTCCAGGTGTTCAGCCTGTTGCCCTGGCCTTGGCTGGAAATTCAGGATACCCTGCCCCAAGGGCTGGAGCGGCATTTAAACCGTGAGCCACGGGGAAATTTGGCCTGGGCACGCAAAGGCGCCATCCAATATACTACTTACTGGGTTCCCAAGATTCCCCGAGGTATACATAAATGGGATTCCCTGCAGTATAAGTCTGGGGACCCCCTGGGATTTGTTGCCTACCAGGGGCGTATTAGAAAATCCGCCCAATTAGTGGTTTATCCTCGGACTATAGAATTGCCGGCCCTGAAATTCTTCCCCCGTCGGGTAGAGGGGGCGGTAATGACCAGAAAAAACTTCAATCAGAGCCAGACTCAACTGGCGGGAATCCGGGATTATCAGCCCGGAGACAGGCTCAGCCTCATTGACTGGAAATCCACTGCTAAAACCGGCCATCTGCAGTCGAAAGAATTCGAGCCCTTGCTCATGAGCTTTTCTCTGGTGGTCTTGGATTGTTCCATCGATGCGTGGAGCAGAAGATTCGATCCGGCATTTGAAGAGGCAGTGACTGTAGCCGCTTCACTGGTCAAGGCGGCGGTAGCCGCCCACATTCCCACTCGCTTTCACAGTAATTATTCAAGGCAGCGGGGGCAGCAGTCTGTAACTTCCCCGGCGGATTATTACAATCTCTTGGGACATCTGGCCGCCATTGCTTCTGACGGCAGAGATATTATGACCCAGTTGCTGTATAAGGAAATGTTTGTCCGAGACAGCAATGTGGTCATTGTCTCCTCTCACCGGGGGACCAGATTGCAGAAAGTGCTGCGTCACTTGTCGGTGCGGGGGAATTCCGTTACTCTAGTATTGGTCAATGGAAAGTCTGAAACAGAGCCCAGCATCCATCCCAGTAGAGAGGGATTTTTTACTGAAATTTTCATTGACAAGGCAGAGGACCTAATCCCGGCTGCGAGAGCAAAGGAAGTGAACTAAATGCATGCCGACCTTATCAAAAAAGTCCTGTGCGGGTTATGGTTTATCATATTGGTGGCGGGACTTAACTCTGTCCTGACTTTTATCAATTCCGGCATTCTGATTCTGGTATTTCTTTTCTTTCTTCTTGCCGACCTGGTTTTGCCCAAGTTTGGTATATTTATAAAAATAGCGCTCTCCCTTTTGTTAGTACACAGAAACTATTATATCGGCAGCTTCTTTAACCCTCGCTGGCTCGCCTGGCTCAGCCAGGATATAGGCAAGGACCTGCTGGTTATTAGCAAACAAGGCCTTGCAGTAGTTGAGCCGGTTACAGCTATGGTCCTGACTCTGGCTACGGTCATCCTGATGCAGACGCTTTTTTCTCGCCTGTTTTTTCGGGGCAAGGGGATTACCCTTTTTCTCTGTATAGGCGCCGCCCTGCTTACCGCAGTTCATCTATGGCGGGGAGAAGGTTCGCCCTGGTATACAGTTTTCTTTGTCATGTTGGGATTAATTATAAAGGCAACAATCCCTTTAGAAATGAAGGGTTCCTTTCCCATGAGCCGTTGGCTGCGTATTTTGCTGGTTTGGGTGCTGGTGCTGACTTCTATTGCCGGTGCCCTGCCCGACCTTGGCTTGGATTTTGGCGATTGGTTAGGAGAAGCAGGCTGGATCTATGATCCATTCGGCCCCCCCAGCGGCAGGACGGGCTACGGAACTTATGACGGGGTTTTGGGCGGACCGCTAGAGAAAGACCACACCCCTGCCTTGCGGCTGATTGGTCCGGGGCCCCTCTACCTCAAGGGGGAAACCCGATGGCAGTATACCGGGAGAGGCTGGGAGACGTCATCCTTTGTTCGGGAAATGAATCTTCAGATGAAGCCTGAACATCTTGGGGGCAAAGAAATCGAGATAACCATCGAAGTTCTTTCTGCCACTGAGCTCATCTTTACTCCCCGCTATCCCGCTAGCATCGAATTGGACAGCGGCGAATTTGAGGTCTATTTGCTTGCAGGGAGTGACAGTCTCTACCCCTACGAAGAATATAAATACTGTGCTCACTTAAAAGCCGGAGATAGATATCGCGTCAACGCTCTTTTGCCGGCAGACGATCCCAATTTCTTGCGGCAGTTGTCTAATCCTGCATCTGATATCGATGTCCGCTACTTGTCATTAGATAATGTAACTGAACGTGTTCAGCAACTGGCCTTGTCCCTGGTGAAAGATGAGACTAACGCCTATGACAAGGCAGTAGCTCTGGCTTCCTTTCTGCGCTATGGATGGCGCTACTCCTTGGATACCAAGGCACCTCCGGTGGGTGAGGATTTTGTCGAAAACTTTTTGTTTGAGCAAACTGCAGGCTACTGTGTTCATTTTTCCACAGCTTTTGTGGTCATGGCTCGGTCAGTGGGCCTGCCTGCTCGCTGGGTAAAGGGATATAGCTATGGCACCCGGGAGGAAGATGGCAGTTACCTTATCCGCAACAGTCATGCTCACTCCTGGGCAGAAGTGTGGTTTGACAGCTACGGGTGGGTTCCCTTTGAACCCACCCCCGGGGGAGCCCATTTGCGGCCAGAGGTAGGAGTAACTAATCCTGATGGGGAAGGCCCCTCAAATCCTATCGATAAGGAAAAACCCGATCCTGATCCCGATTATGAACCGGACAAACCAAAGCCCGCTGCAGGGAGACTGGGAAACTGGTGGGCATACGCAGCGGGAGGCGCCGGGGGGATGATCCTTGTGGCAGCAGTGCTGTTCCTGAGGCGTGGAAGAACAAGGGCGGGAATAAGGAAAATATACGCTCGGCTGCAGGCTCGTCTCAGAATCTTTGGCTGGCAGCGTCGCCAGTGGGAGACTCCTCGGGAACATCTGGACCGGGTGGATAGCCTGCCCGACCGGCCAGCGCTGACTGGCTTTGTCCGCCAGTTTGAGGACTCAGTTTACGGCGGCGCTGAAGAGCCTGCTAAACAGGGACGGCGCCTGGGCAAGCGTTATTCACTGCCGGGGCTGCTTATCCATCGCATATCAACCCGTAGGAAGGGACATTAGCTTAAGAAAGAAGGGGATACTATGGAAAAACTCCAAGGACTGATGGATAATCTAAACAAGGTATTATTCGGCAAAGAATCAGTGGTAGAAATGGTGGCGGTGGCCCTCATCTGCCAAGGCCACGTTCTCGTAGAGGACGTGCCCGGCCTGGGTAAGACAATGCTGGTTAAAGGGCTTGCCCGCTCCCTGGGATGCAAGTTCAGCCGCATTCAGTTCACTCCTGATTTGTTGCCTTCAGACGTGGTAGGCGTGCAGATATACAACCAGAAGACCATGGAGTTTCAATACCGGCCCGGTCCGGTCATGGCCAATATTGTCCTGGCGGATGAGATAAACCGCACTTCTCCCAAGACCCAGTCCAGCCTGCTGGAAGCCATGGAAGAGCGCCAGCTCACTGTCGACGGCGAGACCAGGCCTCTGCCCCAGCCCTTTATGGTTCTGGCTACCCAAAACCCCATCGAGTATGAGGGAACCTTCCCCCTTCCCGAAGCGCAATTAGACCGGTTCCTGCTCCGCTTAGAAATCGGCTATCCTTCCCCTGCAACCGAGGTGGAAATTATCCGCGCTCAAGAACATGGAAAGCATCCCTTGGATTCGCTGGAAAAGGTGCTGGAAGTAGACGAGCTTCTGAAAATACAGCAGGAAGCCGCCCAAGTAAAGCTCAGCGACAGCCTGGCCGCCTATATAGTTGAATTGTGCAACCGCACCCGCAATCATCCCAGCTTGTACCTGGGGGCCAGCCCCCGGGGTTCCCTGGGCCTGGTCCGGACGGCAAAAGCCCTAGCCTGGCTGCGGGGCAGGGACTACGTGCTCCCAGATGATATCAAGACCATGGCGGTTCCCGTTCTCGCCCACAGGGTAATCCTCAATCCTGAGGAAAAACTCCAGGGCCAGACCGCCCAGGATGTCATCCGCAAAATCATTAATACCGTCGCCGTGCCCACCCGCTAATTACAACTGACAGAGGTGTACTGATGAAAAGACCAGTAATAATAATCGATTTCGACGGCCATTACAGCAGCCTGGCCAGAAGCATCCGCAAACTCAAGATCTGGTCAGAGGTATTGCCCCCCCATGCCTCCCTGGAGGAAATCGCAGCCCGCAAGCCCCTGGCTATTATCCTCGCAGGAGCTGGCAGGGAGTTGACGCCTGAGCTTTTGGCCAAGGGCTGGCCGGTATTGGCTATTAGCCAGGGAGTGCAGCTGCTGGCAAGACTGGCTGGGAAAACAGAACCGGCTGGGGATGAAGAACGCAATCTCACTGTAGAAATTGAGAGCGATGACCCCCTCTTTGCCGGCTTCCCAGCTCAAACATCTATTCAGCTCCAGTCATTAGTCCAGGCACCTCCTGGATTCAAGACAATTGCTGGGACAGACTCAGCAGTTGCCGCCATTGCCAATAAGGACAAAAAACTCTACGGCCTGCAATTTTCCCCCAATCCCATGCAGACTGAGGCCTTGCTGGCCAATTTCCTCCTGGGTATCTGCCGGCTCCAGCCCAACTGGTCGGTGAAGGATTATATCGACGAAACTGTTGCTGCCGTCAAGGCCCAAGTGGGCACAGAAAAAGTCATCTGCGGCCTCAGCGGCGGCGTCGATTCTGCAGTTGCCGCCGCCCTGGTCCACAAGGCGGTGGGCGATCAGCTGACCTGTTTCTTTGTGGATCATGGTTTGCTCCGCCAGGACGAGGCTGTGGAGGTCATGACGGCCTTTGCCGGCAAGGGCATCAAAGTTATGCAGATTGACGCCCGCCAGAGATTCCTTCAGCGCTTAAAGGGCATTACCGACCCTGAGGCCAAGCGCAAGATCATTGGCGAGCAGTTTATCCGGGAATTTGAAGCAGCGGCCCGGGAATTGGGTGCGGCCAAATTCCTGGTGCAGGGCACCGTCTACCCCGATGTCATTGAAAGCGGCAGCGGCGACGCCGTTGCAGTAAAAAGCCATCACAATGTGGGCGGCTTGCCGGCAGATATGGAATTTGAGCTCTGCGAGCCGGTGCGAGAATTGTTTAAGGACGAAGTGCGGGAAGTAGGCCTGCAGCTGGGCCTGTCCGAGAAAATTGTCTGGCGTCAGCCCTTCCCGGGCCCGGGCTTAGGCATCCGGGTGCTGGGGGAAGTGACGGAAGAGCGCTTAAATATTGTGCGGCATGCCGATGCCATCGTGCGGGAAGAAATCGCCACCGCCGGCCTGGATCGGGAAGTATGGCAGTACTTTGCCGCCCTCCCCGGAGTACGCAGCGTCGGCGTCAAAGACGGCCGCCGCACCTACCAGGAGCTGGTGGCCATTCGGGCAGTGACCAGCGTCGATGCCATGACCGCTGACTGGGCCCGTCTGCCCTGGGAGGTCCTGGAGCGCATTTCCCGGCGCATCGTCAGTGAAGTGGACCAGGTTAACCGGGTAGTCTACGACATCACCCCTAAACCCCCGGGAACAATTGAGTGGGAATGATACCAAGAAACGCAAAAACCCCGCACCAGCGGGGTTTTTTGAGTGCTAAGACTGAGATTGATAACAGAATGATAACATTCACTAATTGTAAGGGAATAATACCGCGAGGTAAAAGAGAGGACCTAGTTCCTTAGTAATCCGTTAATGGCCAAAATAATTGCGAACCCTACAGCCCATTTCCATAAAGACGGAAATGAAATAATGATTATTATCGCAACTATAATCGGCGCTAAAACCGGAAATCGTCGGCGGAACCATTTTGTTAATACGAGTGCAGACAAGAATGTCACCAAGATTGCTTTTGGTGTTAGAAACTCTTCACGAATAAAATCTTTAAATATCGCAGCTATCTCATCCACACTATCACCCCTTAAGACGTCTATTATTACGCCAATATCTACTTGAAAGGATGTGATCGCCATTCCTCTAGCCATTTTACCAATGTGCTGCCTACAGCACATAAATAGCTAATCCGGTCTGGGTCTGCGCAGTATGTGTTTATACTTTCAATGTTACCGACAGTTGCGAAGAGATTATCTCGACGGCTATTAACAAACTCCCGAAATTCCTCATGTTCTTTAGCATCATTAAAAACAGGAACAACATTATACGGGTTTTTAGATGAATACTCAGGTTGCAGTTCTGCTGGGTTAAGAGAGCAGTATATTGGAAACTCTTCCGTCCCTTCTAGGCTTTCTTGTTTATTACAGAGCCATTCATCAAGCAAAAATTCAATTGAATCCTTTTCGATATATTCGATATATATGTAGAAGAGCGAAGCAATCCCGGAGTTATCAAAGAGGCTCTTTCTTTTCCAGAGTGTCCGCTCGAATCTGTAATTATCTGCAGCAACTGCTAGTGTCCAGAATAATCCTGTCGAGTGATAGCGGATTGTTAAATTGCAAAGGTATACATTATGAAGCGGACGTGGGAGCGCATTTAGAGTTATATATTATTAGGTCCGAGTGGAAAAGATCGTTTATTTGCGCGTCTTATTTTTTTGAGAGCAACCAATCCTTAGCAGCGGAAGAAATAGCCCTCAATTCTGCATTATTCATGGATGTACCTATCTGGGGGGGAACATTACAACGGGCGGAGCATAATCCAACAACAATGTCGAAATTTGTATTGGGGGAATTGTTGACGATCTTCCAAAGGTAAGGTATGCTGAGAATATAAAGTCAAAGGAGATGGATATTTTTGATTGAACCCCAAATACTACC
>DHSM01000019.1:23382-25435 GCA_002408465.1 Firmicutes bacterium UBA5286 | reverse complement strand
AGCAGATTGGTGAGAAGGAAATGGCCAAGATAATTGACGCCGAAATTCAGCTCATATCCATCTTTGGTCAGTTGCCGACTGGAAGCAAGGATCCCGGCATTGTTGATTAGCACCGATAAGGTGGAATACCGGGAACGGAATTCATCGGCAAAGCGGCAGATGTCTTCAATGCTGGCTAGGTCACAGAGCATAAGCATAACAGATTTATTATTGCTGGCAGAACGGATCTCCTCCAGGGCAACTTGTCCACGGCCTGGATGGCGGCAGAGCATTACCACCTGGGCTCCGGTTTTGGCTAGGGCCAGGGCTGTTGCCTTGCCCATTCCGGAGTTGGCCCCGGTTACAAGTACGACATCATCTTTATTCATAGCGCCACCCGTCCTTGTCCGTTATTTGCTGTGGGAGCATATTTTCCACTCAGCTTGTATATCTAATTCAATTCTACAAACTTGGTTTATATCCTCTTAAGTCTTGGCTCTAGACAACAGATAAATAAACAGTATCTGCACAAGATAATAAGGAAAATGACGTAGGGGAGATGAAGCTTTGAATTGGCTCGAGCTTACAGTAAGAATACTTGCGTCTTTTTTTGTCTTGCTGGTGATGACTTTGTTGATGGGCAAGAAACAGCTGAGTCAGCTGACATTCTTCCATTATATAACCGGCATTACCATTGGTTCGGTAGCGGCGTCCTTGACCACAGATAACAGACTGCCTATTCTGCAGGGTATCTATTGCCTGATTCTGTGGGGCGGACTGACAATCTTGATGGGGTATATTGCGCTAAAGTCAAGCGCTGTCAGGCAAATTATCGAAGGCTTGCCATCAATCCTGATTAGTAAGGGCAAGATTGATCCAAAAGCTTTGGCCCGGACCAAGCTGAGTCTTGACGACCTCAACGTTCTGCTGCGCACTGCCGGTACTTTTGATATCAGTGAAGTGGATTATGCGATTTTGGAACCAAACGGCCAATTATCTGTGCTCAAGAAAGAAGATTGCAAGACTGTCACCAGGAAAGATATGAATGTCCCTGTGCAGGCTGCAAAAAATCTGCCAGCTGAAATCATTGTCACTGGCAAAATGGTTAAGAAAAATTTAAAGACACTGGGTATCGACGAAAACTGGCTGGGAAAAGAGATAAAAAAGCAGGGTTACAAACGGATCGAGGATATTTATTACGCTGAAATTGCCAGTGACGGGGGACTGTTTATCTTGCCTTTGGCAAAGGACAAGGGATAGGCTCCTTTATACCCAACAGGTCCGCATGGCAGCGGACCTGTTCGATTTGCATTAAACCGGGACAAGGTATTGCAGGAAAAATTATGCAGGACAGAGAACTATATACCAGGGGAATTTTGTTTTATTACTGCTCATGGTTGGATTGAGAGGGGCGGTTAATCGTGGGGAGTGTAAGGGGAAGGGCTGAGAAGATAAAAGCCTATATCCGGGACTATATGCCTGAGGCGAATTTTTTTCTTAGATTGAGTGTTTTCCTTGATGTGGTCTGGGCTTGTGAATTCTATGGCGGAGCAATAGACGATTACTTCAGATACCATTTTTTTCTGCGCAGTCATGCAGACCGCAAGAATTTTATCGTTTGGAAAAAGCGGAAGCGGATTATAAACACCTGCAATCATAAAGAGGACAGAGATATTTTTAATACCAAGTCCCGCTTTAACAAAACCTTTGCCGCTTTCGTGGGCAGAGAATGGTTGAACACAATGGAATGCTCTTTTGAGGATTTCGCCGCTTTTGTATCCAGGAACAAGCGATTTTTTGTTAAACCCGTAGCCGGCTCTTTCGGTTGGGGGGTGCGGGTCCAAGAGGTCACCGATAATGGGGACCTGCCGGGTCTTTATCACAGCCTTTGTCAGGAAAAAGTTTTGGTTGAGGAAATTATCGAGCAGTGGGCTGAGATGGCAGAATTTAATCCTATATCGGTAAATACCCTGCGGGTAGTAACTTTATTAGGCACTGACGGGACAGTCAAAGTGATGACAGCCACTTTGCGCTGCGGCAATGGGGATAAGTGCGCCGATAATTTTCATCACAA
>DHSM01000019.1:0-23189 GCA_002408465.1 Firmicutes bacterium UBA5286 | reverse complement strand
GATATGGAGTCAAGACGGTTTATCCTGCATCCTGTTTCGGGGAAACCCATAATCGGTTTTAAAGTACCCTTTTGGGATAGGATTTTGGCAACGGTTGCTGCCGCTGCTCAGGTTGTGCCTACTGTCCGGTATGTGGGCTGGGATGTAGCCCTGGGCAAAGATGGCCGCGTCATAATTATTGAAGGCAATTCAGCCGCCGACCCCGACGTTACCCAAATGCCGGATCAGGTGGGCAAATGGCCATTATATAAGCAGGAGCTACGAAAGATTGTAGGAATGCATCCTAGAAAAGTAAGCATACAGAAAGGGAGAGAGTACTATTGAATAAGCTGAACATACGTTTTTCGAAAAAGGCGATTAAGGAATTGCCTGACAACAAGCCCGGAGTCTACATCATCAAGAATAACAGCGGCACAAACATGTTTACAGGCATCGCCAAAAGGGGACAAGTTCAGGAGACACTTGAGAATCACTTTTATGGCGGTGACAGCTACGTTCCCGGAGCCTGGCTCCAATTTGAACAGTTTAATAATCTGACCGACTGCAATGCCAGGCTAAAGACAATCCTGGAGAGAGACGAGCCAAGGTACAATTAAAGAGAACCGGGGAGGGTAACCTCCCGGTTTTTTAAAATGCTGGATTCTTTTCGTATAATGACACATTTTGTCAATGACAGTTCCTGAAAAGCATTGTTAATATCTTCTATTATCTCTATAATAATAGCAAAATAGAGGAGGCGTGCAGTGAAATTCTCGGAATTCTTTATAACCTGTTGCGAAAACGTTGGCTGTACTAATGCCGAACTCAGCAAGGCTGCCGGAGTAGACGCTTCTCTAATCAGTAGGCTTAAAAATGGCAGCAGAACAATAGCAAGCGAAAGTAAAACCTTAATGAAACTTAGTGAAGGCTTGTCTTTGCTTGCTCGAGATAATGGAATAACCGAATTCCCAAAAGATATTTACCAGCAATTCAACCATCTTCTTGTTGAAGACCTGAGAAGAGAGTCTCAGCGATTAAATACCTTTTCCCATAACACCAACAGTATCTTTGAGCAATTAAATATTTCCAATGTGCATTTGTCGAAATATCTTTCCATAGATCCATCCTTGATGTCCCGTATTCGCCGGGGGCAAAGAAAACCTGCAGATATTGATCTATTTATTTTAAACTTAGCTAACTACCTTAAAATATATTATTTTAGCGAAAGCCAGCGCGCTTTTTATGCAAAGGAATTTGGGATCCCTTTTGAGGAACTGTCCTATGCAAACTTTCCGGATCTCTTGTCTGATTGGCTGATAAACAGGACTCTTAAAAACGAAAATTCTATTAGTCATTTTTTGGAAAAACTAAATGATTTTAATTTAGAAGAATATATTGACGCCATCAGTTTTAATGCTATCCATATTCCGCAAGCGCCTTTCCTGCTGCCTACGAAGAGACACTATTATGGTTTTCAAGAGATGCGGACCGGTACTATAGACTTTTTAAAGATGGTAGCTACGGCAAAGAAAGTCGGAACCGTCACCATTTTTTCCGATTTTACCATTGAAAAGCTAAGTGAGGATGTAAACTTTTCGAAAAAGTGGATGTTCGGTCTTGCCATGATGATTAAGAGAGGAAATCATATTAATCAAATTCATTACTTGGACAGGCCTTTTAAAGAGATTATGCTTGGGCTGGAAGCGTGGATTCCATTATACATGACCGGTCAGATCTCCCCATATTATATGCGGTCCAAAACCAATCAAGCATTCTGTCATCTTCTCTTCTGCGCGCCGGAAGTAGCGGCTTTATCCGGGGAAGCAGTAGCAGGTTTTGAAGATGAGGGCAGATATCTTTTGACAAACCTCAATAAAGACATGAACTATTTCGAAAAAAGAAGCCAAAAAATATTATCATTGGCTATGCCTTTGATGGAAATTTATATGAAGGAACAGGCAAAGCAGTACTACAACAAACAATACAGCAATGCAGAGAAACCTGGAAACCGAAAACATATATTATCTTCGCCGGCCCTATATACTATTCCTGATGCCCTTTTAGTCTCGATGCTTGACAAAAGCAGTCTTAATTTATCTGGGAAAGACAATGTTTTACAGCAAGCGGCTGCCCTCAAACAGAGAATGGATACTATACTGAATAATTACAGGGTTACAGACATCTTGCCGATATTAGATGAGAAGGAGTTTTCTGAGGGTCCCATGACATTGCAGCTAACCGATGTTTTTGAGTCCTCAGATATTCCTTACTCCTATAGCGATTACCTTTCTCATCTTGAAGGAATGGAGGCGTATAAGCGAAGCCATAAAAATTACCGGTACCAGACTGCTGCAGAAAAAGGCTATAAAAATATACAGATTTTTATCCATGAAGGAGTTTCTGTAACAGTTCAGAAAAGCAATTTCCCAAATATTGTTTTTGTCATTAAACACAAACGGCTGTGTGAGGCTTTTGAAGATATGGAGTTCTTGATACGTGATAAGTAAGGGTACGTCATCAAATTATGAAAGGGAGGTTAATATGGCAAAATTTTTATCGGTTATCTTCGCAGTTTGTTTGTTACTCCCGGTTTGTTTATGCGGTTGCGCAAATATCGGCCCAGGCAACAATGGCAACAATGGCAATAATAATGGAAACGGTAAACTTTCAATGGGAGCACAAAATGCGCCAGCAATTAATTACACTCTGGGGACTGTATCAACAAATGACTTTTCGATACAATTGCCTAAGGGCTGGCGGTATGAGGTGAATCCCTCGAATCTGGAATTCGGCCTCATAGCTTATGATCCTAATCGTCCTGAACGCAGAATATTTTATTACTATCTATTTAATCCGTTTATGAAAAGTGATGATGCCCGCGATTTTTTTAGAACCTATTACGGAGCGAACAGCCTTTATGGAGGTTGTCCTGTATTAAGCACTGGTACGGTGTTAGAGTTTTATTCAAAATGGAATGAATACGTGGATTGGCTTTCCAGCCAGGGCTTAAGAGCTGCAGTAATGAAATTTAACAGCTTAAATATTGTTGAAACTCATCCGCTGGAAAGTCTCTTATCCTCCTATTCCCTTGATTCTTCTGTGGTCCGCGCCCATGTAACTCTTGAAAACTCTAATATACCTTGCGAAGGATTATTCAGCGGCTCGGTAGTGTCTTTAGGAACTTACTATCAAGATGGTATTGATTGCTTCCCGCTAACTGTTTATAACGTTATGGGGATCATGGCGCCGGCGGACGAATTTTTGGAGCTGCAGGATGTATTGGCAAACTGCCTGAAATCTTTTACTTTTAGCGAAAGCTATGTTCGCTCATATCAACAAAAATCCGAAGATGCGACTCGGGCGATTTTAGATAACGCCCGGGCGATGCAGGCGGCTTACGATTCCTATAATGCAGCCTGGCACGCGAGGCAACCGGTAAATGATGCGATTTCCCAAAAAAACAGTGACTCTACCCTGGGTTACGACAGGCTTTACGACTCTGAAACCGGGGAAATATACCGGGCTGAACTTGGCTGGTATGATAATTACGATTTGCATCGCAATGAATATGCCAAACCCAGTATTTACAAACTAGAGGACAATGATTACGACAGATACAGCCAAGGTATAGATTTTTATATCCACAATTAATTCGGTGCGGAAATATGAAATGCTGCAAAATATTATCTGTCTTCCTCTGTTTGAGCTTAATCTTTGTGCTGACAGCTTAAGGAGTGAGCAGCACCCAGCCGCCTAAAACGAGGCAGAGAACCGTACTCCTATCTTTGAATACCGGGGAGGTGCTACGCTTCCCCGGTATTTTCTGCCCAGAATTCCCGGATTCTTTGCAGCCAGTTGCCGGAAAGCAGGCCTTCCTCCTGCCAGTATTGAGGGAGCAGCTGGCGGTAGCCTTCCTGGCGGAAGCGGTCATCCAGAAGGACGACCACACCTTTGTCTTCATGGGTCCTGAACACCCGTCCCGCTGACTGGACCACCCGGAGCATGCCGGGTATCTGGTATGCGTATAAAAAGCCGCTGTAGTCCCGCTCATCAAAGTAGCTGCGGATAAGCTCCTGCTGGGGGGAGACCATGGGCAAGCCTGGGCCGACGATAATAGTGCCAATCAGCATCTCTCCGGGCATGTCTACCCCTTCACCGAAGAGACCGCCCATTACTGCCAGGCCAATATTGGCTCCGGGCCCGGTAAGCTGCTCCAGCAGGTCCGCGCGTTCTTCCAGGTCCATCCCTGATCGCTGCAGGTGTAGCTGATAATCTCCGGGCAGCTCATGCTGCAGAAGCGCCGCGACTTCCCTGAGATAGGCATAAGAGGGGAAATAGGCGATGTAGTTGCCCGGCTGCTCCTGGATAATCCGGGCGATGTACCTGGCCACAGCCGGGTAATAGCTGGCCCTGGCGGCATAAGTGGTCTTGACGCCGGGAATATGGACAAACAGCCGGTTTTCCCGGGGAAAGGGCGAGGGCAGGGACAAATCCAGGTACTCCTCACGGCAGCCCAGGAGTTCCCGGTAATAGGGGCCGGGGCTGAGTGTGGCGGAGAAAAACACTGCTGTGCACTTTTGCCGCTGTTTTTGCAGCAGGGGGCCGGGGTTGATGCAGAATAGATTGAGCACTGTATCCCCGCCTTGGCGCTCAAGGTAAATGGCGTGTTCCGGGCCTAAGCGCTGCACAATCCTGTTGAAGCGAACTAAGCGGCGGATAAATTCTTGCAGGCTGGGGCTGCTGTAGCCTGAAAGGGCTATATCTTCTGCCAGGCGGTTGAGCTTGGCAGGTAATCCCCGGGGGAGCTTGTCCAGCAGCAGCTGCCTGGTTCCCTGGGCCTTCAGCTCCTTATTCCACTGGATAAAAGTACTGTTTAGTTCCTTAAGCTGAACGCTGAGGCCGGGCGCAAAAAGCTTTAGTTCCCTTGAGAGCTCAAGGACCTGTTTCTTCCCCAGGTCCGCAGAAAACATTTCTCGCCCCCGGGCTGCCAGGTTGTGAGCTTCATCCACCAGCAAGACGGCGGGAATCTTATTCCAGCCAAAGAAGCGCTGCAGCTGGACCATGGGGTCAAAGGCGTAGTTATAGTCGGCGATGACTAAATCTGCCTGGGTGGCCGCCTCTAATCCCAGTTCAAAGGGGCAGATGCCCTCGATGCCAGCGAATTGGTATATGAGGTCAGGAGTAAGGAGTTTTGCTGCCAGGAGTTTGGGCAGTATTTTAGCGGTCTTGGCATAAAAATCCTGGCCCAGGGGACAGTTATCGCAGTCGCCGTCGGGATAGGTGCACCAGCGTTCCTTGGCCTCAAGGCAGACGGTTACCAGTTCAAGATCCGGCCAGTGTTTCAGTGTTTCCAAGACGATATCCCGGCCGGAAGTTTTGGCCGTCAGGAAAAATACCTTAGCCTCGGCAGGGGCTTGGCCCAGCCAGGCAATTGCCGGCAAGAGCAGGGCCACAGTCTTGCCAATGCCGGTGGCGGCCTCTGCCATCAAGTCTTGACCGTATTCCAAGGCCAGGGCAGTTGTGCGCACCAGCTCCTCCTGGCCCGGGCGATAGCTGGAAAAGGGAAACTCCATACTGCTAAGGCTGTTGTTGCGCTGCTCCAGGCGCTCCCGGCGCAGTCTTTCCCGGCGGATGTATTCAGTGGCCAGCTGGCGGAACAAATCCTCCCCGGAGGCAATTTGCTCTGGGCTGAGATCAATCTGCATTTCCTCTTCAGTGTCCAGGCGCCACCAGGTCAGCCGGGCCTGCACATCCCTGTCGGGGTTATCGCAGGCGACAAAGTAAGCATAGAGGATGAGCTGAGCCAGATAAAACTGATTATGTTCCGGCAGCAGGTTTAAGGGGTCCTCCGCCCGGGTGGTCTTTATTTCTTCCACCAGGATATATTCTCCTGTATCCAGGAGGCCGTCAATGCGGCCACGAACCCGGAGATGCCAGCTGCCCTCAATCCAGCCCGATTCCACCGGGACTTCCCGCTGGTATTCCGGGGGGCGATTTTTGGTTGCATCCTTGTGGCCTTGGATCCCTTGCTGCATTACAGCCGGATGGGTCATGGTCCAGCTGAGATTGCGGGGTCCGAACTTGACAGCCAATAATTCCCGGACACCGACAGCGATTTCCGGCATCTTCAGCACCTGCCTTTTTAGTCTGAGCTCATTATATCATTGGCGGAACCAAAAAAAAGGCTGCCGTTTAATGGCGCCTTGCCTATTTCTTAAACGTAGTCCTATCAGGTGGGGACGAAAACCCGGCCCCCACAGAATTACCTGGGTAGCACAGCCTAGCTTGCTGTATCCCTATTTGAATTTGGCCGATTTTAGAATACTGTAGTAGTCGTCATGGATGTCGTCGAATATTGCTTCCGTAGTTACTATGTTAAATCTGAACACGTTTTTGCCAATCCATACATATGCATCCTTATTCTTTAGGTCGTTGGCCATGTAAGTAATCTCCTGGGCAGGGCGGCCATCAATGCTTAATTCTGCTGTCCCCAGCCACTCTACATTCCCGTACTGTTCCTCATAAAAGGACTTTTTATGCACTATATGTTCCGCAAGGTTCTTTCCAACAGCGCCTTCCTTGGTGACGAAAAAGAATCCACCCTGGTCGTTAGTATAATCGAATAGGACTATTTGGCCCTGGATATCTCTTTGCCGCCACCCCTGTGGAACTTCTATAGTGACAGAAACATCTCTAGAATTTCCGCTGCCACTGCCGCCGCACCCTGCTCCCAGGACTAAGAAGCCAACCACTATCAATGAGATAATCTTTTTCATACTTACCTCCGAATGTGAAATTGAATAAAAGCTTACAACCTAAGAGTATCAGGTTACTTACCCTGCCCGCCTTTCAGAAATTGCTGATTATTTTCATCTTTTTGCTGCAATTGCTATTCACTCTGGAAGAAAAAAAATACCCCGACAGGGCAGATTATTTCAAGATGCGCAGCAACAACCAGGACAGCAGGGCGGCAAGGGCCGGCGCCGCCAGGATTATGGCAATGGTCTGGCCGGGGCTGTACCACCAGCGGGTCCGGAACCAGATGGCGGGGAAGGCAAGGATATCTTGTACTCCCCATTGCTCCTTCTCCCCTGCCGCTAAGGTGTATTTGCCTCCCTTGCCTTCAGGCTGATATACTGCCAGCGTCCAGGTCCCTGCCGGCAACGAGCGCCGCAGTTCCCTGGCCATGTAATACCGGGTTTGAGTAAAGGGCTCAAAAAACACTTCTTTATCTTCCCAGGGCAGAATGAGGGCACCGGTATTCGGGGGCAGGGCAAAGGGAATCTCCGCAGCCGGCACCGGCAGGCCCGGACCGATTAAGGCCAAAGTTGGCTGGAAATCTTTATAGCGGGGACGGGCGGGGACCAGCATCTGCGCAAAGAACTCCTGATCTTCCATGAGAACGAACTGGTAGAAGTGGGCCTTGCCCGGGGCCAGTTCCGCATAAATCGCCCGGGAAATCTCCGGATCGGGAATGGCGCGGGCATTTTCCAGCTGAGTATTATCGGTTTTAATGAACAGCGGGCGATGGGCAGAGAGCTTTCCGCTAAGAATAATGAGCAGAAAGATAAAAGCGCAAATGCCGCCTTTGAGACAATTACCTTTTGCGCGCACGTGCTTTCCTCCCATTAATTAAGTTATATACAGTTTCTTCTTGTCAGCGGCTTCCTATACAGATTGTTTTGAATGCTGAATGAGAGAATCATCGAAATAGGATGGGCAGGGCAGTAAGCTCCGGCAGCGCCGCTAATAATGGCAAAGGACCTGCCGGAGCAGATCCAGAAGGAATCAAAGAGGCCCGCTTTTGCTGCGGGCCATATCTTTACTGGAAATCCGGAAATTCCAAGTCGGTATTAATTGCCAGGTAGTCGATGATGATCTTGTAATTGGTAGACACTATCTCTGACTGTTCGGTCTCTGTCCCGACAAACAATGGAAATTTCACGCTCATATCCATTTCGAGGCTGTGGAAATGTTTAGTTTCGATTTTTACTACCGCCACTGCCCCCATTTCAACCTGAAGATTAGCGATGATATGCTCAATCTGGTTTTGAACTTTGGCCAGTTCAGCAGCATCTAAGTCTTCAGGTGATTGGAGCATTTGATTTTCCAGTTCCTCTCTCATTTCCTTAGAGACTGTCTTTTTGAGTTTCTCGCTGTCTACGGTCATTTTAAAGGTTTTATATTTCTTGGCATCCAGCCCGTAAGCGTTATTAATTACTTCGTAATTGGTCATCTCTTGGGCTTCGAGGAACAGGTCCTCATATTTCTGCGGATTTTCCATCCCTTCGGTGATAGCGGTTTTGATGGTATTCTGAGTTTCTTCATCCACCTCTTCCAGCATATCTGAGCGCAGTTTCACTTCACTGCCCTGAACAAGGATTTCGAACCTGGTTTTCTCGCCGGTTCCAAAAAGGTCTAAATCCATTTTCAGGAAGGTTTTATCAGGTTGATAAAGAACCTCATATCTGATGGGCGGCAAAGTTATATCTTCCATACTAATAGTTACGGTAATCTTAGACTTAGAAGACTTCAGGTTTTGCATATTTTCATAGGTTTGCTTGAGTATCTCTAAGTCGCTGATCCCGGTTCCGCACCCGGTGGCGCTGATGGCTAGAAAAACTGCAAGAATAAGAGCAAGAAGCTTTTTCATAATATCCCTCCCTTGATAGGGTTATGATATCGTACTTTTCCTCACTCGTAAAACTTAACATAGGGTTTTAACCGAATTAAATAATTATTGCCCCTTACTGGGTTTTTTGGTAATAATATAATGAGAAGGAGTGAAAGCTTATGTCAGCACATCAACTTGCGACTTTTGCCGGGGGCTGCTTCTGGTGCATGGTAGCGCCTTTTGACGAATACCCCGGAGTAATTGAAGTAATCTCCGGCTACACCGGCGGCTTCCTGGCCAATCCTACCTACGAACAGGTCTGCCGGGGGGAAACCGGCCATGTAGAGGCCGTCCAAATTGTCTATGATCCGGGTATCTTGGCCTATGAGACCCTGCTGGAGATGTATTGGCGCCAGATTGACCCTACAGATCCGGGGGGACAGTTTTGTGACCAGGGCGCGTCCTACAAGACGGCAATCTTTTATCATACACCTGAGCAAAAAGAGGCGGCGGAGGCTTCCAAGGTGGCGCTTGCCGAAAGCGGCCGCTTCTCCGCCCCCATTGTCACCCCAATTCTGCCTGCCGGTGATTTCTGGCCCGCGGAAGATTACCATCAGGGTTTTTATAAAAAGAATCCCGCCCATTACAAGAATTACCGCAAGAGTTCCGGACGGGATGAGTTTATCCGGGAACGCTGGGCGCTGGAAAAAAGCAAATTGAAGGATAAGCTGACGAAAATCCAGTATCATGTGACCCAGGAGAGTGGCACCGAACCCCCTTTTGACAATGATTTCTGGGATGAAACCCGGGAGGGGATTTACGTGGACATTGTCAGCGGCGAGCCCCTGTTTACCTCCCTGGATAAGTTTGACGCCGGCTGCGGCTGGCCCAGCTTTACTAAGCCTCTGCACAAGGATCTTGTGGAGGAAAAGGTCGATAAGAGTCATGGCATGGCGCGCACCGAGGTTAGGAGCAAACATTCTGATTCCCATCTGGGCCATGTCTTCCCTGATGGCCCTAAGCCCACTGGGCTCAGGTATTGCATCAACTCCGCCGCCCTCCGGTTTATCCCCAAGGAGAAGCTGGAAGAAGAGGGGTACGGCCAATATCTGGGGCTTTTTAAGGAATAGATGGACTTGGGGGCGGAGACCGTTCCCAACAATAAAACCCGCTTCGAGAGCGGGTTTTGTCTTTAGCGCATGATGGTCATGTAGCAGCTTTGCAGTTGTGTGGGCAGGTCCCCCAGATAGAAGGCAGTGTTGTCAAAGGTGCCGATATAGTCCTGGCCCAGCATCTTGTAGAGGTGAGAACGCATGGTGAATTCAGGGAGTTTGCCGACAATGCGCTCACCGTCAAAGAGGAAACTCACTTGAACAGGAGCAGCAAAACTGCCGTCGGGGGTAAAGTCGCCGCCGGAACTGGCCACTACCAGGATGGCGGGCTGGCCCTTGAGGGCAGCCTTAAGGTCCCCTGAGTCGGTCTTAAAGCGCAGGGGGATGGGGGTGTTGCGGGCAGCAGTCAGCCCGGGCATGCTATCATACTCGCCGCCGGCGGCGCCGGTATGGGGCAGGTTGTATAGGCCAGCGGTTTTTTTGTCGGTGAAGACGCTGACCAGCTTGCCGGCTTCGATCAGGGGATAACGGTCTTCTTTGAGGACAACCCCTTCCATGTCAAAGAAGGCTGTGGGCCCGAATTTCGGGTTCCTGTTTTGTTCCAGGGCGATCTTTTCGTTAAACAGCTGTTGTCCCATTTTCCCGCTGAAAAGGGAGCTGCCGGTAGCATAGCGCTCGCCGTGAAGGGATTTTGCCAAGAAGCCCAGTGTGCCGCTGATATCGAAGGATAAAATCGGCAGGGTTTCGCCGGCGGGCAAAGCCACCGGGGTCCGGTAGGCTTCCAGCAGGGGGCGGGTAATGTTCCAGAATTGGTCCGGGTCAAATTGACGGCCCTCACAGACGATGAAGCCGTCAAAGAGATTGGCGGATTTCTTGTCTTTTAAGATCAGGCCCAGAGAGAAAAAGGCGTCTTTATATTCCAGGTCCAGTCCTTCCGAATTTCGCATCTCTTGGACGATTTCCGCGGCGGCAATGGTTTCGCTGAAGCTAAAATCCGAGTATTCCCGGCGTAGGACGGCGAGAACGGATTCCGCTTGGGCCAGCAGTTCTTCAGCAGTCATTGGCTTGTCATTATAGCAGCGCCGGTCCTTATTCGTGGATAGAGGATAGGGGTAGTCAATGCCGGTTGATAAGTTCTGGACGGCATTTTCCACCAGGGTATCCTCGCTGATGTCGCCAATGGCGCCGGCGATGCCAATTTTGCCATTTTCATAAACCCGCACGCCCTTCTTGACGATGTCTTTGAGGCGGACGGCGTTGATTTGGCTGTTTTGGATCCTAACGGCAGTTTCCTTTTCTCTGATGGCAATAAGCTCTTGTTTCATTGCTTTCCCCCCTATTGAACCTTAAGTTTTTTGACTCGGGTATAGGGACCGCCAAAGCCTACAGGCAGCGGCCACTGTTCCATCTTGCCGCAGCCGCCTCCGACAAAGCTGAGGAGTTCAAACTCAGAACTGACGGCATCCACATCTGCAAGGGTTTCGAAAACGCTGCCGGTGATTACTGAGATCTTTACCGGGGTCGTGATGCGGCCCTTTTCGATTTTATATGCCCTGGCAGGGGCAAGGGTAAAGGTGGACATCCCCGAGCCGTGTTTAATGGTCTCAACATAAATGCCCTTTTGGATTTCGGCGACGATTGCCTGCAGGGGTCTGTCGCCTTTGTCAATGTAAGTCATTGTCATGCGCACTATCGGTTCAAATTCAAAGTTCATGGCCCGGGCGTTGCCGGTCAGGGGCTCCTCTAATGCGGCGCTGGTGGCCGCGCTGTGCAGGCGGCCGCTGAGAATACCCTTGGAGATAATAAATGTCTTCTTGGCTTTAGTGCCCTCATCATCGTAGGGGGTGTAGCCGCTGCCCGATGCGCCGCCGTCGTCGATAATCGTGAGCCCCTCCGGCCCGATGGTTTTGCCCAGGGCCCATTCGGCTTTCATGGTTTCGTCCCCCACCATAAAGTCTGATTCGCTCTTGTGGCCGAAGCTCTCATGGGTAAAGACGCCGGTGGCCTCGGGGCTGAGGAGGACTGTATATTCCCCTGGGGTCACGGGTTCAGCATCCCGGGTACAGGCGACGCTCTTTTCAATTTCAGCGGAGATGAATTCTTCCAGTCTCTGCAGTTCGGCAAAATTGACAGCGGCTTTGGACACTGTAGCCTGATCCTTTTTCTCGCCGCAGGCAAGCTCAAGGGTCAGGCGGATGCCGCAGGTTTGCTTGTCAAAGGTGACGGCAGTGCCTTTGGAGGAGTAAATAGACTTGATGGTTTTATTGTCCACGTAATAAGAGGTGTGGTGGACAATTGCCGGGTCGGTGATCAGGGCCAGGTAGCTCTCCAACAATTCCAGCTTATCCCTGACAGGAATGTCTGTAATCGACTGCTTATCATGCTGAATCTGGGATTCCCGGTGCACTTCAAATGCCTGGACTATCGGGTGCTGCAGTATGTTTGGGTCGGGAACCGCCATTTTCGCCAAAGCGTCAATTTGCTCTTGAATGCCGGCTACATTCGTCGTAGAGCTGTAATACCAGCGCTTGCCGTCAAACACCCGGATAAAGGCTCCTTTGTTGTTGCGGATCTTCTCTTCCTGCAATTCCTTCTTTTTAAAGCTGATTTTGGTGTCAAAGGTTTCTTCAATACGGACATCCACATACAGTCCCTGAGGAAATTTAAACATTATTGCCCTCCTCCTGTCCCGAGAAATTAACTTTATTAACCCCGGGCTTAATTTTATTGCTAACTGCATTATACAGGATACAGCGATAACTGCAACCCCTTTTCCAGTTATAGTGTATAATAAGGGTACAATTTTCCTGAGTTGTTAGCCTTAGGAAGGAGAGGGGAAGGTTAATGAAGCGAAGAATGCTGTGGGTCGGTTTTGCTGGCATCCTGCTGATCATTGCCTTGCTGATTAATCCCAGAGATATTTATTATAGCCTGAAAGCAGAAAATGAGATTATGTCCATAGTAAAATCCGGAGGGCTGCAAAGAATCGTTGGCTGTGAGGGCGCCGAAGTTAAAGAAATCAGGTATCTCGGTGGAAACATCTATCTGCTTGCTCTTGATGATGAGGTCTTCTTAATCCGAAAAGAAAAGAAAGATCGCTTTCATGTCCGATATGAAATCTATCACTATGAGGTTTGTCTTGACCGAATATCTTAGCGCTTAGTTAATTCTCGGGAGGGTAGGAAAAATGCAAACAGCAACAACTGAAGTTCCGGTCAGATATGCTGAGACCGATCAAATGGGGGTTGTCTACCACGCCAACTACCTGGTCTATATGGAATTGGGGCGCACAGCGCTGATTGAAAGCCTGGGCTGCGATTATGTGGCCATGGAAGATGCGGGGGTGGTATCACCGGTGCTGGAGGTCCAGATCAAATACCGCAAGCCCTTGCGGTACGGAGAAGCAGCCAGGATTAAAACTTGGATTGAAAAATACGACGGCCTCCGGGTTGTCTATGGGTATGAGATCCTTAATCCCAGGGGGGAACTGTGCGCTACCGCCACATCTGTTAACGTCTGTGTCGACAAGAAAACCTTCATGCCGGTAGCGATGAAGCGGAGTTTCCCGGACTGGCACCGGGTTTATGAGCAGGCCAAAAAAGGATAAACAAGGGCGGCATTATTTCCGCCTTTTCTTTTCAGTTTGCCAGCCAGTCTTCATAGCCGCTGTCCGAAAAGAGTTCTTCAGCTGTCAGCCCTGTCCATTCCTCAACGCTTACCTTCGGGTTGTTGGCAATATAGGCCTGCACGATGTGAAAACCAATGGCATAGCCCGACCAAAATTCATCCTGGGTCAGGTTTTTGGCGAAGACCAGGTCAGTGTTATCAAGGTTATCCTTAACTGTGTCCCGCCATATTTTCTTTTCTTGTTCCCTGCTTAAGGAAGAAGTCCAGGGCAAGGAGAGGCCTGGGTAGACTAGATTGGCAAAAGAGTCGGCGCGGCCTTCCAGGATCAGGACTTCCAACACATTCCCGGCAAATTTATGCCCGTGGCGAATGCCCCAGGTGACGTGATGATATTCATGGGCAGCGACATAGGACAAGGTTTTCTGCCAATCCGGCGCCAGGGGATTGACCGACAAGATAGTTGTGCCACAGTTGAGGCCGGAGACTCCCCGCACCCCTTTCATTTCCTCTTTGGTAAAACTGTCCTCGGGATTGCAGGGAAAGATATAGACTATGGTATCCACGCCTTCGATATAATTATTGGATTTTTTCAGAGCGTCTGTGACAATGCCGGCAACATTGCTTGCGGACAATAGCTCTATTGCCTGCTCCAGTTCATCAAAATTGTAAATCGGCTGCTGATATTTCTCTATTTTAATGCTGCTGTTCCTGGCGGTCAGTTCCCGCTGAACAGGTTCCAATACTATTTCCCAATATAAAGTGTCCAGGTCCCCTTCGCCGGCTCTGGCCCTTTGGATGTATTCCCGAATTTCTTCGTCTAGGAATATTACCGTAAGTTCTAACTCTGGTTCCGGTTGGGAAACCTGGATTACACAGCCGGCGAACGCCAATAGCATAAAGGCGAGCGAAACGAGGGCAATTAATTTTTTATTGATAATAATAACCCCTCCCAGCACAATTAACATTCTTTAAAATTATCATACCATTTCCCCCCAGGATTGGATATTGGAAAAGGATTTTTTATCCTCTATATGGAAATATATATTAACAAATTAAAGCGGGCCTAGCTGCTACCTGCAGTCTCAGCATGTTTTTGCAGAAGTATTGGAAAGGGAGATGAAATCGTGAAAAAAACAGCAAGCATCATCCTATGTTTTGCCCTGCTCTTTATGCTTTCTGGATGCGCCCGTGATTCCGGACCAGGCCCCGATTCTGAGTACAAGGACTATTTTATTGAAATCCGGGGACTTGAAGGGGAAACAAACATTTCTTTGGCCGACATCTATAAAATGGGCAGCAGTGAAGAGAAGCTGAGCAATATTTCTTCCAGCGGCGATATTGCTCAGCTCAATGTCAAGGGCGTATGGCTGGATGACATTTTGGCCAGACATGGAGTCAAACAGGCGGACTATAACGGCATCAGGTTTTATGCCGGGGACGGTTACTCCATCATCGTGCCTGAAGAGATTCTGGCAAAAAAGAAGATTATCTTATTCTATGAGGCCGAAGGGGAGCCCATGAAAGAAAAGCATCGTCCCTTGAGAGCAGGGATTGACGGCGAACGCTCGATGTACTGGGTCGGCAACCTTCAGGGTCTAGAGCTGATTTCAGGGGAAATTGCCGCTATCAGGGAAATAGTGCTCTTTGATGTTGCCGTACAAAAGCTGGGGCAGGAGAAGATTACATACTATGATGCCGAATATAAGGCCGTCAAGACGGAGGATTTAATTGCTAAGTTTGCTGCCGGCGCCGGGGGTGAGCACATTCTTCTGAAAAGCGCCGACGGCCTGGAGAAGCGTGAGCTCATGAGCATTTTCCTTACCGGCAACCTGATTATCGAAGGGGAGGAACAGCCCTTATTCCTGTCCAAGGATTTGCCCAAGGGCATGTATGTAAAGGAACTGCTGTACATGGCCTATGGCGAGACAGCTTTTGTCAGCTTGGAAAGGCTGGCCCGCAAATATCCTGCGGAAATAAAAGCCGGGGAAATCAGCGTTAAGACCATTATGGACGCCCTGGGCCAGGCGGAAAGCCCGAGCTACATTTTTACTAACACTGCCGGGGAAAAAATGCAGGCGCCCCAGGGGGCGGCAATTTGCCCGGAAGGAGATGGCTTTACCCTCAAGGCCGGGGATTTGACGCTGCCAAATATCATCAGCTTTGAAACCGCCGGCCGATAACGGATTGCAAGGATTGGGAGGGGAAAAGATGAAAAAATTTACGTTATTTTTAGTTTTGGCACTCGCACTTGCCATTGCCGCCATAGTATATCTCTGGTCGGGCCAAGAGGCTGTCCGGGCTTGCATTGTCACCGGCGATGTGCTGAATAATATTGCGCTGGCGGAACTGCCCAGAAGCACTTATGTCAAAATCCCCGGGGGCGGCCGTGGCATTCCCTTGGTAAAACTCATTGAGGCCAGCCAGCCCCTTAGCGGCAAATACAGCATTCTCCTCATGGGCAGTGACGGTCTATTTGCTCAGCTCAAGGGTGATGAACTGGGGGGCTGCTATATCGTCAAAAAGGACGGGGCCTGGAACACCGTGGCCACAAAGCATCCGGTCAATGCAGGCATCAAGGACATAAGCAGGATTGTCATCGCAGACGAAACAGACAGCCTGGCTGCGGGGGTCAGCATCATTTCCCAGACAGAAAACCTCTTGCATCTTACCCCGGGCAATATGTTTCGGCAGCAGCTAACCTGTTACCCCTATCTGGAAGGCGAAACTGAGCTTGAGGAGGGATATGCTATTTCCCTGTTTAAGCAGAAGCAGGTGCTGCCTTTGACCGCAGTTGCTGCGGAAGAGATAAATTCCGTGTTAGTCATGGGCAAGGGTGGAGAATATGAGCGTTTCAACGGCGCCGGCTATCTTGAGCTCAGCAACAATGAGATCAACTATCTGCATCCCGAAAGCAAGACTGTGGTCCGGAATATTGCCGGGGCAATCATCAATCCGCCCCCCCTTTCGGTAATGGATGCCTATACAGATAGTCTCTACTATCTTAATAAAGGTGAGCGGGTAATGGTCATTCTCATTGATGGCCTTGGCTACCAGCAGTTCGAGGAGGCCCGGGACAGAGGCCTCATCCCCAATTTGGCAGCCTTAGACGCCGCCGTCAAGGTAAATACAGTATACAAGCCGGTTACCAATGCAGGTTTGGCTGCCATAGTCACCGGCCAGCCGCCAAGCGTCAACGGCATTGTCGACCGCTCTACAAGAGAGCCCAAGGTGCAGACAATTTTTGACCTGCTGGAAGCGGAACATAAAACTCACATTTTGGTGGAAGGCAGCGCCAGCATTCTCAAGCTGAACACCGATACAGTCTATAGCGCCGATTTGTATAATGACGGCAACACCGATGATGATGTCTTCGGCAATGCCATGGCCCAGATCGAGAAACAGCCCGATTATCTCCTGATTCATTTCCATGGGGTTGATGATGCCGGTCATAATTACGGCCCCTTGGCGGAGGAGACCATGGAGGTCCTGGCCATGGTGGATGTGTATACTGGATTGCTGCTTAAGGAGTGGACGGGCAAGGTCATTGTTGTGGCTGACCATGGCATGCATTTTGCCGATCCGGAAGGGGATCATGGCAATTTCCAGCTGGAAGACATGTTCGTTCCCTATATCATTAACTAAACCCGGGAGCCCCGGGTTTTTTTTAGGCATTTTTCCTCTGATTGTCAATAGTATTTAGTAAAGAAATGGCTCTGGCAGTCAGTTAGGGGAGCGGGGAATGGGAAAAGCACGTATCTGTATTTATATATTGCTTGTGGCGGCACTGCTATTGGCGGGAGCCGCCAGGGCCGAAGCGGACTTGCCGCCTTCTCCTCAGACAGGGGAGCTGGCGGCAGAAGCTGCCTTTTTGCTGGACGTGGGCACTGGCAAGGTTCTCTATGAAAAGAATGCCGACAAGGCCCTGTGCCCTGCCAGCACAACCAAGATATTGACGGCCCTGTTGCTGCTGGAGGCAGCGGATTTACGGGAAGTGGTGGAGGTGGGGAAAGAAATATACAGAATCGGCCCCGACAGCAGCGTGGCAAAGCTTAAGGTCGGGGACCGCCTGACGGTGGCCGAACTGGTCTATGCTCTCATTCTCCCCTCCGGCAACGATGCCGCCTATACTGCGGCAGCCTTTGTGGGCCGCAGGATTAGCGGCTTTGAACATATGGACATAGACCGGGCGGTGGCGGCCTTTGTCGCCCTGATGAACAGGCGGGCAAAAGAACTGGGGGCGGCAAATTCCAATTTCGTCGTCCCTGATGGCTATGATACTCCCGGCCATGTCTCCACTGCCAGAGATCTGGCCATCATTGCCCAGGCCGCCAGCCAAAATGACTTTCTCCGCCAGGTGGCGGCCACAGCCGAATACCACTGGCAGGGAATCCGCTGGGGCAATACAAACCGCCTGCTGCAGCAGGATTATCCCAATGCCTATTATCCCTGGGCTACAGGGTTTAAGACCGGCTATACCGGCAACGCCGGCTTCTGTCTGGTGGCTACCGCCAAGGGCGGCGGCAGAGAGCTCATAGGCGTTATTCTCAAGTCAACTCAGGCACGGCGCTGGCTGGATATCCGCTGGCTGCTGGAATATGGTTTTAATGGCTGGAAACAATACACCATGTTTGTAAAGGGCAGGCAGATTTTTACCGTCCCCGTCAGCGGCTTTCGAGGCCGGACCCATGTGGTGAAGATTCTGGCTGCAGAGAGTTGGTCAGCCTTGCTCAGTCTTGAACAGATCCGGAATCTGGACCTGGAATTTATTTGGAATCGGGGAATTGTTGATTCCAAGCAGGAGGGTCTGGCCCTGAAAGCCCCGATCCGCAAGGGCCAGGTTGTTGGCAGAGCTGTTATCAGCCTGGAAGGTGAAATCCTGGGGGAAGTGGATATGGTGGCGGCTGCATGGGCAGGAGCTTATTATTTGTTGCTGCCTGGCCTTGGCCTTGCTTTACTGGTGCTGGCAGCGTGCATATATTTATTTCGGCGCCAGAACTCTACTCATTGCCTGCGGCGCTTTTAACGCCCGATGCAGAAATCCTCAATGCCCCTTGGATCATTTTCAAAAAATGATGCCTAAGCTCCCCCCCAAATTTTTTACTTTGCAGGAAATTGGCTATTGCATAACGAATATCTAGAGTGCTTCACCGTGCCCACTCTTTTTTCAATTTGCCTGTATCAGACGAGGAGGGGAGTAATAATGAAAAAACTGAGCTGGATAGAAAAGCTCGATAGGAGTCTTGAACTTGCAGTAAGCGATGAAGTCCGAGAAAAGATTATGGCCGGCAGTGAATCACTGACATCAGGTTCTAGTCCTGGGACAAAAGCGAAATGGGTCAAGGCCGCCATGGATCGCATAGACACTTTGATAGATGAGAAAACCCGGGTTGAAGTAATGGAAAGATGCTCGTGTGATTTTGAGGCAAGAAAAAAGGAAGCCAGAAAGATCTATGAAAGCTCCAGAGATATTGATGAATTCATTATCAATCTTGGGAACAGGTGTAACCAACTGATAAGGGAAGGAAATACACTTTACTGCATAAAAACCCATGGATGCGATTGCGGATGGGTAAGGGCCACTAAAACTCCGGTATCTTCAACCTACTGTCATTGTGCAAAGGGTTATATCGTTAAATATTTCGAAGCGGCGTTCCAAAGGCCAGTCAAGGTTGAGCTCCTTCAAGCTGTTGTCTGCGGCGATGAGGTGTGTAAGTTTGCAATACATCTAGACGATGAGATATGAAAAGCGAACAGCCCTAACTCCAAACTGCCACGGCAAACCACCTGCTGCCCGCCATTGTTGTACGTGTGATACCGTCGTGCCAAGCGGTGCAGAAATTGAAGTATTGATTCTTCAACATCTTTCATTTCAAGTATCACATGATGGATAACGTGATACGCCATGCGTGGCGCACAACAAAGGCGGCTGCTCGTGATGAACAGCCGCCTTTGTGCCGATGGTGGCATATGCCGAGAAGGCAACCCCATACGGCGTTTTATTGATCTATAATCTATGCGCCCGTTATTGCTTCGCGCGCTCCATTATTGGTTTGCGCAAGAACAGGAGGGCAGCGCAGCCTGACAGAGACTTTTCTGATGTCAACGCTCTTAGCGGCTGCTTATTTTTTACCAGCAGGCAATATGGCCGTCGGCTCGTCCCTCGGTGCCCCCAGCCAGGACGCCTGTGAGCGGGTCCCGCCAGATGATTTGGCCGCGGCCGAAGCTGCCGCTGTCCAGAGCCACCCTGATGTCATGGCCCCGGCGGGAGAGCTGGGCGGCAATTGCCTGGGGGAAGCTGTGCTCCACAAGCACAGTCTTGTCCTGAAGCCACTGCCAGCGGGGGGCATCCAGGGCAGCCTGGGGATTGAGGCCAAAGTCAATGGTGTTCATGACCACCTGCAGGTGGCCCTGGGGCTGCATAAACCCGCCCATGACTCCGAAAGGCCCTACCGGCTGCCTCTCTCGGGTGATAAAGCCGGGGATAATTGTGTGGTAGGTGCGCTTGCCCGGGACCAGCGCATTTTCATGCCCGGGGTCCAGGGAGAAGTTGTGGCCGCGGTTTTGCAGGGCGATGCCGGTGCCGGGCACCACCAGGCCGGAACCGAAGCCCATATAATTGCTTTGGATATAGGAAACCATGTTGCCTTCTCCGTCAGCCGTCGCCAGGTAGACGGTGCCCCCCTGGGGCGGGGTCCCCGCCTGGGGCTGGGCTGCTTCACTTCCTATCAGCTGGCGGCGCTGGGCAGCGTAATGATCAGACAAAAGCTCCCCGGGCGCAAACGACATCTGTTTGGGATCGGTTATATATTTTTGCCCGTCGGCAAAGGCCAGTTTGATGGCTTCAATTTGCCGGTGGAATGTCAGTTCATCATCCCGGCAGCTGAAGGCAAAGCCCCGGAGGATGTTAAGGGCCATAAGGGCAACTAGGCCCTGGCCATTGGGGGGGATTTCCCAGACATCATAGCCCCGGTAATTTACGCTGATGGGTTCCACCCATTCCGGCTGAAAGTCCGCCAGGTCTTCTCCCCGGATATAACCCCCGTGCTGCCGAGAAAAGCAGTCAATTTCAGCTGCCAGTCTGCCCCGGTAAAAGGACTTGGCGTTAGTCTCGGCGATTTCCTCCAAGGTCTTGGCATGGTCCTCCGAGCGCCACATTTCTCCCGCCTGGGGGGCCCTGCCCTGAGGGGCAAAGGTCTCAAACCAGGATTTAAATTCTTCACCCCGGAGGTTTTGACGGTAGATGGTGAAAGCCCTCTGCCAGTAATATGCCAGGGTAGGCGAAAGGGGATAGCCCTTGCGGGCGTAATCAATGGCCGGGGCCAGGGCCTGGGTCAAGGGCAGCGCCCCGAACCTGCGGCTAAGTTCCCCCCAGGCCCCGGGGGCGCCGGGGACAGTGACGGGAATAAAACCGTACTTGGGCATCTCATCAAAGCCTGCCTTTTTCAGCTTTTCAGCGGAAATAGACCCGGGTGCGGGGCCGCTGGCATTCAGTCCCCGGAGTTTGCCCTTGACCCAGATTAGGGCAAAGGCATCGCTACCAATTCCATTTGAGGTAGGCTCCACCACTGTCAGACAAGCGGCAGTGGCTATTGCCGCATCAACAGCGTTGCCGCCTTTTTTGAGAATCTCCAGGCCGGCTTGGGCCGCCAGGGGCTGGGAAGTGGCCACCATGCCTTGGTGGGCGTATGTAACTGTGCGCCGGGATGGATAAGGATAATACATAGGATCTGCGGGTCCCACGGGCATTCCTCCTTTTCTTCAGTATAGCACAGAGAGCCGGATTAAAGGCTTCGGGAGACAGGAAGGCATTTGCTCGTACAGTGGGGATTGGAGTAGATTACAAATATGCAGGTTAATATTGCCAGAGTTTGGATATAAAGATATAATTAAGTAAACGTAAATATAAGAATTTACAAATAGTGAGGTGATTCAAGTGTTTGCAGCTATCTTCCCAAACCTTGGCACCACGGAGTTGTTACTGATACTGGCCTTGGTCCTGCTGATTTTCGGGCCTACAAAGCTGCCTCAGATTGGCAATGCGATTGGCAAGGGGATTCGGGAACTGCGGAAAGCCTCCCGAGACGTTGATGACAATGCTGATGCACAAGATGAATCCAGGGGTGAAACCAAGAGCTAATTTCTTTGATCCCGGCGGCTTAACCCTATGCAAGGAGGGAGCGTCGTGGGCAAGGCCGAACAACCTATGTCTATACTGGACCATTTTGCGGAACTGCGCCGGCGGCTGCTGGTGGTATTCGCCTTTATCCTTGTAGCCAGCAGCCTTTGTTTTCTGCTGTCCGGGAGAATGCTGGGATTCGTCACCAGGGGCATGAACCTAATCTATACCCATCCCTCGGAAGCGATGATGGCCCATTTCCGGGTGGCGCTTACCGCCGGCATTATGGTCACTCTCCCGGTAATTTTGTACCAGGCAGCCGCCTTTTTGGTTCCTGCTCTCACCCCGAAAGAAAAACGGGTGCTTCTGGCAGCGGTGTTTTTAATGCTGCTTCTTTTCGGGGCCGGAGTGGGCTTTGCCTGGTTTGTGGCATTCCCCATGGCCATGGATTTTTTCGCCCGCTTTGCCGCCCCCCAGCTGTGGCCATATATTACGGTCAGCGAATACCTGTCCTTTTTGACAGGCTTGCTCCTGGGCTTTGGCCTTGCTTTCCAGCTGCCTCTGGCTTTTTGGGCGCTGGGCGCTATTGGGATTATTTCTTCCCGGTTTCTGCGCTCCAGCCGCAAGTATGCTGTAATCCTGATTTTTATTGTGGCGGCAATTGCCACACCCCCGGACGTAGTTTCCCAGATTTTGATGGCAATTCCCCTGCTGGGATTGTATGAGCTGGGCATACTTCTGGTGGCTGGAACAGAAAGAAGACGCCGCAAGCAGGCAGAGGCTGAGGAAGCTTTATAAGTTTTGTATGTTGTCATCCGCATAAAATCGCGGAGGACTTTGTTGAATATAAGGGTTATAAGTCAAGTGTTGCCCTGTGGCGATTTATGCTTTCATTGCAATGATTGCTATAAAGAAAAGAGGATGAACGTTGAAAAAATCGCTTCTTGTTGCCTTACTGTTAGTCCTCTCAATAAGCCTGCTAGCTTGTTCCAGCGGGGACAGCGATTTAGTTAAAGTAGCTGATTCCAGGAAGGGCAAGAGCGCCGGTTTTCAAATTGACGGGAGCGAAAAAAGTTATAGAAAGTTGCCTGAGATGCTAAATAAGGCTGATTTGATTGTTCTTGGCAAGGTGGTTAAGCAGGATGATTTCGGCGACTTCTCCGTAATGACGGAAGTAAAGGTCAGCCGGACCATCAAAGGGCCTAACTATGAAGTAGTTGGTATTATTCAATTGAAAGACGGATATGAACTAGCCATCGGAGAAGAATATCTTCTGGCTCTGGCCTCGCAGCAGCCGCTTTATGAAGCGGACTACTATGCGTTATGTGGAAGCCGCCCGGGAGCTTTCCGACAGTCAGGAATTGGGATTGAAGTCTATGCTGACACATTCCTTTCCGAAATTCAACGCATTGTTGCCAAGGGTCAAAAAGAGAGCCTATCTTTAAACGAACTGGCTGATTGGTTTTAGACAATTATAGGGAAGTAATCTGCATCTATTTCACGAAATAAGTGAATCCGCTTTCCGGTATTAGGCCGGTAAGCGGATTCTTTTGATTGGATTTCATTTTTCGCCCCGGCGCCGGGCAGTCCGGTCCAGGACCTTTTTCCGGAGGCGGATGGAGTGAGGGGTTACCTCCACCAGTTCATCATCTTCAATATAGACCATGGCCTGTTCAAGGCTGAGGATGGTTGGGGGCGCCAGGCGCATGGCCTCTTCCGAGCCGACGGCGCGGAAGTTGGT
>DHSM01000007.1:63521-63649 GCA_002408465.1 Firmicutes bacterium UBA5286 | reverse complement strand
CAGTATACGATCACCTTTAACAGTGCCGACGGCAGCGCAGTCGACTCCATCACCCAGGATTACGGCACTGAGGTTACAGCACCCGCTGACCCGACTAAAGAAGGTCACACCTTCACCGGTTGGAGCCC
>DHSM01000007.1:0-63312 GCA_002408465.1 Firmicutes bacterium UBA5286 | reverse complement strand
CCAGCAGTACCGGCGACCATGCCGGCAGGAGACACAACCCTGATTGCTCAATGGCAGGTCAACCAATACACTATTACCTTTGACAGTGATGGCGGCAGCGCAGTCGACTCCGTCACCCAGGATTACGGCACAGCAGTGACAGTGCCCGCTGTTCCGACTAAAGTAGGCTATACTTTTAAAGGCTGGGACCCTGCAGTACCGGCAACCATGCCGGCAGGAGACTTAACCCTAACTGCCCGGTGGGAAATTAACACCTACACAGTAACCTTTTTAGATTGGAATGGAACGATACTTGTCACACGAACAGTAGAGCATGGAAGCGCCGCGACGGCACCGGCAAATCCAACTAGAGAAGAATATACCTTTACCGGCTGGGATGTGGCTTTTAATAATGTAACTAGCAATCTAACCGTTACAGCCCAGTATCAGTATTCCGAGTTGGCCATTATTAACCAGTTGGTAGAAGCTTCCACTGGCAGGACTAGACCGGCCTATACCACTTCAATCTCGGAATGGGATACCTACTGGACCCAATTTAGCACGGCGTTTGATGCAGCAAGTCAGTTATACGGAAATCTCCAGGGGAAGGATTCCCTCACACCAGAGGAAAAGTTAGCGCTAACCACTGCAAGACTGAACCTGCAAAGAGCTGTAGAAATTCTTAATGGCATAGAGGATTTTGACGCTGCGTTAGGCGACCGGGTATCTCCAAAAGGCTTGGAAAATTACGTAAACGATCGTTCACGGGTGCTAGACCCCAACTTCCAATCTCACAGATTAATGGCTTATTATGACAAAGAAACGAGTGATTTCTACTGGTTAATGTCACTTTTCCAGCAAGAACAACAATTCTATGCCGGAACTGCCGGAACCGGTATGAACCCAGGCTTAAAGGAAGTTTTAAAATCGGAAACCCTAATCAAGGTGACATCAGGTGAACAAGTCCTGGAAATTTACAAACCTGATGGAACCAGAAAAACAGAAGCTGAACTCGAAAATGATATATTTCCGATGGTAGTTGAATGGGTGGATGGTCAAATATTTGAATACTATTCATTTCTAGCCGGAAAATCAGAAAGTTTCAATCTCGTCGGTAAAACCAGCGATGACACCGAGTTTCAAAGATCATACACATTCAACTTTGTTGATTCGGGTATATATTTGTTTGACCCCTATTTTGACTACTATGTAGATAATGATGGAGCGGTCCTGCGAGATTTCAGAGGTTTTACCATTATCAACGCTACCAGAGATATCGGATACAATGATAGCTCCATCCAGGCAGCGATTAATGCAGCAAACCCCGGGGACACAATATACGTGGCTGCAGGCACCTATAACGAGAGTGTAACTATCAACAAGAGCATCACCTTGATTGGGGACTATGGCGATGAAAGACTGATGGGTCCTGGTCCCAATGCTCCTATTCTTGATGGCAGCAGTTTAACCAGTGTCCCAGGTTTCCAAATTGCTTCGGGCGTGAGCGATGTAACCATCAAGGGATTCGAGATAATGAACTACAACTCTGGCGGCATAGTTGGCCGGGGCGACGGCATAAACAATGTAACGATAGAAAACAACTTCATCCATACGGTTGGAAATGACGGTGTTCTTGGTGGCACCAGTGGCACGCAAATATTAACTGGCTGGGCTGTCGCTCACAACATGATTGCCGGTTCAGGAGTAAACCTCGATAATATAGGTGATTTGTCAATCAGCAATAATCAAATCTCTAACCCAGCTCCTGGGAATGGTATTGCTATTAGCGTGATGAGCCGGGCGGATAGTAATTCCATGATCGTGTCGGGAGTTACAATCAGCAATAATGACATCAATGGCGCTATAAATGTGTTTGCACTGGCCACAGGCAGCCTGAGCGTGACAGTTGAGAATGTAAATATTAGCAACAACACCTCATACGGGGCTATAAATATTGAAGCTTTGGCAGAAGGCTCCTCGAATGCGACTGTCAAGGGTGTCAGCATTGATGGCAACACAATTTCGGGGAATTTTGCAGGTATTGATCTCAGAAAACAGGGAAGCGGCACCACCAGTTTGCAGGATTTTACAATCACTGGCAACAGCCTCGCAATCAACAACCCGAAGGAGGATGGTTGCGCAGTCAGTCTGGCTAATGTCAGCGGCAGCTCCAGTCTTTCCAACAACACTGTTACCGTAACCGGAACTATCGGTGGTAGCGGCAGCTACTTCGACGGAGTTGACATATCGGGCAGTGCTACTGGAAGCTGGACCATAACTGAAAATACATTAGACGGGAATAATGTAGGAACAGCAAGTTCAGGCATCCGCCTGAGAAGCAGCTTGCCGGTAACAGCTACCTTTACAATGACAGGAAACACTGTGACTGAATGGGCGCAAGGAATTCTTTCGGATGCGCTGGCCTCTGGCACGGCAGTTAAACTCCGCCGCAATTGGATCTTTGGCAACTCTGGCTACGGAATTTCGAATGCTGATAATGGCGCCGCTATCGACGCTATCCTCAATTACTGGGGTCATGCAAGCGGACCTAAACATGCTACTCTTAACTCAGGTGGCCAAGGCAACCAGGTCAGCAACAAAGTCGATTTCGATCCCTGGCATCAGGATGAAGATTTTATCAGCCTCTCCGATGGCACTGTTCGCAACGAGACCCAGGATAAGTATTACCACTCCATCCAGATAGCTGTTAATGAGGCGGAGGCGGGAGATATTATCTATGTGACCCCAGGAGTTTATAAGGAAGATGTGCGTATTGAAAAGAGCATCACTCTTAGGGGCGATTGCGGTGACCCGAACGAGCCCGGTCCCGGACCCAACGCACCTGTCCTCGATGGCAGCAGTTTGCCTGCTCCTTTTACCAATTGCGGATTCCAGGTTAAAGATGCAGACAATGTAATCATTGAAGGCTTTGAAATTAAGAACTTCAGTAATCAAGGTCTAGACCTCTATGACAGTGGGAACAATGTAACTTTCCGATACAACTACATCCACGATATAGGGGAATGCGGCGTTAAGGCTATGACCTTCTACGAGACAACCACGCATGGTTGGGAGGTAACACATAACATAATCGAGAGAGTTGCCCAGCGTATTGGGGGATATGCGATTCGGTTTATGAACATTGGCCAATCAGTTATCAGCGACAATATTATCCGCGACCATCTACCTGAGATGCAGGTAGGCATACTTATTGAGGCGAAAAGGAGTGTAGGCCAAGATCACATATCAGGCATCACCATCAGCGATAATCAAATCATTGGAAGTGCTAAATGCATAGGTGTCGGGAGTGATGATAGCCCTGATAAAAATGCGTTGCGGGATATCACCATTGAGGACAACATCTTACAAACGACTAGCGACCTTGCCGTCGAGGGTTTGGCTCAAATCAGCGGCACCGGAATTATCCGAGGCAACAAGATTGAGGTAATGGGTTTCGGACTTCAGTTTTGGTACTGGAATGCTCGTACAGTCGTATGGACAATTGAAGACAACCATCTCGACGGGAAGGGTGCTAATGAAACTGGTATCACATATTGGGCACCATCAGTTCCTGCATCGCCAACCTTTTTTATAAACGGAAACACGATGACTGGATTTACTTCTGGGATAGACTTATGGTCCCCATTTACACAAGCCATCCTTCGCAAAAACCGTTTCATTGATAACACTTGGGGGGTTAATAACGGCTCCGACATTCTTGTCGACGCCGCCTACAACTACTGGGGTCATGAAAGCGGACCAACCCATGCTACTAACCCAGATGGTCAGGGCAACAAGGTCAGCGACAACGTCATCTTCGACCCCTGGTACACTGATGAGACTTGCACTACCCTGTATGAACAATAGCAGCAGCAACCTATCTATCAGCAATAGGAGCAGATAAACCGAGAAACCCCGTGAGCAGTGACATTTGTCCTCTCACGGGGTTTCTTCTCTATTTGCTGGAATGCAAACCGAACGGCAGGGTTTGGAAGATTGGAACCCAACTCAGCTGGGCGGTGATACATCCAACATTAAAAAGCAAGTATCTTGTACCTGCCTTTCGATATATTCAGAGGTTTCGGGCATCTGTTTTGAGCAGTCTCTTAAAATTTTTGTATTTTTCAAGAAGGAATTTAAGAAAACACGTAGAAACATGATAAAATAATATATAAAATTGTCGAATCACGCTGACTATCAACCAGCCTATGACTGGCGCCTGGTATAAGCAGTAAGAGGATTCAGGCTGTCTGGTCCCAGGAGCTGAAGCAACTAAACCCCGGAGGAAGGATTAATTTCCTATCTCACGGGGTTTTTCATGCTGGTATGCGGACCGAACTTTGGTAAGATGATAATGTATACATCTTTGGGGGGTGAATTAGCGTGGAAATCGGGTGGACAGTTTCTGAAGAACAGCAGGGTCTAAGGCTGAGACAGGTCCTGCGCCAGCAATATTGTTTATCTCGGCGGCAGCTGATCCGGCTTAAGCAGCTGACGGGAACCGTAATTATCAATGGCCAGCCTGCGCCTTTGATTCAGCGCCTGACCCCTGGCGACCGGGTAGAGATTATATTGGCGGAGCATTTAGAGCAACAGCCGCCTGAAGAAATACCCC
Source organism: Firmicutes bacterium UBA5286 (assembly GCA_002408465.1). Classification (GTDB taxonomy): domain Bacteria; phylum Bacillota; class Proteinivoracia; order UBA4975; family UBA4975; genus UBA4975. The sequence goes on along the minus strand of DHSM01000007.1, from coordinate 58,718 downwards.
TGGAGATCATTTACGAAGATCATTACCTTATTGTTGTCAACAAACCCGCCGGCCTGGTGAGCCACCCCACCAAGGGTTATCCCGGCGGGACACTGGCCAATGCCCTCTCCTGGCATTGGCAGCAGCAGGGTGAGGAGCATCCTGCCCGGCTGGTCACCCGCCTTGATAAGGATACCTCGGGACTGGTCCTGGCGGCCAAAAATGCCTGGACACACTATCGTCTTAGTGAAAGTGAAATAGTAAAAAAATACTATGGGATTACCCAGGGGATTCCTGTCCCCCTTGCGGGGGAGATTAACTTGCCCGTTGGCCGCTCAGAGGATTCCGGAAGGCGCGGCTGCACTCCTTCAGGCAAGCCTGCTCTGACCAGATATTGGACTGAGGCGACCGGGGAAAGCCTCGCCTTGGTGAGGCTTGAGCCTGTCACCGGTAGGACCCATCAGCTGCGCATACACATGGCCCATATGGGCTGTCCGCTGCTGGATGATTATTTGTATGGGAACGAAGAAGGGTTAGTGGGAAGAACTGCTTTGCATGCCAGCAGCCTGGAGTTTTCCCATCCAGTCAGTAAACAAGAACTTCATTTTTCTGTTGATTTACCCGAAGATATGAAAGCGGTGGTAAGGGATAAAATTATATATTTAACTTCTATTTAGCAGCGGGAGGATTTGAGGACTATTCATCGAAGTATGTGTCAGGGAGGGAGTGAAGCATGAGGAATCTGAGAAAGTTTATTTTGGGGATGTTGGTAATAGGCTTGTTATTTAGCGTTTACTCTTCAGTTACGGCTGCAGATTATTCATTGCCCCGAATTTATGGGGAAAACCGTTATGAAACGGCCGTTGAGGTCAGCCTGGCAGGCTGGGATCAGGCGGAGGTTGTAGTCCTGGCCAGGGGGGATGAATTTGCCGATGCCCTGGCGGGGGTGCCTCTGGCCTACGCCAATGATGCTCCTATCTTGCTGACAAGGCCCAATCTGTTGGTTGCCGCTGCTAAGGCAGAGATACAAAGGCTGGGCGCGAGCAAGGTCATTATTTTAGGCGGCCCGGGCGCAATCAGCGTGGAAGTGGAGGAGCAGCTTGCCGGAATGGGTTTAGCTGTTGAGCGCATTAGCGGAAAAAATCGTTATGAAACGGCGGCCAAAATAGCCGTCCATGAGTCCCTGTCTGGGGCCACAACCGCTGTGCTTGCCTATGGGATGAACTTTCCCGATGGCCTGGCTGCTGCCTCTTATGCTGCGAGGAATGGCTGGCCGATTTTGCTCACTGATATAGACCGGTTGCCTGAAAGCAGCCGTATTGCCCTGGAGGGCAAAGATGTAGTTGTTGCAGGCGGTGAAGCAGTAATTGGACAAGCTGTAATTGATGAGCTCGGCGGAGCGGTTACCCGCATATCCGGGCCAAATAGGGCAGCCACTTCGGTGGAACTGGCCAGGTTCTTTCGGCCTGGAGCAGATAAGATGTACATAGCAACTGGGTATGATTTTGCTGATGCTTTGACAGGTGCTGTGTTAGCGGCCAAAGAGGACAGCGGCTTGCTTTTAGTTTCCACAGTTGTTTCGGGAACTGTTCAGGATTATCTGCAGGAATTGGATTCGAATTTGGTGATTTTGGGCGGTACAGGTGCTGTCAGCAAAGGGGTCGAGGAAAGGTTAGCAAGCATACTGAATTTTTTGGGAGAGAATGTTGAATTTGTGCGGCCATCGTCTTTAGCCCCTGTGCCTGGAGGGCAGGCTGTCAGGTATCCTTACCAGGGACATGTGGCCACTGTGCTGGACGCATGCGGGGATTATTTCAAAATTAGATTCGGCAGCATTACAGGCTGGGTCCCCCGGGAAGATGTGGCATGGACTGAAAGGAATACCGACTATGTCCGCTTGACTTGGAATTTTACCGCGGCCAGCGATTTTGTCTCTGAACCTCCCAACGCCAGCGGTTACAATGTCTATGCCCCTATCAGCCACTCAATCACTCAAAACAGCGACGGGACCTACACTTTGGGTGTACACACAGGGATTAATTCGTCTATTCCCACTGCTCGAAGCAATGGTTATTTTGTATGGATGACGGTGCAACAATTTGGCAAGGACTCCAATCTGTCTGACGGTTTAATAAAGGATCTTATTGCTGAAGCTCAGCGTTTGGACGTGGATGGGATTAATATCGACTTTGAGAACCTGGGCTTGGAAAACCGTGATAAGTTCACCGAATTTATGGACAAGCTTGCAGTAGAAACCAGTAAGCTTGGTTTGGTTTTATCGGTAGATGTAACCAGACATGCCGCTGCCAGCAGCTGGAGCGTCTGCTATGACCGGGCGGCCTTAGGCAGGATCTGTGACTACGTCATTCTCATGGCCTATGATCAGACCAGCGCTTCCAGCTCAGTTCCCGGTCCGGTGGCATCCCTTCCCTGGACCAGAGATTCAGTCAATCGTTTGCTGGCAGAGGTTCCCCCGGAAAAAGTAATTCTCGGTATTCCCTTTTTTAATCGGGTGTGGATTCAGGAAAGGATCACTGCAGACCGCGATTATGTCAGGGCTACTGGCAGCGCAGTGGCCATCAGAACAGAACCCACCACAGCGGGCGGGTCGGCAACAGTAATCCGGCGGGTAGACAGCAGCGTGCTTCTGGCCTATATAGACACAGTTATCGGGGAGAATATTCTCGGCAACGCAAATTGGCACAAAGTCGACCTGGGCCCAGAAGGGATAGGCTATATTGCCGCCTATTATTCGGAGATAGTTCCTGCCGGCACTGTGTTGGACCAGATAACACGCAGCAGTCATTACAGTTACCGAATTATTAAGGACATGGTGGATAACTTTGACCCTGACTTAAAAACCAGTTTCTGGACAACTTTGAGCGGAGAAGTCAGGCTCATAACAGATGTCAGTATTGCCTATGATTCAAAAACTGAGCAAAACCTGCTTACTTACACCAATGCTGAAGGCGCGCTGTGCAAAATTTGGCTGGAAGATGTAGTTTCCCTGAAAAAGAGACTGACGCTGATGCATGAAAAGGGATTGGCGGGGATGGCCGCCTGGAGTATTAATTGGATGGATGGCGAGAGACAGTTGTGGAACCATATATTGGAGGATTAAAGGGAGCTTAGGCTCTCTTTTTCATAAAAAAATATGATATAATGCAAAAGATAAGGAGGGGTAAGCCATGGGGAAAATTAGGTTTGGTACCGATGGGTGGAGGGGAATTACTGCAGAGGATTTCACCTTCGCTGCCCTGCGCAAGGTTTCGGGGGCTGTTGCCGCTTATATTAATGAAGAAAACTTGCAGAGTCGCGGCATTGTCATCGGTTATGATACCCGCTTCTTAGCCGAACGTTTTGCAGCTGTAGTTGCTGAAGAAATGCAAAAGCAAGGCATTAAGGTATACTTTTGCACCGAGGCAACGCCTACACCTGTAGTTGCCTTTGGAATTCTACATAAAAAAGCCGGCGGCGCGGTAATGTTGACTGCCAGCCATAATCCTCCCGAGTACATGGGATTTAAGTTCATCCCCCAATATGCTGGTCCTGCATTGCCGCAGATTACTGACAGGATAACAGCCTTATTGGAGTCCGGGGAGATTTTTTCTTGCCCTCCAGGCTGCGGTGGTAAACTTGAGGAAGTAAATTTTAAAGACAGTTATTTTGACTATATTTCCTCTCGGGTAAATCTTGGAAAGATTAAAGATGCAGGTTTGCGTTTTGTCGTTGACCCTATGCACGGAGCCGGCATAGGCTATTTAGAAGGGATTCTTTCTGGCCTGGGGCTGGATATTCTGGCATTGCATAATTGGCGAGATCCTCTTTTCGGCGGCAGTATGCCAGAGCCTAGGGAAGATTTATTGATAGAACTGATTGCCCGGGTTCGGTCAGAACACAGGGATATGGGGCTGGCTCTTGATGGGGATGCTGACCGTTTTGGGATAGTGGATAGCTTGGGCCGATATATTTCTCCCAATCAAGTGTTATGCTTGCTCTTCCGCTACTTGGCGGAGGTGCGGGGACTTAGGGGGCCGGTTGCCAGGACTGTGGCCACCACCACCCTGTTAGACAGGATGGCCAGGAATTACGGCCTGGACGTCATTGAAACGCCGGTGGGATTTAAATACCAGGGGCAGGCCATGTTGAATCAAGGTGCAATTTTGGCGGGTGAGGAATCTGGCGGCTTGTCTGTTTTGGGCCATGTCCCCGAGAAGGATGGCATATTGGCCTGTCTTTTAATGGCCGAGGTCACGGCCTATTATGGCAAACCCCTTAGTCAGGTGTTGGAAGACATTTATGACCAGTATGGCCATGTCCACACCCAGCGTTTGGATTTCCGCTGTCCAGCCGAAAAAAAACAAACGACCATTGAACTTCTGGAACAGTTTGCACCGTCTAACATACACGGAGTTCCTGTGCTGGACATAATCACCATTGACGGCTGGAAATACTTATTAGCCGACGGCAGCTGGCTTTTAGTTAGGGCTTCAGGCACCGAGCCCGTCTTTCGCATTTACGGAGAGGCTAAGGACAAGGATACACTATCTCAACTTCAGCAATCTCTTGCAAACTTACTGGAATTAGCAGACTGAATGAGGCTGGAAGCAAACAAAACTTTTCAAGAAAAGGATATTTATGTTTTTTATTGAAATAGATAAGTGGGGGGATGAAGATGATACGCAGACAATGGGGTCTGGTAATATTTGATATTATTATTCTTATCCTCGCCGTAGCCATTGCTTTATTGCTGCGGTTTGATGGCAATGTGCCAGAGCGTTTTATTAATATTGCTTGGACATACAGTTTGCCTATGGCGGTAATGGGGGTCCTTATTTTCAGGGCTTTTAAAATGTACAATAATCTCTGGCGATATGCCAGCGTCGATGAGCTCTTGACCGTTATTGCTGGGGTCAGTATATATTGTTTGGTTGTATATATAATTTTCCGGATTATACCCGACAGCCTTCCCCGCAGTATTTATGTGCTGCAGTGGTTTATCCTGGTGGCCTTTGTAGGAGGATCACGTTTTATCATCCGGGCTATAGACTCTTTGCGCCGCACCCGGGGAACCTTGGAAAAACATATCGATGTGCTAGTCATCGGAGCAGGTTCTGCGGGGTCAATGGTAATTAGGGAATTGCGGGAACATCCTGAACTCAAGCGCGTTCCCGTTGCAGTTCTGGATGAGGACGAGAATAAATGGAAGACAAGAATTCACTCTGTTCCTGTTTTGGGCGGCATGAATCTGCTCCAGGAAACTGTTGATAGGCTATTAATTTCTGAAATTATTATAGCTATTCCCTCGGCCAATGAACAGAATATCCGGGATATAATCAACCAGTGCAAAGAGACTGGATGCCGGTTGCGTCGATTGCCGGGGGTGTACAAAATTTTGGATGGCAAGGTTTCTATTAATCAAATCCAAGATGTTAAGATTGAAGATCTTCTTGGCCGCCCAGCGGTTAATTTGGACTCAGAGGGCATCAGCTCGTATGTTTCTGGAAAAATTGTGCTGGTAACTGGGGCTGGGGGATCTATAGGTTCCGAACTCTGTCGGCAGATTGCTGGATTCAAGCCAAAGCTTCTTGTCTTACTGGACATCTATGAAAATAATATGTATGAACTGCAATTGGAACTGGAGAGAATTTATTCAGATATTCCTCGGCAGGTTCTTATTGGCAGTGTCAGGGATAAGGTGAGGATTGATCAGATATTTTCCACATATCGTCCCGACATCGTTTTTCATGCCGCCGCTCATAAACATGTGCCTTTAATGGAAAACAGTCCAGGCGAAGCAATTAAGAACAATGTCTTTGGCACCATTAACGTGGCAGAAGCGGCCAGCCGCTATAAGTCCCAGCGATTTGTCCTAATCTCTACCGACAAAGCCGTCAACCCTACTAATGTTATGGGGGCCAGTAAGAGAGTGGCCGAACTTGCTATTCAACATCTGAATAAGAACAGCGACACAGAGTTTGTGGCAGTTCGTTTCGGCAATGTTTTGGGCAGCAACGGCAGTGTCATCCCAATTTTCAAGCGTCAAATTGCTGCGGGTGGACCGGTGCTGGTCACCCATCCCGAAGTGACCCGCTTTTTCATGACTATACCGGAGGCTGTTCAGCTGGTTATTCAGGCTTCTGCTATGGCTAAGGGGGGCGAAATTTTTGTGCTGGATATGGGCAACCCAGTAAAAATAGTTGATTTGGCTCGAGACCTGATAAAACTTTCAGGATTCAAGCCAGATGTGGATATCCCCATTGAATTTATTGGCTTGCGTCCTGGTGAAAAGTTATTTGAAGAACTTCATCTTGGCGATGAGTCCGTTGATACAACCTGCCATGATAAAATTTTTGTCTTGAAAAATGATTGTATCAATGACCTGCAATTGTACCGCCAGGAAGTAGAAAGCTTACGAGCTACATTGTTGCAGTCTTCCAACTCCGAAGTGGTAAATGTGCTTAAGCAAGTTGTTCCAGGCTTCAGACCTGCAGCCAACGATGATTCTCAGGCAGCAGATGCTTTTGTCCCGGATATCATAAAGATGGATTGAGGTGGAAAAATGAAACTATCTCTGTTGGACCTAACCGAACAATACAGAGAGCTTGAAAAGGAAATTCTCCCTGCAGTCAGCCAGGTCCTAGCTAGCGGCCAGTACGTAATGGGGGCAAATGTCAAGAGGTTCGAGGAGGAGGCTGCCAAGTACATCAGGGTAAAACATGCAATAGCAGTCGCTAATGGCACTGATGCCCTCTTTTTAATTTTTCGTGCTCTGGGCATTGGCCCAGGCGACGAGGTAATCACTACTCCCTTTACCTTTTTTGCCAGTGCTGAAACGGTCTCTCTCTGCGGCGGCAAGCCGGTCTTTGTCGATCTGCGCCCCGATACCATGAATCTTGATGAGGATCAGGTTGAGGCAGCTATCACGCCAAGGACCAAGGCTATTTTGCCAGTGCATATTTTTGGACAACCATGCGCAATGGATAAATTACAGCAAATCGCTGAAAAACACCAACTCTTCCTTCTGGAGGATGCCTGCCAGGCTATCGGCTCCAGTTATAACGGTAAAATGGCCGGAACTTTGGGTAAGGCCGCTGCCTTTTCCTTTTTTCCCACCAAAAACCTCGGCTGTTATGGCGATGGTGGCATGATTACCACCAATGATGACAAGCTCGCCGAAGATCTGCGTTTGCTTCGCCTCCATGGCAGCAAACAAAAATATCTCCATGAGGTAGTTGGGCAAAACAGCCGCTTAGATGAAATTCAAGCCGCGATTCTGCGCATTAAATTGCGGCATCTGGATAGCTGGAATGGGCGGCGCAGAGAATTGGCAGTTCGCTATAACCAGGCTTTTGCGGGCCTACCCTTGACCTTGCCCGTTGAAGTCACTGGCACCCATGTTTACCATCTTTATAATTTGCGCAGTCCTAAACGAGATGAAATAAGTTCATATCTAAAAGACAAAGGTATTGCCACCGGACATTATTACCCCCTGCCCTTGCATCTTCAAGAGGTATATCGGGATTTGGGTTATCAGGAGGGAAGTTTACCAGTGGCTGAAAATGCTTGTAAAACAGCCTTTGCCCTCCCCCTATATCCAGAAATGACCTTGCAGGCTCAGGACTACGTTATTCAATCTGTTCGTGAATTCTTTGCATAAGAGGTGTATGTAATGATAAATCCATTGGCAAATTCCCTTAAGAATAAGTTGCAAGAAAAGACGGCTGTTATAGCAGTAATCGGGCTTGGGTACGTCGGCCTGCCCCTGGCAGTCGAAAAGGCTAAGGCAGGATATAAAGTCATTGGTCTGGATGTTCAGCAAAAGCGTGTTAACTTGGTCAACAAGGGCATTAACTATATCGGCGATGTGGTAGATTCTGATCTTAATGAAATGGTGCAAAGCGGGTACCTAAGAGCTACTACTGACTATAGTGAAATGCCCAAGGCTGATTGTATCGCTATCTGTGTGCCGACTCCTTTGGACCGCTATTACCAGCCGGACACCTCTTATGTAGAGAGTTCATCTCGGGATGTGGCCAAGTATTTGCGCCCAGGCACCTTGGTGATATTAGAAAGCACAACCTATCCCGGAACTACAGAAGAAATAGTCCAGCCAATCCTGGAAAGCACCGGTATGGCCTGCGGCAAGGAATTCTTTCTGGCTTTTTCACCTGAACGGGTGGATCCCGGCAACAAGCAATATAAGACAAAGAATACCCCAAAGGTTATTGGCGGTGTAACTCCTGAATGTTCTCAACTGGCCCAGATGCTTTACTCTAGTGTTTTAGATGGTGATGTCCACGTTGTTTCCTCTCCCAAGGTTGCCGAGATGGAAAAGATCCTGGAGAATACGTTTCGTAATATTAATATCGCTTTGGCAAACGAGATGGCCATCTTGTGCAATAAGATGGGTATTGATGTTTGGGAGGTAATTGAGGCAGCGAAAACCAAACCCTATGGTTTTATGGCCTTTTATCCCGGGCCCGGTTTGGGCGGCCATTGCATTCCCATTGACCCTTACTACCTGACTTGGAAGGCACGGGAATACGATTATCATACCCGCCTTATCGAGCTGGCAGGAGAAATTAATCAGTCTATGCCGCAATTTGTTGTTGACAAGGCTGCAAGGTTGCTCAATAAGGTAAAAAAACCCTTGAATAGCTCAAAAGTATTGCTTTTGGGAGCGGCCTATAAAAAAGATATTGACGATTTACGGGAATCCCCAGTGCTCAAAATCATTGATATCTTGCAGCAGGAAGATGCCGATATACTCTATAATGATCCATACATTCCCAGTTTCAGCCACCACGGCAGGAACTATACCTCGGTGGAACTGACTCCGAAAGTGTTGGCAGAGGCGGATATTGTCATTATCACTACCGACCATAGTAACTACGACTATCCCGTGATTGTTGCACATTCCAGGCTCATTCTTGACACACGCAACGCCTGTGCCGGAATGGAGTCTGAAAAAATCAGCAAGCTCTAGGAGGTAACTTATGTTGAAAATCGGATTAGTAGGCTGCGGTAGAATTTCCAAGAAACACATTGAAGCAATAGCAGCGAACGAAGATATCTGTGAGCTAGTTGCCGTGGCAGATTTGATTCCCGCTAAAATGGAAACGGCGGCAGCTATGTATAATAAAAAAACAGGCAAACAGCCCAGGAAGTACATGGATTACAAAGATATGCTGAAAATAACGGATCTTGATATCATCGCCATTGCTACAGAAAGCGGGTACCATGCAGAGCATGCCTTGGCCAGTTTAGAGGCGGGCAAGCATGTCTTGGTTGAAAAACCCATGGCCCTATCCACAAGTGATTGCAATAAAATGATTGCCTCCGCAGAAGAAAAAGGATTAGCCCTGGGCCTGTGCCATCAAAACCGCTTTAACCCTCCGGTGCAGAAATTGCGTCAGGCTCTCCAGAAAGACAAATTGGGTCGCGTACTAAGCGGAACGGCCTGTATCCGCTGGAACCGCAATCAGGACTATTATAATCAAGCCCCCTGGCGCGGAACCTGGGCAATGGATGGCGGCACCTTGATGAATCAGTGTTTGCACAATATCGATCTACTCCAATGGATGCTAGGTGAGGAGGCAGTGACAGTCTTTGCCCAAACGGGAAATTACCTCCGGGATATTGAGGCGGAGGATTTCGGTGCCATCGTCATTCGCTTTGCCAATGGGGCTATTGGCATCGTTGAAGGCAGCGCTTGCGTTTATCCAGCTAACCTTGAAGAGACATTAAATATCTTCGGGGAAACTGGTACGGTATGTATCGGCGGTTTGGCAGTTAACAAAATTGAGGTATGGAATGTACCTGGTGAAGACTTGATTGATAATTCGAACCAACCTGATCCAGATACAGTATACGGGGCTGGACATATACCCCTGTACAAGGATTTTGTCAAGGCCGTTCAGGAAGAGCGCAAACCGTATATCGACGGCAGAGCAGGGAAAAAAGCCGTGGAAATTATCTTGGCCGCCTACAAGTCTCAGTTAACAGGGTTGCCTGTCGCTATGCCATTAATGAATTTTTCAACCCTGGACATGAGAGAAGCTAATCTCAAACAGCGCTAACTGATGGGAGGAAACCTGATGATTTATGTCATCTCCAGCGTCCATCCCCTTTCTGACAGCAGGATATATCACCGTCAGGTTTTATCCCTGGCCAAGCACTATTCCATAAAGTATTTTGCCCAAGAGGTGGAGGGTTGGCAGGCAAAAGATGTTGCCTATGTTGCTCTGCCACAGGGGAAGAAGTTGCAGGTCAGGCTGGGAAATTGTTGGCGGCTGCTTCGAGCTTCCCTGTCCAGGGAAGCCAGGGTTATCCATTTTCATGATCCTGAACTGTTACCAGTAGGACTGATAGCGAAGATCTTCGGCAAAAAAGTTGTCTACGATGTTCATGAAAATTATTTCAAAACCATCCGTCACAAACCTTCAATTCCTAAATACCTGCGTGGGGTAATCTGTATTCTTTTCAAAATGTTTGAGAATTTGTGCTGCCGCTGTTTTGATTTGGTCCTGGTGGTTACCGACGAACTAAAACAGCATTTGCCAGGAAATGTCCATACAATTAATAACTATCCCCATATTTCTTTTACCCCTCCTGTTAAGCAGCCCTCCCGGGGGGCGCTAAAACTGGTATATGTTGGCCTCATTACACAACCCCGGGGGGTCCTTAATATGATTGAGGCAGTGAAAAGGGTCACAGTTCCGGTAACATTTGATATCATCGGCCATTTTAACAGCGCAGAATTCCAGCATTGTGTCGAAGCAGAGATTCGAGACCTGGACAACATTAAATATGTTCCATCTATTCCCTATTCCAGTTTCTTCAATCATCTTGTTCAATACGATGTGGGAATGATGTGCTTGCTTCCTAATCCTAATCACGTAACCTCTTTGCCTAATAAACTGTTTGAATACATGGCCATGGGCATGGCAATTTTGGCTTCTGACTTTCCCATCTGGCGTGAAATCTTAGATAAAAGCGGTTGCGGAGTACTAGTTGACCCACTGGATTCAGATGCTATCAGGGAGGCAATTGAAAGATTGGAGAGCAATCGGGGGGATTTGGCCCAGATGGGCCGTCAGGGCCAGCGGGCTTACCAATCCCTGTATAACTGGGAGAGCCAGGAGAAAAAGTTATTATCTTTATATGAAAAAATGTTAGGTGAAAAAAATGCCTGAAATACTTATAATCAATCATTATGCCAATCCAGGCTCCGGCCGCCATTTTCAGATGGCCCGGGAGTTAGCGGAGCGGGGCTATTCCGTTAGCATTGCAGCTTCCAGTTATCTCAGCAAGACCAATGAGCAAAGGTCAGAGAATATAAGCTCTAACGGCATAAAATTCTTCTTTGTTCCTACTCGCTCTTACAAGGGCAATGGGCTCCGCAGAATTATCAACATGGTGCAATTTGCAGTCAAAGTCAAAGGCTGTCTGCCCCGGGATTATAAACCTGACCTTGTCATCGGCTCTTCTGTGCATCCTTTCGCCTGGCTGGCTGCCGAGAAGATTGCCCGCAAAGCCAAGGCGCCCTTTATCGCTGAAGTCCGGGATTTATGGCCCCAGACACTTATAGACATGGGTGCAATTGCAGATAAAAGCATACCGGCTTGGTTTTTTCGGGGACTGGAAAAACGTGCCTATGTGAAATCCCAGCATATTATTACTCTTTTGCCTGCTGCCGATGCTTATATCTGCGGCAGGTATAGGATTGACAAAGATAAGATCACACATATTTCCAACGGTATCGACATTCGGGAGTTTGACTTTCTAGCTCAGGATAATGCCAGCAGAGCAGCGGAGATCCTCAACCCTTATAAGGACAAGTTTTTGGTGGTCTATGCAGGCGCCATGGGCAGGGCGAATCAAATTGATACCATAGTCGAAGCTGCCAGGGAAATTGCCGGAGCAGGAGAAGACAGAATTTGCTTCCTGCTCTTCGGTCAGGGTACAGAAGTTGAGCGCTTAAAGGCAGAAACAGACAAAATTGGCCTAGATAACGTGCACTTTATGGGCCAGCAGCCCTATTCCCTGATTCCTGCCCTACTAAGAGGGTGCAACCTCAATATTGTCGCCATGAAGAATATTGACCTATATCAATATGGCATCAGTCTTAACAAACTCTATACTTATCTTGCAAGCGGCAGGCCAATTGTTTTTTCAGGCAAGGTGGCCAATGATCTTGTCCAAGATGCAAGGGCGGGGATTTCAGTTGCGCCTGAGGATTCCGAAGCTGTAGCACAAGCAATAATGACCGTAATGGCAGATAAGACTAAGGCCGAAGAGATGGGACGGCAGGGCAGGCGCTGCGCAGAAGAATCATATGATATCCCCTATCTCGCAAATAAACTTGATGATTTGATTCGGAGGTGCTTGAGTAATGAAAGATATTAATCCAAGGGCAAAGCTGGGTAAAAATATTCAGATAGGCAACTTCAGCACCATCGGTCCCGATGTCGAAATAGGAGAGAGAGTCTGCATTGGCAACAACGTCACTATTTATGCTGGTACTGTCATTGGCGAAGATGTCAGAATAGATGACAACACTGTTATTGGCAAGCAGCCCATGCGAGCTGTCACCAGCGCCATTTCTGCCATGGACAGTCTCGAACCGGTTAGAATCGGCAAGGCTTGTATTATTGGCACTGGTGTCGTTATTTATCGGGGGTGCCAGATCGGCGATGAATGCCTGGTGGCAGATTTGGCCACTATTCGGGAACATGTAATCATAGGCAATAAGACCATTATTGGCAGAAATGTTGCCATTGAAAATCACTGTCGAGTAGGCGATTACTGCAAGTTAGAGACCAACTCCTACATTACCGCCTGGTCGGATTTAGGGGACTTCGTTTTTATCGCCCCCGGGGTAATTACCAGCAATGATAACTTTGCCGGTCGCAGCCAGAAGCGGTTTCAACATTTTAAGGGCGTAACGGTGAAGGATGGGGGAAGAATAGGTGCAAATGCCACGGTTCTGCCTGGCCGCACCATTGAGGAACAAGGGTTTGCCGCTGCGGGGGCGGTGGTGACCAGGGACGTGCCCGCAAGGACTATCGTTGTCGGCAGTCCTGCCAAAGTGTTGCGGCCGGTGCCTGCAGATCAGTTGCTTTCTTCCGAGGTGAGTAATAAGTGATTATCAAAAGGCTTTTTGACTGGGTTGTCAGCTTAGTATTACTGCTAATACTATTTATCCCCATGTTATTAATTGCCTTGGTGGTAAAGTATGATTCCCGGGGGCCTGCGTTCTTTTTTCAGACACGGGCTGGCTACAAGGGCAAACCTTTCAAGATATATAAATTCCGAACGATGATTGATGGTGCTGCAAAAGTGGGGACTAAAGTTTTCACCTCTGCTGATGATCCCCGAGTTACCAAGGTAGGCAGGTTTTTGCGCAATACCAGCTTAGATGAGATACCGCAGCTGATTAATATTATTAAGGGGGATATGAGTCTGGTGGGACCCCGGCCAACCCTTATCTACCAGGTGGACAACTACAGTGCCTATCAGCGCAGACGTTTAGATATGCTGCCTGGCATGACTGGCTGGGCCCAGGTTAATGGGCGCAAGTCTTTAACCTGGCCGGAGAAAATCGAATTGGATATCTGGTACATTGAAAATTGGTCTTTGGGGCTGGATCTAAAGATAATGTTTATGACGCTATTGCGGACGATAACTGCAAAGGATATTGACAATGCCGGAACAGCCGACGCTATTTCTGTTCAAAAGGAGGATGTGTCTTGATGGGCAGCAAACAGATTCACCTGATTGGGGCAGGTTCACTTGGTCTGCAAGCAGCAGATATCTTGCTGGCTGCTGGGCAGCAAGGCGAGATATTAGCTTATGACGACAATACAAGCCTGCACAGCTCTGAGTTGCTGCCAGGGGTGTTTATCCAAGGCGGGATAGATCTGGTAGGCAAACTGGATCCGGGAAGTATGGTTGCTATTGCAATTGCTGATACCGCTGTGCGGCAGAGAATCTATTCAAATCTCAGGCAGAAAGGTTATAAATTCCCTAATGTTGTTCATCCCGCTGCTGTGATTTCTAAATTTGCGCACATAGGGTTTGGAAATATTATCTTCCCCGGAGTAGTAATTGATCCTGCTGCCACAGTCGGCAATTTTGTCGTATTAAATAAGAATTCCAGTGTTGGTCACAACGCAATTCTTGAAGACTTTATTACGATTACTCCCAACTGTACTTTAACTTGTCCTGTAGACAGCGGTGTATTTATTGGCATGGGGGCGAGGCTGTTGCCCGGCAGCCGAGTAGGTGAAAACAGTATTATCGGCGCAGGAGCTGTGGTAAATAAGCCAATCCCTGCCAATGTCATTGCCATTGGAGTTCCAGCAAAAATCAAGGAAAAGGGGATGATAAAATGAGGGGATCCGATAAGATTGGTATTTTGGATGTACTGTCTCTTCTTTGGAAGAGAAAATTTGTAGTTCTAGCCTCGGCTCTTGTTGTGATATTTGGAGGAATTATTTTCAGCCAGTATTTTTTAGCCGCTCAGTCCACGATTCAAATCCGCTATGAACAGGTCGGGGAGGCTGATTACAAAATTCACCGCAATTTGTATGTCGCTGGTTTTTTTTCAGATCTGTACCAACTGGACCGTTCAATAACCAGAATGTTTGATGAAGAAATAATTGATGCCATAATAGACGGTATCGATGAACTTCCCCCAGGGGTTAGTATTACCAGGTCAGGTAAGACTGTCCGTGTTTATGTGCGCAGCAAAGAGCAGGCCCAACATGCCGAGCTGCTTGAGAAAGGGTTGGCCAAATATACGGCTGCTGTTAATCGCTATCGCTTTGAAACGACAAACAAGATCATAGACGGCATCGCGGAGCGCATTGATTATGACGTTGTTTACCGCTGTGGTGAGATTGAGCACCTGGAGAAATACCAAGCACAACAGGGCGAGGTACTTTATAAAGAGACTTTTTCTGAAGAACTGACCCGACTTTATATTCAATTGTCTCAATTAGATTACTCCCGCGAAGAGATGACGGCTTTGCGGACTAATCTTCCCGATATTTTGAAACGTTATGAGTTGATATATTTGAATAAGACGCATTACGCAGCTCCGACTCCACTAAACCGAACCACAATAATAGTCTTTGCTGTTGCTGGCTTGTTTGCCGGGGCAATTATCATCATTGTCGCAGATTTTATTCGTGCAGGCATGGCTGCCCGAAAGGACAGGCTGGGAAGTTAGTAATTACCGCACGTTAAGGAGGCCGGCAAGTGAAAACCATTGATAAGCACAATAAAAATTATGCCTTGCTCCAGGTTGCCTGCGTGGCCGTCTTATGGGCGGCGTCTCTTTTTGAAACAGGAGTGGATTTTTTCTGCAACATTTTTGGCATTACCTCTTTCATGTTGGCTGCTGCAGGTTTGGTGGGCTTATTAATCATTGAGTTTTTTGTTTTTGACGATTTGAATATCAAATTTGGACAAGCAGAGCAAATAAAAAAAGCTCTTTTGCTTGTAATCCTTATTTATATTGCCCTTAGTTTTTTGGGAATTGCCTGGTCTCCGCTTCCCGGGGCTGCATGCCAAAAATCCCTGAGGATACTGTGGTTTTTCGTTCTTTCAATGTCTAGTATACTGGTGCTGCAAAAATTCAGCTCAACCTTTGCTCTAAGAGTTCTTGGGGGAAGCGGGGTATTTTCGCTGCTTGCTCTGCTGCTATTTGTATTTTCTTCGGGCAATAGGGCAAGAAACTGGTCCGCCAACAGCATCAGTGTATTTGCTGATTACAATATCTTCTATTTGCACCTGATTATTTCTGTGCTCATGTCCATTGCCTTGCTGAATCAACTGTTAAAAAAGAAAATATGGTTGGTACATTTGGCGGTTTTTGGCTCCTATGGCTTGCTGACATTTATGCTGCTTTTTAGTGGTTCCCGGCGGGGCATTATCTTTTATTGCATACCCATACTGGTAATAGCAGTAATTTCCTTACTAAGGGCCAGGCGGTTTTTAATTCCCCTTACAGCAGTAATTGTCCTAGTCACCCTGGCCCTGTCGGTGTTGTTGCCGACGCTGAATAACAGCTATAAATTTACTACTGTCCAAAGAATTCTCATTTCTGTTCGCCAAGAGGGGTTGATCGGAATTATCGGAGGCAGGATGGAGCGCATCGAATGGGCAGCAGACTATATTAATGAATTTTCGGTGTTTCAGCTGATCTTTGGCGCTGGAACGAAGGCATATACAGCTTTGTTTGGCAAAGGAAACCATCCCCACAATTTTTATCTTAACGCCTTTATTGAAGGCGGCCTGCTAAAATCCACTTTAGTCATAATATTATACTTGCTCTTTATTGTGCTGGGTTTTATCTCAGCCAGAAGGCATTTATTCTATGAGCAAGTTCTGATCTTCTCCGTCCCAATAATGTTTATGCTTAACATCAGCATCTCAGGAGAAGACGGCCTGTTGCTGAAACTATTTTGGCTGTTGTTAGTGTATTTCTGGTTTGCCTGCAACCGCGACTCCGAAGTATTGGAGGTGACTGAGTGAATATCCTCGTTATCTCCCATATGTACCCCTATCCAGCCAATACTACGAAGGGGATTTTCGTCCATCAGCAAAATTTAGAATTACAGCGCCAAGGCTGTCAATTAACAGTCTTGGCCCCCCGTCCCTGGTCGCCTTTTCCCTTAAGCTTGATTAACCCACGCTGGCGAAATTACTTCAGCATAGCTAAGGCTCCTTCTTATGATGGCATTGCTGCCCGGCGTCCGCCATATCTTGTTTTTCCTGGCGGCTTTGGAATGGCTAGTTGTGGCCGCCGGCTCTACCGGGCACTAAAAAAAACCGTTTCCGGCTTCCATAATAATAAGGCTTTTGCTCTCATTCATGCTCATACAATTTTACCTGATGGGCAGGCGGGACTATTTCTCAAGCAGCGGTTCGGAATCCCCCTGGTTGTAACTGTCCATGGTAAAGACGTTCAGCAAACTGCTTACCGCAATAATCGATGTCGTCAGGCTATTATCAATGTGGTCCGGGAGGCTGACATAGTAGTTGTTGTCAGCGCCAAAATCAAAGGGATGTTGGATCAGTTAACGAAAATGCCTGAAAAGACGGTGGTAATCAACAATGGTTTTGACAGCAGCGGATTTCTGGAAAATCATT
Source organism: Firmicutes bacterium UBA5286 (assembly GCA_002408465.1). Classification (GTDB taxonomy): domain Bacteria; phylum Bacillota; class Proteinivoracia; order UBA4975; family UBA4975; genus UBA4975. Next base: position 41,576 of record DHSM01000007.1, on the reverse strand, counting down.
CTTCGGGTTCTGCAGGAGCCATTATTAGTGTATCCAACTTAGTAAAGTCAAAGGGACTGGCCTTAAATATACATGCCGTGGCTGCTCTGCGAGATAAATATCCCCATATTCGGTATACCGTTGTCGGGGGCGGGCAGGAGGCCGCCAGTCTGAAACAATTGGCCTGGGATTTGGAGGTTGGGGACTTAGTTGAATTTACAGGTCGGGTTCCCAATAAAAATGTGCCAGGCTTTCTGGCTAAAGCCCAAGTTTTTTCTTTGCCCAGCAGCATGGAGGGTTTTGGTGTCGCTTATTTGGAGGCAATGGCTGCAGGTCTGCCTGTTATAGGTTGCAGGGGAGAAGGGATAGCTGATGTGGTTCGCTCTGGGGAGACCGGGATGTTAATTGAACCTCATAATCTAGATGAATTGGTGAGGGCTCTTGACCAATTGCTGGCTGACCCTGATTGGACCGGAGAAATGGGAACTAGAGCAAGAAACCTGGCTCTCAACAAATTCTCTTGGCAGGCTAACGCTGAAAAAATGATTAATCTATTCAAGAAAATAATAAGCTGATTATCAGACAAGGGGAGTGGAGGATGAAGGTTCTTACTGTCTTAGGTGCCCGTCCCCAATTTATTAAGGCAGCGGCAGTGTCCAGAGTGCTGCGCCAGTATCATCAGGAAATAATAGTCCATACTGGTCAGCATTATGATGAAAATATGTCTGCAGTTTTTTTTCAAGAACTTAGTATTCCTTTGCCTGATTATAATCTTGCAGTTGGCTCGGGCAGCCATGGCACCCAAACCGGTGCTATGCTGGCCGAGATAGAGCAGATAATTATTCAGGAACAACCTGACTGGGTAATGGTATATGGGGATACCAATTCAACTGTAGCGGGAGCGCTGGCGGCAGCAAAACTTTATGTGCCGGTTGTTCACGTGGAGGCAGGATTGCGCAGTTTCAACCGCAGAATGCCTGAAGAAATTAATCGGGTGGTTACCGACAGCATCTCCACCATCTTAGCCTGTCCAACAATTACTGCAGTAACTAACCTCAAAAACGAAGGTTTTACTAACATCTATTCCAGGGGTGATTTGCTGGACATAACCACGCGACTGCCTGCTGTTGCTCCCGAGAGGCCACTGGTGGTCAACACAGGCGATGTAATGTATGATGCTATTCTTCACAATCTGGAAATAGCCCGCAGAGGGCAAATGCCTTTAGGCATTCAAGCTGGTGATGATTATATTTTGGCTACAGTGCACAGGGCGGAAAACACTGACATCCCGGATAATCTAGGAGGGGTGCTTCGAGGTCTCGCCGCATTGGGACGAAAGGTAGTATTTCCCTTGCATCCTCGGACAAAAAAAACTGCTGCCAGATTCGGCCTGGGGGGATTGCTGGAACCTCCCAGCCTGCATGTTATCGAGCCTGTGGGGTATTTGGATATGTTGCGCCTGATGGATAATGCGGCCTTTATTGTTACTGATTCCGGAGGAGTGCAAAAAGAAGCCTTTATTTTGGGCAAGCCGTGTATAACCTTGCGTGATGAAACCGAATGGCTGGAAACAGTGGCCACCGGTTGGAATGTGCTTGTTGGACTTGGCGGCCGAGATTTGATAAAGAATTATGACTTTAAGCCTCCCAAGGAAAATCAGTCTGCTCCTTATGGCGACGGGCGTGCAGGAGAAAGAATTGCCGCCCTGTTGGACAGATAGCCTAGGGTTAGGGGGAACATGATGAAGGAAAACACATTAGCAAAATCAGCAATAATAGTTATTGCTCTAACCATGGCAAGTAAAGTTTTGGGTTTTGGACGCGAAATGGTGGTAGCTGCACTATTTGGCGCAACCGCATTGACTGATGCTTATAATATGGCTGTGACAATACCTACGCTTCTATATTCCGGGGTGGCTGCGTCCATCAGCAGTGTGTTTATTCCGGTTTATGACCGTTTCCGCAAGCAAAAGCGGGATAAGGCATTAGTTTACAGATTTATCCTGGTTGGCTTCTGTATTACTGTCCTTATATTTGCTGTTCCCATAGGGTTTTTTTCCCGGCAATTGGTTAATCTATTTGCTGTTGGCTTTGATGATATTACCGCTGGCATTACGTCTGGAATGGTGAAGATTCTATGCATCATCATAGTCTTTCGGTTTATCTCTTCTGTAACCCGGGCTGTTCTCCATGTCAACAAGAACTTTGTCATCCCCGGGCTGGATGGTTTTCCCTATAACATTGTCATTATCGGCGTAAGTTTTGCCTTCTACCAGAAATTAGGCATCTATTCCCTGGTTTGGGGGACTCTCTTTGGAGTGGCTGCACAGACGCTGTTCAAGTTGCCCTGGCTGTTAAAGACTAAAATGTACGGAAGTTTGAGAGACCGTTGCAGTGATGGACTTAAAGATATACTGATTATGCTGCCGCCGGTGATAATTGGCAGCATGGCCGGTCAGATTAAGGCGGTAACTGATAAAATCTTTGCCTCTACTTTGGCAGAGGGCAGCATTTCGTATCTTAATTATTCTTCTCGCTTAGTTGGGCTGCCCCAGGGTTTAATGGTTACCGCTATTATTACGGTGGTCTACCCTAGTCTTGTGGACTATATTAATAATCGGGAATTTGACAAGTTTCGTGACACTTTCATTAAGGCAATCAATTCTATGCAGTTTATGCTCATGCCAATGGTTGTGGGGTTCGTGGTTTTGGCCTTGCCGATAATCCAACTTGTTTATCAGCGCGGCAATTTTGACTCCGCAGCCGCCATGCAAACAATGGCTCCCCTGCAGTTTTACAGCTTGGGCCTCATTGGCATAATGCTCAGCTCTTTTTCAGTCAAAGCGTTGTATGCCATGGGGGACACCAAGACTCCCTTATTGACAACTTTTATAACTATTACCACGAATGTAGTCTTAAATTTTATCTTTATTGGCAGTCTTCAGCATGGAGGGCTGGCCCTGGCTACTTCGCTGGCCCACTGGCTTGGCGGCGTTTTACTGATTTGGTTGCTGGCCCGCAAAATAGGGGGAATCAACATTCGGCCCATGCTGGCTGATGCAGGGAAATCTCTAGCTGCTTCTATGGTTATGGGAATAGTGATATACTGCACACATACAATTCTCGTTCCCTTGATGCCTTCAGGAAGGTTGTGGGCAGTCCTTATACTAGCAGCAGTCATCTGTCTTGGCGCTGTGGTGTACTTCCTATGCGCCATATTATTGAAAGCGCAAGGAGCAATAGAAACAAAGTTACTGGTCAAAAAAGTTTGGCAAAGAGTATCTAGCCACGTAAAGAACTAGGGAGGATTATTATGGAAGAAAATGTTCCCCTGTCCCAACCGGATATTGGAGAAAAGGAAATTGACTATGTTATTCAGGTGTTGCGTTCGGGTGTGCTTAGCATAGGACCGGTCATCAGGGAATTTGAGCAACAAATCAGTGAGTACATTGGCGTGAAACATGCCATTGCTGTAAACAGCGGAACCAGTGCTTTGCACTTGATGATCAGGGCATGTGGTATCGAAGACGGTGATGAAGTCATCACCACGCCTTTTAGCTTTATTGCCTCCACCAACTGCATATTATTTGAACGCGGCAAGCCGGTTTTTGTTGACATAGACCCCCGCACATACAATCTGGATATCAGTCAGATTGAAGCCGAGATAACTCCCCGAACTAAGGCGATTCTGCCGGTGGATGTCTTTGGGCAGCCTTTTGATATTGAGGCAGTTAATGATATTGCCCGCCGCCATAATTTGACAGTTATCCAGGACAGCTGTGAAGCTTTGGGTTCTGCTTGGAAGGGCAAGAAGGTCGGTTCTCAGTCTAAGGTGGCGGCATTTGCTTTCTATCCCAATAAACAAATAACTACCGCCGAAGGTGGGATTATTGTAACTAATGATGATAATATTGCCGATTTATGTCGCAGCATGCGCAGCCAAGGCAGGGCTATTACTGGAACCTGGCTGGAGCACGAGCGCTTAGGGTATAACTATCGTTTCAGCGAAGTGCATGCCGCCATTGGTTCTGCCCAGATGGAACGGATTGATGAAATTATCGCCGCCCGCCGACAAGTCGCGGAAATGTATTCTGAAAGGCTGTTGCACATTCCCGGGGTAAGAGGGCCCTGGATTGATGACCATGTGACCACGATGAGTTGGTTTGTCTATGTCATTACTTTGGACAAGGGTATTAACCGGAATAAGGTCATGTACCGGTTGCAAGAAGCGGGAATTGGCTGTAAGCCCTATTTTACTCCCATCCACCACCAGCCCCATATCATTAAAATGACAGGGTACTCTCCTGGGGATTTTCCTATAACAGAGAATATTGCCGCCAGAACCATTGCCCTGCCTTTTTTCACCAAAATGACTGAAGAGCAGGTAAGCGTTGTAACCAGGACTTTGGAGAAAATACTCAACTCCCTGCAATGACCCGCATTTGAAGAAAGGGGGAGAATAATGTCAGATGTGGTCCTGCACATAGTCCTCAACAGTTTTACTAATGATTCTAGAGTGTTGCGGGAATGCAAAACCTTGACTAATGCCGGGTACCATGTCCAGGTTTTCTCGCTGCATGAAAAAGGTCTGGCGTTAACTGAGTCGACAGACACTTATGATTTGACCAGATTTGCACTGCGGACCAGATCTTGGCCCAAAACCTTTTTCTCGCAAATATTTAAATATTGCGAGTGTGTGTGGAAGATGGTTTGGAAAGGGATGCGACTGCGGCCGATTCTCGTACATGCTCATGACCGGGATGCCCTGCCTATTGGGTATTTGATTGCAAAGCTAACCAGGCGCAAACTGGTTTATGATGCTCATGAGCTTTGGGGGCATACAGCCCATGCTGCAAAACGGCCTGCCCTTGTAAAAAAAATGGCAGCAAAGATGGAGCGCTTTATCGCTCGCAGAGCGGCCGGAGTGATTACCGCCTCTCAGTCTATCGCTAGGCATATGGAAAAAAGCTTTGGTTTTGAAGGTATTATATTGCTCAGAAATCTGCCTTATTATCGGGCGCGGGAAGAATATTCACGTGATGGATCACCGCTCAGAAAAAATTTAGGTATCAAACCCGATAAAGTAATCCTGTTATATCAGGGAGTTGTCAGCCCATACAGAGGGTTGGAACCACTTATTAAAGCAGCCAGGTTTCTAAGCGACAAATTCGTAGTAGTGATTCTGGGCAATGGACCTCTAGTACCACATCTTAAACAAATGGCTTCAGACATAGATTTAACTGAGCAGGTCCTGTTTCATTCGGCAGTGCCTCCTTCAGACCTGGTACCGTTTACTGCAGGAGCTGATATAGGTATAAGTTTAATCGAAGATATATGCTTAAGTTATCATTACTGTCTTCCGAATAAATTATTTGAATACATGCAGGCTGGCTTTCCGGTGATTGTCAGCAATCTTCCAGAGATGCGGAAAGTTGTGGAGGAGCACAAAGTCGGACTGGTACTAGATTCGTGGGATCCTGAGTCAATCGCCAGTGCAATAAACGGTTTTTGGGGTAAGGATACTTACTATATGTACTCTAGAAATGCAATAAAGGCTGCCAAACTATTTAGCTGGGAGATTGATGAAGGTAAATTGAAAGACCTATACGCAAGAATTCTGGACTGACGACTTGACACAAGTCATTGTTTTGATGGACTATTTTCTTATGTAGGGGGGTAGCTGTGCTGTTAAGCGAAATCCTTAAAGCAATGGATTTTACTCGAGAATATAAGTGCATCGATGAGAAACCTTTTGAATATATGGCTCTTACCGCGTCAGGTTTTGCACAGCCTTGTTGCGTTTTTTTGGATTCAGCAGACTATATCAGTTCTATCAGTGAAAATGTATCCATAGTCCTTACAACAGATGAATTAAATCCCCAGTAAAAAACGGAGCATATGGAAAATGTATAGTAAAAAAACCACGAGAGCTTTTTTTTGAAATCCATAACTATCTGTCCGATAAAAGCGGTTATGCGCGAGGCAGCTTTACATCTAAGATTGGTTCGGACTGTAATATTAGCCCGTTGGCAAGTATCGCTCAGAACATTGTTATCATAGGCAATAATGTCTCCGTAGAGGAATTTGTTGTTATCCGTGAAAACACTTTTATTGACAATGATACAATTATTCGCGACGGATGCAAGGTTGGCGGACAAGGGTATGAATTAAAGAGAACTGACTATGGCATACTCAGCGTGGCCCACGCAGGGGGCGTTAAAATAGGGAAAAACGTGGAGATTCAGTATAACACTTGTGTGGACAGAGGCGTATTCCCTTGGGATGATACTATCTTTGGCGACTATTGTAAGATAGATAACTTGGTTCACGTTGCCCATGGTGTAAAGATAGGTAAAAATGTGCTGGTTGTGGCTAATGTCGGCCTGGGAGGCAGGACAGAAATTAATGATGGAGCATGGATTGGATTTGCAGCGACGATTACTAATGGTGTCACTGTAGGCGAAGACGCCAGAGCAAATATTGGCGCAGTTGTTACTAAATCAGTTCCTGGCAACAGCAGTGTAACAGGCAATTTTGCCATAGAACACAGTAAATTTCTCCGCAATCTGAAAGCCGCTAATGCCGAGGATCTCAAAGAATAGGAATTGCTTTTTATCCCTCCATTAAGCCACAGGCATACAGAAAGCTATTATCTCAACATTGCGTTTCTCATTATATTTTAGGCGCATGACGAGTTACCTTCCTAGTCAGGGGGTTTTAGAAAAAAACTACATTTACAGGGAAGACAGTCTCTATTGGAGGCTGTCTTTTTTTCGGGGATAGATTTAACAATCAAAGCAAAATTAGCTGAATGATTAGCAGGGAAAATGGTTAGATACAGCGAATATGTGATTTGAAGGGAAAATTTAAAAATGGGAGGGAGCTAATTGATGAAGAGAGTATTTGCTTGCGTGCTGGCGATTATGCTGGTTCTGGGTATCGCTTTACCCCTGAACGCAGCCAGGGAAGGTTCACCCCTTGCCAGTGCAGATCAGGAAACCAGGGTTATTGTTCAGCTGATGCAAAACCCTGTCCTGGTCTATGAGGCCCAGCTTAAAGAAAGGGGCACTTGCACACCCCAGGGCCTGACAACATATGCCAACACCTTGAAACAGAGCCTGAGTAATGTTATCAGTCAGGCAAAATCCAAAGGCATAGATATTAAGGTGGAAGCTCAATACACCCACTCTTTCTTCGGCTTCAGCGCCGGCATCCCCTTCAGCCAAATCGCTGAGCTGGAAAAGTTACCTGGTGTTAAGAAAGTCTTCCCCGACCTGCCGATTCAATTACCAAAAATCAGCTATACCGTACCTCAGACCGGAGCCCCTGCATTGTGGGATATGCCGGAAGGGTATACTGGCGAGGGAATTATTGTCTCGGTAATTGACACCGGTATCGACTACAATCATGTTTTCTTAGGCATGGGCATTGGGCCGGAGAATAAAGTCCTCGGCGGCAAAAACTTTACCCAGCCATTGTCACCAGAAGATCCGCCAGTTGATTCCACTGACCCCATGGATGGCAATGGTCACGGCACCCACGTTGCCGGCATCATCGCCGCAGACGGTTCAATTGTTGAAGGATTTGAGGATTTTAAGGGCATGGCTCCTGATGCCAACCTCTATGCTGTCAAGGTCCTCAGCGATGAGGGCAAGGGTTACAGCAGCTGGGTAATCGGCGGTATCGAATGGTCAGTCAACCCCGATGATGGTTTAGCCAGAGCTGATGTCATCAACATGAGCCTTGGCGCCAGTTACCTTACTTCCCCTGGCTATCCGACTGCTATGGCTGCCAATGCTGCAGCTGAGGCAGGAGTAATCGTGGTGGCCTCTGCTGGCAATGAGGGGCAAGATTTTCCAACCTCCAGCGCTCCCAGCACTGGTTCCCAGGTAATTTCTGTAGCTAGTTACGGCTATATTCAGCCAGCTTATATTAGTGTTGGCGAAAACGAAATTTGGGATGTAATGCCCTCAGATTGCCCTGAACCCGATGAACTCCCCCATGGCATTGTCTGTGCAGGGCTGGGCCGGTATGACGAGGTAGCAGGTATCAATGACTTTGAAGGCATTGATTTAACTGGCAAAATTGCCTTGATGCAGCGTGGAGAGTCTGCATTTACCGAAAAAGTGCAAAACGCCGCGGACCAGGGAGCCATCGCCGCCATTATCTTCAACAATGAGCCGGGACTCTTTGGCATGGCTGGCGAATTTGTTCTTCCTGCTTACTCGATTTCCCTTGAGAATGGAGCATATATTCTCTCCTGCCTGAATGAGGACCCGTTATTGCAGGTTACCATGGGGATGCTGCCAGCTCAGGACCTTATGTCCGACTTCAGTTCTGCTGGACCTGCTAATGACTACTCCTTAAAGCCTGACATTACTGCCCCTGGTGACTCAGTTGTATCCACCTATCCTGGGAATCGCCTTGCAGGCATGGGTGGAACCAGTATGTCATCGCCTCACGTGGCCGGTGGCGTGGCTCTGCTCAAACAGATTTACGGCGATCAGCTGAGTGTTGAAGAGTATAAAGCCTTGATTATGAATACTTCTTTCCTTCTCTTAGATATTAATGATGAGAAGTATCCCGTGACCACTCAGGGCGCTGGCGTTATGGACCTTAATGCCGCTGCTCTGTCTAGGGGATTCGCTCTTCCCGGCAGCCTCAGCCTGCGGCTTGATGGAGCAGAGAACACTATCACCGTGCGCAACCTTAGTGATGAGCCGGTTACCTATGGAATCGAATTTATCTCCGATACTCTAACAGCAGAGTGTCCTGCTGAGATTACTGTGGCAGCAGGCGCAACTGACAACTTTGTCATCACTTTTGATTTGGATGAGCTTGTGGAAGGCGCACATGAGGGTTATGTAGTCCTTACTCCCACCACCGAGGCGGTAGAAGGACATTCCGACCGCCTGAGCATTCCTGTATACCATTATGTCGGTGACCACGAAGATTTCTTCATTACCGATTTCGAAGTCCCACGTCTGTTAAAACCCGAGGAAACCTTTGATATCAAGTTCCGGTTGACTCAGGCTACTACGTGGGTTGATGTGGGTGTTTATGATACCGCAGGCAACTATTTAGGCTATATCCCGATCGCGCCATCTGGAATGCCTGCTGGAATCTGGACCTACCATGATATGGACTTAGGGCTGCCTCCCGGACACTATATCTTCGAACTCTATGCTGAAACAACCAGTTGGTTTGCAACCAGCCATAGAGAGGTTTCAGTAGTTGAACCTGTAATAAGGCTCAGCGGAAGTAACCGGTTTGGCACAGCCGCGGCTATTTCTCAGGAAGGCTGGGAAACAGCTGAAACAGTTATTCTAGCCCGGGCGGATGATTTTGCCGATTCCTTGGCCGGAGTTGGCCTATCCAAGAAATATAACGCTCCTATACTGCTCACCAATCCTGTTAATTTGAGCGCTGTTACTCAGGCCGAAATCGGTAGGTTGGGAGCAACCAATGTCATAATTCTTGGCGGCATTGGTGCTGTTTCTCAAGAAATTGAGGACCAGTTAGTCGAGAGTGGCTTGACCGTTGAACGTATAGGTGGCAAAAATCGCTTTGAAACTGCTGCCCTGATTGCTGCAAAAGTTATCGAGGAAGCCCCTGTTGACACTGCAGTTATTGTCTATGGGCATAACTTCCCAGATGCATTAGCAGCAGCCCCATGGGCGGCAGCAGCAGGATACCCAATTCTGATGGTTAACACCGCTGCTATTCCTACAGCAACTCAGGATTTCCTGACAGAAAATAATATTGAGAACACCTGTGTTGTGGGCGGAACTGGAGTAATCTCTGCGGAAGTATTTGACGCTCTGCCAAACGCCACTCGCGTTGCCGGCAACAACAGATACGAGACCTCAGTGCAGATTGCTTCCCAAGGCTTTGATCCTTATGCAGTCTTTATCGCCTCGGGAGATTCTTTCAGCGACGCTCTCTCCCTAGCTGCTCTGGCAGCCAAGTATGATGGCAGTTTGCTGTTGGTAAAGCAAAACGCTATTCCTGCTAGTATCACCGATTTCTTGGCAAAGTACAAGGCCAAAATCTCCTATATCTTTGTGGCAGGAGGCGAAGCAGTTATTTCTGAAGATATTGAACAGGCATTAGAATATTATATGCTTCCCTAACAATGCGAAAAAGGGGCTGTCTCAAAATCAGTGAATAGCTGACGAGAGTCAGCCCTTTTTCTATGCCAAAAACTAAAAAAGGATTTTACAGAGAATATCATATACTAATCGATTGTAAATATATTTCTAAGAAATCTTAGTTTTTTAGGAAGGATTTTCTTTATCTATGTCGAAGAAAATATCAGCGGGAATTTTAGGCTGCTAAATCGTTAGATATCTAATTAAGTAAAATGCAGGCAAATTTTGGAGGTGATGAATTCAAGTTCTCTCATAGAAACTCTTAAGGATAATTACTACCGAGGAGGGCTTTAGTTGAAAAGAACCATGAGGTCTTTTTTTGTGTTGCTGATGGCCGGAATACTCTTGCTATCCTCATCCGTAGACATCTTAGCTATGGCCACGAAAAACGGGGAGGATTTTTATGTACAAAGCTCTATTCAAAAGATCGATAAAGATGTTTTACTTAACTTTACAGAAGAGAAATATGTTGATGTTTTGATTGAGATGACAGAACAGGTGGATACCGATGAAGTCGCTGCAATCGCTAAGGGCAATCTACCTGCTTCAGCATCTGCCGACGAAATCATTAACATAGCCAGGTATTCGGTTGTGGATACTCTTAGAACAACTGCAAAGAAAACACAACGGAACTTATTGTCGCTCTTACAAAATTTGCAGAAACAGGACGCAGTTTCAGAGTTTAAGAGTTTCTTCATTGTTAATATGGTTTCGGCGTGCTTGACTCAAGACGCTGCCGAAAAAGTCAGTCAGCTTCCTGATGTAGCCAAAATCTACCCTGACCGTTTTATTTCTATTAGTTTGCCAACGCCAGGAGAAGATTCGATAAAAAGTGATGCCATTGAATGGAACATAAATCAGATTAATGCTCCCAAAGTTTGGAACGAACTGGGGATTGATGGTACTGGTGTCGTAGTGGGTATGATTGATACTGGAGCGGATTGGACCCATGAAACCCTAAAGGAAAAATGGCGGGGATATGATCCTCAAAATCCCGAAAATCCTAATCCTATTGGCAACTGGTTCGACGCTGTAGACAATAGACAGATGCCTTATGATATGTTGTCGGTCCCCCATGGCACGCACGTAATGGGAACTATCCTGGGTCGGAATCCGGAGGGGACAGAAGTAATCGGTGTTGCCCCTGGGGCGAAATGGATTGCTGCCAGAGCTTTTACTGAGGATGGAGGCTCCGAGTCGGCTCTGTTGGCCTGCGGGGAATATATGTTGGCTCCTGCGGGAGATCCCAGCCTGGCGCCAGATGTCATTAATAACTCCTGGGGAGGCGGCCCTGGCATATCTGAATGGTTCCGGCAAATGGTACAGGCCTGGCGCAACGCGGGGATCGTTCCTGTTTTCGCAGCTGGCAACACCTCGGGCGGTTCGGTCCCAGGCTCTGTCAGCTCTCCGTCAAACTACCCTGAAAGCTATGCCGTAGCGGCAACAGATAAATATAACAAAAGGGGTATCTTTTCCAATCAAGGTCCTGGCCCTTATAAAGATGTTCTCAAACCAGATATTTCTGCTCCCGGGGTAGCAATTCGTTCTGCGGTGCCCGGAGGGTATGAAAGTTGGAATGGCACTTCCATGGCTTCGCCGCATATTACTGGTGTTGTGGCCTTGTTATGTTCAGTGGATTCATCTATTTCAGTTGATGAGGTCATTAATATTATTAATGAAACATCGATTCCTCTTACTGATACTCAGTATCCTGATGCTCCCAACTATGGATACGGCCGGGGTTTAGTTGATGCTTTTGCTGCTGTTTCTACATTGTCAACTGGCAGCGGCAAAATTTCCGGCACTGTATTAAAAGAGGGCAGCGATACAGAGTTGCCTAAACTGAATCATCAGCCATTTACTTTTGGTTATACTGGATTGGATATAGTCTTAGAGGCAGAAGTCTCTGATGATGTAGCCATTTCCAGTGTAGAATTGCTGGTGGCAGAAACCGGCAGCGCCGATTGGACAACAGTGGAAATGAATCAATATACTGGGGATTATCTGGCTGGTAAATATCGGGTAGAGGTGCCAATGGAATTTATTGTTGATCCCGGGTTTCAATACAAGATTCGTATTACCGATTTTGGCTTGAATGTCGTTGAAACTCCGATATATCCTGTGCAAGTTGATTATGGCATTGTGCCTGAGGATTTGTTTTCTACCGATCTCTCTCAGTTGCCTTGGGGATTTAGGTTTGACGGTGACTGGGGTTGGGGACAGCCTACAGCCGGTCCGGATCCTTTTGTCGGCACTGGTTTGTTGGCAACTAATCTTGATGGCGAATATACCTCAAGTTCTAATAGCAAGTTAATGTTGCCGCCATTGGATTTGAGAAACTCCAGTGAAGCTTCGTTGCGGTTACATCATTGGTATGATATCGAAATGGCATATGATAGAGGCACAGTTGCTATTACTGATGATTATGGGCAAACCTGGACCGAATTGGCCCAGTTTTCCGGCCGGGTTATGGAATGGGAGTCCCTATTCTTTGATTTAAGCGCCTATGCAGGTTGTGCTAATCAAGTTTTTGTCCTCTTCCAGTTCGAGTCTGACGAGCAAAATAATTTCGCAGGCTGGTATCTAGACAATTTTTCGCTGGTGGGCCATGATACTTACCCACCGGGTATTCCTGAAAATTTTGGCGGGGAGCGTGTTATAGATGGTGCAAAACTCACGTGGCAAGCCCCCATTGATGCAGATTTAGGCAGCTTTAATATTTACCGCTCAGTTCAGTCTAGACAGGGCTATGAAAAGATAGCAACTGCTAATGACAGCACTTGGCTCGATACCACTGTGTCGTATGGAAACACTTATTACTATGTCGTAACAAGTGTCGACTTAGCGGGCAACGAGAGTAATTATTCAGCTGAATTAACTGTAGAGATCCCTGACTTTACTGAAGTGTACTTCAATGATTTTGAAGCCGATGCTGGCAATCTTAGCAGCGGCGGTGTAAACAACACTTGGCAATGGGGCCTGCCCACCTCGGGTCCAAAAGTCGCGGCTTCGGGACAAAAACTCTGGGCCACGAATTTGGCTGGCAGATATAGCAGCGATTCTCAAAGTTGGCTAGAGCTGCCAGAATTAGATCTAAGCAGTTACAGCCAAGCCGAAATTCGCTTTAAGCATTGGTTTGAGATCGAGAATAAATACGATTTCGCTTCTGTTCAAGTATCCGTAGATTCAGGGGCTAACTGGCAAGAAATTGCGCTCTATTCCGGCTTAGACCGGTCGTGGCATGAAGTTGCCTTGAATCTCAGCGAATATTCCGGTGGCCTTGTGCAGCTACGTTTTGTTTTCCAATCGGATTACTCCACAAGCTACTCTGGGTGGTATATAGATGATGTAATGGTCTTAGCTGGCAACGGAGCCACTGCTTCTTTTGAGACAACAACTTCTGAAGACTCAGCAATCGTAACAACAGAGTTCTTACTTGAGCGCGGAAGAGACCTCCCCGGGCAGTCAATTTTTGGTTTTCCCATGGCGGAGAATACCCCAATTCTCGTTGAGGAGTCTCCTGTGGGAGTGCCTATCGAGGCCTATGTTTCTGTAGTAGAGAGCGGCCGTACTGTGCGCAACAACCTCAGAAACGGCAGTTATACCATGATTCACCCTGGCACGCCTGAAGGAGAGACTTGGACTTTGAGGGTGGAGTCCTACGGTTACTACACCCAAGAAGTGCCTTTCAGCTTACAGGACGGTGAAGTCTTTACCCAGGACTTCCTCTTAAAGGCAATTCCTAAAACCAGCATGGCCGGAAGGATTTTGGACATTAACACCGGACAACCCATTCCTGACGTGATGATTAAAGTTGCTGAGGATTTCCGCATTCCAACCATATATACCAATACTGATGGACAATTTTCTGTCGAGACCATGTTGGCTGGCGCCTATACTCTGAAAGTAACTGCAGGCGGCTACTATGGTCAAGAAATTAAAGTAGATTTAAGTCCCGAGGGTGCAAATTTCTTTACCATCGAGTTGGATCCCTTCGGGGGATACGCTGATGAAATCGCCTATGACTCAGGAAACGCTGATTTTCGGGTGGCAATGGTCAGCGGCGGCAATGGTTTTGGGGTAATTATGACTCCTGATGATTTGGCCCAGGTTCAGGGAGTCAATGTATACCTTTGGGGTACTGATTGGCCTGATCCGGGTTCCGATCAATTTTCTGTAGCTGTATTTGATACAGACGATCAAGGAAACATAGGGCCTATGGTCATCGAGCCCGTCATTGTCGAGGGCACCAGAGGACAGTGGAATTATGTTGACCTGTCGAGCTATGGGTTCATCACCGATCATGATTTTGTGGTGGTTGCTGTCCAACTGGAAGACGCTCCTAATGCGCCCGGCATCGGTCTCGACCAAACCTTTCCTTATAACAATCGTTCGATAATGTATGTCAGTGGGATGTTCGAACCATTTGACAGCGAGTATGGCAATGTCATGATTCGCAGTCATGTTCTCTATGCTTATGATTGTCCCATTCTCACTGCTCCTGTTGAAGGAACCTATACCAATAAGGAAACAGCAACGGTGACCGGTATAGCTGTAGGCAACTCCACAGTGGAAATTTACAATAACGGAGTTGCAGTTGGGACGGCTGAAGCCAATGAAGAAGGAAATTTTGGCACTGATATTTCCTTGCAAGAAGGGGATAACATCCTCTCAGCGGTTGCTAAGATTAACGGAGTGGCCACTGAGCCCTCACTGCCGGTGAAAGTGATTCGAGATACAGCAGCCCCTGTGATTAGGGTCCATGCTCCCTTGGATGGGGAGGAAACCACTGAGATAGTCCTTGAAGTCTCAGGGGTCGTTGAGGATGACAATCTTAAACTTGTTCAGGTCAACGACATTGCTGTGGCCACCGACGCCGCTGGCGTATTTTCCAACGCCGTCAATCTTAGCGCCGGCGAAAATGTCATCACTGTCAGCGCCGAAGATAAAGCCGGCAATATCAACGCCGAAACTATTATTGTTACCTTGGAACCCATCACACGCGTTTTCGGTTCTAATCGGTATCGCACTGCAGTTGCCATCAGCCAAAAGGGTTGGATATCTGCGGACACGGTTGTTTTGGCCCGCGGCGATGAGTTTGCCGATGCCTTGGCTGGGGTTCCTCTGGCTTACAAGTTAGATGCTCCCCTGCTTTTAACCCGACATGATAGGTTGACTGAAGTGACAGGGGCGGAAATTGAGCGCCTTGGCGCTACCAAGGTTATCATCCTCGGCGGACCTGGCGCTGTCAGCGAAGATGTGGCAAATGCCCTTGAGGCCAAGGGGTTAAGCGTTGAACGAATTGCAGGAGCCAACAGATATGAAACTGCTGCCCTGATTGCTTCGATGGTATGTCCTCAGGGCTCAGACAGGGTAATTGTAGCCAGCGGGGAGGACTTCCCTGATGCCCTTTCTGTTGCCCCATATGCAGCGGCAGAAGGGATTCCCGTCTTGCTGGCTCGTCACAACAGGATCAGCTTGGCAACCTTAGAGGCGATTGATGCCTTAGGGGTTAAGGAAAGCCTGGTAATAGGCGGCGCCGCTGTTGTGGGAGATGTTGTTATGGAGCAATTGCCTGCCCCAACCCGAATCTTCGGTAATAACAGATATCAGACAAATATCGCTGTGGCTGAGTATTTTAACCTTGCCACTCAGCACTTATATGTGGCAACCGGCGCTGAATTTGCCGACACCCTGGCAGGAGCAGTCCTTGCTGCCAAAGACCATACCGGCATCTTGTTGGTTAGCAAAATAGTTCCCGAAAAAACAGTTAACTTTATTACCGCTAGTTCCGCCAAGATTACTACTATTTTAGGCGGTTCGGGAGTGGTCAGCGATGATATCGCTGCTCGCTTGCGGGAGCTCTTGAAGTAATTGTCTTGGCTGATTCTCGGTTCCCCTTCCGGGGAACCGAGAATCCCTTGATGCTTTTGCTCAGAAATATCCTTGTCTGCAGACATCATTGTTGAGACCTTGAAAAAAGGGAAGGTATTTTAATTGTAGACATTGGGGTGGAAGATTTAGTAATTTTAAGAATGGGTTTGTACAGCGGAATTTAGATTTTGGAGGCACCTCGGAATATTCACCCTGGCTCGGGGGGGAAATTTCGCCGACGCTTTTAGCCGCGCTGTGCTAGCAGCCAAGAACGACAGCAGTATCCTCTTGGTTGGTAACACTGTTCCCGAGGGTACAACCGGTTACCTCACCGAAAACGGCGTGGTTCGGGTGACAATCTTTGGCGGCGAAGGGGAAGTAATCCCAGAGCTCGCCAATGAACTAGCCGTTATCCTAAGTAAAGATAAGAATCCCCGCCTTTCGGGGCGGGATCCTATTTTTCTTCGAAAAACTATTTGTAAAGGGTGTTGCCATGGGAGTTAAGTATGAATGTAACAATCAAGAATAAGAGGAGGAGAAAATTGGTAGGGAAAAAAGCACCCCGGAGTTGCTTGGCTGTTCTTTTAATAGCCCTGATGATTTTCGGCCTGATGCCAGTTGAGCAGATAAGCGCTTATACGAAACAACAGACCAAAAAGAACAGTGCAACAACGACAGAAGTATCACAGCTTGGCCCAGAAAGCATCGGCGATAATTATGGAGAACTTCCCAATTTGATAAGTTGGGAGGATCCGGAGTATGACAAGGACCATTTTATCTATGATGGTAAACTAGAAAAGGAAGCATTTGATCTTTTAAAAGAAAACGGTAAAGTCGACGTTATTGTCCGGTATGCTGACAGGCCTGACATGGCACAGATTTACTTTGATGTTGAAGATATTAGCGAACATACACAAAGAGTAACAACAGTAATTAAAAAACTGCAAAATCAGTTTCTGCAATCGCAGAAAAAAACCGGCCCAGTTATTTTCGGGTTGGAAGAACGAGGGTATATCAGCAATATTCAAGAGCTATGGTCGATTAATGGTTTTTCCGCTACTATCACAGCGGAATCTTTGGATATGTTGTTGGAAAACGAGAATATTGGCCAAATTACCTTGGACCGGGTTCTAGAGTTACCAGATATCGAAGTAACTGAAACTGAACCGGATCTTCCCCAGTGGGGGTTAGAAAAAATAAATGCCCCGGATGTATGGGGCGAGTACGGCATCGATGGAGAAGGTGTCATCGTTGGCATCATGGACACAGGCGTAGACTGGACCCACCCGGCTTTGCGCAATAATTACTTAGGCCGTGATGGCAACCATGAAATCGCTTGGGCAGACTTTTCAGGTCATAACTATTCTGTTCCCTCCGATGGCCATGGCCATGGCACGCATGTTGCTGGCACTGCGGTCGGTGGCGGCGAGGGGCGTCCAGTTGGTGTAGCTCCTGGCGCCCAATGGATTGCCGCCAAAATTTTTAGTGATGGGGGCAGTGCAACCAGCTCAGGTATACATGCTGCATTTCAATGGTTCTTGGCTCCTGGCGGCGATCCAAGTAATGCTCCTCATGTGGTCAACAATTCTTGGGGCAACGCTGATACCTATCGACTTGAATTTTACGAGGATGTCCAGGCTTGGGTGGCTGCTGGCATTTTCCCGCTGTTTTCTGCCGGCAATTCAGGTCCTGGTTCTGGCACCATTGGTTCGCCAGGGAGTTATCCCGAAGCTTTTGCGGTAGGCGCCACTGATCTATACGACCAAGTTGGCTGGTTTTCTAGTCGCGGGCCTGTCCACTGGCCCGATGAAGATGGAAACCCAATTTACTATCGCAAACCTCAGGTGACTGCTCCTGGAGATAAGATTCTTTCATCTTATCCCGGCGGCAGATATGCCATAATGAGTGGAACTTCTATGGCTGCTCCTCATGTTACAGGCGCGATAGCCTTAATTCTCGACGCCAATCCTAACCTAAGTATTGATGAAATAGCCGATCTGTTGGAGGATACAACCCGTAAGGAATACCATATGGGATCAATGCCCAATGACCTGTATGGCTCTGGTATCGTCAATGTGTATTCCGCTGTTACTGCTACAGCCTTCGCGGGAGAAATTTCTGGAACACTAACTGATACAGCGGGCAATCCTTTGCCTGGTCACATTAGCATTCCAGGAGAAAATATCAACATTGATGTGCCTGACACTGGTGAATTTAGCTTTCTCATCCGGGAAGGCACTCATAAAGTAACGATTAGTTCCTTTGGTTACGAGACAAGTACCGAGACAATAACAGTGGAGAAGGATGAGGTTGTCAACGTTTCCTGGCAGCTTGCTGCTTCTAAACTCTTTACCTTTTCGGGCACTATTGCTGCTATAGAAGACGGAAATCCAATAAAATACGCTTTTGTCCGCATTAATGGGACCCCTTTGGAGATTGGCCGCGCCAATTCTCAGGGCATATTTTCTATTCAAGGCATTCCGCAAGGAACATATTCAGTTTCGGTTTCCGGAGAAGGTATTAAGCCTAAAATACTAAGTGTCGTTGTCCATGATAATCTTGACTTGACTATTGAGGCTGAAGCTATGGAATTGGAAGCTTCTGATGGCTGGAATACTGCCAACAATAATATTCATCGGAACGCTGTAACCAATCAGGTCATCGCTGCGGACAAGCTAAAAAAGAACTGGTATTATGAATCTTCCGGTTTAATTCAGTTTGCTTCTCCTGCAGTAGCTGAAGGGATGGTAGTTGTACCTACCGATCATGGCAGTCTGGTTGCAATAGATGTAGATTCTGGGGAAAAGATGTGGGAAAGAACTACTGGCATTACTAACCGGTGTTCCCCCACCATCGCTAATGGGATAGTGTATGTTGGCGGTGGATCGGACTGGAGAGTTTACGCCATTGACCTCCGGACTGGATTGGAGATTTGGCAATATAGAGCAGGAAGCGCGCCAGTTTATGAATCTCCTTTGTACCATAATGGTGTCTTGTATCTATCGGCAGCCTGGGACAGAAACGCCAAGGTTACTGCATTAGATGCAGCAACTGGAGAATTGCTCTGGGAGTCCGTTGTCGGTGATGGAACTGTCTTTGGTGCTTCTATTGGAGAAGACAAGCTCTTTGTGGGGACCCTTAACGGCAGAACCCTTAAAGCCTTGTCTTTGACTGATGGTAGTGAAATATGGTCTCTTAGCCATCAAGATCAGGGGTTTGCAGCTCGCCCTGTTTATCATGATGGGGTTTTGTATGCAGTAAGCACCGACTTAAGAGATGGCACCCTATGGGCGATTGATGCAGCCACCGGCAATGTCTTATGGACTGTGGATGATATTGGCGATACCCAAGCTGTATCTCCCATTGTCTTTGATGACATGGTTATTGTGGGTTCGGCCAGAATTGCCGGTTTACGGGCTTTTGATATCAGCACAGGTCAGCAAGTATGGTTTGGCCGAGGGGTCAGCACTATGTTGAATAACGGTGCAGTGACAGCCAATGGGATCCTATTTGTTGCTGATGCTTTCAATATGCTCCAAGCTGTGGATGTGTATAGCGGCCAAGTACTCCATCGGTATGAGCTTAATGACATCAGCTCCTCTGGGGTGGCGATCATTGACGGCCAGGTTATCGTAGCTGATATTAACGGAATCAACAGTTTTATTGCCCCTGGCACAATCTCTGGACGCATTACCGATTCTGAGGGCAGTCCCATAGCCGGTAAGGTAAGTCTTGGGGAGTCTGGGGAATTTGCGCAGGCTGACGAAAATGGTTATTTTCGCTTGGAAGCCCGTCCTGGCACTTATCAACTCAAGGTGGCCCAGTACGGCTATGTGCAACAATTTGAAGATGTAGAAATAGCCACTGGCTATGCAATAAATAAAGAATATGCTCTGGCTTTAGCAGAGCAAGGTTCTTTGTCTGGCACTTTGATTGATCAGCGCAGCGGCTTGCCGCTGGAAGGTGTTGCAGCTCGTCTTTTGGATACTCCATTAGAGGCAACAACCGATATCGACGGTAAGTTCAGCTTTGATCCGGTATGCCAAGGAACCTATGAGCTGGAACTGACATTGGGAAGGTACGTAAAGCAAATAATGCTGGTCAGTGTATACCCCAATGAGCATTTCAACCTGAATGCTGAATTGGTTCCAATAGATGTAGCAGTCCTCGATGACCGGGATGCTCAGGTCACAAACTTTCTCAATGCTAAAGGCATTCCCGCTGAGGAAAGGCAATGGGATGTCGTCGATGACATTGAGCACTATCAAATTGTGTATCTTAACGGAGAATATCCGGGATATTGGGAGCGGCCTGATGAAGCGCAAGTTGTTCAACTGGTGGAAAATGCGAAGGCCAACGACGTCGACTTAATTTTTGCAGATCAGTGGGGTATCAGCACAGGTTCAATTCAACAGCTTGTTGATTTCTACGGAGACCCCAAGTTAATTGATGACTGGCATGGCGGTCCTATGCCGTGTTCACTGCAGGTTGATGTAGCTCATCCAATTTTCGCAGGATATGAAGTAGGGGATTCTCTTGATGTATTAAATGGTTACTTTTCCTGGTTTAATCAATACTCAGGAAGGAACTTAGCTACCATTGGCAACAGCAGCACCGGGCAAGTGGGAACAGGCATCGCTTATAAGGCAGTCAGTCAAAGCAGTGCCCATCTGCTCTTAAGTAGTCATGCAGCTTGTTCTTGGAATTCTCCCACCAGCGGATGGAAACTTCCCCAGCAAAATATTCTGATCAATAGTATTAACTATCTGTTGAATACCGAATTCGGTGGAATCACAGGTACTATTACGGACAAAGAAGGCAATCCGGTGCCTGCTACTATAGAAGTGGTGGAGACTGGTGTCTTCGTCCAAGCCGATGAAACCACTGGTGCCTTTGAAGTATTCCATGACGAAGGCGTCTACACCCTATCCATTCGGGAAAAAGGGTATGCAACTCAGACGGTCAGTGTACAATTTAACCCAGGTGTTACTCAGGTTATGGACTTCACTATGTCTATCGCCGACAGCGGCATCTTGACAGGCAACATCTATAACCGAAACACTAATCAGGTAATTCCCTTTGCACCAGTAAAATTATATGATGCTGATGGCAATTTAGTGGCAGAAACCGTTGCCACTATCAACGGATTCTATGAGATCGCCGACCTGCCAGAGGCCACTTACACCGTCTGCATTGAACAGCGGGATTTCATGCCTCTGGAGACTGAGATATCATTAACCATGGATATCCCCAATACGGACTTCTATCTCTGGCCTGCACCGAAGGTAGCCGTAATTGGTGATTACTATTCAGGCAGCCTAGTGGATTTGCTAACGGAGTCCGGTATGGAAGCAAAAGGATTCTCCCTCTCCTCGGCGATATCGTCAATTCAGGATTATGACGTGGTATTTTACACCAGCGGCAGTGCTTCTGAAGATACTTTGAACAAGCTTCTTGCCATAGCTGATGAAAATCAAATAAGCATTATCTTTGGCGATTCGTATTATGGCACAGCTGCAATTAACCAATTGGTGATGCGGCGAGGCGACCCGGAAACCCGGGAGCAACTAAGAAGCTCCACCCAAGCTGCCCAATACGTGGTCATGGAGAAAAATCCCATCTTTGGTGATGCTGAAATCGGGGATAGAATTAGTATTCTCCTGCCCACTAATAGTTCTGTGGGGGTATTTAAGAATTATAGCGGCTTCCCCCTAGCTGGCATTGCTCTTGAAGATAATGCTGATATCCCTGGCATGGGCGTTGCTTACAGACCCAGAACTGCCGGCAGCATGGAACTATTGATGAGCGGGCATGGAATTTGCTCTTCCCATAAAAGCGTTGACTATACCGAAGCTGGTAAGGATATGTTTATCAATGCTATTCTTTGGGCCGCTTTTACAGAGTTCCCAGTGGTTACTGGAACAGTAACCGATGTTGACGGAAATCCCATTCCTGCACAAATTCAAGTCCTCGGTACAAACATGGAGGTTTCCACTGATTTGACCGACGGCAGTTTTGAGCTGGCTGCGTTCGAGGGTCAATACCAGCTTCAGATAAGTGCATTTGGTTATCAGTCCCAGATAATTAATTTAGAAATAAAAGATGATATTGACCCCCTGGATATTCAACTTCTTGTTGATGAGACCGTGGGGTCACTAGAGGGAACTATAACCGATGAGAGCTCAGGTGAAGGTGTTGTGGCCTCGGTTTATATCGATGGCTATCCCCGGGAAACTGTTTCGGCGGTAAACGGCGCTTTCAGAATCGAGCGTATTATGCCCGGTAGTTATACCCTCGTTGCTGAATCTGAGGGTTATCTGAAGAAGGAGATTGCTCTTGAGATTACCGCTGGAGGATCAACCGTCCTGGACTTCAAAATGAAACCTTCTCCGACAATCGGCATCATTGTTGATGCTGTTTACGGGACAGACCTTGCAGTGTACTTGGCTGATCAGGGTTGGAATATCAAAGAGATGTTCTACACTGATTTGGAAATGCTGGATGAAGTGGACATAGTATTTGCCAATTCGGATTTTGGCGATAGCTACATTCCCGCTCCAGAAGTTTTTGAGGCCTTCCTTAAGGCTTTGGACGAGGCCAGAGTCCCAGTTATATGGACCGGAGACAATGGTGGCCGAGGCAGTATCCGCTACCTCTGGGAGTACAATGGCGATCCTGCTGAGGAAATAAAAGGCAGTTGCTCTAATTCGACATTGACTGGAACAATCCTGGAAAGGCATCCCATTCTTGAAGGCATTGAGGATGAATTTCAGTTTATAACCCAATCTGGAAACTATTATGCTTTTAACGGCTATACCGGTCATACCATCGCTGATGTCACCAATTCAGTAGATGGTTATCTGGGAGGCATGCTGGGCTACAATGGCAGGACCATGGACAGCGTGGAAATCCTCATGGCCAACTTTACCATCGGGTACAACTATAACTCTGGCAATGATTTTTGGGATCCCGTTCGTGAACGCATCCTCAATAATGCTCTAAACTGGGCCCTAGATAATGAAGAGGTTTATGTTGGAGAACTAAGGGGCCAGGTTACTAATGACCTGGGCGCCAATGTGTCTGCTACCATTACTATTGAAGAGACTGGCAGGACTTTTACCACCGATACTGATGGCAGTTTCTTCCTCGGATTGGGTAGTGGAACTTATACTCTAGCAATTGAAGCCTTTGGGCACGAAAGCAAAACCTTTACTGTTGATTTTGAGTGCGGTGTGGCTTCAGAAGAGAATTTCGTTCTTACAGCAGATGCCCACGGAAGCATTAAGGGACAGGTCAAGGGCGCAGATACCGGGCAACCAATTGAAGGAGCTCCTGTGCAACTAGTGGGTACGCATCTAACTACTGTTACTGATATGTATGGTAACTACGAGTTTCAGGTTCCTATTGGCACCTACCAGCTGCGTGTAACCGCTTCAGGATACACTCCTGTGTCCATAGAAAACATTGCAGTGGGCACAGGGGAAGTAGTAGTTCAGGATATTAACATGTTGGCATCCCAGAAGATTGCCATCATTGCCTCGTCAACCTACCAAACCAGATTAATCGCCTTCTTGACAGAATCAGGCTTTGAAGCTGAGGGATTCACTAATAACGCTACCTCGGTGCAGAGCTTGATTGATAGAATAAGTGATTTCAAGGTAGTTATCTTTAACGACACTGCTTACGCTTTAACCAATGGCGTCACAGCTCAACTGATTGAGGCCGCTGATGCAGCTGGGGTCAGTATTATCTTTACCAGCGATTATAGCGGAGGCCCTATTCAGGATCTGAATAAGACGTATAGTGATCCAGAAACAACTGTTAAAGGAATAGGTTCCGAATATGTCAACTATAAGGTAATCAGTGAACACCCGATCTTTGCTGGCTACGAAGTAGGTCAGGACATTAAAATTTTGGATAATGGAACCAGTGTTGCACAATGGTCTGCCTTTGCAGGCTATAGCGGAGAAACTTTGGCTAAGGTAACTATGCCCGACGGTACCGTGGTAGGCGATGGTGTAGCTTATAAGTTTGCTACTCCCCGCAGTGTCCACATATTGCTGGCTAGTCTTAAGTCAGGTATGTATGGCAGTCCCACAAGTCGTTGGACAGATGATACAAAGCGTATTCTCAACAATGCCGTTAACTGGGGAATCACTGCAAGTCTTGGTGAAATTACTGGCATTGTAACCGATCCTGAAGGCAATCCCATTGCTGGCGCTTTGGTGTCAATTCCTGCCCAAGGACAGGACACTGTTACTAATGCGTTAGGCAGTTACACCCTAGGGGTGGAATTGGGAACCCACGAAGTAACCGTTCAAGCTCGGGGTTTTCTTGTCCAGTCCGGAACAGCATCTATTGAAGAACTAGGTCAAACGGCAGAACTGAATTTTTCCATGGTGGCTACAGATAGAGCCAGTATCTCTGGTCAGATTATTGACGCATCCAGCGGCGCTGCTCTTTCCGGAGTAACAGTCACCTTGACGGAGAGATTTACCGGGGCTGAATTTACTGCTACCACTGGGAATAGCGGGAATTATCTCTTTACAAACCTACTAGATGGTGAATATCAGATAGCTGTCAGCTTAACTGGCTATAAAACCACTACTCGGACTGTCACCATCGCTGAAGGTGAAGACGCAGTTGAGGACTTCAGCCTCAGCAGCTTCGATACCGCTGTGTTAGGCGATTGGTCTGGCGAGGTCGCTTCCTTCCTGATGGACAGTGGCTTTGCGGCCGAGTCCCGGGATTGGAGCATTCTCAATGACCTTTACAACTATAACCTGGTCATTGTCAACACCTCCAGCGGCACCGCCGAGCAAATGGAAAGACTTGTCGCCGAAAGCGATAAGTATGAAACAAGCTTGGTCTTTGTAGGCAGCTGGGGCGTTGCCTCCGGCTCTATTCCCCTGTTGGAAGAGACCATTGGCTATCCTCAGAAGGATAAGCACGGTTACAACCAAGGGGCAGTATACTTGGATGTTGCCGGCGACCATCCGATCTTTGCCGGTCTGGATATTGCCGAGCCTCTGCGGATTCATTCCGACAAGAGCCTGTACTCTACCTTCAAGAATTACAAAGGCATTGCCTTGGCCAATATTATTGTTGACGGTGAAGATAAAGGCGCCGCAATCGCCTATGATTTCCGCAGCGCCAACCATATGCATCTGCTCTTGTCCAGCTATGCTGTTAATAACATGATGGGCCCCAATGCCGGTTGGACCGAAGCTGGCAAGCAAGTCTATGTCCAGGCCATGGAATGGGCCAGGACCGCACAGCAACAGGCACCCAAGGCGCCTGTCTGGGACGAAGACCATGTATATGTCGTCGATTCTGCTTTCAGCGTCAGCGGTCAAGCTGGCTACCGGGACATCGTAGATGTCTATGTAGACGGCGTTCTCACCGCCACTATGGACACCAACAGCGACAACACCTTTGTCGCCGACCTCAACTTGGCCGCAGGCGCAACTTATGAGTTGAGCACCGAAGCTAGGAACTTTGCAGGCGCCACCACCGGCAACACCATGACCGTTACCGTTGTCGCCCCGCCGGCAATTGAGAGTCCTGTCCACGTCACCTATACCAACCGCGACGCACTGCTCGTCTCCGGCTTGGTCATGGTTGACGGCACCGTCGCCATCTACAACAATGGCGAAGCCGTTGCCAGCGTCGTTACCCGGAATGGTGAATTCTCCGCAGCTATTAAACTGGGCCGAGGTGAAAACATCATCACCGCCACCCTGGAAATACCGGAGGGCGTAACTGGACTTACCGATGGCATCACCGTGGTCTTAGACACCACTGCCCCGGTAATTACCGACATCCAGCCCGCGATGGACATCACCGTCAATCCTGGAGACAAGGTCGTCGTCTCCTTCCGCAGTGATTCCGTCGGCGGCAGCGCCAGATTTGCTTTGACCATCCCTGGTCTCAGCGCCATGCCTTTCGCCCTGACCAATATGGAAGAGGTCGAGCCCGGTCTGTATAAGGGAATCTGGACCGCTCCTGTCGGCATAATTGCGGAAAACGTCGCAATCCGCATCGAACACAGTGATGCTGCAGGTAATATGGTTGTCATCAATGCCCCAGGCCAAGTTACCATCGGCGATGCCCGAGTAACCCGTCTGGAAGGCACGAACCGTTACGCCACCGCAGTTGCAGTCAGTCAGGCTGGCTGGGAAACTTCAGAATATATCATCCTGGCTCGGGGTGACAATTACGCCGACGCTTTGGCCGGCGCACCGCTTGCCTATGCTCTGGATGCACCCATCCTGCTGACCAACCCCGCAAGGCTGAACACGGTCACTGCTGAGGAAATCCAGCGCTTGCAAGCCACCAAGATTATTATCTTAGGCGGCACCGGCGCAGTCAGTCAGCAAGCAGAAGACACCTTAATTGAGATGGGCCTTGCCGTAGAACGGATTGTTGGCGCCAATCGCTTTGAAACAGCAGCCCTCATTGCCGCGCGGGTCGCTCCGGAAGGATCAGCAAAGGCAGCTTTGGTTAACGGCCTCGATTTCCCCGATGCCCTCTCCGTAGCCGCCTATGCCGCCCGTTTGGGAATGCCGATTCTCTTGACCCGTTCCGACAGCATGCCCAGTGCCACCGCCCAGGCTCTTGAGGATTTGGGAGTCACTGAGACCATAGTCATTGGCGGCAATGGCGTCATCAGCGACGAGGTTATGGCAGCAGCCCCCGGCGCTGTGAGAATCAGCGGCAGCAACCGTTATGCCACTAGTGTGGCGGTTGCCGAATACTTCAAGCCGGACACCACACAGATGTATGTGGCCACAGGTTTGAATTTCGCCGATGCTTTGAGCGGCGCTGTACTAGCAGCCAAGAATAACAGCGGCATCCTCCTGGTTGGCAACACTGTTCCCGAGGGTGCAGCCCGTTACCTCACCGAAAAGGCTGTGGTTCGGGTGACAATCTTTGGCGGCGAAGGGGCAGTAAGCCCAGAGCTTGCCAATGAACTAGCCGCCATTCTCAAGTAAAGAGAAGAATCCCCCTCCTCCATTAAATGGAGGGGGGGATTTTTTTAGATTCATACCATAACATGTGCTTGACATCCTTCTGTCGCAGAATTGCCTTAAATATCTCTTATTGCCGATGTAAACTCTATAATAATAGTGTAAGATTAACATGGTTATCTAAACTTTTGTTCATGACAACGACTACTATCATTTCGACATGGAATAAGATGATTGCGTAAGGATATATATAAATTTATTAGAAGCCGGAGCGAAAATTGAATTGAAGATTGACAAACAGATTTATATTGTGTTTTAGGGGGGGGGGGATGATGTGACCAAGCGGAGAATAATTCATGCGGCTGCAACAATCCTCATTATAGCCGGCGTGGCCATGATAGGGTATCCTATATTCTTAAGGATCCAGGCCCGTCTGGAACAGAGTCGCCTTGAGAAAGCTTTTAATGACCGAACTGAGATTCCTCATATAGATGCCAGTGACGATGAGGATAACCAACAGACACCTGAATGGGTTGAGCCATCACTTCCCCAATGGGATGAATTCTCCCCAACCCAGCTGGAAATCGCCGCCATTGACTTATCTGTCCAAATTGTGGCTGTCAGCGATATGGGAATCTTCGCCCGCAAGCTCAATCATCCTCCCAGCTACTATCCCCAAAGTGTTTTCCCTGGTGAAGCTGGCAACTTACTAATAGCCGGGCACAGGGGAGGCCCAGCAGGTTTCTTTCGCAGGCTCAATGAGCTGAAACCTGGTGATGAAATAATACTTCGGGCGCCTGGGGTAGATTACTGTTATGAAGTTGAAGAAGTTTTTATTGTAGAACCAACACAGGTTGAGGTCATCGCCCCTCTAGACTATGCTGCAATTACTTTGACCACCTGTCAGCGGGTGGGAAAAGTCACATCGGCTAAACGCCTGATTGTGCGAGGAATATTTGTGCAAGCCATAACTGCAAAAAACGAATGAACATTGAGTTGTTAAATTAATAGCGGCAATATCCTGCCCCGCTTCCGGGAATTTTCCGGAGCGGGGTTTATATGTAACAAAGTAAATTGTCGAAAATTGTCAAAAATAGTAGTGAAATTATATGCTTCTTAAGCAGGACTTTTACTATTTAAAAGAGAACTAATAGAAAATAGATTGCAATAAATACAAGATTCATCCAAGTAGCACACCTGTTCCCGAGACACTCTGGCAATGCAGGGGGTGGTCTATGAGAAAAGCGTGTTAGGTGGCTGGAAATCAAAAAAATAGGAGGAAAAAAATGTTTAAATCAAAAGTTTTCCGGGTTTTTCTAGTCGCGGCGATGGTTATTACAATGGTGCTCCCAGCTGGTTTTACCTCTGCCCGGGATCATCAGGCCAAGCATATTTCATTACTGCAGGATTCAAAACAAATTTTGCAATCTAAGATCCATGCGGATTTATCTGCTGCATTTTCTGAAAACGAGTATCTGCATGTCATGGTTAAATTCAAAGAGCAGGTAAATTCACAAACTGTGGCAGAAGCTGCCGTTAAGAAGCTGTCGGCCCAGGAGGCTACTGCATATAATCAAAAAATGACTGCGAGATATGCAGTAGTTAACGCTCTGAGGGAGACGACAGCAAATACCCAAGGTCCAGTTTTGGACTATTTGCATGGGGAACAGGTGAAAGGCAATGTCCAAGAAATTGACAGCTATTTCATTGTCAATATGGTTCATGCCTATACTACTGAAGCCGTTGTCAGGGAATTGGCTTTGCGCCCCGAGATTGAAAAAATCCTGCCCTCAGGCTGGATCGCAATGGAAAAACCAATTCTTCTGGATGCTAAGATTCAGAGCGGCCCAGGGAGACAATGGAACCTGGAAAATATCAACGCCTACGCAGTATGGGATACTTACGGCTTAGACGGCACCGGTATAGTTGTAGGAATGATAGATACCGGCATTCATTATGAGCACGAGGCGCTGCTTGAGAAGTGGCGGGGATATAATGCCTATGGGGACTATGACTCAATCTACAATTGGTTTGATGCCGTCAATGACGAGACTATGCCCTATGATATACCCGAAATATGTCATGGAACCCATGTAATGGGCACAGTGCTTGGCGGTCATCCCGAAACGAATAACCTAATTGGTATTGCTCCAGGCGCCAAGTGGATTGCCGCTAAAGCATTTGAAGCAGATGGCGGCTGGGATCACGATATCTTGAGCGCAGCACAGTACTTACTTGCTCCTACTGATGTGGACGGCAATCCCAATCCGTCTATGGCTCCTGATATCATCAATAACTCTTGGGGCGGCGGTGCTGGAATAGACGAATGGTTCCGTCCCATGGTTCAAAATTGGCGGGCAGCGCAAATTTTGCCGGTGTTTGCAGCCGGCAACACCTCCGGAGGTTCTTCTCCTAGTTCAGTCAGCGCTCCTGCGAATTATCCCGAAAGTGTTGCAGTGGCGGCAATAGATATCGATAACTTGAGGGCCGGTTTTTCCAACCAGGGGCCGGGACCTTATGATGACTTAAAGCCAGATGTATCAGCTCCTGGAGTGGCAATCCGTTCCTCAGTCATTGGCGGCTACGAAGCTTCTTGGAGTGGCACATCCATGGCCTCTCCGCATGTGGCAGGGGCTGCTGCCCTGTTGCTGCAGGCTGACACGGGCCTGACAGTGGATCAAGTCGAGGCGATCCTTTTTGACACTGCGATACCGCTGACGGATTCCCAGTATCCCGAAAGTCCCAACTATGGATACGGGAGAGGAATAATCAATGTTTTCGATGCTGTTGCAACCATAGAAAGCGGATTTGGCACTATTACCGGCCAGGCCCTGACCGCTGGAGAAGATGCTGAACCCCCGGTTATTCAGCATATTCCAGTTGAAGGCTGCTTTGGCGGTGCTGACCTTGTCTTGTCAGCTAAGATTACTGACGATATCTCAGTTGTCGGCGCCGAGGTTTGGGTGCAAGCTGCAGATGGATCGGAATGGTCGGTAATGCTGATGGATCGCGTTGCCGGCGATCACAGAGATGGTGAATACACCGGCGTGATTCCCTGGATGTATGTAGTCGAACCAGGCTTCACTTACAAGATTGTTGTTAAAGACTGGGCAGGCAATATCGTCGAAACCCCTGAACACTATGTCGAGGTTCTATTTGGAGTCGAGCCGGGTATGAACTGGGATTTTGAAAGTTATCCCCAGGGCTGGTACATGGATGGAGATTGGCAGTGGGGGGAACCCGTTGTAGGGCCTGAACCCTTAAGCGGCACACGTCTGGTTGGCACTAACCTTCAGGGAAATTACTCTACTAACTTAGAGAGCTGGCTGCGATCTGTGCCTTTGGACCTTAGAAATGCCAGTGAAGCATCCTTAATGCTTCAGCACTGGTACGATATTGAGGACTATTATGATGTAGGCCTGGTAGCAATAACCGCTGACTATGGTGAGAACTGGGAAATCGTTTCTGAAGTTACTGGCTATTCCCAAGAATGGCAGAACCTGTTTATCGATCTTAATGACTATTGCGGTTCAGAAAACCAGGTTTACGTCGCCTTTGTCTTCATGTCGGACTACTCGGTGAATTATCAAGGATGGTATATAGACTCTGTCGACTTTGTCGGAACAGACAACGAGGCTCCTTCAGCTCCTGTCAATATCCAGGCTGTTTCGACGGGAACAGGCGTTGTACTAACCTGGGAACCTGCTCCGGAAGCAGATGTTGCTGGGTATGCTGTTTACCGGTCTGAAACATCTGGGGGACCCTATGAGAAAATTGACGAAATCGTTGCCACCTTCTACATTGACAGGAACTTTATTGGCGGAACTGAATACTTCTATGTCGTTACAGCAGTGGATTTCTCCTCTAACGAGAGTCCATATTCCAATGAAGCCTCAGCGATTGCCCCTGAAATTGACCTGGTATTTTCTTCAGATTTCGAGGCAGATAATGGAGGTCTCATTTCCGGGGGGGAAAATAATTCCTGGGAGTGGGGAACCCCTGTCAGCGGTCCAGGCAATGCTTTCTCTGGCAGCAAAGTCTGGGCAACCAATCTTGCCGGCGCTTATGCTTCCGATTCTACTTGCTGGCTTGAATCCCCAGACATAAACCTTTCCGGCTACCAGTCAGCTGTTTTGGAGTTTGCTCATTGGTATGAACTCGAAAACTACTGGGATGATGCCTACGTCGAAGTGTCCAGTGATGGCGGAGTAAGCTGGGATGAAATTGCATATTTTACAGGAGCCTCAACCGGCTGGGATATTGAAACCATATCTCTAGATGATTACGTCGGAGGGAGCATCAAAATTCGTTTTGCGCTGTTCTCCGATTCCTCCGTTAATTATCCCGGCTGGTATATTGATGATGTCAATGTTATCGCTTCAGAGGCTGTTTCTGTAATCGAAGATGTGCCTCTAGCCATCCGGGTTCCCTGCAAAGCTCCTGCTGCTGTGTATAAGCTTACCCGGACAATTCGCACGGATCAAAGTGAGTACAAAGTTTACAGCAGCACACAGCCAGGGCCTCAGAACGGAGGTATTCCCGTGGATGCGGTGGTGACTGTGGTTGAATCCAACCGCAGCGTGCGCACAAATCCGGCTACAGGTTATTACCATATGGTTCACCCCGCCCTTCCCGAAGGAGAAACCTGGACCTTGCGGTTTGAAGCATACGGTTTCTATACCGCAGAAATTCCCTTTTCTTTGGAACGGGATGAAGTAAAAGAGATAAGTACACTCTTAGACCCGATTCCCAGAGGCAATATCGATGGCACGGTGGTATCAAGCCGCACCGGCGAGCCTATCCCCGATGCCAGAATAATCTTGCTAGAAGATGAGCGAGTGCCTTGGGCCATCACCGATGAGCAGGGGAATTTTAATCTGGAGAATGTTCTCGAAGGCAGTTATACTCTGCGAGTTTCTGCTGAAGGTTTCATTCTCGCTGAACTTCCTGTCAACGTCATCGGCGGCGAGACTATCAACCTGGTGGCCGAATTAGCGCCTTTTATCGGGTATGATGATGAGATTGGCTATGATGATGGGACTGCAGAGAATGCCCGAGCCTTCTATGACGGGGGCAATGGCTGGGGGGCAAGATTTACTCCGGATGGTATGGCCCAGGTAGCCGGAGCCAGTGTCTACCTCTGGGATACAGATTGGCCTACTCCCGGAGACAATAAATTGTCGGTGGCAGTATTTGACAGTTTGCCCACCGGCGAGCCCGGGGAAATGGTTATTGAACCCTTTGTTGTAGAGGGTATCCGGGGCGACTGGACTTACATTGATCTCTCAAGCTTTGGCTTTAGCACCGACAGGGATTTCTATATTGTCTATGTTCAGGTGGGTAACTACGCCACTTGTGCCGGCATAGGCTTCGATGAATCGCCACCATTCTCGGGACGTACGTATGAATGGTATATGGGTGAATTCTCTCCCGTTACACCAGACTACGGCAATGTCATGATTCGGGCTAACGTTAAGTATCTCTTAGCATCGCCAACTTTGACTTCACCGCCTGATGGCACCCATATCAATACTGACAGTGTTACCGTGTCCGGATTTGTGGGCCAAGATTCTCTGATTAGGCTCTATGTCAATGGCGTTGAAGGCAGTCAA
Organism: Firmicutes bacterium UBA5286; assembly: GCA_002408465.1. Lineage (GTDB taxonomy): Bacteria > Bacillota > Proteinivoracia > UBA4975 > UBA4975 > UBA4975. The sequence continues at coordinate 8,991 of DHSM01000007.1, read as the reverse complement.
ATGCAAGTTGAACGCGGTGAGTTCCAAGCCGAAATAGATCTGGCGGAAGGGGAAAACCTGATTACAGCAACCGCCGAAATTGAGGTCGGCGCCACTGATCCCTCGGAGCCATTGCTGATTATTAAAGATACTGTGGCTCCGGAGTTGGTGATCGGAACACCTGCAGACAATCTGGTTACCAATAAAGAAGTGGTAACCGTCGAAGGCGTAGCTACCGATGAGTACCTAGCTACAGTACTGGTTAATGGCAGCGCGGTTGAGTTTGCAGAAGATGGCGCTTTCAGCACCAGGGTAATAGTAGAAGAGGGCGACAACGTTATTACTGTTCAGGTAGAGGACATAGCCGGGAATATCACTGTAAAAACAGTAACCGTAATCGTCGACATAACTGACCCCGCGTTTTTTGACTTGCAGCCTGCCGAAGACATGATTGTATATTGCGGTCAGATAGTGCAAATTTCATTCCGCAGCGATTCGATAGGCGGCATCGCAACCTTTGCAGTTATCCTTCCGGGTCAGCAGGAAGTGTGTTCCCACAGGCACCCCATGCTTGAAGTGGCTGATGGCGTTTATCAGGGGATCTGGTGCGTCCCGGCTGACACCATCTTTACGGGCGCCGTAATCGAATTTGAGCTGATCGATGCAGCTGGCAACCTGGCGGCGGCCGTCGCCCCTGGCAGGTTATCTGTGCCCCATGCAGGTTGCGAGCGCTTAGCGGGCGCAAACCGGTATGAAACAGCAGTGGCAGTCAGCCAGGCTGGCTGGGAAACCTCAGAGTATGTAGTCTTAGCTACTGGCGACAATTACGCCGACGCTTTGGCCGGCGCGCCGCTTGCCTATGCTCTTGACGCTCCGATTCTTCTGACAAAATCAGAGTGGCTGACTCAAGTCACTGCCACTGAGATTCAGCGGCTGCAAGCCACCAAGATAATTATCTTAGGAGGCACAGGGGCTGTCAGTCAGGAAGCAGAGGATGCTTTAATCGCGATGGGCTTGGAGGTTGAAAGGATTAATGGGGCCAATCGTTTTGAAACTGCGGCGCTCATTGCCGCCCGGGTTGCTCTGGCAGGATCCGCCCAGGCAGCTTTGGTCAACGGCCTCGACTTCCCCGATGCCTTGTCTGTTGCCGCATATGCGGCCCGCTTAGGAATGCCTGTTCTCATGACACGGCCAGATGTCATGCCCGATGCAACTGTCCAGGCTCTTGAAGCTCTCGGAGTTACTGAGACCATTGTCATCGGCGGCACCAGCGTCGTCAGCGACGAGGTTATGGCTGCTGCACCTGGCGCCATCCGCATCTGCGGCAGCAATCGTTATGCCACCAGCGTGGCCATTGCCGAGTTCTTTATGCCGGATACCGCTCAGATGTATGTAGCAACTGGTTTAGAATTCCCGGACGCTTTGAGCGGCGCTGTGCTGGCAGCAAAGAACAACAGCGGTGTCCTGTTAGTGGGTAATACTGTACATGAGGATGTAATCGGATACCTCACTAAAAATAGCGTCCGTCGTGTGGTAATCTTTGGCGGCGAAGGGGCAGTAAGTTCAAACTTGGAAGATGAATTAAGCGCCCTTCTGAGGTAAAGACAGCAATCCCCCGCTGGAGAAACTCCAGCGGGGGATTTATAATTTTAGCTTCAAGTAAAAAAGCTATTTGATTCCCGGGCTTGAAGGCTAAACCTTGCTATTGGTATGCTGCTTCCCGCAACATTCTTTACACTCAGGGTAAGAGGGAAGCTTATCAACAAGATAAGAGGATCGAAATACTTAATAAAGTGCCTGTTGGCAGAAGCGACGCTTTTGTAATGGTTTTTTATGTAAAAGAGGATATTTATACCACAAAGGAGAATTTACTTTGTTAGGAAAACTTTGTAATGGGGGGGGTAAGATTATGAAAAACAAGGGTCTGTCAGTATTTATTATCTGTCTTTTGTTGCTGATCGTGCTGCCCGTAGCTCCTGTGCAGTCACTGGAAGTAATGGCAGGGGAGCCGACAGTAAAACGCATTTGCGGGAGCAACCGTTATGGCACCGCAGTGGCCGTCAGCAAAGAAGGATGGGTATCTTCTGATACTGTTGTCCTAGCCCGGGGTGATGATTACGCCGATGCCCTGGCCGGGGTGCCTCTGGCCTATGCATTGGATGCGCCAATGCTTCTTACTCACAATGATCGTCTAACCGAATCCACCAAGGCTGAGATCTTGCGTCTTCGGGCGACTAAGGCATATATCTTGGGCGGTACCAGCGCAGTATCTTTAACCGTGGAAAATGCCTTGAAGGCAATGGGTCTAAATGTCGTCAGGATAGCGGGGGCTAATCGCTACGGCACTGCCGCCGAAGTAGCAAGAGAACTGGCCAAATTCAATCAACCAGCGAAAGCAATCCTTGCTTACGGTCTGGATTTCCCCGATGCCCTAGTAGCAGCTTCATATGCCGCAGTAAATGGTTTGCCCTGAAACTTAATTGATATTCTAAAGGTATTTTACATTAATTGTCGAATATAAGTTGTATCTGACAACTTTGACAAAATGCGATACTGTATAATTATGTTAACATGAGGTTGAGAAGGGAGAAATTGTATTGGCAACGCTCATAAAAAGTGGGGCTGAGTTTCACGGGTGACCTTAAATAATTTGAAATCAAATGTGAGTAGTAGCATCCTGTATTTGTTTATTGCAATTATATATAAATTGCGTATAAGAAAAATACATTTTAAACATAGCGTGTAGAACCATTATAATGAATTTCGAATTCGATCATTTTCATTGTGAGTTTAGGAAAATGGTTTGGAGGTGTTAATAATAGATAAAAACATTTTTTGTGCTAGAGTAGAGAAGACGAATAGAGTTCATGGTATTGAACCGCATCCCTTAAGGAACAAATTTCAAAGAGATAGGGATAGAATTCTTTACTCTAAAGAATTCCGTAGGTTGAGTGGAAAAACACAAGTCTTTATAGCCGGATTTGATGACCATATGCGAACTCGATTAACACATACCCTTGAAGTTTCTCAAATTGCAAATACAATTGCTAGAGCTCTTGGGTTTGATGAAGCTCTTGTAGAAGCTATAGCTTACGGACATGATGTAGGGCATACTCCATTTGGACATGTTGGAGAAAGAAGTTTAAATTTAATAATGAACGGATGCAAAAATATCTATAGTTTTAATAAAAGCCTTTTAGATCGTGAGAAGGGGTTTAAACATAACTTTCAAAGTCTCCATGTCACGATTAACTTAGAAAAATTATATGTTAATCAACCGGGTTTAAATTTAACCCCCTACACGTTATGGGGAATACTAAACCATAGCAGTAAAGAATATAAGAAGTGCAATTATTATGGGGATGATGGAAAGTGCAAGCTTCAGAATAGAAACACGAAATGTAAAAACATAGGACGACTATCGTTAGGTTTTTATAAGTTTAATTGTTTAAATGACAAAGAAGATTGGACCTTTGAAGCTGCAATCGTAGCAATAGCCGATGAAATTGCACAACGGCATCATGATATTGAGGACGGAATTTACGCTGGAATTATTGATCGGAATGAATTAGTAGATACGTTCCGAGCATATTTTGATGCATTTTTTCAAGAGAGGGACCTAAAACATATAGAAGCATTAAAAAAGAATGGTGACAAATCAGTTGCAATTGCATGTCTTTCAAGGCTAATTATCGACTTCTATACCATGAATTATATCCAACATTTAAGAAATGTACTAGAGAACGTGAAAAAAAAATACAACATTGGAACATACGAAGACTTTTATAAAAATAAACAAAGAGTACATGGCCATTTAGCCAATGAAACAGAAGATAAGAATATCATGAGCTACTTGGGATTTGAAAAATCGTTTGCTATAAGAGATTCAAAATTTAGAAAGTTTCTTGTAGATAAAATATTATATTCAGAGTTAGCTCAAAGTATGGATGGAAAATCGGATTTTATAATTAGAAAGCTTTTTAAAGCATATTTAAGTAATCCTCAACAACTACCAGACAAAACAATAGATACAATCTGTTTAAATTTCACTAATCAAAAGCCTGTTAACCCATCAGATAAAACTTCAAGGGATCTATTAAAGGAAACATTAAAAGACCCCAATTTAAGCAAGGGAATGGAAAAAATAGTGTTAAGAACGGTCTGTGATTATATCGCTGGAATGACTGATTATTACGCAATGAGTCAGTATGAGAAATTGTATGGAGCTCAAAAATTTAGAAATTTTTAATGTGCAAGTGGCTATTTGCTTAGGTTGAACATTATAGTTTGAAGGTTGTGCTGATAAGAAAGTTAAAATATGATTCCCATATACTACTACCGGGTGAATATTAAGGGTTTGGTGAAGGGCTGTCAAGTGCACGACCAACGGCAGGAGTAATTATCTGAATGGAGAATATGAAGCAATAATAATATACTTATGTGTGGTGCAGGGGCAAAATAAGATAAATGTTACTGGTAAGGGGTGTTTGCCATGAGAGACGTATTTCTCAATACCGCTGGTATCGAAGATTTCATCATGGAAGATGAATTACTGGCTCTTCAGCCTGCGGTTGATTCCGCCCACAATCTGCTGGCACACAAAAAAGGACCTGGTTCCGAATATCTGGGCTGGCTTGACCTGCCGGAAACTGCAATGACCCAGGCGCCGGAGATAAAACAAGCGGCGGAAAGAATAAAAGCGACATCGGACGCCCTGGTGGTTATCGGCATCGGTGGCTCCTACTTGGGGTCCAGGGCGGCAATCGAAGCCTTGGGCAACAGCTTCCACAATCTTAAGGGGAATGCCACCAAGGTCTTTTTCGCCGGTCACAATCTTAGTAGCACTTACCATGCTGAGTTCCTTGATGTACTGCAGGACATGGATTTCAGCGTTAATATCATCTCCAAATCCGGGACGACAACGGAACCTGCCATTGCCTTCCGCATTATTAAAGATTTACTTGAGAGCAAGTATGGCCGGGAAGAGGCAAAGAAGCGCATTTATGCCACTACCGATGCCCAAAGGGGCGCTCTCAGGACTTTGGCTGAGCAAGAGGGGTATACTGCCTTTGTTATCCCCGGGGATATTGGGGGCAGGTATTCTGTTCTCACCCCGGTAGGGCTGTTGCCCATGGCAGCGGTGGGATTAGATATTGAAGCCTTGCTCAAGGGCGCAAGGCAAGCAAGAGAGGATTTGCTTGTTCCTGATCTTGACAGTAATCCTTGTTACAAATATGCTGCTATCCGCAATATCTTGTACAGCAAGGGTAAGGCTGTCGAGCTGTTGGTGAGTTATGAGCCTGGATTGCAATATTTCTGTGAATGGTGGAAGCAGCTGTTTGGCGAAAGTGAAGGCAAGGGTGGCAAGGGAATCTTCCCGGCGGCGGCGATTTTCTCAACAGATTTGCATTCCCTGGGCCAGTATATACAGGAGGGGACAAAGCTGCTGTTTGAAACAGTGATCAAGGTAACTAAGCCACGCCGAGAACTGCTGATTCCCCGGGAGCCTGAGGATTTGGACCAGCTGAACTACTTGGCAGGTAAAGATATGGACTTTGTCAACAGTTGCGCCTTTCAGGGAACTTTGAAGGCCCACACTGAAGAAGGGAAAGTTCCCAACCTTGTAATAACCCTAGAGGACATGAAGGAATGGAGCCTAGGTTATCTTTTCTACTTTATGGAGAAGGCATGTGCAATCAGCGGCTATCTGCTGGGTGTCAATCCCTTTAATCAGCCGGGAGTGGAAGCATATAAAAAGAACATGTTTACACTGCTCAAGGATTAGCAGCCGCCGGCGTTGCTATTTGTTGTTGGCGGTCTAATCTCCTGATTTGAGTCCCCGGCAGGGAGAACCCCACCATAAAAGATATACGTTGAAATAACTAAGGCCCCTGCAGGAAGCAGGGGCCTTAAATCTTGCCAGGTTACGAACCCAGGCGCTTAATTGAGATTATCTCGGAACCACTGCTCCAATTCTGCAGTTACAGCACCGGTGCCTCCGAAGATGCCGGCGGAAACAATCCCCTTGGTTAACAGGAAATCTTGAACAGTTTGGTTGGGAGCGGAAAGGTCCCCTCGCACTAGCAGAACGCCAGAATTGTACTTGGCGGCTAGCACTCCGCCGGCAATGGCGTCCGGAAAGTCTAGACCAGTAGCGATGTAGGCTTGCTTGGTTGCCGCAGGCAGGAATTTTTCCGCAAGGGCAATGGCAGTGCTATAGCGATTGCTGCCTGCGATGCGTTCTGCTCCCGGCAGCAGGCTAAAGACTGTTCCATTTATTACTCCATCCCCGCCAATAACATTTGTCTTGGTAATCCCCAACTCAGAAAGGACAGTTTCTGTGGCAGCGGGGATCCTAGTTGTTTGTACTAGGAGTATAGGGCAGCCGGCCTTAGCTGCATAGGAACTGGAGGAAAGGGCGTCGGCAAAATTAGTTCCAACAGCGATAAAGGCGGTATCAATGGGTCCGCCCTTGGCCATTTCCCGTGCAATTTCGGCGGCAGTGTCATAGCGCCCGCTACCGGAAATTCGCTCCACATTGAGCCCCATAGCAACCAGTTCTTGGAACACAGCATCAGAGACGGCGCCAGTGCCGCCCAGGATGATCACCCTATTTGTTCCCAGGCGAATAATTTCTTCCTTGGTGGAACTGGTAAGTGCGTTAGTGCGGGTGAGGAGGATAGGGGCATTCAGTTGATAGGCCAGGGGCACTCCTGCCAGGGCATCGGCGTAGTCATCACCCCGAGCAAGGATGACAGTCCCTGCGCCTTGGGGCCAGCCCCGTTTACTTATTTCAATGGCAGTGCCATAGCGATTTGACCCGGCGATGCGCTCGACACCGATGGGTTCAAAGTTCGCCGTCAAGACACGGTTAGCGCTGGCGGAGAAGATGTAGACAGCTTCACTACTTACTTCATTACCTGCTTCGGTCCAGTTGACAAAGCGATAACCTTGATTAGGTGTGGCTTTTAGGGTAACGTTGGAGCCGTGATTGTAGGTCCCCGCCCCGGTAACTGAGCCACCCTCGGAGGGGATAACACTTACGGAAATGGAATATTCCCTGGGTTTAAATACAGCAACCAGGTTATGGTCTTCATACACTGTAAGCTCTAGCTTTTCGGAACTGGAGACGATTGTTTTGTTTTCCCGCCAATGAAAAAATTGAAAGCCAGGCGCTGGTACGGCGGATAGGATAACAGTATCGCCGTAATAATAGGTCCCCGCACCGCTGACGGTGCCACTGTTTTCTGGTGTAGCAGTGGCGGCGATTGTGTATAGCCTGCGGGAATAGTTTCGAGTTGCTGTGACATTTTGCCATAAGTCTACATACTTCGGGGTTTTTCCGCTGGGGACGTCCCAGCCAGGAATCGCTTTGAAAATAACAGAATAACGGCCGGGGGTGACATAGTGCTCAGTGTTGCTGTCTAGCCAAGAGTGGCCTCCATCGATGCTCCACTTGGCTCCGGCATATACAGCTTCCGGGGGCAGGATGGTGACCTTGAGAGTACCCCAGAGGGAGTTCAACAGTGGATATTGATTGGGGATGTTAAAATTCCAATAGTCGCTGGACCAGTTATGGAAGATGTATGGAGAAGGGCTGCCATACATTTCATCAGTGGTCTTGGGAATACCCTTACCTTCATCAGACTGGCCTGAGGTCTCAGAGTCATAGTAGCAGGAGGTAATTGTGCCTCCAGTACGCCTACCGATTAAACCGCCGCATAACTCGGATGTACTTACTGACCCAATAGAATAACAGTTTATCACGGCGCTATTTGATGTGCCAATCAGCCCGCCGCCAGTTATATTTGCAGTTACCTTACCAGTGGCGAAGGAGTTGGCTATTTCTGCATAAGAAGCGCCCGCCAATCCCCCCACCGAATCGCTACCAGATACTTCTCCTTGGGCGAAGCAGGCGGATATAATCCCTCGAGAAAGGATACCTACCAGGCCGCCTGCGCCATATTCTATGGTATCAACTTTACCCAGGGCGTAAGAATTTTCTATCCTGGACTCTTCGCGGATATCCATGACTCCCACTAAACCGCCTGCAATCTCTCTTCCGCTGACCTGGACATCGGCGGAGCAGAATTTTATTAGCCCTATATTTCTGCCAGCCAAGCCGCCGGCATTAGGTCCATGGCAGGTCACAGAACCGCCCCTGGCATGGCAGTGCTCAATGGTGCCTAAATTCTCACCGACCAGAGTGCCGGCTGTAAACAAGACATCGATATTAAAGTTTGTCAACCGGAGATTTTTGACAGCTCCCCCCTCACCAATGCGGCCAAACAACCCGAAATTCACAAGATCTTCGCCAATAATGGTTAGATTGGAAATAATGTGGCCGCCGCCGTTATATTCTCCAGCAAAGGGGTTGGAGGAAGAGCAGATGGGCATCCAATCCGGCCAGTCTGCCAGGTCAATATCCTCGGCTTGAAGGAAATAGGCGTTTGGAAAGAGCCTGACATTGTCAAGGTGTTCCGGGGTGGAGACAATGTATGGGTCGGACTCGGTTCCTGACCCGCTCTCGAAATAATAGGAGGCTGAGGCATATTGAGGTTCGAAAATAAACAACCCGGGCAGTAGCATGGTTATTATAGCAAGACATAGAACTAACTTTGTTCTCCATTTCATCTTCATCTCGATATCTCCTTTCGATGGTACTACCAAAATACGGGGTTAGCATTAGAAAGTCTATAAGTATCTTGCTATTTATGGCTAATGGGAAGCAATTTAATGCAACAATGAGTTGCAAAATGAAAGTAGTCCTCTACTGCTGTCAGTCCCTTAATCAGCCGGGAGATGTTTACTCTGCTAGGGAAATAAACTCATTTTGATGTTCTTTTTAGGCGAAAGGGCTGCTCAAAAAGCGACCCTTTTTTTACGTGGTAAATACAGGATGCGAATTGGCTGACTTTACCAAAGGAATTTTTTCTTTGGGAATAGAATTTTCCCATAGAGGAGGTGAAATTGGTAATATGAGCATCTAATGATTGAACCCCAAATACTACC
>DHSM01000026.1 GCA_002408465.1 Firmicutes bacterium UBA5286 | reverse complement strand
AATTACATTATCCAAAAACCGGACTGCCGCGTGGACCACCTGTTCCAGACGCCGGTAATCAATGGCGCCGTCTTTGACAAAGCGGGAAATGTTAATAGAACCCAAATTGCATGCTTCATAGGGGAGCAGAGGCTGTTCGCCGCAGGGATTGGTGCTCTCTATATCTCCCAGCTGGGGGGTGGGGTTGTCTTTGTTGACCCGGTCGAGAAAGATGATGCCTGGTTCGCCGTTGCACCAGGCGGCGTCCACTAACTTGTCAAATACTTTCTTGGCTTGCAGGGCAGACGTTGGCTGTCCGTCCCTGGGGTTAATGAGGGAGTAATCTCGGTCGGCCTTGACGGCGTCCATAAATTCCTCGGTGAGAGCGACTGAGATGTTGAAATTGGTCAGTTCGCTATTGTCTTCTTTGGCAGTGATGAAGCTAAGAATATCCGGATGGTCCACCCGCAGCATTCCCATATTGGCGCCCCTGCGGGTGCCGCCCTGCTTAACCGCCTCGGTAGCAGAGTTAAATACTTTCATAAATGAAACCGGGCCGCTGGCAACGCCGCCGGTAGACATTACCAAGTCATTTTTCGGACGGAGGCGGGAAAAGGAAAAGCCTGTGCCGCCGCCGCTTTTATGAATCAAGGCTGCGTATTTGATGGAGTCGAAGATGTCTTCCATGGTGTCTTTCACCGGCAAGACAAAGCAGGCAGCCAGTTGCTGCAAATCCCGACCGGCATTCATGAGGGTAGGAGAGTTAGGCAAAAAATCCTGGGAGGTCATTAGTTTATAGAATTCTTCGGCCCATTTCTCCTTGTCTCCGCTGGGGTAATTTTCTTCAGCCAAAGCAATATTCTTGGCAACCCGCCGGAACATATCCTCCGGGCTCTCAGCTACCTTTCCGTCTTCTTTGACCAGGTAGCGCTTCTCAAGAACTTTGCGTGCATTTTCAGTAAGTGTCATGTTAGCCCCTCTTCCACAATATGTAGTGTGTGGTTTATTATATCAGCACAACATATTGTAGTCCAGACCCATTCTGGCATAAATTTAGCCACTGTCCATATTTTTTCTTGCCGGTCCTCCGTTTTTCTGCCTTAGCTTCAATTTCATGTTTTCATTCAAAAAAAAGTGCAGCTGCACTGCACTTTTTACTGGACCTTGAATCTAGTCTGGTAAACGGGAATTAATAGCTTCTGCCCCGGCTGCAGGCAATCCTGCTCCGAAAGGCCATTATAGTCCCACAGCAATTCCTGAGTGGTGTTAAAGTTCCGGGCTACAGAGAATAAACTGTCACCTTTTTTGACCATATAGAGGATGACGCTGGCATTGACAGGAACCTGAGTGGGATCGACCACATGCACATCGGTTACTGCCCTGAATTCCACCTCTTCGATGACTTCAACACGCATAAGCACCGGCACAGTATAGCGACCCTCGGCACACTCTGCGTCTTCCGGCCAGGCCCAAGACTCAACAGAATAACCCCTGGCGCTGCCTTCCAAGTCGAAGAACTGGCTGAACTCCTCTTCCTGCACCAGTACCCGCCGCAGGCCGCTCTCATCGGTATAATAGACATTTAGGGTCAGCAGGCCTCGCACCAGGATTTTGCCTTCCAATGCCTGGGACTCGATGACTCGCACCTTGGGCAAGACCGTATCAATTGATTGCGGCAAACTGGCAAAAGGACAGTTGCCATCCAAAGTTACCTTAAATTCACCTTCACCTATGCGATTCCTGAGCTGAATTGTCCGTTGTTGACTGTCAGCGCCAGTCAAGCTGGAAACGTATTCTGTCATCTGTTCTCTGTACCCTGTGGCAGTTGCCTTGAGGCCCAGCTCTAGTTCCAGCGCCCCTCCGTCAGATACTACATTCAGATCTGCCTTGATAAAAGAACAGGCCAAGGAGCTCTCATTGATTTCCGAAGCCTCAAAGTCCAGCTCCAAATCAAAATCTTGGCTGCCGCTAACAAGTTTAACTCCTCCATCTCCGGTCAGGCAGTAAACCTTTGCCAGAACCAAGCCAGAAGCCCTCAGCCTTCCCTCTTCCACCTGCCAGCCGAGATTGCCAAAGCAAAGTTCGGTACCAGACGGCACCATTTCCCGCTCTAGCGGCAGACGTAAGGTCATTGTCTTCTCAGCGCCAATTTCTTTTATAATCTGTTGCATCCTGACAATGCCGGTCCCCGCCAGCAAGTCGCCGCCGCTTACAGCAGACACCATTTCAATTTCCTGACTCTGCAAGGCCCACAAATTTATGAATATATAGGCCGTAATATTGGCAACATTGCCTTCACCTTGGTCAACTTCAATGCCATCGATTCGGACATCTGCCTCAAGCCTGACGCCAGGGCTGAGAACCGGGACAGTAAAAGCAGCCATAAATTCCTGGGCTGGCACAGCCAAGGTGTGAACCTGCTCATCACTATCCACACAAGACAAAATTCCTTCCAACTGGCCCTGAACCCTGATCTTGCCTGGTCCTTGAAATATTGAGAGTTTGTCTTTTGGCAGCATTAATACTGGCTGAAGCAGGTATTGCGCGCTGTCCGGAACCTTAATACTGGCCGGCACAGTAACCTCCTGTTCAGCGCTAAAGACAACGGTTTCCAGGTATACTCGCCGGCGGCTAACCTTGACCTGGTCCTTGCTTGACATTCCTTAACCCCTCCCGCACTTGTGTTAGGACTATAATAATATATGCGGAAATGGCAGATAAATGCCCAAAAAAATAACCGCCCATGGCGGTTATGAGGCACTGTAACAGTAACGCTTGTCTCCAAAAGTAATTTCAACAGTCTTTGTCAAAATATCAGCATAAGAAAATGACATTTTTCTGTTGAAATAATTTTCATCTAGCCTGATTAAAAAATGAGAAGGATAGGTCTTTTCCAGGACTCCTGTCCTTTCAATAGATTTCTTGCGTCCGCGATTGGCTTTAAGGGTGACCTCTTTACCAATAAATTGATCCAGATCTTGTTTGATAGTCGCCAACGTGTTTCTATCTGCCAATAACATCACCCCACGCTATTTTATAGATGAAGTATAACATGTTGGCGGGAACTTGTCAAACCAAAACAATGATTATAGCAGTGTAGCCAGAAGCTGTCAAGGGTAATTTTAGTATTTTTCAACCTCTGTGATATTTTCACAGAGTAACACGTCTGAGAAAATATCATTATGGGACAAGTAATTTTGCTGTCTTTCCCACCGCCGGCCTGGAAAAATTAAAGCAGGGCGGAACAATTCCCTTTGCATTAAAGCCTCTGCTTTTCGGTAAGGCGAGAATATTTCCCTGAAGAAAAAAAGCTCAGATTTTTATTCTGAGCCTGTTTCTTGCTAAACTTTGGGCAGCCCCAGGCGAAACTGGCCGCGGGTTTCAATGCCGCCAATACCGGCGGGGCCTGTGACACTTTGCTCTAGGGTTTCCTGAATATTTGCCGTCCGGGTTACGGGGGTATAGGCCACTTTCTGCACCACCATAACCGGATCCAGACAGTGGATCAAGACTCGGTCCGGCGAGCTTGCATAATTCGCTCCTGCCGCCAGCAACCCTTGGTACCAGGACTGGCAGGCGCCTGCAAAAATCACCAGATCATCTTTGCTGGGCTGGTAGCTGCGGGCAATTTGCACTGCTTCGATAAAATAGCGCACGTTATGGTATTTATCCAGTCCGTCCTCCCCTGAATCACTTTTAATCATGCCATCGTGGCCGGTAAGGACTAAGATGTCGGGATTATATTTCCGAAGAAAAGTTTCCACTTGGCCTGGCTGATGAATCTCAGGCAGGAATAAGCTTGTATTTGCAATTTGCAGCTCATTATAGGCCTTCCGGCATATTTCCATGTAATCAGCATCGCCGTCGAGATGCAGGACTTTGCCTGGAATCTCAACATAATCAGGACGTTTTTTTTCTTTGCCAATAAATCTAGCCTGACGGCTTGCCCGGGATACGATTTCTATTCGCAGTTTGAAGGATTTTGCCCTATAGTTGGCAATTTCGCCTATACCCGGTTTAACCAGGTCTGAAAGGGGCGCATCGGCACACAGGCGAATATCCACTCCCCGGAGCATCGCCATTTGTGTCCTCTTATCGATTGATTCTACTTTAAAGTAGATATCTTTGCCATGGGACAAGCGCAAGACGATATCGCCTTTGACAATCTCCATTCACATTCCTCCTAGTGACAGTATATGAACCTGTCTGCCAGGAGTAGCTAGGCATAGTCAACCTTTGTTAGCCTTGTCCCTCTAAAATGTCAGCCAAAGCAGCGAAATCCTTTATAGAAAGTTTTTCCCCCCTGATTTCTTCCCGTAGGCCAATTTGGGCAAGGGCCTTGCCAGCCTCGTCTTTGCTAAGGCTCAAGGCCGTGGCCAGCAGCCCCTTCAACATTTTGCGGCGCTGGCTGAAGGCAATCTTCACTAAGCGGAACATGAACTTCTCATTGCGGGGCTGAAAAGGAGAAGGGCGCCATTGCAGCCTGACCGCCGCCGAATCCACCTTTGGCGGCGGATAAAAATTGCCAGGACCGATTTTAAAGAGCATTTCTGCCTGACAGTGATACTGAATCAATATGGACAGGGCTCCATAATCCGAGGTCCCCGGCAGAGCAGTCAGCCGCCGGGCCACTTCCCACTGGACAAGGATTACTGCCCTTTCTGGCGGGTGGGGCTGTTCAATGAGTTTCGCCAAAAAAGGACTGGTTATGTAGTAAGGCAAATTTGCCACAACAATGTACGGGCCGGGAACGAGCTGGGAAAAATCTTGGGCCAGGGCATCACCCTGAACCAGCTGAAAGTTCTCCCGCTGAGAAAAGCGGCGGGCAAGGAACTGGCAGAGCAGGGGGTCGATTTCGACAGCGACCACCTTGGATGAAGAGTCCAAAAGGGGTCCAGTCATAACGCCAAGCCCAGGGCCAATTTCCAGCACAGTTTCCGCTCCCGTCAGTTGGGCGGCAGCGATTAGCTTAGCAACGGCTTCTTTATTGGCCAGGAAATTCTGACCCCAGCTTTTCCGGGCCTTGAACCCATATTGCTGCAGAAGGTCAGTGATTTCGCTCAAGTCTGATCACATCCATTTTACTCCGCCTCCAATTGTTCCAAGGCCTGTTCAAATTCTGTCCGGGTAATCCCCAGGGCATTCAGCCGCCATAAAAAGTTTTTGCTGTTTCCGTAACCTATGGCCAATAGATCCCCCAGCCTTTTGCGCCGGGCAGCAGCCTGGGGTATGCCAGTGAGGCCACCTTGGATTAAATCTTGCTGGTCAAAGGTTCTTCCTGCCGGTCCTTCGGTGCGCACCCGGGCTAAGGCTACCTTTATATCCTCAATGCTGGCGGCCTCTACCCCTACTTTTCCCTTATTGACAGCCCGCTCCCGGGGCACAAAAGCATGGCGGCAACCCGGCAGCAAGCCAGAAAGGCGCCGGCGGATTCTCTCCCCTGCATGGTCGGGATCGGTGAAAATAATCACTCCCCTGCGCCTGTTGGCGGTCTGCAGAGCCAAGATTTGGCTTTGGCTCACTCCCCAGCCATGGGTAATCATAATGTCCGCCTGGGGAAAGGCCCGGCGTACAACTTCAGCATCGTTTTTTCCTTCAACCACTATTAGTTCTTTTATCATTCTGCTTCACTACCTTAAAAAGGGACAGGTTTCCCTGTCCCAATAGATTATTCGGCATTGACGCTTTCAACGACAAAGACCCTTACCGCTCTTCTCCCATAGTACCAAGCAACCCAATGGTTGTCAAATAAAATATCCACGCGGTTGCCCTTGATCGCGCTGCCGGTATCGGCAGCAAGGGCAAAGCCGTCTTTGATAATGCGACCATGCCTGGTGGTGACGCCGCCGCCTTTAAAGCTTAGGTAACAGAGAGTTCCCAAGGGAATTACTTTGCGGTCAACGGCAATGATATAAGGGTCTACCCGCGTGCCCGTTCCTTGTATGGCCTTGCGGCCGGTAGCAGTATAGCCTGAAGCTTTGCCGGTGCACCTAGAGTACCCCCGTTCATCCACCGGACAGCCTGTGCCTTCAACCCCGGAACAGTAGGCCGTGCTCTGCACATCAAGGACGCGGCTGATGCCAATTTTTAGCCCGCCCCGGTTGATTGAGGCTATAGTGCCATATTCCAAGATCTTGTCCCGGGCGGCAACCAGGAGCTCACTGCTGAGGACATTGCGCTCAACTGCCTGGTTGTCATGATAAATAACCTGGATGATATGCAACTGCTGACCATTCCGGCCTGACTGCACCAGGCGCTCTTGGCCCCGGTAAAGGGAGTCATTGGCGACTTTGAAAACTGAGTAAGGCAAAGTAACCAATTCGTGGGAGAGCTCTGAGCTAACTCTGATGAGGGCAATTTCCCTGTTGCCGGCCGCCATGTTCTCCAAAGGGGGAATGATTTGATCTTGCTCCCGCCACTGGAGTCCGGCATCTAAAAGAACATCTGCCACTTTGGAGCCTACAGACCAAATTTCTGTGCTGACTCCGTCGTGCATGACTGTGAAGGGCTGTGCTTTTACAACTGCAATAGATGTCCACCGCTTAAGCTTATGATTCCGGGGTGGATAAACATAGTCTTCAGCCCTCAACTCCAAGCCGATTTTTTCAAGGACTTCCTCAACGCCTTTTGCTAAAGTGACACACCGGTAAGTTTTTTCATCAACATACACTGTAGCCCATTTATAATTGGTAAAGTACAAAATAGCTGTTCCTGTCAACATTAAAATCAGGATAACAAAGGCCGTCAACTTGAATAACTTCGGACTGGAGGTGAAAAACTGCTGCATATTTTTACCTCCCTGTGCCAACCATTGGACTTGGTTCATTCTACCACTTTAGAAACAATTGTCAATTAAGGCATGTCCCCATGCAGTAGTATTGACACAGTCAGGTAATTTATTCCTTTATTTTAAACAGAGTCTTGGCATTATCTGTACAGGCAGCTATCAGCTGCTCAACATCCATAGCCCGCAGGCGGGAAATTTCGGCTGCGATCAAAGGCAGGTAACCCGGCTGATTAGTCTTGCCCCGATGAGGATGAGGGGCCAAGTAAGGGCAATCAGTTTCCAAAACCAGCATTTCCAGGGGGACTGCCGCTGCCACTTCCTTTGCCCTGCGGGCATTGGCAAATGTTACCGTTCCCCCTAACCCAATATGCAAGTTGAGGTCTAGACATTGTTTCATGGTTTCCACTGAACCTGAAAAGCAATGCATTACTCCCCCATGAATCAGAGGGCCGGCTGCCGCCAAAATCGACAAGGTGTCTGCCACGGCCTCCCGCTGATGAATTACAACGGGCAAACCCAGGTCTGCAGCCAGGTCCAGTTGAGCAGCAAAGGCTTGCCGCTGTACCGGCCGTGGGGAATAATCATAATGGTAGTCAAGGCCTATCTCACCTACAGCCACCACTTTGGTCCCTGATGCTAATTTGGCCAGCTGACTGAGGCTATCTTTGTCCAAGTCACTGGCAGAATGCGGGTGGATCCCCACTGCAGCCCATATATAGGCGTGCTCTTCGGCCAGGACTCTTGAGGCAATGCTGGATTCCATATCATGGCCAATGTTGATCATTCTCGTTACCTTCATCTTGCGGGCAAAATCCAGCACCTGAACCAGTTCTCCTTGCAGTCGGGGATCATCCAGGTGGACATGGGTGTCGATTAACTCAGACATAGGACTTTGCTCCCTTCCGGAATGTCATCATCAACGAAGATCAGCTTCAGGTTGCCAGTTTCTGTCTCCAATACCAGGACTTCACCTTCGCTGGGCATCCCCTCAACTTCGGTGGGCCTCAGGTTAGATAACAGAACGACTTTCTTCCCTTCCAAGGCTGCAGGCTGGCAGGCACGAGCGACCGGGGCGAGAACTGAACAGCGCTGTCTGCCGTCGTAGAGAATCAGGTGCAACAGCCCATCATACTCCGCTACCGCCTCCGCGGACAATACCCGGGCTACAACCATGTTGATTCTGGCCAACTCCTCCCGCAGGATTAAGTCCTGCTCGGGGCCTATGCCGCCATATCCGGGAACTATGCGGGGAAAAAGCACTGGCTGGGGAAGAATTTTGGTGCCAACAGGCAGCAAGCCCCACTGCCCCAAGGAGTTCCAAGTGTATAAGCCGGGGATGCTGTCTATGCCCAATTGCCCCAGTATGCTTTGGGCCGCTTCCGGCATGATCGGTTTCAAAGTGACCGCTATAAAGCGCAGGGCCTCACAGATATTGTACAATACTGTATTCAGCCGCTCTTGTTGATTGCCGGCTGTGGCTAACTGCCAGGGAGCAGTGGAGACAATAAAACGGTTGGTGGCGCCAATGAGGTTTTTTATGGCCAGGATAGCCTGGAAAAGTTCCTGTGAGCTAATATATTGTTCTACTTTTCCCGGGGTTTCCAGGGCATACTCCCGCAGTTCCAGGTCTGCATTCTGACGAGTGAGAATATTCGGCGGAGGAATCATGTCACCGGCATATTTGGAAACCATGGAGATGACTCTGGCTACCAGATTCCCCAGTTCATTGGCCAAGTCATGATTAATCCTCTGAATAACCTGGTCCTCAGTAAAAACATTTTCTCCGGGAGCTGCTTTAATAGCCAGGAGCAAGTACCTGATACTTTCTTGTCCGTAATTTTGGGCCAAAAGCAGGAGGCTTACCTCCTGTTCTCGCCTGTCCAAAATCTTAAGAGAGCTATGGCAGACAAACCCTCCAGGTTTAGGTAAATTCAGGGCCAGCAACACACCGCACCAATAGTAAACGTGACTGAGCCACTCCCGGGGGATAAAGAGGTATGTATTGGCCCAAGACCGCTGAAAACCCCCTTCGTCCCCGGGATATCCGCAACCTGACAAGGTCGCAGCCAGAGTGCCGAACCAGTTTGCAGGCAGGATTCTTTGTTTTGCCCGGGAGACCTTCAGGGCGATTAGGACATCTTCAGCAGGCATATTGCTGATGCTGTTAAGCACATAGCCCTGCTGATATGGGGGCAGCACCAAACTTTCCTCGGCCGCCAGCTCCAAGATTTTCTTGTCGTACCGCCCAACACGAAAATAATAACCTTCCCGTTCGGCAAGGATAATATTGCCGCCGCAATTGCTGCACTGCTGAGACCCCGCATCAGGTAAACCGCAAGTTTCACATACAGCAAATTGACCGCTGCGCTTATATACTGCACCAGCCTGTTGCAGGCGCATTATCAGATGCTCAACGACAGGCTCAGGCCCAGCAAAATTCTCCTCTGCAAACCCAATTTTAAAAACGCGGGCAAATTCGCCGGGAGCTAGAAATAAATTTACCTCCCAACCCAACAGGCGCTTAAGCCTGGCAAAAACATCTGCAAGCAGCTGCAGCCAGTCAGAACCTGATCCGCCGGGGATTACACAGATATTGGCCTGTTTTTTTGCCACTGTTTTTTTCCTCCTTTTAAATGATATTTTTTATTTGACTATCATGGAAGTAATTGGTATACTATAAGCGCATTTTACATTTAATCTATGGAGGGATACAAAATGAAATCGACAGGAATCGTACGTAAGGTAGACGAACTAGGCCGTGTTGTACTTCCAATCGAGCTGCGCCGCACTTTGGACATCAATCTAAAAGACTCTCTTGAAATCTATGTTGACGGTGAAAAAATCATCCTCAAGAAATATTCTCCCGCCTGTATTTTTTGTGATGAAGCAGAGAGCATTGTTTATTTTAAGGGCAAAAACATTTGCCCCAAATGCCTTAAAGAGATGAAAGATATCGACTAAAGGACACTTAGGTGTCCTTTTTTTTATTGAGCAGCTTATATACTTCCCGCCGAGACACGCCCGTTTCATAACTTATCCTGTCTGCCGCATCCCTGGTCGACATATTTTGACCCAGGTATTTTGTAGCCAGGGCCATCAAATCAACATCTGGCTGAGGGTGATTTCCCTGACCGGGACCTAGTACAACAGTATATTCTCCCCTTTCCAGCTCCTCAGCCTGGACCTGGTCAAGGAGCTGGGCAGGTTTTCCCCGGAGCAGCTGCTGATGGAGCTTAGTCAATTCCCTGGCCAGCAAGAGATCCCTTTCAGGCATGTGCTGGTTCAGGCTGAATAACAAGGGGACAATCCTGCGAGGAGATTCGTAGAGCACTACCGGGTGTTCAATTTCTGCCAGTCCCGCCACTGCCTTGTCCATTCCCTTTCTGGGCAAAAAACCCCGGAATGTAAAGGAAGCCAGGGGAAACCCGCTGGCGGACAAAGCAACAATTGCGGCACAGGGACCGGGCAAAGGATCAACTTCAATGCCTTGGTCTATGCACGCTTTAACCAAAATCTGGCCAGGATCGGAGATTGCAGGGGTGCCGGCATCGCTGATTAAAGCGAGGCTTTTCCCGGAAAGCATGGCGGCAACCAGCTTCTCTGTCTGCTTTTGGCTGGTGTGTTGATGAAAGCTGGTTATGGGAGTATGGATATCATAGTGGGCCAGCAGTTTTTTGCTGTGCCTTGTATCCTCGGCCGCAATCAGGTCTGCCTCCCTCAACACCCTGATAACCCTTAGGGTAATATCCTCAAGATTGCCCAAGGGACTAGGGCAAATGTACAGTCTTCCTTTAATCTTTACCATCTCCCCTGAGAGTGAGTGGGGGCAAGGTCCTCAAGCCTGGTTTTGCTCCCTTTTCTGCCTCAACCAGCACGATATTTGCCTCCTTGCCAGGCCGGGGATAGACAAACTGCAGACGTTTAGGTTCAAGGCCATGCTCTCGCATAAGGCAAAAAATATCCCCCAAGCGTTGGGGGCGATAAACAAGGGCTGCCTTCCCCCCATATCGCACCAGCCAGGCAAAAGCTTTAACAACATCCTCTAATTGGCAGCACAACTCATGCCGGGCTATTGCCACAGGCTTTCTGGCATTAATCAGGGAACCGGTCACTGGCATATAGGGAGGATTGCAGGTAGCCAGGTCAAAAGATTCTGCAGGGAAAACATCATGCACCTTGCGGATGTCCCCGGCTATGACCTCAATTATATGATTTAATTTGTTCAGCTCTACTGACCGCCGGCAAAGTGCGGCCAACTCCGGCTGCAATTCTAAGGCGGCTATGTAACTGAGCTCTTTTCTCAAGGTAAGCATCAGGGGTATTGATCCCGTTCCTGTGCCCAGGTCGATGACCCGGTCATTGGCATAGAGACTGGCAAACTTACTGAGCAGCACTGCATCGGTGCCCAAGGCAAATAAGCCTTCCTGCTGAATGAGCTTGAGTCCGCCGCCAATATCATCGATTCGCTCTGTCATTTTTTCAGCAGGGAGATGCAGAACAAACAATCCCCTTCGGTGCGCAGATTGCCATACTGCAAATGACAAATATGGAATCCCTCATAATAAAGACGGGCCAGGGCATCCTGGCCCTCTTTAAATGAAACCGGACTGGCTGTCTTTCCTGGCAGCTGTTCCCGCAACCACTTATTTTCTTTTTCCAGGCGCTCAACTTCCAGGCGCAAATTTGCGCTTTCTTTTTTTAATTGGGTAATAGCCATATAAAACTGCTCAAGAGCATCTTCAATCTTTTTTACTATTTCGTCCACTTTCATTACCCCCGTCACAGCATGTCTTCACCGGCATCTCAATAATGCTGCCATCATCCTGTAACTGAACGCGGACCTGACCTTTGAGCACATTTGCCTCCACGACCTTCCCCGGGCCACTGGGGGTATCTACAACCGCACCAACATTGGGCATGCACTTTCTGGCTTCATGGTAATGATCCGATTCATAACGCAGGCAGCACATAAGGCGGCCGCATACTCCAGAGATCTTTGCCGGATTAAGAGAGAGATTTTGATCTTTGGCCATTCTGATGGAAACAGGTTCAAATTCATTGAGAAAAGTTGAACAGCATAGAGGGCGCCCGCAACTGCCTAGTCCGCCTAGCATCTTGGCCTCATCCCGCACTCCAATCTGGCGCAGCTCAATCCGGGTTTTAAAGACCGAAGCCAGATCCTTGACCAGGTTGCGAAAGTCGATGCGGCCGTCGGCAGTAAAGTAAAAAATAACCTTAGAATTGTCAAAGGTGTATTCGGCATCCACCAACCGCATATCCAAACCGTGCTTTTGGATCTTTTCTGCGCAGATTGTCAGCGCTTCCCTGGACTTTTCCTGATTCTCTTCAAGTTTGTGCAAATCTTCTGCCTGGGCGACCCGCACAACCCGCTTTAAGGGCAGGATGACTTCATCGCCTGATACCTGTTTGGGAGCCACTACCACCCAACCAAATTCAACTCCCCTGACAGTCTCGACTATAACAGGCCTGCCTTCGGTCAGCTGCAGTTGCTCTGGGTTAAAATAGTATATTTTCCCGGCATCCTTGAAGCGGACACCGACTACAGTATATTCTTCCATATCTAAACCTCCCACATCTTCAGAGCCAGACAATCAAAGACCAGACGAGGGTTACACCTGGCTTGCAAGCGTTCCCGGGCCTGGGCGCATTGGTCCAGCAAGGCAATGCTTTTGTCTTCCGGGCAATTGGCCAAACATTCCTCCAGATTGGCCTGCAGATCTTTATTTACCGGGATATAGTCCTGATTAATTTGCAACCTTACCATATCCCGCAGCCAGTACTCAAGGAAATCCAAGGCCCTGTCCGGGAAGGTCTGCCAGTTGTCTGAGGAAAGCAGCGGATCTCGGCGCCGGGCCAGCAATTCCTGTATTTCCATGGCCATTTGCTGCCGTTGTTGCCAAAAGTCATGGTCTTCCAGCAATTCCAAGGCGCGACCTAATATGCCCTCGGAAAATCCCGTCAGGAACCAGGACTGATTCTCTGGCAGTTTTTTCTTTATTAACATCTCGGAAATCATTGCCGTGGGTAGAGCAGTCAGTGTATACACCTGACTGCGGGAAACCAATGTAGGCAGCACGTTGTCGGCGCTGTCGGCAGTGAGAATACAAATCGAAGCGGCCGGCGGTTCTTCCAGTATTTTGAGGAGGCTGTTGCCGGCCTCGACGGTAAGGTTGTGACAGTTTTCCAACACCGCCACTTTGTATGCTGCTGTATTGGGCGGAGTGGAGAGAAAGGCCTTTAATTGGCGGGCCTGTTCTAATTTAACCAAAGCGCCTTCCGAACTAATCAGCAAATAGTCTGGATGTATCTCCCGGGCCAACATTTTACAGCTTGGACAACGCCCGCACAGATTCGGGCAAAACAATTTCCGGGCGACCTTGGCCGCCAGTGTTTTTTTCCCGCTGCCAGCTGGTCCGGCAAAGAGAAGTGTATTTGCTAGCCTCCCGGTTTCAATCCCCTGGAACAGGGCCTCCACAATCCGTTCATTGCCGTAAAATCCCTCAGGGTTATACTTGCTCAAACCTCTCCACATCCAGCACAAAGATGGTGGCGCCGCCGACTATGACCTCTACTGGATAGGGAACATAGGACTCAACCGCTCCGCCGATTGGGGACATAGTGGTAACTATCTTTTCTCGGGACTGACAGACTGTGCGAATTATTGACACGACATCTTCTACCTGTTCCTGACTAACCCCAATGAGCATTGTTGTATTGCCAGCTTTGAGAAACCCGCCTGTGCTGGCCAGCTTTGTTGCCCGGTAACCCTTGTCAACCAGATTCTCCATTAGCTTGACACTGTCTTTATCTTGAATGACGGCAATTACCAGTTTATTCATCCCCGCACTCCTCTCTCAATATAAGTTTTTTGCCTAAGATGGTCACGACCTGCCGGTGGATTGCTTGGACTGAAGCAGTCCCGTCCAGTCTGATCAACCCATAATCTTTCGCCAGTTGTTGGTATCCTTCCACAACTCTCTGAAAAAATCCTTCCTTGCGCTGTTCGATTCTGTCTAAACCTCGCCGGTTTGCCTGCCTGGACAAACCAGCTTCGGGTTCAATATCCAAAAGAAAAGTCCAGTCAGGCATCAGCCCGCCGACAGCCTCCAGATTAACTTGCCTAACCAATTCGACATTCTGCTCCAGTCCATAGCCCTGGTAGGCCAAACTGGAGAACAGATACCGATCGCATACGACAATCTCCCCCCGGGCCAGAGCCGGCCGGATGACATCTTGGACCAGTTGGGCCCGGGCTGCAGCCAACAGCAGCACCTCTCCCCACCGAGTCAGGACGGTTTCCGGATTCAAGAGAATCTCCCGCAGCTTGTTGCCTACAGCTGTTCCCCCAGGTTCCCGGACATGCAGGTATTGTACCCCCTGGGAGGATAAAAAATCAGACAGCATTTTCGCCTGGGTAGTCTTGCCGCACCCATCCAAGCCCTCAAAAACTATAAAGCGCCCTTTTAGATTACTTCTAACCATTGGGGAATCACCTTCTTTGCATGCAACTTTTGCAGGTACTGAACATGTTCTTGTTCCAGGCGCTGACCGGGGCCTATGACCATGGTCCCAGGCGGATATGGAGCAAGCACCTGGCGGGCAATCCTCCCCAGGGCCTTGTGGAGGGGGACTATTTCCCCCGGCCGCAGCCAAGCTTCTCGGGGGGTAATCTCCTGCCGAGGCAAAGGCGGGGGGGCAATTTCCACCACCGGCCTCCCGGGCAGAGAGGCAATAAGGGGCAGTATCCGATAGAGGGCGGCAATCCCTTTTGTCTCAAGGGCATCGGCCATTGTCAGCATAAAGAGCACCTTGTCGCCCTGGACCAGCTCGGGATATATCCCCTGGCTGTAAAGCAGTTTGACAAGACCTCGGCGGTTGGGCAAAAGAAACTTGGTCCAGTCCCGGTTATATGCCGGCTGGCGAAAGTCAAGGTCCAGCTGCCTGCTTCTAAGGTACAGCGCTTTTGCAAGCATGTTCAAGCGCCGGAGCATGGCCGTGCCGTGAGCATTAGCCCAGGTTCCCGCAAACTCCAGGGAACTTAGGAGAAGATAGCTGGGACTTGTGGTATGAAAAATATTCAGGGTTTCCTGCAGCCCTTCAGCTAAAGCCGCATCATTTATGTGCATCCAGGCGGCCTGAGTAAGGGCGGGCAGCGTTTTGTGAGGGCTTTGCACGACAACACTGCAGCCGGCAGTTACTGCGCTCTTTGGCAGGCCACAGTCCTGCCCCCAAGCCAGGTGGGCGCCATGGGCCTCATCGACAATGACGGCAATCTTTTCCCTCTGACAAATATCGGCAAGGCCAGCGATATCCGGCGCCAGCCCGAAATAATCGGGATTGGTGAAAACTGCGGCCTTGATGGATTTAGCGGCAATCAGTTTACTGACCTCTGCCGGTGCAGGCGGCAGCCAATGGCGAAGGCGTGGACAAAAGGGCTGTTCAATCCATACGGGCATTGCCCCGCTGTGTATAAGTCCAGCCAACACAGATTTGTGACAGTTTCTTTGCACCAGCACGCAATCTCCCGGTCGGGCCAGAGCGGAGATTGCGGCCATTATGCCCACACTGCTGCCGTTTACAAGAAAATATGTTTTGGCAGCACCGTATATGTCTGCCACCAGGTTTTGGGCCCGCCGGAGGACATCCCGGGAACAGTGCAGGTTGTCCAAACCAGGCAATTCAGTCGGATCAAACTTGCCGAATAAGGAGGGAAACCTGCCCTTATGACCGGGCATGTGAAAGGGAAACCTGTCCTTGCGGGATAATTGCTCCATATGCTCTCTCAGTTCCATAACAGACTGTCCTTTTTCTTCTATTTCTTCTATTATACATAATAAAAAAGGGGAAAGGCAATTAGCTTTCCCTATCCTGCCTGCCATAGCTCCTTGAGTTTCGCAACATAGAAGGCATACTTGGGGTCTTCCACATCGGTGCAGCTGATTTGTATCAGGCAATCGGCGCAGATATACCCCGCCACCAGGCGAACACCTTCCGGACAACAAAGATTGCAAATATGGCATATATTATTTTTGGCACTCATGCTCATCACCATCTTTGCCTAGATATTACCAGTATTTTGCCAATATACTTCGGACTTATTCCTGCTAACAGCTTATGTCAGCTTGGCATAGTTTGGTGCTTCGGCGGTGATGTGAACATCGTGGGGATGACTTTCCTGCAAACCGGCATTGGTAATCTGGACAAACTGCGCCTTTTGCAAGCTTGCGATATCCGGGGCACCGCAATAGCCCATGCCTGCCCGCAGTCCGCCCATGAGTTGAAAGATTGAATCGGCTGCTGTTCCCTTGTAAGGAACCCTGCCCTCAATTCCTTCAGGAACCAGCTTTTGCTGGCCAGCCTGAAAATATCTGTCCTTGCTGCCTGCCCGCATGGCTCCAATAGAGCCCATGCCCCGGTATACTTTATAACTGCGGCCCTGGTAGATTTCGATGGCCCCGGGACTTTCTTCGGTTCCCGCCAGCAAGCTGCCGATCATGACGGTATCAGCGCCGGCGGCGATGGCCTTGACAAAATCGCCGGAGTACTTGATCCCGCCATCAGCGATGATGGGAACTCCTGAACCCCTGGCTGCCTCCACACAGTTGATGATTGCGGTAACCTGAGGCACACCGACACCGGCAACCACTCTGGTAGTGCAGATTGAACCCGGCCCGATGCCTACCTTGACGGCATCTGCCCCAGCGGCAATCAGGTCCCGGGTGGCCTCGGCGGTAGCTACATTGCCTGCAATAACGTCAACACCGGGCAGCTCCTTCTTGAGCAGCTTGACAGCCTCCAGCACTCCCTGGGAATGACCATGGGCAGTATCCACTACAATAACATCTGCCTTGGCCTCCACTAGGGCTGCAGCCCTTTCTAGGGTGTCTGGGGTTACCCCCACCGCCGCCCCTGCCAACAGGCGTCCCTGTTTATCTCTGGCAGAGTTGGGATAGGTCCTGGCTTTTTCAATATCCTTAATCGTAATCAGGCCCCGAAGATTGAAATCTGCATCTACTAAGGGAAGTTTTTCAATTTTATGGGCAGCCAGTATTTCCAGAGCCTGGTCCAGGGTAGTGCCTACCGGCGCCGTCACCAGATTTTTGCTGGTCATTATTTCGGAAACTTTGCGCTCGAAATTTGTTTCAAAGCGTATATCCCTGTTGGTGACTATACCCACCAGTCTTGGGCCGCGGACGATGGGCACGCCGGATATGCGGTACCGAGCCATCAAGGCATCAGCCTCCCTTACCGTGGCCTCTGGCTCCAGGGAAAAGGGATTGGTGATGACGCCGTGTTCCGAGCGCTTGACAGTGTCAATCTGCTTTGCCTGCTCTTCAATGGACATGTTCTTGTGAATAATGCCAATGCCGCCTTCCCTGGCCAAAGAAATGGCCATACGGGCCTCGGTGACAGTATCCATGCCGGCGCTGAGCAAGGGGATGTTGACATAAATATTCCTGGTAAGCTTGGATTTGAGACTGACCTGGCTGGGCAGCACCGAAGACTTTGCCGGAACCAGGAGAATGTCATCAAAGGTCAGGGCGACATCTAATATCTTTTGCACATCAATTACCCCCCAGTGTTTTTTATAATTACCGTATTATATCAGTTTACATGGCTCTACACAACTTCGACAAATTCGGGGACGGTCCTACAATTTGTCAACATTGTCATCAGTCTAAAATTTCCCACCTGGAAATATATCTAATACTGAATTTCGAGGTGGTTAAAATTGAAGCGGGTAAAAATCATTTTTTTTAACCTTCTGACCCTGACGGCAACATCTCTGCTCCTGCGAACAATCGGCATGTCATTTCAGGTATACCTTTCAAAAAAAATCGGCCCTGCCGGCATCGGCCTCCTGCAGCTGATAATGTCAATTTATTTTTTGGCTGCCACCTTTGCCATTTCCGGTATACGGCTTGCCACTACCCGCTTGGTAGCTGAGGAGCTCGGCATGGGCAGAGAAGCCGGGGCCAAGAAGGCAATTAAAATCTGCCTGTGTTACAGCCTGATCTTCAGCACAGTCTTTGCCACCACTTTATTTTTCTGCGCCGATTTTATCGGAACCTTGTGGTTGGGGGACACCAGGACAATCTTGTCGTTGCGCATTCTTGCCCTCAGCTTGCCTTTTCTGGCCATATGTGCGGTAATGGGAGGATATTTTACCGCTGTGCGCAGAGTGCTAAAGTTATCTGCTGTGATGATTACAGAGCAGGTCTTTAGAATTGCGGCTACAGTGGCCTGTATACTGGCCTTATTGCCCCGGGGATTGGAATATGCCTGTGCCGGCATAGCCATCGGCGCTTGCATAGGAGAGATTGCCAGCTGCCTTCTCTTATTTATTCTGTATAGCTTCGATATCCGTCAATACAAAAACCGAGTCAGCAGTCCGGATTTGCCGCCCAGAATGTTTAGAATCGCCCTCCCCGTAGCCTTTAGCGCTTATGTAACTTCGATTATCCGCACTGTGCAGCAAACTCTCATTCCCTATGGGCTGAAAAAGAGCGGCGCCTCCAGCGAAAGTGCCCTAGCCACCTTTGGCACCATTCAGGGCATGGCCATACCGCTGCTGATGTTTCCGGCCGTCCTCCTGTATGCAATTTCGGATCTTATTGTCCCTGAACTGGCAGAATGTCAGGCTCAAGGACGCCCCAACCGGCTCAGCTACATCATTAATCGGGTAATCAATTTAGGGTTAATATCCTCTATCGGGGTCATGAGTATTTTTTTCCGCTTTTCAGCGGAACTGGGCAGCGCTGTATACAACAACAGCGAGGCCGGCTATTACCTAAAAATCCTGGCCCCTTTGATTCCAGTAATGTATATGGATTCAATTGTCGATGGAATGCTGAAGGGCATTGGCCAGCAAGTGCCTTCCATGGCTTACAACATCTTTGAATCCCTGATAGGCGTCACCCTCATCTACCTGCTGCTTCCCAAATTCGCCATTGTTGGCTATATATTTACCCTGTTTCTCACCCGGACTCTGAATTTCGGTTTAAGCCT
This sequence comes from Firmicutes bacterium UBA5286, assembly GCA_002408465.1. Lineage (GTDB taxonomy): Bacteria > Bacillota > Proteinivoracia > UBA4975 > UBA4975 > UBA4975. The sequence goes on along the minus strand of DHSM01000026.1, from coordinate 3,670 downwards.
AAATCGTTTGCGAAAGTTTGTATCCTTGAAAATAACTGCGGGCGCAATTTGCAAAACGCTTTTCTGCATACTCAATGCCCTGATTATTTCCAACCTGGTTTTCTATACCCTGCACATCACTTGGCTGCCTCTTTGCATCCTCACCACTGCCGCTGCCTACTATCTGCTCCTGCGCCTGATGTCCTGTATAACCGGTGAGGACCTGGCCTGGTTCAAATCTATATTTTCGTAAAAACAAATACTCCCTCCCTTTCCCAGGCAGACTATACAAAACTTTCCTAATGGTATATAATGTCAGCCAGAGGGGGGATATGTGATTGAAAGCCAAAGGTCAACTAATCATGGCTGTATGTTCGATTGCCCTAGGCTTGCTGGCGGGAATTTGGTTATGGCAAATTCCCTTCCTGGGACTTCCGGTAGCCGTTGGAGGTTTGGTATTGGGAGGGTTAACCTTAAAGACGGAACGGCATAATACAGCCCTCACCGGAATTCTCATCTGTATTGTCGCTCTTTTCCTAGTCTTGGTAAATCTCGGACTGGAGTATCTAATTGTACCTGGGAAATTATAATATGCTCTTTGTTTCTAAAACCGGCGCTGTGCGCCGGTTTTGGGTATTTATCCGAGTATACTCAAGATCTTGAGATCTCAGCCATAGCCTCAAAATTCCTGTCGTCATGAAGCAAAAAAACTTTTGCAATAGCTGTAAGGGCTATTAGTCTAAGCCGGGAAGCGCGTCACTAGAGTCTAATCTTATATGTTAAACATGTATCTGTTCTTTTGAAACCCAAGTTTTCAAACAAATTTATTTTCGAATTGTTATCTCTCTCAACCATAGAGAGCAGTTCTTCAGCTCCATCTGAAAAAGCATCCTGCACAGCTTGACACAATAATGTCCTGCCATAAGCCAATTCTTTTTTTTCTGCGACAGTCAAAAAATATATTTCTTCAGTCTGTCTGCTTGTAACAACTGAGCCAATGACTTTCTCGTTCTCGGTGACAATATGAATTCGAAATTTATTTTCAGCTTCCAGCAATTTCTTCCCGGTCCAAAAAACATCGGGGTGTTGAGCATCATGAAACTCTACAAAGCTCTCAAAGTGCCTCTCCGTTAATTGCACAACATCTTTGTCAGGACTGCAGACCTGAAGTTCGCCCTTTTTTAAACGCATCTCATAATCTGAGTCTTCCAATTCCGCACCTAAAGACTCCATAAATTTTAATGCCTGTGCGTTTCCTTCGGGGTAGGCAGCGTGCATGAAGTAGCCGCTGTACCTGTATGCTATGTTATCAAAAAAAGCCTTGGCAACATGGTGGTAATTTCTTTCGGCAAAAACCCCGCCAATTGCCTCAAGATACTTTTCCTGAGGATCAACAAGCAAAGCTAGAACACCACTTATTTGGTTATTTTCTTCAAAGATTAATAACCTGTCATGTGGATGCTCGAGCATCTTCTCAAACTGTTTACTGATATCGTTATAATCTATTGGAAAGGCCTTGCATCTATGTACAGGGTTCAAATTTAAGCGATAAGCGAAGTCAGCAGCCTGCTGCAATTCTGTTTTCTCTGCATCCCTAATCATTACATTCCACCCCTTCTTCGTTTTATCTCCCATAGACTAATTCTTTTTCAAAGCGAAAAGACTGCATATACCGTAAAACGTTGGGATAATCAAGTGTTTATATTATAACCTGGCAACCCCTCTTCTGGATAAAACTTCTTTTTTTTATTTACTATTATTATGCTTATCGAGCAATTTTCTGTTGGACAGCCTAGATAGAACCATTTCTCCTGAGGAATATGAAGGATACCGCAAATCATTGAACGCATTACCCCACTGCGTGTAATAATTGCAGCACTGAATAAATATGACTTAATAAGAAAGAGGGGTTCCAATTGATCTTATAGAATAGGGATACTAGAGTTTTTTGAAAAGGAGAATTTGAATATTGAAAAATTCAGTTGTAAAAAAACTAGGGTTGTTTGTTGTCCTTATTTTTTCTGTAACAGTAGTATTGCCAGTCCGTGTATTTGCAGTTAATAATGATCAGGTAATTCTTGAATCTGTTGTAAGAACTCCAGATGGCAAAATTATCGAAAAAATACAATTCGGTAAAGTCTCAATTGAAATTGTTACAGAAGGTACTAAATTAGTTGGCACTATAACTTCCGGTAATACAACAGAGTTGGTGGAAGCCGATAGCATAAATCCCATATTTACAGTAACTACGAACGGAGAAAAAAAAACTTACGATCGGCGAAATTTTTTATCCAGTGAATTAGGGCATCCATCGGAGATAATGGCCAACAATTACGACCCATGGTATGGTTCTCCTTACACCCATCAACTTTGTGGAACAAAAGTTATTGGCGCTCCCCATTACACTACGGCATTTGCGTATGAATCTTATGAGTATCATCGAGTAAAATTCTCATTGTGGAGTTTTGCTGCCCAAACAACGATTGCTGTTATTATGGGTGTTCTAGTGGGCGTAATAACTACAGACTTTAATATAGTGTTAAAGCTTATTTATGACGCCGGCGCAGCAATATTTGGTGGATCATCTTTAATAGACTCTATTATTATTTCACAATCAACAACTGAGCAAGAATGGACAAGGCATTGTTACATTAATGGAATAGAATGGGCATATGAGTGGAGAAGAGTTAAATCTTCACTAACAGGTGTTGATAGTTCCAGTGATGACGTAAGAGAACTGATTGTTCATCAAGATTGGTTTACTACCCACTTTTTTGATATATTAGACCATGCTATCCAGATATTTTTGAAGGGCTAGATAAGATGTTGCCCTCTCTGTTGCCACCCATGTTTTTTTTTCTAGCCCTATTAATGACTAGGTATTTTTCCGATAAAAGGCATGACTACAGTATTTACTACCTGTGCTTAGGCTTTCTCTGTATTAGTCCAGGAAGAGCTAATTATTATGTTTATCTACTTCCTGTTTTTTTCATGATATTTACTGTTATTTGGACCTACATTCTTTCTAAAAAACCATACATCTGGATTTATTTGATTATCCCATCAATTCAATTAGGGTTTTTATGGTCACATTACAACCACTATGTGGGAGTCATTAATCCCAGGTGGTTTCTGTTCATCACTACTTTTACCTTAATACTTTCCATGTTATTAACTACAAAAACCGAAAAGACAATATGGAGGATTATCATAAACTGCACCTTGGTGGCTGTAATTACTGCTTCCATGGTTTTGTTTCCGACGCCAACTTATACATACACTGAAGGAAAAGAAATATTAGCTAGGGAATTGGGAAAGGCTGTGACTCAACCTGCTAAGTGGAACAAAGTCTCTGGTCATCAATACAACAAAATTTTTCCCTTTAAAAGACAATGGGAAATATACACTGATTACTACGATCACTGGTACGTTTTTGAAGTTCTAGACAACAAAAGTATAACAATCTATATACTGAATCCCATGACAGGAAAATGGGTTATGGAGGTCTCAAAACAAATCGACTAGACGATCTGCTTTTCCAGGGGGAAATCCACCTGGCACCATCGCCGCTGTATTGGAAGTCAGAAATCAGAGGTCGGAAACTGGAATTCCATTTTCTGACTTCTGATTTTCAACATCAAAAAGCCGCTCATAGAGCGGCTTTTTAGGATCCGGCAGCGTCCTACTCTCC
>DHSM01000022.1 GCA_002408465.1 Firmicutes bacterium UBA5286 | reverse complement strand
AATTTCGATTACAGATTCCAACTTCTAACCTCCAATCTCTAACCTCTAGAACCGTTCGACTTGCATGTGTGCAGCACGCCGCCAGCGTTCGTCCTGAGCCAGGATCAAACTCTCCGAAAAATAAAAGAGTCGATTCTGTTAAGACTCTAAAAGAATCTTGATTTGGTTGTCATTAAGACAACCGACCCGCTCTTCCGATCACTGTTCAGTTTTCAAAGAACCCAGCTGAATTTTCTTCCGAAAATTCAGCAAGCCACTGTTCGGTGCTGGCATTACCTGCGAAGAAAACGCTTTCGCGTTAGCGAAAGTCGGCTTCAAAAGCACCGAATAAATCCCGGTAGGGAGCGTGCAATTTTCCGAAGGAAAATTGTCAGTGTCCCAGACCCACAGAATACAAGCTTTTTCCAAAAAAAGCCGCCTCCTACAGGCCCTGCCGTCAATTTGACGACTTTTATAATTTAACACACCCAAAAACATTTGTCAACAAGGAATTGATTAACTTTTGAACTAAAATTTTCGGGAACTAAGGAGAGTTTAGGGGCGGCTTGCACCACCCCTAATATTATTTCTCTTCTTTTTATTTTTTAACTATGCGAATCGCTGCATCAGGGCAAACCATTTCACAGGTCTTGCAGGCAATACATTTATCCTGATCATTGGTGCACACTGACGGGGTTCCATAGACACCCAAATCCGTAGACCAAACGATAATGTTGACAGGGCACTTTTGCATACATAGGCCGCAACCTTTACACAGTTCCGGAAACAGATTAAAGCTGGCTTTCTTGCCGTCTTGAGTCAGAGCAATTTTCTTTGCCGCTTCTGCCATTTGATTCACCCCCTAATCCACACGCTCTACCAGGCTCATGCCTTTATCCAGAGCCTTGTAGTTGAGGTCTCTTAATTCCGGATTCTTTTCGAACTTGCCGCCAAGTTTTTCTTCGATTGCTTCTTTGATGCGGTCCAAGGGGACGACAGCGGTAGCCTTGAGCAAGGTTCCCAGAATAATAATGTTGAAAACACGGGGATGCAGTTCATTTTTTGCTATATCGTTGGCTGGGATGCCAATAATATTTGCTGCATTATCAGGCAGCTGAACTTGGTCCTTAACTTTGCCTTCATCGACAAGCTCAGTGGGGCGCTGGGATCTGGGGTCTGCCTCGACAGCTTGAATACCCATGGCATGTTCATCAATTTCTGCCGCGGCTACAAGAGAGTTATCGTAAATAAAGGTGGTTCTTTTATCCACATATTGACGGGTGCGATTGACGGCACGATTACTCAGGGCCACGACAATGTCAGCCTTGGGGAATTTTGGAGAGCCAATACGCTTGTCATCAATCTGGACAAAGGCGATGGATACCCCACCCCGCTGCTCGACGCCAAAGTTGGGGATATATATAACTTCTTTCCCCTCGGCATTAGCTGACTCAGCCAGAATGTTGGCGATAACCTGGACACCCTGGCCGCCTTCTCCGGCAAGGACTATTCTGATTGCCAAGCTACTTCTCCTCCTTTTGGCCGGGAACTCTAAATTCGCCCACGTGGAAATATTCGGCCATGTCCTTTTCCACAAAGCTCCATGTTTCCTTGGCATTGGTCCTCCAGTTGGTGGGACAGCTGGACATAACTTCAACAAAGGAAAAGCCATTGCCATCAATCTGGTTTTGAATGGCCTTTTTCAAGTATTTTTTCAGCTGCCTGAGGTTGGCAATGCTGCCTCTGGCCACATATGCGCCTTCCCTGGCGATGGAAGCTACCATTTCAGGTCCCAGGGTGGGATAACCGGTCTCCTCGGGGTCGCGGCCATAAGGAGTAGTCTCCGTCTTTTGGCCGGGCAAAGTGGTGGGAGCCATCTGGCCGCCAGTCATTCCATAGTTGGTGTTATTGATGAGAATGGCCGTCACCTTTTCATTTCTTGTTGCTGAGTTGACCAGGTGCTGAGCGCCAATAGCATAACCGCCGCCATCACCCATATAGGCGATGCCGATTATTTCAGGCCGGGCCCGTTTAATACCCGTAATAACTGGGGTGGTGCGGCCATGGTGGGTTTGAACTGAATCCAAATTGAAGAAGTCCCAGGACAAGAGGGAGCATCCGATGTCACAACCAAACACTACTTTGTCCTGTATTCCCAGTTCGTCAATTGCCTCACCCAACATTTTCAGAGCAAGGCCGTGACCGCAACCAGGGCAAAATTTATGGGGCTTGGTCTCAGGATTCCAGCATTTTGGCATATTTGGAGCTAAAGCAATTTCTTCGCGAGTCATGGCTCTTACCTCCCTTCCTTGATCCGGTCGACTATTTCCTCTGCTGTAACACCGACACCGGGACGAAGCAGAGTGTCAATAGGCTTATCCATACCATACAGACTTTGTTTGACTAATTTTAAGAATTGACCATAGGCAGACTCAACTACCAGGATGCGCTTGGCCTTTGCAGCTGCCCGCCGCATTTGTTCTTCAGGCATTGGCCTGAGGGTTATTGGCCGGAAATGGCCGGCGCGAATGCCTTCGTCCTTGAGCAGGGGAAGGGCTCCCTGGGCCGATCTGGAGACGACGCCGTGGGCAAGAATGAGGACATCCATTTCGGTATCCGTATCGAAATCTTGCCACTCGATAATTTCCGGGGCCGCCTTTTCATAGTCTTTGGCGATATCCATTACTACGTCATATAATTCTTCTTCTGTATTATAGGTGTTGCGCAGGTACTGAGCGGGGCGATCGACGCCCGGGGTTCCCGGCAGCCCTACCAGAGGTTCGGTCTCGACCATCTTAATCCCCCGTTCTGCAGGATCATAAATGGTCAGAGGTTCACGCATCTTTGCCTGATAGCCGTCGCCCAACACAAAGGTGGGGAATCTGTATTTCCAGGCAGTGTTAAATGCTTTTATAGTGTAATCGTACAAATCCTGATGGCCGGCAGTGGAATAGACGATCCTGAATCCTTCACCGTTGCCGCCAAAGGTGGTCATTGTCACTTCCTGTTGAGAATAGATAACGGTAGCAGTAGATGGGCCACCCCTTTGGGGGATGATAACGACTGTTGGAATCCGCATCATCTCTGCCATAGACATAGGCTCTTGGAATAAGGTGTTGCCAGGACCAGTAGTAGCGGAAAAAGCTCTTTTGCCGGCAATTACGCCGCCAACGGTTGTAAATCCGGCAGAAATCTCATCTTCAGTCTGTAAAAATTTTCTTCCGAATTTGGGACCAAGACGGGTCCAGTATTGCATGATGTCGGTCTGGGGCGTAATTGGATATCCATACATGATATCTGCTTCAGCTGCCAGGGCGGCCCAGGCACATACTTCATTGCCTGTCATGAACACTCGCCTTTCACCCTTTACAGGCTTTTCACTCATAAAGATCACTCCTCCTGATTTGTATTTGCCTTAAACTATTGTAAAAGACCGGAATTTTGCCGGTTCGTCTTACCAAAAAGCTTGTGGCATAAAGCGTCTTATTATCTTAATTGGGTTTCCCATTTTATCTGTATTAGCGAATTTATCTGCCAGCTCCTGACAAACTGCTGTATACATGACGGGCAGCCCCAGCTCCCGGGCAGCTTCAGTTATGACCCAGGCGCCTTCTTCGATTACATCTGGCGTAGTTTCGCTGCCGAGGTGAGTATTATTAATTAAACCATCCACATTGCCCAAATCCTTGATATATCTGACTATATCTTCCTTAGTGGCCGTCATGGGGCGAGCTATGCTGACAACGGCATACACTTGCAAATTCGGGTCTGTATCAGCGCCCTCGATGAGATTAAAGATTTTGGCGCCGTGAACTCCATAGCCGATATCCAGCACTATACTGCCTTCATTTTTCAAAGCCCAGATCATTTCCGGGTTGAGGAGAGAACCCGCTTCGCCCAAACCCATTGTTTGCTCAGGGGACCAGGCAATCACATTGAGGCCCATCTCCTGCAAAGCTTTTTTAAGCGGCCGCAGGGTATAGAAAGGTTCCACTGTATCCAAATCTACCAAGGTAACTTTTTGGTTTTGGCTTAACAATTCAAGGCTTCTATTAATAGCATTTTCACTCTTGCCGCTAGCATATTCACCGACAAATGCTTCCACAACTCTCACTGTTTTAATACAGCCTCCCAACCTGGCACCTGTTATAATACAATCCTAGGATTGAGTGTAACAGCTTCGTTACAGTTTTATCCTTCCGCCATCCCCGGGCTATAACAATCAAACCTTAATCAGTATAACAGATTTGCGAAATTTTAGTCAAGGATAACAAAAAACCTGCTCTCATGCAGGTTATTCTTCCCGTAACTGCTTCAGTAAATAATTATATCGTCTTTCAGCAGCTTCCAGATTGTTGATCGCCAGATCTACCAGCTCGGGATCCTTAACAAACTCAAAGTATTCTCTGGCCAATTGCCATTGATCTCTGGCCTGATTAACTAATTTGTATAGAACCTGTATTTCCTTATGCTCTGTTTGGTCATCAATTTTTCTGTCCCAGGATCTATCTTTGTTTTTGGTGGCAGCAAACACCTGTCAACACCATCCTCAGTTAATTCTATCCGATAGTATTGACTATTTATGCTAGATTAAACAAAAATCCACCAATTTGGCAGATTTAAATTTGCTGCCTGCCCTCCAAGGCCCTGGCAAGGGTCATCTCGTCAGCATATTCCAAGTCCCCGCCAACGGGCAAACCATGAGCTATGCGCGTAACCTTGATATTCAGGGGTTTGAGAATTTGGGCCAGGTACATGGCAGTAGCTTCCCCTTGCACATTGGGGTTGGTAGCGATAATTATCTCTTTGGGGGCTTTTTCTTTGACCCGAGTCAGAAGCGATTTGAGATTGAGCTGGTCAGGACCGATTCCGTCCAAAGGCGATATAGCGCCATGGAGGACGTGGTACTGACCTCTGTATTCATTAGTCCGTTCCAGAGCAAGGATATCTTTGGATTCCTGGACAACACAAATATAATCGTTGTCCCTTTTGGGATCGAGGCAAATTGAACAGGGATCACTGTCGGTCATATTGCCGCAGCGGCTGCAGGTAAGCAGCTTGGAACGGGCTTCAACTAAGGCAGATGCAAAGCTTCGCACCTCCGCCTCAGGCATTTTCAGAATAAAAAAAGCAAGCCTTTGGGCGGTTTTATTCCCTATCCCCGGCAGTTTCTGAAATTGGGCAATTAGTCGGGCTAAGCTGTCGTAATAACGCATTTTTTACAACAGCCCCGGCGGAAGCTGCAATCCCCCGGTGATTTTTTGCATTTCCTCAGCGACGTACTCTTCAGCCTTTCGCGTAGCCTCATTGACGGCAGCTTGCAGCAAATCCTGCAAGGTCTCAATATCATCGGGGTCAACTACTTCGGGTTTGATCTTGATTTCGACAATTCTGCGATTGCCGTCGACAACAGCTTCCACCATGCCGCCTCCGGCTGTAGCGGAAATTCGCTTAAATTCCAGTTCTGCCTGCATTTTTTTCATCTCTGCCTGCATCTTTTGAAATTGCTTCATGGCCTTTCCCATTCCCATATCTGTTCAGCTCCTCTACTCTCTCGTTATCACCTTAAATTTTTCTATTCCCAACACTTGCCTGAATGCCTGGACTATTACTTGCCGGTGTTCAGGCTTAACTATGTTTTCACAGTGAAGCTTGTAATTGCCTGGATACTCCAGCATCAGATCGCCTTCTTTGATAAATGCCTTGGCCTCTTTCAGCCAGGCATATGAAGAAATGCTCTCTCCCTTGACCAGAGACAGTATTTCTTCCCATTTTTCCTGGGTTACCGACGCTGATTCTTGCCGAGCCTTTGTAACTGCTTTTGCCGGCCTTGCCTTTTCGCTAATGGGACCCGGGCTGTTGCAGATTTTAATCACCGTCAGTTCTGCTGCCAAGCGGGGATGAGTCCAGCGCCTGCTGTCCTGGAGACCTGCAGCCACAGCATCCATCATGGTCATAATCTCGGGGGCTGTCTTGATAATGAGGTTTTCTCCCAGCTTTGTATTCTTTCTGGCCCCGGTCACCTGCAACAATCTTTCCCGCAACAATTCTAACAGATCTGTCAACAGCTGCCGGTAATCTAATCCCATATTGCCAAACTCATCCAAAAGCTTGAGAACAGCGCTAATATCCTTAGTTGCCAAAGAATTGGCCAGCTCTGCCAGTCTGGCCTTGTCTACGGTTCCCAGAGCCTGCCAAACCTGTTCAGGAGTTATGTCCCCTTGTGCATATGCGATGACCTGTTCCAACAGGCCAATGGCATCCCGCATCCCTCCTTGGGCCCGAAATGCCAGGATATCTGCCGCATCTGGGTCAAGATTCGCCTCTGCCTGTTGGGCGATTGATTGCAGGTGGGCAGCGATTAAACCTTCTGTAAGGGGACGAAAGTCGAAGCGCTGACAGCGGGATAAAATAGTAGCAGGGATTTTCTGGGGCTCTGTGGTGGCCAAAATAAAGATCACATGGGCCGGCGGTTCTTCCAAGGTTTTCAGCAAGGCATTAAACGCCTCGGTAGTGAGCATGTGCACTTCATCAATTATGTATACCTTGTACCTGCCCAGTGCAGGAGCGTACTGAACCCTGTCCCGCAAGTCCCGGACCTCTTCAATCCCCCGGTTGGTAGCAGCATCCATCTCGATAACGTCCATTGCATTGCCCCGATTGACTGCCATACAAAGTTCGCACTGATTGCAGGGCTCAGATACCGGACCGTCAGCGCTAAGGCAGTTTACGGCTTTAGCCAAGATTTTGGCCGTTGTAGTCTTGCCTGTGCCCCGGGGACCGGAAAACAGGTAGGCATGAGCCAGCCGCCCTGTCTTGAGTGAATTTTGCAATGTCCTGACAATATGTTCCTGGCCCACAAAACCTTGCTCAAAACCCAAAGGCCTGTATTGACGGTACAATGACTGATAGAGCACCAATCTCCCTCCTCTCTCCTTGTATTATACTTTAAAATTCCCGGCCAATGCAAAACAATCGCCCAAGGCGATTGTCATAAAATTTTTTGGCCGTGCCCTACTCTCGACATTCAGCTCCAGGCGGCACGCCGGCAGTTAGCTCGAGCCAGGCTGCCCTGGGGCACATTGGCGCTTCCGCTTACCGCTGCTTCCTTCCGGATCTGACGGGGTTCACAGAGGCCAATTGCCCAGGACCCGACCGTCAACACCACTTGCCGGAACCGGACCCCACAGCTGAAATGCCTCAACGTAGGTCTTCAATCCTGCTATAGCGGGTTGCAGGTTCAGGGCACCGCTACCTCCCCATCTAGCACGGCCATGAATAATCAAATGGCGGAGAGAGAGGGATTCGAACCCTCGAGACGAGTTGACCCCGTCTACTCGCTTTCCAGGCGAGCGCCTTCAGCCATACTCAGCCATCTCTCCGTGTTTCTTATAATGGCGGAGAGAGTGAGATTCGAACTCACGGGACGGGACTACCGCCCACTCGCTTTCGAGGCGAGCGCTTTAAGCCGGACTCAGCCATCTCTCCACATTATCTAAGTTGTCGAAAAAAACTTTTTAGGATTTGGCTGCATTCTTTTGCCATAATGCCGCCAAATACCTCCAGATGATGATTATAACCGGATATTCTTCTCAGGTCAATAAGGGAACCAAAGGCCCCTGCCTTGGGATCACTGGCGCCATAATAAACGGTCTTGATCCTGGCTTGCAATATGGCGCCGGCGCACATAGGACAGGGCTCCAGCGTTACATAAATTCTGCAGCCGTAAAGCCGCCAATCTCCCAGGCGCCTGGCTGCCTGACGAATCGCCAGAATCTCGGCATGGGCAACCGGGTCCTTGTCTGCCTCCCGGCGATTGCGGGCTACAGCCAGGATTCGGTTATTCTTGTTAACAACTACGGCCCCAATTGGCACTTCGCCTGCTTGGCAGGCCTGTTTTGCAGCGGCCAGGGCAACAGACATAAACAGCTTATGGTTCATGATAATCACCTGATTGACAATGGTGCGCCCGGGAGGAATCGAACCTCCGGCACACGGTTTAGGAAACCGTTGCTCTATCCCCTGAGCTACGGGCGCTGGTTTAATAAACAAGACTGGCCTTTGACCTTGTGTCTCCGGCCAGCGAATTGGCAATGGCGTGCCCGGCAGGATTCGAACCTGCGGCCTTTTGATTCGTAGTCAAACGCTCTATCCAGCTGAGCTACGGGCACATTATGGCGGAGAGAGAGGGATTCGAACCCTCGAAGCAAGTTTAGGCTCGCTTAATCGCTTAGCAGGCGATCCCCTTCAGCCGACTCGGGCATCTCTCCAGTCTGTTAATGGCGGAGGGGGTGGGATTCGAACCCACGGCTCTCGCGAGTCACTGGTTTTCAAGACCAGCTCCTTAAACCGCTCGGACACCCCTCCAACAGGTGACGCAAAAAATTGTAACACACCATGCTGCCTAAGTCAATGAAACTGCAAACTAAGGCAAAAGGTGATTATCCTCATCCCCGATTTTTAATTTTACACCAAAAAATCTATTTATGCAAACCGGAAACCCAATGTCTTTATTGACGTTTTTTCCTTAAAAACGGGCCGGGCACAGTTGTGCCCGACCTTGAACTTATTATTCTTCGGAAGCTTCTTTCTTTTGTTCGGCAATTATTTTTTCGGCGATATTTGCAGGAACTTCCTCATAATGGGAGTATTCCATGCTGAACTCGCCCCTGCCCTGAGTCATTGACCGTAAATCTACCGAATATCCATACATCTCGGCAAGGGGAACCTGGGCCCGGATGATCTGAGTTCCGTCCTCTTGCGGATCCATTCCGGCCACCCGGCCGCGGCGGGAGGGCATATCTCCCATTATATCGCCCATGAAATTATCTGGCACTCTGACTTCAACATTGTAAATTGGCTCTAGCAAAATGGGCTTGGCTTCCTGCATGCCTTTTTTATAAGCCAGGGAGGCAGCAATTTTAAAGGCCATTTCCGAGGAGTCAACATTGTGGTATGAACCATCCAAAAGGATAGCTCTGATATCCACAGCAGGGAATCCGGCCAACACGCCTTCTTCCATGGCTTCAATCAGGCCCTTTTCTACTGCCGGTATATAGTTTCGTGGCACCGAGCCGCCGAATATTTTGTCGACAAATTCAAATTGCTCGCCCCGGGGCAATGGTTCAAAATTAATCTTGACATGTCCGTACTGACCCCGGCCTCCTGATTGTTTCTTGTGCTTTCCTTCGACTTCGGCCGAACCCTTGATTGTCTCTTTATAGGCAATCCTGGGCTTCGTCAGGTCCACATCGACGCCAAACTTTTTCGCCAGGCGGCTGACGATAATCTCCAGGTGAGTGTCACCCATGCCATATAGTAAAGTTTGTTTTGTCTCAATATTGCGCTCCACCTTAAAGGTTGGGTCCTCTTCAAGGAACTTGGCCAAGCCGGCGCCAACCTTTTCTTCGTCATTTTTGGATCTGGGCTCTACGGCAAAGGATGCCATGGGAACGGGATAATCAATTCCCTTCATCAAGTACTTGTTGTCTTTGTCTCCCAGGGTGTCGCCGGTATTGGTATCTTGGAGCTTGGCCACGGCGGCAATGTCGCCGGCAATCGCCTTGGTAATTGGAATCTGGCTTTTTCCCCGGAAAAGGAAAAGCTGTCCCACCCGTTCTGTCTTGGCCTTGTTGAGGTTAACAGCCTGGGTATCGGAGGCCAGTTCGCCGCTGTATACACGGAAGAAGCTGACTTTGCCCACAAAGGGGTCAGCCATTGTCTTAAAGACCAAAGCACGGAAAGGTTCCTTCGCTCCAGCCGGAATTTCTATTGTTTTGCCCTCGGCATCCAGGGCCAGGGCCTTGTCTGCAGGAACAGGTGCGGCAAAGACCAGAAAATCCAGAAGCTGGGGAATGCCAATGCCCTTGACTGCTGAGCCGCAGAGCAGAGGGAACAGTTTGGCTGCACCAACAGCCTGCTGCACTCCCTTGCTGATTTCAGCGTTGGTCAGCTCTTCCCCTTCGAGATATTTTAGGGTAAGTTCATCATCTGTTTCGGCAGCTATTTCCACCAGTTGTTCCCGGTATTTTTCTGCCTCGCTCTTAAGATTATCCGGAATATCTGCTGCGTGAAATTTATCCCCGGAATATACAATAGCCTTCATTTGTAAAATATCAATGATGCCCTGAAAGTCCTCTTCGCTGCCAATGGGCAGCTGGACGGGAATGACATTGGGACCAAAATGATCCTTAGCTTCAGCCAATGTTTTTGCGAAATTGGCGTTTTCTCTGTCCAACTTGTTCATAAAAATGATCCTGGGTAGAGTTTTCTTGTTTGCCAAGTCCCAAACTTTCTCTGTACCCACTTCCACCCCAGAGACCGCGCACAAGGTGACAAGACCCGTTTCAACTACCCGCAGGGAGCCGATGACTTCGCCGACAAAGTCAAAGTACCCCGGAGTATCAATAAAATTCAGGCGGCAGTCTTTCCACTCAACCGGGGCCATGGCAGCATTAATCGTAATCTGCTTTTTAATTTCATCGGAGTCATAATCAGTGGTGGTAGTGCCTTCTTCAACCCTGCCTATCCTTTGAATGGCACCGGAATAAAAGAGCATGCTTTCTGTCAAAGTTGTCTTTCCGGAACCACCGTGTCCAATAATGCTAATATTACGCAGTGTATCTGTGCCATAGTTCTTCACAACAATCTCCTCCTCACAATTGGTGCCAGTCCATCTTCTGTATTTACTTCGACTTTGCATAAAAAAAATCCTGCATCTCTATTAATATAGCATATTCTTTATCACTTCTGCCGCCTTCTCCAGGCGCTGCCCTGGCGTTTTTTCCGCCCAGGCTGGGAAAATACTGGTTTTACTCAGGGTATGCAAGGAATAATCCCCTGGGTCGATTGGCCGGCGCAAATCTTCCCAGTCCAAAGGAAAGGATAGAGATGGAATGGGTTGGGGGCGCAAACTGTATGCCGAGACAATTGTTTGCCCCCTGGCGTTCTGCATATAATCCAGGTAAATTTTTCCCTGCCTATTGGCGATGCTCCTTTCCAATGTTGTCCACTGGGAAAAGGCGTTATGAATTATCTGACAACAGGCATGGACGAAATCACGCACCTGTTGATATGAATATATTGGCGCCAAAGGCACAAATACCTGCAAGCCGGTAGCTCCTGAAGTCTTCACCTGCCCAATCAGTCCCAGCTTTCGCAGCAGCTCGCCAATTCCCTGGGCGACCTGACGCACTTCGTCTATACCATACCTCTCCATTGGATCAAGGTCAAAGACTGCATAGTCTGGATAATCAAGGCTGACAACGCTGGAAAGCCAGGGATGAAATTCGATTACCCCTAAATTTGCCAACCAGATCAAGGTTGGCAAATCCTCTATGAGAACATATCTCGTTTCCTTGCCGCTTTTACCTTGCAGACTATAGGTTTTTACCCATTCCGGCGCATTGTCGGGGCAGTTTTTTTGGTAAAACCCACGACCCCGGACTCCGTGAGGAAACCTTTGTAGGGAAACCAGTCTGCCCTTCAAGCAGGGAAGGAGCCAGGGGGATATTTTAATATAATATTCCAGCATCTCCCCCTTGGTGGTTCCAGTCTGGGGCCAAAACACCTTGTCCGGGTTGGAAATCCTCACTTGTTTGCCCTGGATATTAAGGTAATGCAAATTCTTTATCCTCCAAAACCAGGTTTTTTAGGACCGGGGCTCTCAATGTTAGAGATTCTGTCCATTCCATATACTCAATTTCCACTTGCAGCAAAGGCCTGACCCAAAGAGATGTTTTTGCCTTTCCCCGCACTTTTACCGCCGGTTGAGGGATGGCCAGAGGTTGCAAGAGCTCCTGAAGTATTTTTCTGCCGCTCCAGCTGAGACCGCTTGCCGCCGCCCCGGCAAATTCTATTCCCTGGCCAACATCATGGCCCAGAAGAAGGGAGGCCAGCTTCCCCTGCTTAGTTGTGTAGCCAATAATCCAAAATCTCCCTTTTTGCTTGTGCTTGATCTTTTGCCAGCAATGAGATTTACCTGGACGGTAGAGACTGGCCAAATCTTTGGCGACAATGCCCTCCCAACCTTTTTCTCCAGTCAGCTCAAACAATTTGCCGCCATCGCCAAAATTATCGATTACTGAGACCGGCCCTTGGGGCAAGTCGATGTTGCCCAGGACCTCTTGCCGTCTGCTTAAAGGCTCCTGGCGAAGATCCTTTCCCCCCAGACAGAGGATGTCAAAGATTACATAGGCAATCGGCGGTGCCCCTGGCCCTGGCCGCAGGGCAAAATTGCGGCGCAGGATTAAGGAAAAGTCAGGTTTGCCATTGCGAAGGGCGACTATTTCTCCGTCGAGGATTGCCGGTTGAGGCGTAATATTTCCCAGGCAATTTAATTCCGGATAGGTTGTTGTTTTCAGCCTCCCCTTCTTATTCTGCAGAATTATTCCCCCCTGACGGACAAAGGTCAGCATTCTCACTCCGTCCCATTTTACCTGGTACACATAGTTAGGTAGCGCAGGCACCCCTGCAGCCAACACAGGCTCCATCACCTTAACCTGCCCCGGTTCCATTACCCCACCCGGCCCCTTTTCTTGACCTTTTCAGGAAGCGCGGGGGTAAATCTTTCTTTTTCTATTGCTTCCAAACTTGCCCGCAGGGACTCCATTAAGTCGACCACGCCCTCAACAGGCGGAGCAGCTGAAGGTTCAGGCTGCTCTCCAGCCAGCTTTGCCTGAATCAAGTCCAGTAATGCCTTGCGATATTCATCGGTGTAATTTTCCGGGGCGAAATCTGCAGTCATGCCCTCCACCAGTTGGGTCGCCATATTCAATTCCCGCTCCTCAACAGCCAGCTCTTTTTCAATGCCAGGGACCTCGAGCTGGGATCTAACCTCGTCGGGGTATTTCATCGTCTCCATGACCAAGACATCTTTGTAGATTCTCAGGGCTGCCAGGGCCTGTTTTGAGCGGATAACAACCTTGGCCACCGCCACCCGGTCGGTGTTTTTTAAGGCGCTGACAAACAGATTGTAAGCTTTTTTGCCGGTTTCTTCGGGTCCAAGATAATAACTTTTTTCGTAGTAGATGGGATCTATTTCTGCCAACCGGCAAAAATCCAAGATGTCGATAGTCCGGGTCTTTTCGGTCGGAATCGACTCGAAATCCTCATCACTCATCACTACAAATCTGTCCTTTTGATATTCATATCCCCTGACAATTTCAGGCCAATCAACCTCCTGATTGCACCGGGGACAAGTTCGCTGGTATTTTATAGGCGTATTGCATTTGCTATGGAGGTACTTAAACTTGATGGATTTGTCTTCGTTGGCAGCATACATCTTTACTGGAATGTTGACCAAGCCAAAGCTTACGGCTCCTTTCCAAACCGGTCGCATACCAATCCTCCCTTAGTCTTTTCTTTATGTTGCCCGCATTTGCGATAAATAAAAGAGTCCCCGTCAAGGGACTCGCACTTTTATTCCTCATCGTCTTCCGGGACCAAGCTGGCTACAGCCACCACCGCATCGCCGGCATCCAATTTTATCAGTTTTACACCCCTGGCTGGCCTGAGCAGGATTGAGATTCCATCGACTTTTTGCCTGATTAGCACTCCTTTTGCGGTGACAATCATCAGGTCATCGTCGGAAGTAACTATTTTGCCTGCAACCAGGTGGCCGCTCTTATCTGTAATGCCAATAGATTTTACACCCTTGCCTCCCCGGGCCTGGGCCCTGAATTCAGCGGACTCTACTCGTTTGCCGAACCCCTCTTCAGTAATCAGTAAAATGTGGCCTTCCCGGCCCAGGGCAACCATTTCCACCAGCTGGTCACCTTTGCCCAGCCTGATGCCTCTCACTCCACGGGTAACGCGGCCCATGGAGCGAATCTCATTTTCATTAAAGCGGATGGCAAGCCCGTCTCGGGTAAAGAGCATAATCTCCTGATCACCGGTGGTCAGTCTGACGCCAATGAGCTCATCATTGTCCATCAGTTTGGTGGCAATGAGGCCGGAGCGCAGATTGGTGTCAAACTGATCCAAGCTGGTCTTTTTGACAAAGCCAGTCCTGGTGGCCATGACTAAATAATTGTCAGGAGAAAACTCTTTAACCTGAATGACGGCGCTGATCTTTTCTCCCGGCCGCAAGGGGATGATATTTATCAAGGCTATGCCTCGAGCATTTCTGCTTGCTTCGGGGATTTCGTAGACCTTTTTGCGGTACATTTGGCCAAAGTTTGTCAAGAAGAGGATGTTCTTATGGGTAGAAGTAATAAAAAGGTGGGTGACAAAATCATCTTCCCGCTTGTTCAGAGCGGCGATTCCCCTTCCTCCCCGATTCTGGCTGCGATAAGTGGTAACGGGAATCCGTTTGATATAGCCCTGGTGAGTGATGGTGATCACCACATCCTCATCGGCGATTAAGTCTTCAATTTCAAAATCTCCGTCCTTGATGACCACTCTGGTCCGGCGCTTGTCTCCGTGTTTCCTTTCGATGTCCTCAAGCTCTTCCTTGATTATTGCATCAATTTTTTTTGGGTCAGCCAAGATCTCTTTGAAGACTCGTACTTTCTCTATGAGTTCGTCGTATTCCTGTTGGATTTTCTCTCTTTCCAGCCCCGTCAGGCGATGCAGGCGCATGTCCAGAATTGCCTGGGCCTGAATTTTGCTTAAGGGCAGGTTGGCCATCAAATTGGTTCTTGCCTCTTCGGCATCTTTGGACTTGCGGATTATGGCAATTACCTGGTCCAAATTGTCCAGGGCAATCTTAAATCCTTCAAGAATATGGAGCCTTTCCTCGGCTTTGTTTAAATCAAAGCGGGTCCTGCGGGTGATTATTTCTTGCTGATGCTCCAGGTAATAAAAGAGCATTTCCCGCAAAGTTAAGACCGTGGGGTGATTGTTGACCAGAGCCAGCATGTTGATACCATAGCCTTGCTGAAGCTGGGTGTTCTTGTACAGCTGGTTCAAAAGAATGTGGGGATTAATATCCCTGCGCAACTCAATAACCACCCGCATCCCGTGCCGGTCGGTTTCGTCACGCAAGTCAGTAATACCCTCGATCTTCTTGTCCCGAACCAAAGCGGCAATTTTTTCAATCAGCTTGGCCTTATTCACCTGGTAGGGCAACTCGGTGATAATTATGGTTTGCTTGCCGTTGGCCAGAGTTTCTATTCGAACTTCTCCCCGCAAGGTGATGGAGCCCTTGCCAGTGGTATATGCTTTTTTAATGCCTTCCATGCCCAGGATTATTCCGGCGGTGGGAAAGTCGGGACCTTTGACATATTTCATCAACTGTTCACTGGTGATATCTGGATTGTCAATCATGGCTTTTAAAGCTGCCACCACTTCGCCAAGGTTATGAGGCGGAATGTTGGTAGCCATCCCGACAGCTATACCTGCCGTGCCATTGACCATAAGATTGGGGAAGCGGCAGGGCAGAACTTTAGGTTCTTGTAGAGTCTCATCAAAGTTGGGCATAAAATCGACGGTGTCTTTTTCGATATTTGACAGCATTTCAGTTGCCAGCTTGGCCATGCGCACCTCTGTATACCTCATGGCAGCAGCAGAATCCCCGTCCACAGAACCAAAGTTTCCGTGCCCGTCTACCAGCGGATATCTATAAGAAAAATCCTGAGCCATTCTTACCATGGTGTCATACAGGGCCACATCTCCGTGAGGATGGTACTTACCCAGCACTTCACCGACGATTCTGGCTGATTTCTTGTATCCTTTGGCGGGACTCAGTCCCAGCTCATTCATGGCATACAGTATCCGCCGATGCACTGGCTTTAACCCGTCCCTGACATCGGGCAGGGCACGGGCGGTTATTACACTCATAGCATAGTCCATAAAGGACTGCTTCATTTCGGTGCTAACTTCCCTGGGAAGAATTTTACCGTGAGTAAACTCTTTCATGCAGCTCTCTCCTAGACATCAAGATTTTTAACAATGCTTGCGTGTTTCTCAATAAACTCCCGCCGGGGTTGCACCTTGTCTCCCATTAAGACATTAAACATATCATCAGCCATAATGGCATCTTCCAGGGAAACCCGCAGCAGTGTCCTGGTTTCAGAATTCATGGTGGTATCACTTAGCTGATCGGCGTTCATTTCTCCTAAGCCCTTATAGCGCTGGATAGTGACGCTATCCCGTCCTATTTCATTCAGGGTGCCCTCCAGTTCTTTGTCGGAGTACAGGTATTTCTCCAGCTTGCCTTTTTTGACAAGGAACAGGGGTGGCTGGGCTATATAAATATAGCCGGCCTCAAGTAAAGGCTTCATATATCGGTAAAAAAAGGTCAAGAGCAGTGTGCGTATATGGGCGCCGTCAACATCAGCGTCAGTCATAATGATGACTTTGTGGTATCTGGCCTTGTCAAGATCAAATTCCTCGCCAATCCCCGTCCCCAGAGCGGTGATTATCGTCCTTATTTCTTCATTGGCAAGTATTTTGTCTAGCCGTGCCTTTTCCACATTGATAATCTTGCCCCTCAGAGGAAGAATGGCCTGATTGCGCCGGTCACGGCCCTGTTTGGCGCTGCCGCCGGCTGATTCCCCTTCGACGATAAACATTTCCGCCATGGCCGGGTCCTTGACAGTGCAGTCGGACAATTTCCCAGGCAGGGATGAAATCTCAAGTGCGCTCTTGCGCCTGGTCAGTTCCCGTGCACGCCTGGCTGCTTCCCTGGCCCGTGATGCAGAAATGGACTTGTCTAAAATCCTGCGGGCAACTGCCGGGTTTTGTTCAAAAAAGAAATTGAGCTCATCGCTGGTGAAGGAGTCAACAATGCCCCGCACATCTGTATTGCCCAGTTTGGTCTTGGTCTGACCCTCAAATTGCGGATCATGGAGCTTAACGCTGATTATAGCGGTAAGACCTTCACGAATATCTTCACCGGAAAGGTTTGAATTTCCATTCTTGAGCATATTATTTTTCCGGGCATAGTCGTTAATTACTCTGGTCAGGGCAGTCTTAAAACCTATTTCATGGCTGCCCCCTTCCTGGGTGTTGATATTGTTGGCAAAGGAAAATATATTTTCCTGATAGCCATTATGGTACTGCATGGCAAATTCTACTACAACATCGTCCCTGTTACCCTCAAAGTAGATTACTTTTTTATGAATTACATCCCGGTTTTTATTTAAAAACTCTATATAGGAGCGCAGGCCCCCGTCAAATTTGTATTTATTGCTTTCGCCGCTGTTTTCATCAATAAAAACCAGTTCCAGCCCCTTATTTAAAAAGGCCAGTTCCCGAATTCTCTGGTTAAGGATATTATTGTCAAACTCAATCTCCTCAAATATCTCCGGATCAGGAGAAAAAGTTACCTTGGTCCCGGATTTTTTTGTCTTGCCCGTGACCTTTAGCTCAGAGACTTTTATTCCCCGTTCAAAACGCTGAAAGTATACTTGTCCATCTGTATAAACCTCAACCTCCAGCCACTGGGAAAGAGCGTTGACTACCGACACCCCTACACCGTGCAAACCGCCGGAGATTTTATAGCCGGACCCGCCAAATTTCCCCCCGGCGTGAAGCTTGGTCATTACAAGCTCAAGAGCGGGAACCCCAGTTTGATGGTGAATGCCCACAGGGATGCCATGTCCGTTGTCAACAACCGAAACTGAATGATCTTTATGCAATGTGATTAATATTTTATCACAGCGGCCGGCGAGGGCCTCATCGATACTGTTATCCATAACTTCATAGACTAAGTGATGTAGACCCTTGGGACCGGTAGAACCGATGTACATGCTGGGACGTTTGCGGACTGGTTCCAGTCCTTCCAAAACTTGAATTTGATCTGCTCCGTATATATCTTTATTTTTCATGCCTGCACCTCCGACAATCACATAGATTTAATCTGCTATTGATTGATAATGCCCTGTTCCATATTCAATGTATTTTTCCCATCGCCGCACCAGGGTCGCCCGGGATACAGGAGTAAGGTAGATCTTGTCGTTGGTTATCACAATGGATTTTGTCTTGCCTTCAAGGACGAAGACCTGACTGCTCCATTTTGAGAACGACAGAAACTCCTTAAAGGAATCAAATCCCAATAGCCGGTAATCAAAGATGCCTATAACATCTCCCGCATATACCGAAACCTCTGCACCCAGGTGCAAGAACATATAATCAAATCCTTTCGCTGATTCTGCCCGCCTCAATCCAGTAAGGGACGACCTTTGCCTTTGTCTGCAAAGGCTCGGCGCTGGAGATAAATGTCTGAACCCTATCCGTTAAATACTCAAGGAGAAGAGCCTTTCTGTCTTCATCCAGCTCCGAAAACACATCATCTAAGAGGAGCAAAGGGTATTTATTAGTCTCTGCTTTTATAAGTTCTATCTCTGCCAGCTTTACTGACAGGACTGCTGTTCTCTGTTGTCCCTGTGAGCCAAAGGCTTTTAAGTCACACCCATTGATAATAAAAGAAAAGTCGTCTTTATGAGGCCCCACAAGGGTGGATTTATATCGCTGTTCCAGCAGTCTTGTTTCTGCATATCTTTCCAGTATCTCTTGATGAGACAGACCGGGCTCAATGGACCAATTATACTTCAAATTCAATTCTTCTATATTGCCGCTAAGTTTTCTGTGCTTCAGCCGGGCAAGAATACTGAGTTTCTGCAGATATTCGTTTCTCCGCTCGACAATCGGCCCAGTAAGGTCGGCGAGTTTTTCTGTGAGGACCTGTAGGAGTATTTTGTCCTGAACCCTGGATTTGAGCAGGGCATTGCGCTCCCGCAAATATTTTTTGTAGTTGCCCAAAGTATACCGGTAGCCTTTGCTGATCTGGCCAATCTCCAAATCGAGAAAACGCCGCCTTGAGGCCGGGCCGCCTTTCACCAAGTAAAGGTCCTCAGGCATAAAAAAGACTGTATTTAACAGCCCGGAAACCTCTGCCAGGCGCTGCAGGGGAATGCCGTCAATCTTGTTAGCCCGCCTGCCATCCCGAGCGCCTCCCATTTCAATGGCGTGTATTATCTCTCCTCTACAGATTTCTCCCTTAAGATAAAAATACTTGCCGCTCAAATTAATCAATTCTTCTATTTTGCTGGTGCGGGGAGACTGACCGCAAGATAAAAAGTAAATAGCTTCAAGTAAATTAGTCTTTCCTTGACCATTGTTTCCCAAAAACAAGTTAATACCAGGGGAAAAATATACTTTTTCTTCTTGATAGTTTCGCCACCCTTTGAGGGAGATTGAGTTTAGATGCATTATCTCACCTGGTTATCGTAAATACAGTCTTGTTGATTTGTACGACATCCCCTGCATATATTTTTTTCCCCCTCTGTTCAGTGGCTTCTCCATTTATCAAGATTGAATTGCCGGCAATAAATTCCTTAACCTGACCGCCTGTATCTATTAGCCCTGCGAACTTAAGCAATTGGCCAAGGGTTATATACCCAGTGTATATTTTAATCTGCATTATGTCTACTGATTTAGCCTTACCGGCAACACGAGATGAAGGTAGTTATGATCGCCAACAGGGCGAATCATACAGGGACTAAATTCGCCGGTTAAGTCAATATTTACTTCTTTGTCCTTGATATTTCTGAAACAATCCAAAAGCAGGCGCACGTTGAACTTGATTTCAACTGCCTCTCCTTCTACCCCGGCATTGACAAAATCATCTATAGCGCCAACATCCTGACTAAAGGCAAGCAGTTTAATGCCATCATCTTGTATACTAAGCCTGACAAGATTGTTGCCCCCTTCCCGGACCAGGATTTCTGCCCGCTCCAAAGCTGCCGTAAAGGCACCGGCATCGACGACTGCTGCTGTTTTAAAATTCGTTGGAATTATTTGTTGGTAAGGAGGATACTTGCCTTCCACCAGGCGGGAGGAAAGGACTAAACCATTCATGTCAAAAGCAATACTAGAATTATCCACATATACTGTAACTTTTTGATCTATATCGGGCTCGAGAATTTTAATGAGTTCCTGAACAGCCCTGCTGGGGATGATTGCTTTAAGCTCCTGTTTTTCTTCGGTAACTGCTTGCCTAAAAGCGAGACGGTGCCCATCGGTGGCGATAAACTTTAACTTGCCGCCTTCAATTTCCATGAGCAGACCAGTCAGGACCGGCCTGGTATCTTCTCTGGCCACAGCGACTTCTGTCTGAGTGAGCATTTCCCGCAAGAGTCCTTCTTTTACTTCTATCCTAACTGCATCTTCTTTTACCCCGGGCAGATTGGGGAATTCCTCCGGGGAGAAACCCGATAACTCAAATTTAATCGGGTCACAAATAATATGTATCTTTAGCGGATTTTCGGAATCGGATTTAATTTCAATCAGACCATCGGGAAGTTTTCTAACAAATTCAGTGAGCAGTTTAGCCGGCAGCACAATGGATCCATGTTCCACTATCTTTGTTTCAACCTGGCAGGTTATGCCGAACTCTAGATCTGTAGCACTCAAAATCAAGCCCTGTTCACCTGTTTCTAATAAGATACCCTTGAGGTTTGGCATGGGAGATTTAATTGCTACCGCCCTTTGGGCCAAACCTAAGGCTGCAGCCAGAACGCTTTTTTCACAAACGATATTCATTATTTTCCCTCCACGTGGAATATTTTTTCTGTCAATATAATATATTTATAATTAGTACTCGTAGTCCTATTAGGGACTGTGAATTTGTGGATATAAGCCTTTTCTCTACTTTTCATGGCCTCATCGCCTGGGAACAAACTGTGGAAAAAGGTGAATATCCCTCCACACTATCCACATATCCACAATCTAGCTCCTCAGAAGTTTTTTTATTGCCTCAACCTGATGGGCGATATTAGGATTGGTTTCGATGGCAGTGCTGACCTTATCCTGAGCATGCATTACTGTGGTGTGATCCCGGCCGCCAAACTCCTCGCCAATCTTGGGCAAAGACAGGTCCGTCAGCTCTCTGCAGAGATACATGGCTATTTGTCTTGGGTGAGCCACAGCGTTTGTTCTCTTTTTTGTCTTCATATCCTCAATGCGCAAATTAAAGTACTCAGCGACTATCTTTTGTATTTTTACCACACTGATAGGTTCATTTTCGGCGCTGGGCAAAAGATCCTTGAGAGTTTTTTCAATGAGAGCTTCGTCAATCTCCTGGCCAGTCATCGAAGAGTAAGCTTTGATTCTTGTCAGCGCCCCTTCCAGCTCTCGAATATTAGTAGTAATTTTATTTGCCACAAGGAGAATGTCGTCATCGCTGATGCTTATATTCTCTATTGCCGCTTTTTTGCGCAGAATCGCTGCACGGGTTTCTAAATCCGGTGGCTGGATATCGGTAATCAAGCCCCATTCAAAGCGAGAGCGGAGACGATCCTCCAATGTTGGAATTTCCCTGGGTTGACGGTCACTGGAGATAATTATCTGTTTATTGCTTTCGTGCAGGGCATTAAAAGTATGAAAGAATTCTTCCTGAGTGGATTCTTTGCCAGCCAGAAACTGAATATCGTCGATGAGCAGTACGTCTATATTGCGGTATTTGTTGCGGAATTCGCCGGTGCGGTTATCCCGAATGGAATTAATAAAATCATTAGTAAACTTTTCTGTGGACAGATATACTACCTTTGCGCCTGGATAGTGCCTGTGAACGAAATGACCAATTGCATGCATGAGGTGGGTTTTTCCCAAACCGACACCGCCATAGATAAAGAGTGGGTTATACGCTTTTGCCGGGGCTTCTGCAACCGCCAGGGCGGCGGCATGGGCAAATCTGTTGCTGTTCCCGATTACAAAGGATTCAAAAGTATATTTGGGATTGAGTTGGGCAGAGATAACTTCATCTACCCTGGAAAAGGGTTCAGCCGTTGTCGTTAAAGAACCAACGATGAAGGTGACTTGAATTCTGGTTCCGGTTACTTCATATAAAACATCGCAAATCAACTGGGCATATCTGTTTTCCAGCCATTCTTTTACAAAATCCGTAGGCACGCCAATTACGAGATTGTCGCCGATTATGCTGAGGGCCTCGGTTTCTTTTAGCCAAGTTTCAAAACTCGGACCGCTGATTCTCTGTTCAATCAGATCCAGGGTTTTGTTCCAAATGTCCTTGATATCACTCATAGAAAAGACCTCCTAATGTAGGCAAATAAATAAAAATGTGGATAACAGGGTTATCGACTTATCCACAGTTCTTGATGCAGGGTATGCTTTTTCCAGAAAGATTGTCCACGGATGCTGGCGCTTAAGGTTTGTTTCCGGCAAGATATCCACATACTTATCAACAAGCTGTTAGTAATTGTGTAATCGAGACTCCCGTTCTAGTCTGTTGTCATCTAGTTTATCAAAATTATCCCCAGGCTGCAAGAAAATTAATCCACATATCCCCAAATTGATTTTTATCGTTTTTCTTGACGGTACAATGGTTTTAGGGTATAATTTCCGTCAGTGCAAATAAGGGGGTGGACTCTATGAAAATGACCTACCAACCCAAAGTAAGACAGAGATCAAAGGTGCATGGTTTTCGTGCCCGCATGGCTTCTACAGCGGGTAGAAATGTTATTAAGCGCCGTCGCCGCAAAGGCAGAAAACAACTGACAGCGTAAAAGGCCAGAAACTCGGCCTTTTTGCGCCCTTAGCCTTATGCTAAACAAAGCAAATCGCTTAAAAAAAACGACGGATTTCAACAGAGTATATAAGCGCGGTGCATATGTTGTTGCCAGGCAAATGGTCATATACTATTATCCCCTTTTTATTGATGATGGAATTAGAGTGGGTTTTGTCGCGAGCAAAAAGGTTGGTAAAAGCCACCAGCGCAATCGCTGCAAACGTCTGTTGCGGGAATCAATGCGCCAACATCTTCCCAATCTTGTCAATGGCTATGATCTCGTAGTTGTTGCTAGACCGCCATTGAAGGAAGATAATTTTCAAACCGTTTATAAGGTTATGTCCAGGCTGCTGCGCAAAGCCAAGCTCTTCCAGGAACAGCGATGAGTAAAATCGCCGTTTTGTTGATTAAGGGTTACAGGCGTTTTATCTCTCCTTTTCTTGGGCAAAACTGTAGATTTCGACCAACTTGTTCTGCATATGCCATTCAGGCTTATGAAAAGTATGGATTTTTTAAAGGATCGTACCTCACCCTGCGCCGGCTCTTGCGCTGTCATCCCTTTTGTGCCGGTGGCTATGATCCTCTAAAATAATAGGGGGGATTTATAGTGGATTTTTTGAAAAACATTTTTGCCCAGATATTAATTTTCTTTTACAATATCACCGCAGATTATGGGCTGGCGATTATTCTCCTGACTTTACTTGTAAGATTGGTTACTTTGCCTCTGTCAATAAAGCAGATAAACTCCACCCGGGCCATGCAGAGAATTGCTCCCGAGCAAAAAAAATTGCAGGAAAAGTATAAAGATAACCCGGATAAGCTGAACAAAGAAATGTTGGAACTGTATAAGATCAATAAAGTCAGTCCATTTGGTGGCTGCCTGCCTCTGCTTATTCAATTCCCTGTGATCATTGCAGTTTTTGCGGTCTTAAAGGATCCCAAGATTATGTCTGATGCTATCCCAGGCTTCAGTCCTTTTTTTGCCGGCCTGGTGGACCTGAACAAATCCTTTGCGCAATTGATTAAAGAAGGCACCGGAATTGCCGCTTATATCATCCCTGCTGTTATCCCGATATTGGCTGCAGTTACCACTTATTTTCAATCTAAGCTGATGACTGCGGGACAGAATACCGAGGCAGCGGGAATGGGGACCATGACTATGCTCATGCCCCTGATGATTCTTTTCTTTGGCTATAGCTTGCCTCAGGGCTTGCCTTTGTACTGGCTGGTGGGTAATATCTTTCAGATTGCCCAAAACCTGGTTTTTAGCCGCCCTGCAGCTGTAGCAGAACAAGGAGGCGAAGAACAGTGAAGGAAGTCACTGGCACCGGCAAAACTGTCGAAGAAGCTATCGAGTCTGCTCTCTCCGAGTTAAGCATCAAGAGAGAAGATGCCGATATCACTATTGTCGAGCTGCCGACCAAAGGTTTATTTGGTATTTTGCCGGGAAAGAACGCTGTGGTTCAAGTGCGGGAACAGTTTGATCCTGTATTATTTGCAGCCGATTGGATGGAGCAGATCTTAGAGAAAATGCGGATTAATGCCAGGGTTGGCGTGAGGCTGCAGGATGAACGAATTGAACTTGATATTGCTGGTAATAATTTGGGGGTTTTGATTGGCCGCCGGGGGCAGACTCTCGATGCCTTGCAGTATATTACTACTTTAGCCGTCAATAAAAAAACCGTGGAATTTGTGCCGGTTCAAGTTGATGCTGGCGGCTACAGAGAAAAACGCCGTCTTACCATCCAGAAGAATGCCCTGTCTGCCAAGCAAAAGGCAGTCAAGACAGGACGCAAAATTGCTCTCGAGCCCATGACTCCCGCTGAGCGCCGCCTGGTGCACATGGCTCTCAGCGATGACCATGATGTTGTAACTTACAGCATTGGCGAAGAACCTTCCCGCAGAGTTGTCATAGATCTGAAGCGAGATTAACCGGCCATGAGGCCGGTTGTTGTTTTTTGTGGTTTTTATATGCTAGTATACTGGCAAAGGGAGGGCTGATGATGTATACCCTTGATACAATTGCTGCTGTTGCCACCCCTCCGGGATTCGGCGGGATAGGCATAATCAGAATTAGCGGCGAGAAGGCCGCGGCTCTCGGGGCCAAGCTTTTTAACCCTAAGCGCAAGGTCGCCTTTTCTCCGGGCAGGATGTATTTTGGCGATTTTACCGACTCAAAAGGGAAACATATTGATACTGGCTTATTTGTTTGGTTTAAATCCCCCCGATCCTTTACCGGAGAAGATGTGGTAGAGTTTCACTGTCACGGAGGAATAGTTATCCTTCAGACCATGCTCAGGGCAATATTTGACTTAGGCGTTCGGCTTGCAGAGCCCGGTGAATTCAGCAAGCGGGCTTTTCTAAACGGACGGATTGATTTAGCTCAGGCTGAATCTATATCTGACCTTATTAGCGCCAGCTCTAACAAAGCAGCCGAGATCGCTCGCTCCCATTACAGGGGAAGACTGTCGGCAGCCATTGAAGCGATCAGGGATAAGGTTATCTCTGTTTTGGCCTGGATTGAAGCAGAGATTGATTATCCTGAGGCGGAGCTTGATTTACCTGGCCGGGACAAGGCAGCGGCAACGCTGGAACAGCAAATTACTGTTTTAGAAGGCCTGCAGAGTACATATCAAGAGGGCAAAATCTATCGGGATGGGGTCGTGACTGTAATTTTAGGCAGTCCTAACGTAGGCAAATCCTCACTCCTCAATATTTTGGCCGGCGAGGAACGGGCTATAGTCACTGACATTCCTGGCACAACCCGGGATGTGCTGGAAGTGCCTGTGACTATCAGGGGCATACCCCTGCGTTTGGCCGATACCGCCGGCATCCGGGAATCCGGCGACGTTATTGAGAAGATTGGCATTGAGCGGGCACGCAAGCTTGCAGAACAGGCAGATCTTATTCTCCTGATTTTAGATACCTCTCGTCCCTTAACCGAAGAAGATGACCTGCTTTTGCAGAATGTAAGCAGGGATAACGCTATTGTAGTGCTCAATAAAACAGATCTGCCTGCAGTTATTGATGCAGGGGAAATAGCCGCCAGGGGGTTTCAGCACATCACGGAAATTTCCGCTCTCCAGGAACAGGGCATTGAAGCTTTAAAAGATGAAATTGAAAATCTGTTTATCAGCGGCAAGTTTAGCCCTGATACCACATTTATCAGCAATCAGCGTCATTATCAGGCTCTGGTGACGGCCGCCGGGCTTTTGCGCCAGGTTGCCGCCAATTGGGAGACCTTGCCTTCGGACTTGTTGGCATTGGACTTGCGCCAGGCCTGGCAGGCACTGGGGGAAATTACCGGTGCGGTTTGGACTGATGATCTTCTGGACAGTATCTTTCAACGTTTTTGTTTGGGAAAGTAGGTGCTTGCTTTGGCCAATGGACATAAATTTGATGTTATCGTCATCGGCGCAGGCCACGCCGGTTGTGAAGCCGCCCTGGCAGCGGCCAGGATGAATTGTCAGGTTTTGCTCTTGACCATGAATCTGGATGCTGTCGCCCTCATGCCCTGCAACCCCTCGATTGGCGGTCCCGCCAAAGCCCATTTGGTCCGGGAAATCGATGCCCTAGGCGGGGAAATGGGACGCAATATTAATGAAACTTTGATTCAGATCCGCATGCTCAACACCAATAAAGGTCCTGCAGTGCATTCCCTGCGAGCTCAGGCCGACAAAGTCGCCTATCAGCAGAGGATGAAGAAAGTGTTGGAGGAACAGCCTAATTTAACAATGCGTCAGGCTGTTGTGGAAACTATCAACGCTGACAGCGACGGCATTAAGGGTGTTACCACCCGCCTGGGCACCGGTTTTTATGCGCCCAATTTAATTGTCACTCCGGGAACCTATACGGCATCTCGGATGATCATCGGGGAAAAAACTTGGCCAGGCGGTCCCAATGCCCAGGAAGGGCCGCCCCAGCTTTCCCGTTCTTTAAGGGAACTGGGCTTGGCGCTGATTCGGTTTAAAACCGGCACCCCCCCACGAGTCAATGGCTGCACCTTGGATTTTGCAAAAATGAAACCTCAGCCCGGTGCTGATTCGCCCTTAAGTTTTTCTTTTTGGGCGGCGCCGGTCAAGCGGGAACAGGCACAGTGCTGGCTGACCTATACAACTTCTGAAACTCATCGCATAATCAAAGAAAATTTGCACAGGGCCCCTCTTTTTACCGGGATTATTGAGGGGGTTGGCCCCCGCTACTGCCCTTCCATAGAAGATAAGATTGTGCGTTTTCCCGATAAAGATCGCCATCAGCTGTTTATTGAGCCCGAAGGGGCAAGTACCAATGAATACTACGTCCAGGGCATATCGTCCAGCTTGCCGGAAGATGTACAGGAGGCCTTTTTGCACACCATCCCCGGCCTGGAGCAAGCAGAAATGCTCAGGCCAGGTTATGCCATTGAATACGATGTCGTGGTTCCCACGCAGCTGAAACTTACTTTGGAAGCCAAAGAAATTCCGGGCTTGTTTTGTGCCGGCCAGATTAATGGCACTTCAGGATATGAAGAGGCGGCAGCCCAGGGATTGATGGCAGGAATCAATGCTGCCCGCAGGGTGCAAGGCAAGGGAGAAATTATCCTCCAGCGCTCCCAGGCTTATATTGGCGTCCTTATCGACGACTTGACCATTAAGGGCACTAATGAACCCTATCGCATGCTGACTTCTCGAGCGGAATTTCGCCTGTTGCTGCGCCAGGACAATGCCGATCAGCGCCTTTCTCCCATAGGACATCAAGTGGGACTTCTTTGCGAGGAACGGTTTAGAATCTTCCAAAATAAACAGGCTCTAATCCTTGAGGCCATGGAAGAGCTGGCGAAAACTAAAGTTGCCCCTAAGGACATCAACCCCCTTTTGCAGGTAAGAGGCAGCAGCCTTCTGACACAATCTGCTCCGTTGACGGAGATAATTTTGCGGCCAGAGATTGCTCTGACTGATCTGGCGCCGTTGGTTCCATCTTTATCTGTATTAGACAAGGAAATGCTTCAGGTGGTTGAAACGGAGTTTAAGTACCGAGGATATGTTGACAAACAAAGGCAACAGGTGGAAAGGATGCGCCGCTTAGAGACAACCCTGCTCCCCTCCTGTCTCCAGTACAATGAGATACTGGGTCTTTCTGCTGAGGCCAGAGAAAAACTTAGCAAATTCAAGCCTCAGACTTTAGGCCAGGCTTCCAGAATCTCAGGAGTCTCCCCAGCAGATGTATCAGTACTTTCCATCCATATAAAACAAAAGGGTGGCCGCCATGCGCACTGAATTAGAGCAGGTTTTGGCGGAAAACGGTTTCCCCCATTCCAGCCGCTGCCTGGATCAACTCTGCCAGTACTATCAAATCCTTGTTGAATGGAACAAAAAAATTAATCTTACCGCCCTCATCGAGCCCCGGGATTTTATCTATAAACATATCTGCGATTCTCTTTTTCCAGGTAAATTTATTGCTCTCGCGGCCTCCTCATTGGTTGATATAGGAACCGGAGCAGGCTTTCCCGGCTTGCCGTTAAAAATTGTCTATCCAGAAATAAAGCTCACTTTGGTGGAGGCGGCAGCAAAAAAGGCTGCTTTTTTGCGTCACTGCTGTCAAGAGCTGGCTGTAGAGGCAGACATTCTCTGGGAGCGGGCCGAAAATTTAGGTCAGGGTCCCAAGCGGGAAACTTTTTCTCTGACTGTCACTAGGGCTGTTGCCGGCCTGTCAGTCATCTGTGAATACTGTTTGCCTCTCCTTGCCTTGGGAGGATGCTGTTTGGCCATGAAAGGCCCTAGCGGCGCCGAAGAGGCGGCAGCGGCTGAAAATGCTTTCAGGCTGCTGGGAGGGCGAGTTCGCCAGGTTCATTTTTACAGTCTTCCCCCCGGAGACCAACGTTGCCTGGTGGTAATCGATAAAATTAGCCCAACGCCGTCAGTTTATCCTCGCAGACCAGGTATGCCCGCTAAGAAGCCGTTGTAATTTTGTCTTTCTGCAGGAGTTGTACTTTATAATAGCGAATACTCCAGTAACCTTGATTTAAGAGAGGGTGATTATTGTGCGAGAAAGTCTCAATAAACTACTTCTTGGGACAGAAGGTTCCAATGTGGAGGAAACCAGGGAATTGAGTTGTGCCGACATCAGTCCCAATCCTTTTCAGCCCAGACAACGCTTTGACGAGGATAATCTTGACGAGTTGGCACAATCTATCCGCACTTACGGACTGCTGCAGCCAGTACTTGTCAGGCGCCAAGAAAAGGGGTTCCAGCTTGTGGCCGGGGAGAGAAGGCTTCGGGCCTGCAAACTGTTAGGATGGACAAGAATTCCTGCAGTGATTAGGGATGTTAATGATTCTGCTATGGCCGCCATTGCCCTGATTGAAAACCTGCAACGGGAGGACCTGGACTTTTTTGAAGAGGCCAAAGGGTATCAGCGCTTGCTGGATGAGTTCGGCCTTACCCAAGAGGTCCTGGCCCAAAGGATTGGCAAAAGCCAGTCTACAATTGCCAACAAGATGCGTCTATTAAAGCTGGCTGATTCTATTCAGTACAAGCTCCTGCAGGCAGGGCTTTCCGAACGGCACGCCCGCGCTCTTTTAAAGCTTCCCGACAGCAAGAGTCAGGAAAAGGTGCTCGAAAAGATCATCCGCCTCAGCCTGAACGTTCGCCAGACCGAAGACCTTATTGAGGATTTGATGGCAGACAATAAGGAAGCCGGCAAACCCGCGGGAACGCAGAAATTTGTTATCCGCGACTATCGAATTGTGCTCAATACCATTCGTCAGGCAGTTGCCACCATGGAGCAAATTGGTTTAAAACCCCAAGTCAGTCATAATGAACATAAGGATTACTATGAAATTACCATAAGAGTTCCGAAATAATTGGGTTACAGCTTCTAAGGAGAGTGAGAAGATGGGTAAAGTTATTGCCATCGCCAATCAGAAGGGCGGAGTCGGCAAGACGACGACAGCTATCAACTTGGGCGCAGGGCTGGCCAGTCAGGGCAAGAGGGTCCTGCTTGTGGATATTGATCCTCAAGGCAACACTACCAGCGGCGTTGGCGTAAGGAAGCCGTCGATCAAGAGATGTATGTATGATGTTCTTGTCTCGGGCATTCCCATGGAGACCGTTATTACGCCTACAGAGGTGGAAAACCTTTGGATTGCCCCTGCCTCCATCCAGCTTGCCGGAGCAGAGATCGAGCTCGTTCCCTCCATGTCCAGGGAAGAAAAGCTGCGGCAGCACATGGAGAACATTCGCAATCAGTATGATTTTGTATTAATTGACTGCCCTCCCTCCTTGGGCTTGCTTACTGTAAACGCACTTACCGCTGCAGATTCCATTCTTGTTCCCATTCAATGCGAGTACTATGCATTGGAGGGTTTGAGTCAGCTGGTAAACACGATAAAGCTTGTTCAGCGCCACCTCAATAAATCGTTAAAATTGGAAGGAGCGCTGCTGACGATGTATGACCCCAGGACTAATCTGGCGGCGCAGGTAGTATCTGAGGTCCGCGCTTATTTCGGCGATCAGGTTTATGAGACCATCATTCCCCGAAATGTCAAGCTCAGCGAGGCACCCAGCCATGGGCAGACCATTTTGGATTATGATCCCCGTTCCAAGGGTGCAGAGACTTACATGCAACTGACCGCGGAGGTTTTAAAGAATGAGTAAACGGGCTTTGGGGCGAGGCCTCGGGGCTTTGATTCCCGGCGCCGAGGAAGAAGTTCCTCCATCTGAAGTATCCCTGGACAGCATTGTTCCCAATCCGCATCAGCCAAGGAGGACTTTTGATCAGGAAGCCTTGGAAGAGCTGGCTCAATCCATCGCTCAGCACGGTTTGTTGCAGCCCATTGTCGTTCGCCCTCATTTAGGCCGTTATCAGTTGGTGGCGGGAGAACGACGCTTTCGCGCGGCCAAACTTGCGGGCAAGAGCTCCATTCCCGCTGTAATTATGGACTTGACTGATCGCCAGCTGGCTGAGATTTCCCTGGTGGAAAACTTGCAGCGCGAGGACTTAAATCCCTTAGAAGAGGCCAATGCGTATGCTCAATTAATCAAAGAGTTTAACCTTACACAGGAGGCTTTGGCAACCAGGATTGGCAAGAGCCGCTCGGCCATTGCCAACACCTTGCGCTTGTTAAATCTTGCCCCTCCTGTCCAGTCAATGGTCGCGGATGGCCGCATCTCTCCAGGCCACGCCCGCACGTTGCTGTCCCTGGCGGTTGAGGATCAGCTGAAGGCCGCTGAGAGAATTGTAAGCAAAGGCCTCACCGTGAGGACGGCGGAAAAGAACAGGCAGGCGCAAAGGCAAAAAAAAGCGGAACCTCGGGATCCCAATGCCGCCCATATGCAACAGAAGCTTATGGAGCATTTGGGCACCCGGGTTACTCTGGAGGAAAAGGGCGGCAAAGGCCGCATCATCATTGAGTATTATTCACCCCAGGATGCCAATCGGATTATCAACATAATTTTGCATTAGACTTCATTGTTTCACGTGAAACAACGCTGGGGGTATGAAATTGGTTTACCTTGATAACGCGGCTACCAGCTGGCCAAAACCTGAATCAGTATACCTGGCTACAGACCATGCCTTGCGCAGGGCAGCGAATCCGGGCAGAGGCGGACACCGATTTTCCAGGGACGCTGCCGCCCGAGTGCTGGAGGCAAGGGAGGTCGTGGCCAATTTTTTTGGCGTCAGCGATTCCCGCAACATCATCTTTACTGGTGGGGCCACAGAAAGTTTGAATATGATTATCTATGGCATTTTGCCGGCTGCCAGATCAATCGTCAGCGTGGGCTGTGAACACAATGCTTTGTGGCGACCTCTTTGTGATATTGCCAAAAGGTTCGGCGTCAAAGTGGAATATGTCAGCCCCCTTAAGGAGCAAGGCTTCGCTTGGGCTGAGTATGAACAAGCGCTGGCGACGGGGCCGGATTTGGTCACTATAACGCATGCTTCCAATGTCACCGGCAAGGTATACCCCTTGGCAGAGATGGCAAGGATGGCAAAAGCTGCCGGGGCATTAGTCTGCGTAGACGCCGCACAGACGGCCGGAGTTGTTCCCCTTGATTTTCAGGAGCTTAACCTAGATTTTGCAGCTTTCCCCGGGCATAAAGGCCTGTTGGGACCCCAGGGCATTGGCGGGTTGTATATTGCTCCCGAGGCAGATCTGTTGCCCTGGCGTCTTGGGGGAACAGGCAGTCACTCTGCTGTTCCGGAAGCGCCAAGACTGAGGCCCGAGCGCTTTGAGGCGGGCACATTAAATGTGCCTGGCATTGCTGGCCTGGCTGCGGGCATAGAGTACCTGAATGCCAGGGGGTTGGAGGCTGTCAGCCAGCATGAGCTCCGCCTGCGCCAGCGGGCAATAGCAGGATTGCGCCAGTTGGAAGCGGATATTTATGGCGAAAACGGGAACGTGGTGGGGGTATTATCCTTTAATTTCGCGGGCATGGATTCCAGCGAATTGGCGTACATTCTGGATGACGAGTTTGGCATTTGTCTGCGGGGGGGGTTGCATTGTTCTCCCCGCACCCACCAAAGTTTAGGAACCATGGGACCCGGGACGGTGCGGATGAGCCCGGGAATCTTTAATACCAATGAAGATATTGATGCTTTGCTCAGTGCACTGGAGCAGTTGAAGTCCAGGGCGAGGTGAAGCAATGACAGCTGCCGGCCCTGATCTTTTAGGAGGGGTAAAATGGAGACACCCTATGTGCTTATAGACATGGGTATATTGCATAACAATATTAATGCCATGGCTGCTTTTGCCGCCAGCAATGGCATTAAGCTGCGTCCTCACATCAAGGCTCACAAGCTGCCTGAGATTGCCTGGATGCAAATTAAGGCCGGCGCCAGAGGAATAACAGTAGCCAAACTGAGTGAGGCGGAAGTAATGTTTGCCGCAGGAATTAAAGATATCTTGGTAGCTTACCCTTTGATTGGGGAGAGCAAGCTGGA
Source organism: Firmicutes bacterium UBA5286 (assembly GCA_002408465.1). Classification (GTDB taxonomy): domain Bacteria; phylum Bacillota; class Proteinivoracia; order UBA4975; family UBA4975; genus UBA4975. Next base: position 137,354 of record DHSM01000022.1, on the reverse strand, counting down.
AAGAGCTGCTGAGCTCCTGCGCAGAGGGTGCAAGCTCAGTCTGTTAGTGGATTCTCAACTGGGTGCTCAGCAAATTTCGGATTTGGCCGCACCGGGGGGAACAGGTGTTCTAGTGAAGGTGGACAGCGGCCTTGGCCGCTGCGGCTTGGCGCCGGGACCTGGCTTGGAGGAATTTGTGCATTGGCTTTGTCGCCTCCCCCATTTGAATTTTCGGGGGTTGTTAACCCATGCCGGCCATGCCTACGGGTGCAGCAGCGCCGCAGAGGTGGCTCAGGTGGGAACTAAGGAAGGAGAGCTGATGGTTGAAGCTGCTGAATCCCTGCGCCGCCAGGGGGTAAATGTAGCCGAAGTAAGCATCGGTTCAACGCCTACAGTTGGCTGGGGAGGCAGAGTGCCAGGGGTGACGGAAATCAGGCCGGGAAACTATGTCTTTAATGACGCCACTCAGGTAGCCCTGGGGGTTGTTGGCAGGGAACGCTGCAGTCTCCGGGTTATCGCCACCGTAGTCAGCCGTCCTGCAGCCGACAGGGCAATCATCGATGCCGGCGCCAAAGTGTTGGCTTTGGATCAGGGGGCTCATGGAAGCGGGACAGTGACGGGATATGGGCTGATGGAAAATGCTTCTTGGCGATTGACCCGGTTGTCTGAAGAACACGGCATTGTCGAAGGAACTAATTTGCCGGCGATTGGAGATATAGTCCAGGTAATACCGAATCACGCCTGCCCGGTAATCAACCTGGCGGAAAAAGTTCGGACAAGCAATGGCCAGGAATGGAAGGTTGCTGCCCGGGGACGGGTTTGGTGAATAGATGGTTTTTCTCAGGGGCAAGCTATTCATGGGAGGTTGGCGATGACTGACAAGAGAAAATCGCGTTCAAGCTTTCCCTTAGTTCGCAACGCATTCGGAATGGATATCAACAAGCAGGAATACTGTCTGGTTACAGGCCTGTCTGATGCCGAAGAGGCTTCCCCGATTTCCTGCATAACTCAGGGAGAATGGGCGAATAACTGGGTTCCTGACTTGGATTTCCTGAGAGAAGAGGCAAGAGAAGAAAAATCGTTCACCTAAATAAGGTGAACTTTTGTTGTTGAGGAAGGAGAATTGAATTTAATGGCGAATAGTAATTAACTAAGGAGTTACAGGGGGAATAAGTGTGGATCTGCTAAGGCAATACTGGTTTGAAATCGCTGCAGGCGTAACAGCAATTTGCTTGCTTACTTATAATATTATTTTATCATGCCGCCTAAGGGCCTATAAGAAGATGACCCGCTTGTTGAAAGGCGGCACTCTTGAAGAACATATTAATGAACTGGAAAAGGTTTTTCAGTCTCAGCAACAGACTATCAGCCACATTGGCGACAAGGTTGCTGCAGTGCAAACTAAGATTTCTCAATTTCCGCAACACTGGCATCTGGTACGCTACAATGCCTTCGAAAAAACCGGCAGCGACCTGAGTTTTTCGCTTGCGCTGCTGAATGACAAGGTGGATGGTTTTGTCATCACCGGAATTTTCGGACGGGAGGATACCAGGGTTTATGCCAAGCCTGTCCATGAAGGCAAATCCCAGTACTATCTTTCCGAGGAAGAGGATTTGGCGATAAAGGCCGCCATGGAAACTAAATAGTTTGCCGATTTTTTTGGAGAGGGGGGGTGACTGTTTGAAAAGAGAAAATAAAGATATTACAATTATGGTTGTGCCTCATTCCCAAAAGCCGCCGGTCAGTTTTAAGTTTCCTCTGTTTTTGCTGCAATGTGTAGGCTTTATCTTGATATTTGTCCCTATATTACTGGTCAGTTTTTTTAATAGTTATAATTCTGCCAAGGCTGTGTTCCCGGAATTAGAGCAGCTGCGGATTGATAATCAGATCAAAAGTGAGCTTATCGGACAACTGGCCAATGAAACACAGATGATGCTGGAAAACCTGAAGCGGGTTCAGAATTTGGAAAGAGAACTTCTGGAATTAAATGACATAGAAGGTTCCATTACCGAACCGGTGTCACCTACCAGTCAGAAAGAGGCTCCTAATTTTCGCAGCTACCTGGCAACCCGGGAGTATACTTCCATTGACCGGACCTTTTCTGGCATTGAGGTCTTACAGACAACTCTCCCTGAGCAGGAAGACCGCATGGTGACCCTCAAAGAAAATATTGAGGAGCAGCAGCGCAGGGAAGCAGCCATACCCTCCCGCTGGCCCACTTGGGGGGTTATTACTTCCGGCTTTGGCTGGCGCAGGCATCCTGTAACCAGAGCCAGAGATTTTCACCCAGCCATCGATATTGCTGGCAGCAATATTTACGGGCGACCGATTTATGCCACAGGATCAGGCAGGATAACCTATGCAGGGTACCTCTCCACATATGGCAAGCTGGTTATTATCAACCATGGCTATGGATACGAAACATATTATGCACATCAGAGCAAGATAAAAGTCAAAGTCGGCGATGTGGTGGAAGGCGGATCGATAATCGGATACGTGGGCAACACTGGCAGGTCCACCGCCCCCCACCTTCACTATCAAATTCGCCGCTGGGGCGAGGCGGTAAACCCAGTCAAATATTTACCCTAGGAGGCGCAGATTATGTTTAGCAAGAAGGAAGAAATCGACACCACGAAAATAGATACCATTATCGGCAAAGAGACAGTTATTAATGGGACCGTTGAGGCAAAGGGGATACTGAGGGTAGAAGGAAAGATTACCGGCAAACTCAACACCAATGGCGATATTATTGTTGCCGCCAGCGGCTTAGTAGAGGCTGAGATTAAGTGCCGCAGCATTTCCATTGCCGGAACCATTCGCGGCAATATTGAGTCTACAGGTGTTCTAGAAATTGAACCCTCGGGCAAACTCTACGGAGATATCACTGTTGCCAAGCTCGCCATTGGCGACGGCGCGGTATTCCACGGCGCATGCAAAATGCAAGGGCAAAATCAGCCTCTTCCCGATAAAGATAAGCCAGCAAAATAAAGCAAAGCCGGACTTCAGCGTTGTCCGGCTTTTTTATTTTGAAAGGCAAAGGCTGTAAGCAGCCCGGTGCAAATTACATCTGCCATTTTTGACACCAGAGAAAGTCTGGTGTTCTGAAGGACGAAGTATTCCATAAATCCACCCACATTGACTATGCCAGTAATGTACACATCCCCTACCTGAGGCAGGCGTTTATTGACTCCAGCGCCAGGCTGTAAGGCTCCTGCGCCGATATTGACCAAGCCTACTCCGTCCATATTGCCCAGAGAAGCATCAATAGCCACCGTCCAGTTTGGGGGATTGGCTTGGATGCGGGCCAGGGTTTCGGCAAGATTGGCGGCATGAACAGGGTGCTCAAGGCAGCCGACAACTTGAAAGGGCGGGTTATGTTCCTGGAGCTTGCTGCCGGTCAGTGGCCCCAGGCTGTCGCCGGTGGAGCGGTCGGTACCGATGCAGAGGATTAAGATATCCTGAGGGGAAGGAATGACGGGGCACAGTGAAATCAGAGCCTGGCTGATAACCTCTGGGGCATCGGGCTGATTATATTTTATTCGAGCATGGTGCGGGGGCACGGAATTAATTTTTGCCATAACAGCCTCCAATAACAATGCGCTATTTAATAAGTATGTGTGCCTGTCACATAAAATGCCAGAGCGGTGAATAAATTGCTTCTGAGGTGTTGTTATGTCGAAAAACACTTTTGCAGTGGCAATGACCTATTGCGGAGCTGTAATCGGAGCCGGCTTTGCCACCGGCCGGGAAGTAGTGGATTTCTTCTCTGGATACGGCAACCGAGGACTGGCGGGGGTTGGCCTGGCAACACTGATGTTTGTCTGGGTGGGGGTTGTAATACTAGATGTTGCCCAGCGTAATCCAGTTTATTCTTATTTGGATTTGCTCAACTATGTTTTGCCATGGAAGTGGCTGGTTTCCCTTACAGATCTTATATTTTTGGCAACTTTGCTCACCGGGGTAGGGGTGATGACAGCTGCAGGGGGAACGGTGCTGAAAAGCTGGGGGCTTCACTATTCTATCGGGTGCGCCGGGTTTTTACTTCTGTGTATTCTGCTTTTGCGCACCGGGGGAAAGGGATTTGTCAAGGCAAATTGTTGGCTGGTGCCGGGTATGGCGGTGGCAATCGTAATCCTTTGCATCGCCCAAGTCAGTGTGCCGGCTTTGGGAGGGTATGTGCGGGGCCCGTTTAGTTCGGCCCTGTTGTATGTCTCTCTCAATACCGCCATTGCCGGGGTGGCTATGAGCACCCTCAAAGAAAAGCTGGACCGGCACACGGTCCTTGCTGGCGGTGTGGCTGGCGGGCTATTGATAGGTTTTTTGTTGCTGGTCATATATGGCGCTACATTGGGGATGGGAAGTGTTGAGATTCCTTTGCTGAGACTGGCAGAAATATGGCTGGGAAAATGGCAATGGGTCTACGCTTTGGTCCTGTTGGCGGCGGTGCTTACTACTGCCCTGGCAAACCTGCATGGTTTGGCCAGCCGGGTGGTTAAACCTCCTGGTTATTGGCTATGTGTAGTTATTACAGCCGTTGCGGGATTTGTTATTGCTCAGTACGGTTTTATCAGTCTGGTGGCTTTTCTCTATCCTTTGTTGGGACTATGCAATATAGTCCTTTTGGCAGGTTTATGCTATTATAGTCTCAATAAGTTCAAAACAGTTAGAAGAAACAGGTGATGATTCCATGGGGAGCGGGGGAAAGCGACGAGCAACCGCTGTTCTGATCTTTGCAGGCTTGCTGATTCTTGCTGCAGCAGTATCGAGATTGTTGGCATTGATAATAATGGCCCCTTGGCTGCATGCATTTCTCGTCTTTGCAGTCACCAAAATACTAGCTGATGTTTTTGCTGCCATTTTCAGACGTAAAGAAAAGAAATATCTGTTCTTTGAAGACTATCTCCGGGAGATTCTATTGTTCTTTGCAGTTGCCGCCATTTGCGTCCTTGGCATTGCAGCGGTCCAGCACTATCTGCTGGGGGCTATTTGGCTTCCCTTGCCTGCGGCGGCCATCATCATGATTTGGCGCTGATTTCCTTTCCCTATAGAAAACAGGGAGGGTTAATATGTTTCCATGGCTCGACCTTTTGCTGACTGGTGTAGTTGTCTGGGGCGCGGTGACAGGATATCTTGCGGGCTTGAAGCGGGCCCTGGCTAGGTTGCTCGTGCTGGTGGGGGCTTTGCTGGTCTCTTTGCCTTTTGCCGACAATTGTGCCGTTTATCTCCGTCCACGGCTGGAGTCAATTTTCGTTGCGGGCTTTGAAACTTTGGCAATGCCGGCAGGAGCAGCCTCGCCTTTATTGGGGCCCTGGCAAGATGTCCTGACAATTGAGACGACGGCAGGAGAAAATTTACCGCGCCTAATCGCTTTAGCTGTCAATATAGCTGCCTTATGTTTTTTAATGCTGACGCTGCTGACTGCATTCAGGCTGCTGGCAAAGCCAAGAATGTCCGTTTCGGGAGCTTGGGGCGTAGCGGCGGGATTGACTGGCGGGCTTGTGACAGCGATTTATTTCTTGGCCATGGCACCAGTTCTGGTCCTGGGCAAGGCTGGCGCAATGCTGGCAACTGCTGTGGGGGAGTCCTGGCTGGCCAGCTTGTTGAGCCCATTGGTACAGGCCCTGGTGCATTTCCTGGCCCTATTTGTTTTATAGGAGGTGGGTGCAATCTACATTCCCGGAGATATTGTCCAATTAAAAAAGCCCCATCCCTGCGGGGCCAATCAGTGGAAGATAGTGCGGGTGGGGATGGATTTCCGCTTTCAGTGCTGCAACTGCGGCCGCAGCATTCTCTTGCCCCGCAAGCAAGCTGAAAAATCCATCCGCAAAGTTTTGTCGCCTGGTTAACTTGCATGTGCAGGTCTTTGTGTTATAACCCGACTTTTACAGTTAGTCTATCAGAACGGCCATGTTGACAATCAATAAACGCTTTAAGCACGCAGATTTCTGCGTTTTTTTTCACCTAGCAAAAACCTGAGAACTTCATGCTAGGTTCAGGGGAACAGAAGACAAAAACAGGAACACGGGCCGTGCGAAGCGATAAATAGGTTGATTGGCCAGGATCAGGTGGGAGTGTAGAACAGCCAGAAACGAGTTACATCTACAGAATAAGTCATTCATCCATAACTATAATTGAATGGCGTAGAATCTGCCAAGGAATTCTAACCTTGCTCAGGGCGAGTCCCCCAATATAGCCTCGGGTTATGGCCACCCCAGAGGTCCCCGGGCGGGTGTCCCCAAGACCTGCGGCCAGCCGGATCACTGCTAAGGAAAGCACCTTAATAGATTTCCTAAACAAAGATTCGGGCCTTCGCCTGGAGAAGAAGCGTCTGGAAGCCCGCTATATTTTGGTGATACCCTTGGCCAAGATGATGTATCAAATAACCTGATGAACTTATCCCTACTTCAGAATTGACACAACTGCTCCACCAAAATATAATCAACCCAGAACGGAGGCGATCAAATTGAATCCAAGAGAAAACTCCCTACTCGAACTCTACAAAGGAAAAGGAAACCTGAAAGAATTTATCATCTTCTTCGTCACCTTGATTATCACAACAGCAGTTACATGGGACCTAATTAAAAAAGGTATTATCATTCAACTACCAATCATCGCAATGGTCCTCTACACATATAGAATCCAGGCCAAAGAAATAAGGCTCCAAAATTTCCGGGAAGAAATCAACCAAAGAAACTTCACACAAAAAGACCTTCAGGAATTAGCAAACTTGACAAGGAAAAGAAGTGCAGATTCAAAAAACCTTCTAAATAAGATCACAGCAGCGATTGGCGTAATAGTCCTACCAGGCTACAGCTGGCTCATAGTTGAACTCTTAAAAGGTTACTTCAGCGGAAACCTAGCAGGAAACATTCTCCTATTCTTCTTGACAGTCTCAGCGATCGTTGTTGCGCTCATGGTATGGGCTACAGCAGCCGTGGAGAAGTTCAGCACAAACTACCAATACAAAGAAATCTCAGAGATACTGGAAGGCATCCAAATAGATAGGCTCGTCGAGAGATACCAAAAGAAGGAAGGCAAAGCACAACATAATAAACAGATAATTACATAGGATAATTAAATTCTGTAAGCACTTTTTGAAAAAAAATTATTAAAAAAAGGCGTTAAAAACAACTCCGCGAGAAGCTATTATAAGCAAGAAGACCTGACGAGAAAGGGGTTCAGGCAAAAAAAAACGCCCTGAGGCGTCCCATTGAAGGAAAAGTATAGCAGATATCTGTGTCCAAAGCAAGCCGGAATCTCAGAAGCTAAAGTAAAGTGTAAACAAGCTTGCATGTCCCAAAATTCGCTGATAGAATAAATTTGCAGGGACGGGGAAAGGAGATGGTAAATGCTGTTGAGTTATTTCTGGCTACTAACCCAAAAGATTGCTGTCGACCTCAAAATCCAGATAGCTAAATGGATTTCGGTATCACTTCATATCAAAAACCTCTAGCTAATTAACATGCGGTAACATGGTAATTAGCCCCCAAAAACCGTCCCTTGCAAATATTATTCTCTTTTGACCTGACAATACTTCACGTGACCGTTTGTCACTTCTCTTGACCTTAATGTAACACACCCAAAATACGATGTAAACACCCCCTGAGGGGAATTCTGCCCTGAAACTCCGACAATCTTCCTAATAAGTCCTATTATTGCCGATAATAGAACCGATATTCACAACACCATTGGCTGCCTAATATAGAATGGCTGAACCTATTCCTGGACAAAAAAACTTCCTCCTTCAATCTTCAGACGGTTATATTATTTCGTTTGTCAACCTTAGGGGGAGCATATCTTGCTGTGGGTTTTAAACTGTAAAGTTGGGGTTAACTTGCATGTGCAGGTCTTTGTGTTATAATATTTAATTGTCCCCCTGCTTCAACGTCCGTTGAAGCCGCTAGTCCATAGGAGGAGGTGAAAGATATGCGCAAATATGAAATGCTGTACATTGTCCAGCCCGACTTGGATGAGGAACAGATTAATGGCCTTCAGGAAAAAGTCGCTGCCATCATTGGCGAACAGGGTGGCCAGGTGGGCGAAGTAAAACAATGGGGAAAACGGCATCTTGCCTACGAAATCGCTGATTTCAGCGATGGGAACTACATCGAGCTACATTTTGAGGGCACTCCTCAGGTGGTAGCCGAGCTGGATCGTGTCATCAAGATAACCGAGGGAATTCTCAGGCATATCATTGTTCGGGTAGATGAATAGTTTGGAGGGGAGATGATTTTTTGTTGAACCGGGTGATTCTAATAGGCCGGTTGACGAGGGATCCGGAATTAAAGTATATTCCTTCCGGAACCCCTGTGGCATCCTTTACCCTCGCGGTTGACCGCCCCTTTCTCAATAAAGAGGGCGAAAGGGAGGCAGATTTTATCCCTATCGTTGTTTGGCGCAAACAGGCGGAAAACTGTGCTAACTATCTGGGCAAGGGCAGCCTTGTGGCTGTGGATGGAAGAATGCAGGTGCGGACTTATGAACAGGATGGCCAGCGCAGGTATATTACCGAAGTAATCGCAGACAGCGTCCGCTTCCTGGACCGGAAGGGCGAGCAGAGCACTCGCACGGCCAACTCCGGCTTTGAACAGTACGGCACTGATGCAGGCGCCGACGACGATATCCCATTTTAGATTGGAGGCTAAAAGATGCGCAAGGAAAGAGGCAGAAAGCGCAAACGCGTATGCAGTTTCTGCGTAGACAAGGTTACGCATATTGATTATAAAAGCCCAGATAAGCTGCGGCGTTTCATTTCCGACCGGGGCAAAATCCTGCCCAGGCGTATAACCGGCAACTGTGCGGGACATCAACGTCAGTTGACCCTGGCTATCAAGCGTTCCCGCTACATTGCTCTGATGCCATACACAACGGAATAGATACAAGGGGCAAGTAGTTGCCCCTGTTTTGTCCGGGAGGGGATTAAATGACTGCAAACCACATTGATATTGCTCGCAACCTAAAAATAATTGAGGGTCTGAAGGTGCAATTGCTGTCGGTAATCGCCGAGCTGTTTTCTGGTCTGTACAGAGGCTTGGAGGACAATGTGCTTGATGCCCTCAGTGCGGCAATTGTCATCCTGTTTAGCATGGCTGATCGTTTGGGCATCAGCATTCGCCGCATGGATATAGCCATTGAAGAAAAACTGCAAGACAGGGCAGCCAATCCCGAAAACAGTTTGCGCCAGTTTGAAGCAGAATTATTGAGCTATTGGCGAGGCAAGCACAGAGATGAGGATTAGCTTCATTTCGGCCAGGATAATGATTAAGGGGGAGTATCCATGAAGGTAATTCTAAAGGCAAAGGTAAAAGGAGTGGGCAATGCCGGTGAAGTCAAGGACGTTTCCGATGGCTACGCCCGAAACTTTTTATTGCCCAGGGGGCTGGCGGTTAGTGCAGATGCCAATGCCCTCAAATCCCTAGAGCAACAGCAGCAGATGGCAGACAAGAGGGATGAAAGGGATTTTACCCGCAACCAGAATCTCAAAGAAAAAATTGAGAACTTAAAACTGGACTACAAAGTTAAGGCAGGAGAAGGCGGGCGCCTGTTTGGTTCGGTTACCAGCAAGGATATTGCCGATGAAATGGCAAGAATGGGAGTCAAAGTTGACCGCCGCAAGGTTATGCTGCAAGAACCAATTCGGCAGCTGGGCAACTATGAGATAGAAATACGCCTTCATCCCCAAGTAACAGCCTGTTTAACCCTTTCGGTTGAAGCCATTTAAATTTTTAAACAAGAAATAAGGGTTGACACGAAAATTTATCTATAGTATTCTCTTATAGTGTCTTGGGCCATTAGCTCAGTTGGCAGAGCACCTGACTTTTAATCAGGGTGTCGATGGTTCGAATCCATCATGGCTCACCATTTATTTAGGCCCCTTGGAGAAGCGGCTTAACTCACCAGCCTTTCACGCTGGCATTCAGGGGTTCGAATCCCCTAGGGGTCACCAAAGCGGAGCTGTGGTGTAGTGGCCTAACATGCCTGCCTGTCACGCAGGAGATCGCGGGTTCGACTCCCGTCAGCTCCGCCACTTTTATGCCGCGGTAGCTCAGTCGGTAGAGCAGTGGACTGAAAATCCACGTGTCGGCAGTTCAATTCTGCCCTGCGGCACCATAGTCTATTTGCCGGCGTAGCTCAATTGGCAGAGCAGCTGAATCGTAATCAGCAGGTTGCGGGTTCAAGTCCCATCGCCGGCTCCAAATTGAAAAAAACCGCAGAGATGCACGGTAAACGTGGATCGAAGCGGTTTTTTGCGCTTGCAGGCATGCTGCCAGCAGGTGGCCAAAATGAGCCCTTGCTTACGCTAAAAAACAAAGGAGCAATGGGTTTTCAACAAATTACCAAAAGGATTCTCAATTAATAAGGCGAATAAGTATAAAAACCGAGTATTGGTTGGCAAAAGAGAGGTGGCCTATGAAGAAAAGAATCCTGCTTGGGTGTCTTGCCTTGTTAATTCTTATGGTGGCAACGGGCTCAGCGGCCTATGCTATTTATCGGCCCGGATTTGTGTACAGAGTCTATATAGATGGCGAAGATGTCGGCGCAGTGGCCAGCATCCAAGGATATACCAACATATTGGAAGATTTATTGAATAAAGAAGAGGCCCAAGTCGGGCTTAATCTTAAATTTGCCCAGGAAATATCTGCGCAAAGAGAACTGCAATTGAAGCCTCGGGCCGATGAGGCCCATGTGAAAACAGCCCTGGCAGCCAGGGTATCCTATTCTACTATGGGTTGGGCAATTGTTGTTAATGATGAATCCTTGCTGTGGACAGCCACTCAGGAGCAGGCCCAGGAAGTATTGACTCAGGTGGCAAACTTCTTTGTGCACGATTCAGCAAAATGCACGTTGGTCAGCACCGAAATTGTTGACTCCGTGGAAATCTGTCCCCAGGAAGTGGTGCCGGAAGATATCTGGGCTGTAGATGCAGCTGTCGACTATATTTTACAGGGGCGAGAGAAAACAGAGACCTATGTGGTAGCCAAGGGCGACAGTTTGTGGTCTGTTTCCCGTTCAGTCAACATGAGTCAAACAGATCTCAAGAAAGCCAATCCTTCCCTGGCCAAGAGCAATGTTTTAAAAACAGGGCAGGTCCTCAACCTGGTAGTTGCAGAACCAAAGCTCAATGTCCGCACGGTGGAGCAAGTCAAGTCTTATGAAGCCATTAGCTATTCGACAGCATATCGATACACCGGCAAGCGCTGGTTCTATCAGTCCTCTACAGTGACAAAAGGCGTCTCCGGCAAGAAGGCCGTCATCTACAAAGTGGAATACGCCAACGGTGTTGAAACCGGGAGAAGAATTGTCAATACCGAGGTTGAAACTCAGCCGGTGACCAAAATCATCGAAAAGGGAACCTCCAGGTGGCCCAGTGCTGCCGCCGGCAAGTTCCGCTGGCCGCTGAACACAGGTTACATCACTGATTACTTTGGATCCCGCAGGGGCACTCACGGCGGGGTAGATATTGGCGCTCCTACCGGCACTCCCATTTATGCTGCCGCTGCTGGCACAGTGATTATATCGCAATGGGGTCCTTCTTATGGAAATTATGTTAAGATCGACCATGGCAATGGCTATGCAACCCTCTATGCCCATGCCAGCGCCCGCTTAGTCAAGCCGGGTCAATGGGTTTCCAAGGGCCAGGTTATTGCCAAGGCAGGCAGCACCGGCAACAGCACCGGACCCCATCTTCATTTTGAAGTGCAGCGGAACGGCACACGCATTAACGCCCTGCAATTTTTTAAACCCTAAGCCTGCGAATACCGCAGGCTTTTTATTTGCGGTATAATATAATTACGTAAACTCTGGCGGGGGAGCCGAGGTTTGACGGGGTTGCTGATACAGTCTATTATTAATTCAATATAGAAGATTGGCTGAAAAGCAAAATTCGACAGGGGGTACCAGTATGGTCAGAGCAAGTAAAATTTTGATAGTGGAAGACGAAAAGCCCATTGCTGATATCTTAGAGTATAATCTTGGCAAGGAAGGCTATGAAGTGCGTGCGGTGTATACCGGCGATGATGCCGTGTCCGCAGCCAAGGAGTTTTTGCCCGACTTGATTTTGTTGGATATAATGCTGCCGGGCATCGACGGTTTCAGCGTTTGCCGGCAGGTGCGTCAGCATATGGATTGCCCAATTATCATGCTCACCGCCAAAGATGCAGAGATTGACAAGGTCTTGGGGTTGGAGCTGGGGGCTGATGATTATGTGACCAAGCCCTTCAGCACCAGGGAACTGCTTGCCCGCATCAAGGCACAGCTTCGCGGAAGGACTCTAGGGGCCAAGGAAAAACAAGCTGCCTCGCAGGCAGGGGAGTCGTCCCTGGAAATTGACCGGGATTTCTTTACGGTCAAACGGCGGGGGAAGGTGATAGATCTCACCCAAAGGGAATTCGAACTCTTGGATTTTTTGGCCAGCAATCCCGGCAAAATATTCAGCCGGGAGGAGCTCCTAAAAAAGGTGTGGGGATACGATTATTTTGGCGATGTGCGCACGGTTGATGTTACAATCCGCAGACTGAGGGTCAAAATTGAGGAGACCCCTGGCAACCCTCAATATATCCTGAGCAGGAGAGGACTGGGCTACTACTTTAAGGGGTGAAAACATGAAAAGTATCCAGTGGAAATTAGTTCTGGTCTATATACTGTTGCTGCTGTTTGCACTGGAGCTTTTTGGTGTGTACATGCTGTCTTCTATCGAAAATTACTTTATGAGAGATCTGAAATCAGGATTGCATAATCATGTGCAGCTCCTAGCATCACTGGCCGAGAGATACTATACCCCGCTCCCCGATACCGAAGGCTTGCAGCAATTGGTTGGCCAATTCAGCAATGTGGTCAACCGGGAAGTATACTTGCTGGATAAATACGGCAAGGTAGCTGCTGCCTCCCCCGGGCTGGAGCCGATGATTGGCACAGAAATTGTGCAGCCGGAAGTTTTGTCTGCCATTCAGGGAAAACCAGCGGATTCAATTCGCTTTGATGAGCGGTTTGAACAGCGGTTTTACTACTATACACAGCCTATCTACAGCAATAACTTGCTTACGGGAGTGGTCTATGCCTCAACCTCTCTGCGCCAGGTCGATGCAGCCATGCGCCAAATGCGCACTGCTCTTTTGACTGGGGCAGTGCTTGCCCTGATCCTCTCAGCCTTTCTTGGTCTCCGCCTAGCCAGGACCTTAGCCCACCCTCTGCGCAAGATTACCAGCCAGGCCGAAGCAATGAAATCAGGTGATTTTCAGCCCTCCCTGGATATCAATGCCGATGACGAGATCGGCAGGCTGGCAGAGACCTTTAATGAACTGGCTGCCCAGCTGCAATTGAGCTGGGATGAGGTGGTTCAGGAAAAGGATAAAGTAGAGGGCATTTTGATAAACCTCAGTGATGGCCTTATTGTCTTAGACCATGAGGGAAGAGTCATGCATATCAATGCAACTGCCTGCAACTGGTTTGGCGTCAACAAGCAGAAAATGCTGGACCAGGGAACAGCTGCTGATTTTCCTCAGCTCCAGGAAGCCCAGGGAATGATTTATTTAGAGGGGACCTTAGGCATTGTCCTGCGCCAACAAAGACTGCCCTTTCTGCAGGCCGGCAAAAAACAGGGCACCATTGTGGTTCTCTCGGATATTACCGAACAAAACCGTTTAGATCAAATGCGGCAGGAATTTGTCGCCAATGTTTCTCATGAATTGCGCACACCTTTGACCACGATAAAAACTTATCTGGAAACTTTAATGGAGAACCCGAATGAAAGTCCTGAAGTGCAGGAGCGTTTTTTAGCTGTTATCAATTCTGAAGCGGACAGGATGGTGCGCATGATAGAGGATCTCCTGATACTGTCCAGGAATGAAAGCCGCAGCAAGCAGTTTAGATTAGTATCGGTGCAGGAAATATTAAAGGATATCAGCAAGGCGGTTTCAGGCCAGGCGTCAGCCAAGGGCTTAGACCTGGAGGTGCGCCTGCCCAGAAATCTCCCCAAAATAATGGGAGATCGGGATCAGCTGTATCGTCTGTTTTTGAACATTATTCAAAACGCCATCAACTATACTGCTGCTGGCAGAGTCACTGTTTCCGCCAGCAGCCGCAACAAATATTTAGAAGTCATTGTCAGGGACACGGGAATCGGCATTCCGGCCGAAGCCTTGGGACGAATATTTGAACGTTTTTACAGGGTTGACAAGGCCAGGAGCCGAAAGGCTGGGGGAACTGGTCTGGGCCTGTCTATAGCCAAACAAATCGCCGAACTGCACGGGGGGACAGTAAATATCTTCAGCCAAGAAGGTGTGGGAACGGAAGTCACGATCCCTCTGCCAGTGGCAGGAACAGAAACTCGCCTGCAATCGCCGGCGACAACGGGGAGGAATAACAATGGTCAGAGCTAAAGCGGGATTGTTGGCCAGTCTGGTAATCTGCAGCCTTGTCCTCTCCGTCCTGATTATATTTGGTCAGCCAGTCCCCAACAGCGGAGGCAGAGGTACTGGGCCCTGGTTTGGTCCCAAACCTGGCCTGCACGAAATCAGTCTGCCTGGAAGAATTTATATCTGCAGCCCAAATCAGGGGGCAATATTAATCGAAACCCTTTCCCAAACGTATTCCGATTTGGTTCTGACCCTGGGGCAAATGGAATATGGCAGCGAAAAAGGCGGGGATGTATGGGTCACCGGCGAGTATACCAGCGATTCCATCACCCCTGGAGTGCTTTTCCGTTATGATTATCAAATATCCCGTGGATTGCTGGCAAACTGGCTGACTATGTTTTACGAGACGGATTTTCCTTTTGCATCCATTGATAGTGTTTTTGTTCCCCTGGACGGGGGACCTGTCAAATTCATCAATTCTGCTACTGGCGTGCTCTGGCAGTTGCAGGCAGATTTGCCTCTCTCTGTATTCCAGCAGGCAGCAGCTGAACCTCGCAATCCAGCGGCCTACCCAATGGCAGTCATGGGACAAGGTGAAACTTATTCAGTTGCTGCTGGAATCTTTGACCTGGTGGAGGCTCAGGAGATTGCTGTGCCTGCCTGCCAGCTTGAAGAAGTAAGAATTGAAGATATAATCCATTCTTTTTTCCTAAATCCCTCAATCATTCTGGAGGCAGATGGCACAGAAACTTATACAGACGGGTTTGGCGCCCTGCGCATATTCCCCTCGGGGGCATTGGAATATACTTCGGGAAGGCAGGGGCAGGGCGCAGTCTTTTGGGATCAACCCCAGCTGATGCAAGCGACAATAGACTTCCTTGTTGCCCACGGGGGGTGGCCGGGCAATATGCTGCCTGTTTACTTGAGCAACCGGCCGGGAGAATCTGTAAGTCTAGAATTTTGCAGCTTCTCAAAGGGGTTGCCGATAACCGGAGAGAATGTGGGGATTGCAGTTGAATTCCAGCAAGACCAAGTCAGTGATTATCAGCGTCACTTGGCCTTGGCCGCTGAAGAAGCCGTAGAGATTTACGCGGAGATAAAACCCCTCGCCTGGCATCTTGCCTCTGATTCCCAAGCCGGTCAATTTTTTGCCGAAGGGAATAAGCATATTTCAGATTTAGCTCTGGCTTTCTACTGGCAGCAGGACAGGCTCATTCCTGTTTGGCGGGTCTGGACCGGAAATCAGGTTGTCCACGTGGCTGCCAGTGATGGACGCATTCTCCAAATCAAAATACAATTGGGGGGGCAATAAATGGATTGGGAGCGGACAATCAACATTTTTATCATTGCCTTCTTAGTCTTGAATTTGGCTTTTGTCTTTCAGTTGTGGCTGCTGCCTGTTTTTTTTGATTCCTCAAACTATGTCAGCCCGGAACAAATCCAGGCAACCCTTGAAGAACTGGAGTACAGCGGCATTGCCGTCACAGCCAAGGTGCCCAGGCGGATGAAGCGCCTGCAATTATTAGGCGTAAGCAATGTGCTTTTTCGCGAAGAGGAAGTGGCGGCGAGTCTCATAGGAGAGAAGTTTGAGCGAGTCGCTTCGGGAGCCAAGTCGGAATACCGTTCCGCTCTTGGTGAAGTTGACATTTACGTGGATGGCCGCATTCACTATCTTTCCGCCCTCCCCCCCGAAAACGGCGACATTGCCATATCCGCAGCCCGCAAAAGGGCCGATCAATTCTTAGAAGACACTGTGGGCAGACCAAGGGATTCAATTGCCGGGAAGACGGCGGCCAGCCCAGACGGCACATGGGCAGTGGAGTATATTCAACGCTGGCATGGTAAGGAACTTGAAGTCTCCAGCATTGTCGTAGTGGTTGATCAGAGCGGCAGCATAATTGAACTGGATTATTATTGGGTTGAAGTGATGGGGTATGCGGGGGAAAGCTTGTTATCCATTCCTGCCACCGCAGCCTTGACAGTAGCGGCGGAAAAAATGCCAGCAGGGGCCACAATTACTGGCATATATATCTCCTGGTATGGCATGCCGGTGCTGGCAGATCAATGGCGTGCCAGCCCGGTTTGGGTTGTGGAGACTGAAGGCGGCAGCAAGTACTATGTCAACGCTCAAACCGGAGAACTTGAAGGCGAAAGACAGTTTCCCGGCAGGAAAACCCTCTTCGACGTTGAATAAGATAGATATCACTATCTTCAGCTGGGGGTAATCATGGAAAATATTATACGCATCAACAGGTCTCTTCCTCTTAAAGGTACTGTCAGCATTAGCGGCGCAAAAAACGCAGCCGTGGCAATTATTCCTGCCACCATTCTCGCCCAGGGGCCTTGTGTCCTTGAAAATGTGCCCCCCCTTACCGATGTGCGCACCCAGTGCGAAATTCTTTCGGCATTAGGCGCAGAAGTTCAGTGGTTGGATTCTTCCACCATCAGCGTTGACACAGCACAGATAAAAAATCTCACTCCTCCTGAGGGACTTGCGGAGAAGTTGCGAGCATCCTACTATTTTATGGGCGCTCTCTTGGGTAGATTTGGCTCAGCAAGGACGGGTTTGCCCGGCGGGTGCAAAATCGGTCCCCGGCCAATAGATCAGCACCTTAAAGGATTTCATGCCCTGGGCTATTCTTGGACTATCAGCGACGGCAAGGTGCATTTGCAGGGTGGAGAGAAAAAAAGCGGAGACATATATTTTGACTTGGTCACTGTGGGGGCAACCGTCAATGTAATGCTGGCAGCGGCAGGGGTTGAGGGTAATACCACCATTGAAAACGCAGCCCGGGAACCAGAAATCATCGATGTGGCAAACTTTTTAAATAAAATTGGAGTTGTTGTTCGGGGGGCGGGAACGGGCACCCTGCGCATCACAGGCACAAGGGAGCGGGGTTGTTCCGAGCACAGCATTATACCCGACCGGGTTGAGGCCGGTACATTTATGATAGCTGCCACAGCCACCGGCGGCGATGTGATTGTTAAAGATGTCATTCCTCGCCATCTAGAAGCAGTGACAGCCAAATTGAGGGAATCCGGTGTAATGATAGAGGAAGGTGATGATTGGATTCGAGTGCGGGGTCCCGCCAGGGGCCAAGCCATTGACATCAAGACCTTGCCCTATCCGGGGTTTCCCACTGACTTGCAGCAGCCCCTGGCCTCTTACCTGGCAGTGTGTACAGGCACAAGCATTATTACCGAAAATATATTTGAAACCAGATTTCGCTATGTAGATGAACTAAAGCGGATGGGAGCCAATATCAAAGTTGAGGGCCGGGCTGCGGTAATCGAAGGCGTTGACGAAATCCTGGGCGCTACTGTCCATCCCTTCGATTTACGGGCTAGTTCCGCCCTGATTATTGCCGGACTTATCGCTCGGGGAGAAACCCGGGTCAGCGGAGTTGAGCACCTGCGCAGGGGGTATCATGACTTTATTGGCAAACTCCAGGGCCTGGGCGCAGATATTGAATTGATCTGAAGCGGGGCAGCTGCCCCGTTTTTATGTGGAGGCTTGGAAAATGGAAGTTCATTCGCTGGCCAGCGGCAGCAGTGGAAACGCATACATAATTTTGCATCAGGGCCGGGCCTTGCTCCTGGATGCCGGCCTCAGCGGCAAGCGGACCTATGCCGGACTGGCGGCAGCGGGGATTGATTCCGCCAGCATCACAGCCATACTTGTAACCCACGAACACAATGACCATATTGCCGGCGCCGGCATTCTCAGCCGCAGGCTGGGAATTCCCCTGTACATGACTGCAGGCACCTGGCTGGCGGCCAGAGATAGACTGGGCATCATCTCCGAAGATAAAATTCATCTAATTTCTCCGGGGACGGCTTTTGTCTTAAATGGCTTGGAAGTCTGGGCGCTGCCAGTCTGCCATGATGCCTTGGAACCGGTTAACTATATCTTTGATACAGGCAAATGCCGGGCGGCGGTGTTTACGGATACCGGCTGTGTCACTGAAGCTATGGTCAATACACTGTCCGCATGCAATGCCATGGTGCTTGAAGCAAATCACGATCTTAAGATGCTGCAGCAGGGACCGTATCCCTGGTCGTTAAAAAAAAGGGTGGCCAGCGAAAATGGGCATCTTTCCAATCTACAGGCGGCCCGTGTGCTGGCATGGCTGGCCGCCAAGGGCAAGATTACCCAGGCCCATTTAGGTCACCTGAGCGCTGTCAACAACAGCCCTGAAATCGCCATTGCTGCGGTAGCTCAGTTCCTTGCGGCCCAGGGTATGGATTCGGAACCAGTTTATCACAGCCTAAAAGTCCTTCCCCGGCATAAGCCGGGTCCGGTGTTGCAGGTTAAATAGCAAATCTGTTACAATTCGTAACAGAGGTGGTGCAAATGGAAGAATACTATATTGAAAAATCCCCCCGTTCTTCTCGTTGGCGTCGTTTTTTAGGACTGGTGGCTGCAGCTTTATTGGGCGGGTTGATTGTACTTTTATGTCTGCCCGCGCTGCTTCCCTATTTGTTGCCTGCAGCTGACATCAGCCAAAATCCTAATCCAGACCAAGTCTTGCCCTGGAATTATCAGAATCAGGATTCTCTCCAGATGCCAGACTTGGAATATCAACAGACGGCGGTTGTTGCAGCGGTAAGCAAGGTCTTCCCCGCTGTTGTCGGTGTCACTCGCATTTCTCAATCTCGGGACTGGTTTGGAAGAATCACGCCTGCGGCGCCCACGGGATATGGCAGCGGTGTAATCATCAGCCCCGGCGGCTATATTGTCACCAATTACCATGTGGTGGAAGATGCCGTCTCCGTGGTAGTGACCTTGAGCAATGGTCAGGAAGTGGATGCTGCTATTGTCGGCCAGGACCCTGGCACCGATTTGGCTGTATTAAAAATACAACCCTTGGCAGACATGCCCTGGGCTGTGCTGGGGGATTCCGGACAACTTACGGTTGGCGAGTTTGTCATCGCCATTGGCAACCCCGGCGGGCCTGAACTGCAGCGTTCGGTAACCTTGGGTATTATCTCCGCCACCGATCGCAGCTTTGACGTGTATGACTGGGTCTTTGGCCTCCTGCAGACCGACGCGGCCATCAACCCCGGCAACAGCGGCGGTCCCCTGGTCAACATGAAGGGTGAAGTGGTAGGTATCAACAGCGTCAAGATAACTGACGCAGAGGGCCTTGGTTTCAGCATTCCCAGCAACTTGGTTAAGAGCATCAGCGAATCCTTGATCAAAGAGGGCCGGGTCATCCGTCCCATGCTGGGAGTGACCATCGGTGAAATTACGCCGGCCATTGCCGAGGCCTATAATTTAGGCAGTGATTACGGTTTGCTGGTTACTGAGACCCCCTATGGCGGACCCGCCAGGCAAGCGGGAATTAAGCCTGAGGATATCATAATTGAAGTTAATGGCACCAAGACAGAAGGCCTTCGTGACCTGCGCCGCATTATCAGCAACAAATCCGTCGGCGACAAGGTCCAGGTGACGGTGGTGCGAGGAAAGGAAAAACTCAATTTTGAGGTAATTTTAGCGGAATTAGAAGTTCGGTGACAGGAGGCAGTAGAATGTATGTTGTCTGCTCGGAGCATCTGGATCAGGCCATAGACGAATTCGTAGATATATATGAGTCACCGCCTGATCTGTATCTTTTAGATAAAGTTTCTTTTACTGACTGGACAGCACCTCATTTCTGCGATTTTTGCTCTCAACCTCCCGTCTACCTGGTGGTATAAATGCAATTTCGGCTGGTAGTTGTGGGCAAGGTAAAAGAAAAGTGGCTGCAGCTGGGAATCCAAGAGTATTGTCGCCGCTTGGGCCGGCTAGGGAAAGTAAGCATCGAGGAAGTGCCGGACCAGCCCTGTCCCAGGGGCAGCGTTCAGCAGCAACAAGCCCTGCAAAGGGAAGGGGAGCAAATATTGACCAGGATTAAACCTAGGTCTTATGTTATTGCCCTGGACATAAAAGGCAGAAGCTTGGATTCTCCGGGCTTGGCTGCCCTGTTTCAAAGCCTGTCCCTGCGGGGAATCAGTGAAGCGACCTTTTGTATAGGCGGCTCCATGGGCCTTTGCCAGGATGTGCTCACCAGGGCAGACTACCGTTTGAGCTTTTCTGCTCTAACCTTTCCTCATCAGCTTATGCGGCTGATTCTATTGGAGCAGCTCTATCGGGCATGCAAGATTAATGCCGGCGAGACCTATCATAAATAGTCCTTGGCAGGAAATATTCTTCTCCCCGGCGAAGTAGCAAAGAGGAAGGGTGGGAAAAATGAAGGATTATTACAAAGTGCTTGGCGTCAGTCCTGGCGCCCCTACAGAAGTAATCAGGGCTGCCTACCGGGCCCTGATGAAAAGACATCATCCTGATGTTGGCGGCGACCCGGAAAGGGCCAAAGAAATAGAAGAGGCATACCGAAACCTGGCATTGGCGCTGGAACCCTCATTTCCCGGGACCCTTCATGCCCGCAGCCAACAAGAAACCGCTGTTGCCCACGGGGCGCAAATTGTGCCCGCTCCCACCCGGGGTCGGCATCTGGAAATTCAGATCGCCGAACTGCAGCCAAATCAAGTCTTTACTTGCCCCCGGGAATGCAGTTATTATCGCCGCAGCTGCCGCTACAAGCAGTTGCTCTCACTGGAAAGCAAAGATTTGTTTGCCCTGCGGGCTTCAATACTCATTCTGCATGTGCGCAACCGGGCTTCTTTCTCCCAGCAGATGGACTGCCGCAATGGCAGAGGGGTGCTTGTAGACCAAATGGGGGATTTTTATCAATGCCACCCGGTCTGCGCCTGGCAGCATCCCCCCAAGTACAAAGAAGCGGGAGTTGAACTGTTTCCCGGCACCCGGGCCACAGTGCAGCTTTGGTTTCCCCAGTTGCCTTCAGGACGCTGGGCGTCAAGATTTGTCTATAAACATAAAATGCTGGTCCGGGATGTACAGGGAGACTGGCTGGATGAGGAACTGATCGAACTTGCTTTAAAATAAAGGCTGGCACGAAACTATCACAAAATAATAGATGCCTCTGGTTTTGCCCAGAGACATCTTTTTTTATTCCCTTACTTCCGGCAAAAAGCGCAGCTGGCTGACGACCTGGACAACACCCCGGCCCCGGCCGGCAGCGGCAAGAGCTGCCTCTTCCTGGCGGGGACTCCTCACTTCGCCGGTCAAGTACACCGTCCCCGCGACACATTCTACGCTGATGGCATTGTCTGCCAGCAGTGGTTCAGCCCCAATTTCTTCCATAACCTCCCTGGAGACATCCTGGTCGAGGACGGAGCCATCGGTGCTGATGCTGACTCCGTCGGCAAACTCAACAATTCCCAGATCTCTTAAAAGGGGCTTGAGTTTTTCTTTGTCAGCCAGAGTATCCACTATGCCGGTAATCTGGATTTTATTATTTGCGGAACCGGCCTTGAGTCCATATGCCGATAAATTTTCGTCAGAGTCAAGCTGTCTCTGTACAGCCAAAAGTTCCTTGTCAGTTCCCTTTAGCCCAGTATCCATCTTGGAGCCGTAGTCTTGCCTGGAGCCGTCCTTGACAGCCATGGGCCACTTGACACCTTTTTCATTGCCATGGGGATGGCTCTTCAATTGCGCGTGCTGAGAGCGAATTTCCCTGGCCTTGGGTTTGCCCTTGGGTTTTGCCAATCTCTTACCTCCTTAAGGATAGTATGTCCTGGCGGCAAAATGCTATAATAACAGGCGGAGGTGAATAGCCATGCATAAGTGGTTTTCCCCGGCGGCAGCCAGGCTGATGCGCCAGGAGATAGCAGCTGCCAATAATAACGAAGTATTTTTTCGCGCCACCCTTAGGGAGAATGTAATGACAGATATCCAGGTCATGTCCCGGGGAA
Organism: Firmicutes bacterium UBA5286; assembly: GCA_002408465.1. Lineage (GTDB taxonomy): Bacteria > Bacillota > Proteinivoracia > UBA4975 > UBA4975 > UBA4975. The sequence goes on along the minus strand of DHSM01000022.1, from coordinate 115,203 downwards.
ACCAGGACAGCGTTCCTACCGTGGTCCAGGCTAAGCCCGGTCTCTGCCTGATGGTTATTCACAATCATCCCTCTGGAGACCTGACGCCTTCCGGGGGGGATATTACAGCAGCTTCTCGGCTGGCTCGGGAAGGCATTGGCTTCGCCATTGTCGACAACAGTGTCAGCGAGGCCTATATCCTGGTAGAGCCGGTGCAAAGCAAACCGCAGGCAAGTGTTTCCCTCAAACTGGTTAATGCTGCCTTGGGCCCCGGCGGATATGTTGCCGGGATTATGCCCGCTTATGAGAGCAGGCCTCAGCAGCTGGAGATGGCTGTCAATCTTGCCCAGGCCCTCAATGAGGGTGCTCATGCCTTGGCGGAAGCGGGCACGGGCATCGGCAAGAGTCTGGCCTACCTGGTGCCGGTGCTCATCTGGGCCAGGGAGAACAACCGGCGGGTGGTTGTCTCCACCAACACCATAAATTTACAGGAGCAGTTGCTCTATAAAGATATCCCTCTCCTGCAGCGAGGGTTGCCCTTTGGGTTTAAAGCCGTCCTTGTCAAGGGCAGGGCAAACTATCTATGCAAGCGAAAGTTTCGGGAGCTCATTCAGCGGGGGGAGGATTTAATTGAGGACAAAGATTTGTCTAACCTCCAGGCGATGATGACCTGGGAGAAAACCACCCGGGACGGAACCAAATCCGATTTGGGTTTTTGGCCCGGAGACTTATGGGACCTGGTTTGCTCGGAACCGGATGCCTGTCTGCGGGTCAACTGTCAGTTTTTTCGGGAGTGCTTTTTCCACAGCGCCAGGCGGGAGGCCCTGGATGCCCAAGTGCTCATAGCCAATCACAGCTTGCTGTTTGCGGACATTGCCCTGCGCAGCAAAGGAGCGGATACGGGGGTGTTGCCGGAATACCACTGTGTAGTCTTGGACGAAGCTCATAATGTTGAACGGGCGGCAACAGACTGGCTGGGCGGGAGAGTGACCAGGCTGAGCTTCTCCCGGCTGCTGGCCCGCTTGTATGCAGTCCGGGCCAATAAGTCCAAGGGACTGCTGGTGGTCTTAGAAAACAAATTGGCGGCTGCAGCAGGACTTGACGCCGAACTGGTCCGGGGACTTATGGAGACTATACGGCAGCAGCTGGTGCCGGAATGTATCCACTTAGGCGAAGAGATAAACGGTTTCTTCGCTGCTGCAGTCAATTTTCTAAGCCAGCAGGGAGAAAAAGACCTGAAATTGCGTTTGACTGGAGAATATGCTCACCACCCTGGCTGGCAGCAGCTGGTAACAAAGGCCGAGACCTTGTTTTTGGAGACGGCAAGGTTGGGAAAATTATTGGAGGCATTTCGCACCCGCCTCGATTTCCTGGGTCCCCAGGGCTTTGAGGTTGTGTTGCCCCAGGCCATTGAAATAGATGGGATTCGGGCCAGGCTGGGGGGATTAGAAGCTGACCTGCAGGAAGTGCTTGTGGGGGAAGATGGTTCTTTGGTGCGCTGGGCAGAACTGGGAACAACCCGCCAGGGACCCAGAGCAGTCTTTAATTATGCACCCCTCGCGGTAAGCAATATTTTGAAGGAGAATCTGTGGGAGAAATTCCCTTCAGTAATTTTCACCTCCGCAACTCTGACGGTGAAGAAGAGTTACGATTATATCCGGGAAAGGCTGGGACTTGATAGAACCTTCAAGGTCAAGGAATTGCAGTATGAATCCCCTTTCAATTACCAGCAGCGGGTGCTGCTGGGCATAGCAACCGACCTGCCTGATCCGGCGGAACACGGGTTTCAGGCTAAAATAATCCCCGCCATCGGGGAGTCGCTGCTGGCCTCCCGGGGCAGGGGTCTGGTGCTCTTTACGTCCTTTTACCTGCTAAATGCAACGGCTGCCGCCCTGGGAGAGGATCTCACCGCCCAGGGGATTACCCTGCTTTGCCAGGGAGATATGCCCCGGCACAGACTGTTGGAAAAATTTCAGGCGGATACTAATTCAGTCTTGATGGCCACTGCGTCCTTTTGGGAAGGGGTGGATGTGCCCGGGGAAAGCCTGAGCAATCTAATCTTGACCCGCTTGCCCTTTAATGTGCCTGACGAGCCTGTATTTCAGGCGAGAATGGAAGAAATGCGAAGTCAGGGGAAAAACCCATTTTATTCTTTCCAAATTCCTCAGGCAGTTTTGCGTTTCAAGCAGGGCTTTGGCCGCCTCATTCGGAACAAGCAGGATAAGGGCGTTGTCTTGGTGCTGGACAAGCGAGTAGCAACCAGGGGATACGGGCGCTGGTTCTTGGAATCATTGCCCCCTTGTCCCATACGCAGCGGTCCGGCCAGAGAAGTCCTGGCTTGGCAAAGGGAATTTTTGCAATCTACCTCTCCTCAGAGGGAGGACTAGTCTGTCTCTTCCTCTCCTTCCTCTTCCTCTTCCGGGGTCGGCTCCTGCTCATCTGCCGGCTCAAGGGGAGGGCCATGTAGCCAGCACTGGAGATTGCGCATCCAGGCTTCTCTTTGCACGGATATGCGCAGCTCTTGGGGACAGAACGGGTTGGCGGGCAGTCCGGTGGACTGACAGATTTCGATGGTCTCACCGGCATGTTCCTGACAGTATTCCCTGGGAGCTGTGTCTGGCATAAAAAGTTCTGTATAGGAATCGGGGCATAGATAGGTTGCCAGCTGCCCTGTTACTGAACATACTACTGCTTCTTCAATTCCTGGCGGACGGACAAAATCATGAGGCGGTGACTCTCCATAGTAGAGGGCAGCAAACTCCCGCCAGGCCGGGGCGGCCACTCCGGCGGCACTGCCCACAAAGCTAGCTTCAGCGGGAGTGTCAAAGCCGAAGAACGCCGTGGCCACAATGTCGGTGGTAAAACCAACAAAAACGGTATTTCGGTTGTCGCTGGTTCCCGTTTTCCCCGCTGCATAGGGGATCTGGCTAATGCCCTGAACGCCCTTAAGCATATGGGTGACAATATAGGCCAGCTGGGGATCCAATACTGGCTGCCTCTTGGGCCAGGCCTGGTAGATGACGGCCCCGTCTCTGTCCCGCACTTCGGTTACGGCATAGGGTTCCACTGAATAGCCTCCGTTGGCGAAGGGGGCATAGACAAGTGTCAGATTCATAGGTGAAGCCATGGGCCCCAACGGCAGCTGCAAATGCGCCGGGTTGCCGATATTGTTCTGTGCCAGGCGGGGGTTGAGCCTTGCCGCCAGGGCAAGATATTTGTCCAGTCCCATTTCAACGCCAATGCGCACTGCTGCCACATTGCAGGAGACCTCCAGCGCTTCTCGAATGCGCAGGGCCCGGTTATGATATCTGTCGCCATAATCACTGGGCACATAAGGATCCGGTTTGCCGCCGGGATTGGGAAAGGCTGTTTCGGCACAAAGCAAAGTGCTGGCGGCAGTATAGCCGTTTTCCAGGGCGGCGGTATACAAAACTCCTTTGAAAGATGAGCCTAAATTGTACTTGGCATCAGCGCGGGGATATGTGCCTGTAAGCTCAAGGCTCTCAACCAGGGCGATAATGCCGCCGCTGGCGGGGTCAATGGCAACAAAAGCGCCTTGAATGTTGGAATTTTGCTGCCGCAGGGCCTGACCTCTTTCAGTCATCACCTGCTCTGCTGCCGCCTGGGCAGACAGGGACAGGGTGGTATGAATAGTTAACCCCTGGTTATAGATGAGATTAGTAATTTCTTTATCGCTCATTGTGGGATACAAATCCGAAAAAACTTTCCTTAGTTCCTTTTCTACCCGCAGGCGAAAATGGCTGGCGCTGGCTGCCTTTTCCTGGGGCGGGGATGCAACCAGCACTTGCGCTTCAGCCTCCTGTCGCTGGTCGGCGGAAATATAACCCAGCTCTTCCATACGGGCCAGCACCAGGTTTCTGCGGGAGTGGGCATTGTCGGGATGGTCCCGCAGTGAATATATTGCAGGAGCGTTGGGAATGCCTGCCAGCATCGCCGCCTCGGAAAGAGTCACGTCCCGGGCGGATTTGCCGAAATAGTATTGGGCGGCGGCCTCTACGCCAAAGCGCCCATGGCCAAAATAAATTCTGTTTAGGTAGCGCTCAAGAATTTCATTCTTAGTATAGGTGCGCTCTAATTTAATGGCATAGACGGCCTCCTTGATTTTTTTCCCCAAGCTGCGGGCAGGACCGCTGACGCTGAGAAAATACTCATTTTCTGCCAGCTGCTGTGTAATTGTACTCCCCCCCTCGACAACGCGCCCTTTACGCAAATTATGCCAAAGAGCCCTGGCCAGGCCCCGTGGATCCAGGCCAAAATGTTGGTAAAACCTAGCGTCCTCTATGGCCAATGTGGCATCCACCAGAAAAGGGGAGATTTCATCCAGGCTGACCACCTGGCGGATTTCTGAAGAATACCTGCTCACTTGCCTGCCATCCCTGTCCAGGATAATGGAAGGTTCCTCCAGCTGCCTGGCCAGGTCGATGCTGTAGTAGGTATAAACAAAATAAACGGCTCCGGCAATTAGGAAAATGAAGGGGATCAAGACGAATAGAGTTAACAGTCTTTTGATTTTTCGCGGGCGCAAAAATGCCACACCTCCCATTACAAGCCTGTATTTAGTATTCCGAATCCCAGAAAAGATATAAAGGAATATGGCAAGTTGCGGCTATGTTATAATTTAGTTGTCGGGAACTGACTAAAGCATATTTACTCTTGCGCAGATTTTGGTATAATTATGCTCTAGTTTAATAAGGAGGATAAATAATGCTACCAACACCGAAAAAGTTTAAGATAGTTGCCGGCAGCGCCGAAGGCGAGACTCTGCTGAACTCCTTTGACAACGCTCTTTTGGCGTCAGGAATAGGCAATGTCAATTTGCTGAGAATCAGCAGCATTTTGCCCCCAGAATCGATTTATGTTCCGGATTTGGTCCTTCCCCCGGGATCCCTTGTGCCCACTGCTTATGGGTATGTAATCAGCGAGAAAAAAGGGGAAAAAATCGCCGCCTGTGTCGGCATTGGCTTTAGCGAAAATTCTTTTGGCGTGATTATGGAATATGCCGCCAAGGGGACCAGGGAAGAGGCGGAAGAGAAAATTCGCCAGATGCTGAAAAATGCTTTTGCCGTCAGAGACCTTGCCCTCAAGGACGTTAAACTGGCTTCCACCGAACATGTGGTGGAAAGAATAGGCTGCGCCTTTGCCGCTGTAGCCCTGTGGTACTAGGAGGACTCAAGAATGGAACTTTGGTATACCGAAGAACAGACTCCCAGTCTCAGACTATCCTGTAAAGTCAGAGAAACTCTGACAACGGCCCAGACCCCCTATCAGCACTTGGCCATCATCGACACCGAAGCCTTTGGCCCAATGCTGGTCCTGGACGGCATGGTTATGACCACCATTGCCGATGAGTTTGTTTATCATGAAATGATTAGCCACCCGGCCCTTTTCACCCATCCTTGTCCCAGGAAAGTTGCTGTAATTGGCGGCGGCGATGGCGGAGCCATTCGGGAAGTGTTGCAACATCCCCAGGTGGAAAAAGCAATTCTTGCCGAGATTGACGGCGAAGTAATCGCCCAATCCCGGAAATTTTTGCCGGAAATCGCCGGCGCCCTGGGAAACCCCAAAGTCGAAATCCACATCGGAGACGGCTTTGCTTATCTCAGGGAACATAAAGGGGAATTTGACATAGTGCTAGTGGATTCTACCGAACCGGTGGGACCTGCCGTTGCCCTCTTCTCCAGAGATTTTTACGCTGCTGTATACGCCGCTTTGAGACCGGACGGCATAATGGTTGCTCAGACTGAATCTCCTTTTTACAATCAGGAGATTCTGGCGGGGGCCTATAAGGGCATGCAGGCAGTATTCCCCAAGGTTCACACCTATTTGGCCAGTATTCCCACTTATCCCAGCGGTTTGTGGAGCTTTACCCTGGCCTCCAAACAATATGACCCCTTGACCAATCAGCGCCAGCCGCATCCGGGTTTTATCAGTAAGTACTACACCCCTGAACTGCACCGCAGCTGTTTTGTCTTGCCCCAGTTTGTCCGAGAGCTTTTGAGCAGACCATAATGGAATGGGGCAAAGACAGTTTTAGAGGACAGAAATTTTTCTGCGCCGGCGACAGTCCCCAGGCAGCAAATGTAATCTTAGGCGCTCCCATGGATTTTACCGCCAGTTTTCGGCCTGGGTCAAGATTCGGGCCGGAAGCTGTGCGGCGAATGTCATACAATCTGGAGGATTATAGCCTGCAGCTGGAAAAAAGTCTTGAGGACTTAGACTTTTATGATGCTGGCGACTTGTTGTTGCCTATTGGCAATGTTCCCCGCTCTCTGGACATAATCCAAGAGGCGGTGGGTCAGCTGCTGGCGGCTGGACAGCGCCCCTTTGTCATGGGCGGGGATCATCTTGTTACCCTCCCCTGCCTGCGTGTCTTTTCCCGGTATTTTCCCGGGCTCACTCTAGTACATATTGACGCCCATGCTGATTTGCGGGAGGAGTGGCTGGGAGAAACCCTTTCCCATGCCACGGTGGTTGGCGCTGCCGCTAGGACGCTGCCCCTGGGGGAAATATGGCAGTTTGCCATTCGTTCTGCCACCAGGGAAGAGCACCAGTTTTCCCGCCAGCGGACACGCCTTTTTCCTTTTAGATTTCTACAGCCCCTCTCCCAGGTAATCCACGAGCTGACTGGGCCGATCTATATCACCCTGGATCTGGATGCTCTGGACCCAGCCTATGCTCCCGGAACCGGCACTCCCGAGGCCGGCGGCATCAGCCCCCGGGAGCTGCTGGCCGGCCTCCAGCTGTTGGGGCAGTGCAATGTTGTTGGCTTTGATTTGGTGGAATTAGCCCCCCATGATCATACTGACATTTCCGCTGCCCTGGGGGCCAAGATTATGCGGGAGGCTCTATTGCTCTTTGGCAGGCAACCATAAGGTTGCTTTTCTTCCGCCCCTGCTGCCCGTTATTGGGCAAAAGGGTGCAAAAAACTCTGCGGAGGAGTGAATATGCAACTGGAACATGCATTGCTTGAGGTGGTGCTTAGCCACAGCAACGAAGGCATACACATGGTAGACACCAACGGTATAACTAAATACTATAACGCTGCAGCGGCAATCATGGATGGATTGGAGCCCTCTGAGGTGCTGGGCAAACATGTCCTGGAAATTTTCCCTTCCCTGGACAGGGGAACCAGCACCTTGCTCAAGGTGGCCCGCACCGGCAAGCCCATTGTCGATCAGCAACAGGTCTATACCAATGTCAAGGGTGTGGAAATTTCTACTGTCAACACCACATTGCCCATTTTTGGGCAGGAGGGCAATCTCTTGGGGGCGGTAGAGGTGGCCCGGGATATATCAGGGATTCGGAAGCTGGCGGAACAAGTCATTGACTTGCGCCGTAGGCTGCACAGCGAAGATCCTGCTGCCAGGGCGGAACAAGGCGCAATTTACCACTTCAGCGACATTATTGGCGAGAGCTCTGCTTTGCGGGAGGTGCTGGCCCGGGGAGCCTTGGCCGCCCATAATGATTCGCCGGTGATGGTAGTAGGAGAAACTGGGACAGGCAAAGAATTGCTGGTTCAGTCTATTCATAATGAAAGTTTGCGCCGGGCCCGGCCTTTTATTGCCCAGAACTGTGCAGCTCTGCCGGAAGGCTTGTTGGATGCCATTTTGTTTGGCAGCGTCAAGGGAAGTTTTACCGGCGCCCAGGACAGGCCTGGTCTGTTTGAACTGGCTAACGGCGGAACCTTGTTTCTTGACGAACTCAATGCCATGCCCCATCAGCTCCAGGCCAAGCTGCTGCGGGTGCTGGAGACAGGTGAGTTGCGCCGGCTCGGGGATGTCAGAACACGAAAAGTGGATGTCAGGATTATTGCCGCCATGGCTGCCAATCCCAAAGAGGCTCTGCGCCCGGATTTGTATTACCGGCTTAATGTAGTTGTCTTGGTGTTGCCTCCTCTGCGGGAGCGAAAGATCGATATCCCCATTTTGTGCAGACATTTTCTTTCTCGGTTTAACGCCAGTCTCGCTACCAGGGTTGAGGGGGTGGCTCCAGAGGCGGCAAGAATGCTTGCTGCCTGGCACTGGCCAGGGAATATCCGGGAACTGTCCAACTGCATTGAAAGTTGCTTAAATTTCCGCAGTGAGGGCCTGATTGAGACTGTAGACTTGCCAGAGCATCTTCACCAACCTAGGGGTTTACAAAAATTGCGCCCGGAACTGGATAGGCTGGAAAGGGACATGATTTTCCGGACAATGAAAACTACTGAAAATAACATCAGCAAAGCCGCAAGTTTACTAGGCATCCCCAGACAAACTCTGCAGCGGAAGCTGCGAAAGCACAAGTGGCATGAAATTTGCATTAGTATAGAGCAAGTAAAGAAATAGGAGGGACATTCATGACAAAAACAGGTGGAAATCGTTACGGAACGCACAGAACTATTGAACCAATGGGATCTTTGCCCCAACCTGCATGGAAGTTGGATAACTCTATGGAGATTTGGGACAACGAACTCCTCATCGATGTTGAAACTTTGAATGTGGATGCAGCCAGCTTCAGGCAGATTTCGGAACAGGCAAAAGGCGACCCGGAGAAAATCGGCGAAATTATCTTGGAAACTGTTGCCAAGCGGGGGAAGCAGCATAATCCTGTCACCGGTTCCGGCGGCATGTTAATCGGGTCGGTGGCTGAAATCGGTAAGTCCTTGCAGGGCAAGCGAGATTTAGCAGTGGGCGACCGCGTCGCCAGCATGGTCTCTTTGTCCCTGACTCCCTTAAACATCCAGGAAATTCTTGCAGTGCATCCGGCTACCTGCCAGGTGGATGTGCGGGCCAAAGCGGTGCTCTTTGAAAGCGGCATCTACGCGAAATTGCCTAAGGACATGCCGGATAAGCTGGCCCTGGCAGTGCTGGACGTAGCAGGCGCCCCTGCTCAAACCGCCAAAATCGTGGGCCCCGGCCAAACAGTGCTGATCATCGGCGGCGGCGGCAAATCCGGGCTCCTCTGTCTCCATGAGGCTAAGAAACGGGCAGGCATCACTGGCAAAGTCATGGCCCTGTGCCGTTCGGATCGAGCGGCAGAGCGGGTCCGGCAGAGCGGGCTGGCCGATGTTATCCTGCGCGGTGATGCAAAGGATTCAGTAGCTGTTCTCAAATTGGTTGAAGAGGCAACTGACGGCGCCTTGGCAGACGTGACCATTAACTGTGTTGACATTCCTGCCACCGAAATGACATCAATTTTGGCCACCAAGGACGGCGGCATGGTCTATTTCTTCAGCATGGCCACCAGTTTTACCGCCGCAGCTCTTGGCGCAGAGGGCATCGGCAAAGACGTGACTATGCTCATCGGCAACGGTTACACCAAGGACCATTCTGAGATTGCTATTAATACACTGCGGGAAAACAGCGTTCTGCGGGAGATGTTCAGCAAGCTGTACGCATAAAGGGGGGCTAGATTTTGTCCACATACAAACGGATTGACATATTTAAAAATGTTACGCCGGAGGAGTGGAATGACTGGCACTGGCAACTAAAAAATCGGATTACAGATGTAGAAACCCTAAAGCAAGTCATCAACCTGACGCCTGAGGAAGAGGAAGGAATCCGCCGTTGCTTGGGTAGTTTGCGCATGGCTATTACTCCTTATTACGCTTCCCTCATGGATCCTGAGGACTCTGCTTGTCCCATTCGCCGTCAGGCTGTTCCCACCAGCCGGGAATTAATCCGGTCGGCTTCGGATATGTTGGATCCCCTGGCAGAAGATTTGGATTCTCCTGCCCCGGGGATTACCCATCGCTATCCTGATAGGGTCCTGTTTTTGGTGACTGACCAGTGTTCGATGTACTGCCGGCACTGTACCCGCCGCCGAATGGCAGGGACAAACGACCGGGCGCTGCCCCGGGAGCAAATAGAAAAGGCCCTGGATTATATCCGCAAGACTCCTCAGATCAGGGATGTGCTGATTTCTGGCGGCGACGGCCTGCTTATTTCCGACAGCCAGCTGGAAGAGATCATAAAAAGCTTGCGGAAAATCGAACATGTTGAAATTGTTCGCATCGGCACCAGAACGCCGGTGGTTATGCCCCAGCGTATTACCCCCGCTCTGGTTGACATGCTCAAAAAGTATCATCCCATTTGGATAAATACCCACTTTAATCATCCCCGGGAGATGACTGAAGAAGCAGCCGCGGCTTTGGCCAGGCTTGCTGATGCAGGAATCCCCCTTGGAAATCAGTCAGTTCTGTTGCGGGGAGTCAATGATTGCCTGGGGGTCATGAAAGCCCTGGTGCACGCGTTAGTCAAAAACCGAGTCCGTCCTTACTATATCTACCAATGCGATTTGTCACAGGGAATTGAACACTTCCGCACCAGCGTGTCCAAGGGCATAGAGATTATTGAAGGACTGCGCGGCCACACCTCCGGCTTTGCTGTTCCCACTTTTGTCGTAGATGCCCCCGGCGGCGGCGGCAAAATTCCTGTCATGCCTCAGTATCTCATCTCCCAGTCTCCCGACCGGGTGGTGCTCCGCAACTATGAAGGAGTAATCGCTACGTATGCCCAGCCGGCAGACTATCAATCTCCAGACTGCAGCGATTGCGCTTACTGCCAGGAGTCTCTGGGAGTTCATGGACTGCTTAAGGGTCAGGGCATAAGCATGGAGCCCAACAATTTGCAACGGGGAAAGCGACGCAAGTGAATGATCTCACTGCCCTGGCACTCCGGCATCAGTCAATTGCTGTAGTGGGAATGGGCAAAAACACAGGCAAGACGGTGACGGTAAACTGCCTGGTTGCAGGAGCGGTTCAAGCCGGCATTGCCCTTGGTCTAACTTCCACCGGCCGGGATGGTGAAAGCACCGACATTGTCAGCGCTCTTCCCAAGCCGGCAATTTACCTGCCAGAGAAGGCGGTGCTGGCTACCTCCACTGCCAGTTTGGGCAGAGGCACTGCCCGCCTGGAAATTTTGGACACCACCGGCATATACAATGCCCTGGGGGAAATCGTCATCGCCCGGGTGCGGGAAGCTGGTAGCGTTGAAGTCAGCGGTCCTGAACGCACCGGGGATCTTCGGGCAGTAATTGCAAGGTTGCAGGATTATGCCCAACTGGTCATTGCTGACGGGGCTATCGACAGAATTGCCGCTTCTGCCCCATCGGTTACCGATGCAGCGATTCTGGCCACAGGTGCGGTAATTGGCAGGGACGTGCAAAAGGTAGTGGGCCTCACTGTCAACGCCGCTCGGGTATTGATGACTCCAGCCGTTTCTAACCTTGGCGAACAGGGATTGGCGCTGCTGGAGCAGGGAAAAATCGGCGTGCAAAATCAGCACGGCCAGGTCAAGCCAATACCCCTTACTACTGCCATAGATGCACCGCCGGAAATTTCCGATTATCTTAGCCCTGATTACAACTGCCTGCTGGTAGGGGGCGCGTTAAGCGATCCCCTGGCAGAACTGCTTTTGCAGGCAAGCTGGAAAGTTCCAGGGCTTAAGGCTATTGTCCAAGACGGGACAAGGATTTTTGTCGAGCCCGGCCGCTGGCAGCGCTTGTTGCGGCGGGTGGCTGTAAATGTTATCCGGCCCATCAACCTAATCGCCATCACTGTCAACCCTGTGGACCCCCGGGGGCGGCGGCTGCCAGGCAGACAGCTGGTAGGGGGCTTAAGGGAATTGATGCCGGAGTTGCTGGTTGTCGATCCTATGGCAGAGGGAGGCTAATAATTATGGCCCTTGTTGAACAACCTACTGCAGAGAGAATCGGCCTGAATTGGGTGCTGCGGCAACTTTGCCCCATAAGCCCCTATGGGAAACTGCTTAAAACCAGAATGAAGGCTGCCGGCCCTGGCTGTGAAAGCTGGCTGACTAATGAATGGGACCTGGTTGCGGGATTGCTGGCTGAGTGGCAACCGGATTTGCTCGGGGAAATCGAACTGCGCCTGGGTTCTTTCAGGGAAATCAGAGGGGCGGTCAAAAGAGCCTGTCAGGGATATGTCCTCGAAGATATGGATTTTTTTGAACTCAAACGTTTTTTGGATTTATCTCGGCAGCTGGGGGAAAAGCTGCAACAATTTAAGTTCCTGCCTTCCCGGCTGACAATCCCTGTGGCCGTGGATCTGCTGGCAGTACTTGCTCCAGGCGGGGGAGGGGAAGGGTTTTATCTGGCAGACAGCTTTACCCCTGCCCTGGCCGCGCTCAGACAAGAGCAAAGGGAGAAAAAAGCAGAACTTAGTCGCCGGCGCAGAGAACTGCAGGCGAAAGTTTCACAGGAAACCGGCCAAACCTTTAATCCCCTTGGCCGCCTGCGCATTCATAAGCTGGATCCCGCGTGCAAAGAGCTGGAAATCCGCAAAGATATAATCGCGGCGGCAGAGGGATATGCTGAATTAGAATATACAATTCGCGACGATGAGCAGATGCTGGCGTTGGGATCGGCAATCAGCAGCCTGGAGGAGAAAATCCAAGAAATAGAATACAGCGTCCGCCGGGATTTAAGCAGAGAGGCGGCAAAAAATCGCCGCCTTTTGCTGGCGGCATGCCGGCGCATAGGCAGAATTGATCTGCTGCTGGCCAAAGGGCGCCTGGCCAGGCAAACTGGCTGGTGTGTTCCCGAGCTTGTCAACGAGTCCCAGTTGGTGCTGGCTGAATTCATCAATCCTGTGGTCAGCAGCTATCTGGCAAAAGAGGGCATGATTTTTCAGCCTGTCTCCTTGTGTCTCGGCACGCCAGTGACAGTAATTACCGGCGCCAACATGGGAGGCAAGTCCATTGCCCTGCGCTCTGCCGGACTGGCAATAGCCATGGCGCAAATGGGGCTGCTGGTGCCTGCCCGGGCATGCAAGTTTTCCCTGCGGGAATTTATCTATTATTCTCAGCAAGAAGAGAACCCCAGTCAGGGATTGAGCACCTTTGGCACGGAGATTCATGGACTGGCAGGGGTCCTTCCTCTGCGGGGGCAAAGAGGGTTGTTTTTGCTGGATGAGCCTGCCCGAGGGACAAATCCCTGGGAGGGTGCCGCGCTGGTCAAGGCATTAGTGGCTTGGCTGGATGAAGGCAACAGCATCACCTTAGTGGCAACTCATTTCCCCGGCCTTTCAGATATGGAGGGAGTTACACATTTGCAGGTAGCGGGACTGGCGGGTCTCTCCCGCAGAGACGCCGAGCTGCAGACTCAGGACCTGAAATCACTGCAAAAATTAATGGACTATTCCCTGGTGCCGGGAAAAGGAGAAATACCCCGCGATGCCCTTAGGGTCGCAGCTTTTCTGGGTCTGGCTCCAGAAATTATCGCGCATGCTTCGCAAGAGTTGGGGATTGCTCCCCAGGAGGTGTTGGATCAATGAAATTGCAGTTGGATGCAGTCTTGGTCAAGGAATGCCGGGACGCTGCCCGTCAAATTGCTGATGAAGTGCAGGTGTTTATCGGGTCCCGGTCTACCGAGTCTGTTGAACGAACAGTGTTGCGCTTGCTGGGGGTCAACGATGCCTTGGATGACGTGCCCATGGCCAATATTATAGTGGACAGCCTGGCTGCCCGCGGCGAACTTGGCCTGGGAGCCGCCTATTGGCTGGGCAATGCCTGCAAGCAGTTAAACCTTTCCCCCCAAATGGCGGCCGCGAAAGTGGCTGCTGGCGAGTTGGATTTGCTGGCCCTGCCCCGAATAGAGCCAGCGGGTTTGCGCCCCTTCCTCCAGGAACTTGCTCAGCCTGGCCTGCAGCGGATTGCCGACAATCGGCGTCAGCGCCAGCGCTTGCAACTAAAATTAAAGATGGGGCCTTCTCCCCTGCTCTATGTCATCGTCGCTACCGGCGACATCATGCAGGATGTGCCTCAGGCACAGGCAGCCGCTGAACAAGGAGCAGATATCATCGCCGTTATCCGGACCACCGGCCAGAGTCTGCTGGACTATGTGCCCCATGGCGCCACTCGAGAAGGGTTTGGCGGCACTTACGCCACTCAGGAGAACTTCCGCATTATGCGCAAGGCCCTGGACGAGACCGGTGAAAAATTAGGCCGGTATATCATGCTGGTCAACTACTGTTCCGGCCTGTGCATGCCGGAAATAGCTGCCTTAGGCGCCTTGGAACGCTTGGACATGATGCTCAATGATGCCCTGTACGGCATACTCTTCAGGGATATCAACATGCAGCGGACCTTGATTGATCAGAACTTTTCTAGGGTAATCAATGCCTTTGCCGGCATCATCATCAATTCTGGAGAAGACAATTACCTGACCACTGCCGATGCAGTTGCTGAAGCGCATACAGTAACGGCTTCACAGTTTATCAACGAACAACTGGCCCTGGCAGCAGGTCTAAGTCCCTGGCAAATGGGATTGGGACACGCCTTTGAAATCAATCCGGATATGGAAGACGGGCTGCTGCTGGAAATAGCCCAGGCTCAGATGGCCAGGCAGCTTTTCCCTGATGCTCCCCTGAAATATATGCCCCCTACCAAGCACATGACCGGCGACATCTTTAAAGGTTACCTGCACAACAGCCTCTTTAATCTCACCTCTGTGCTCACAGGGCAAGGAATCCATTTGCTGGGAATGCTCACTGAAGCCATTCACACTCCCTTTATTCAGGACCGCTATTTAGCAATAGAAAACGCCCGCTATATCATGAATAACGCCCGGCATCTCAGGGAGGAACTGGAAATCGTGCCGGATGGCCGGATGCAAAAACGGGCTTCCGAAGTGCTGGCAAAAGCAGCGGATCTCTTAAGCCAGGTGGCGGGAATTGGCCTCTTCACCGCTTTGGAAAGGGGAATGTTTGCCGATGTCAAGAGATCCAGGGAGGGCGGCAAAGGTCTGCTGGGAGTGTTTATGCAAGCTGCAGAATACTATAATCCGTTCCTGGACAATATGAAAGCAAAGCTGGACAGGGGGATGGAAAATGACTGAAGGGAAAATAATAAAAGCCTACGGCGACGCTTTGGATGATGGAGCAGTGCAGGTATCCTTTACCCTGCCTCTGGCTGCCGGCCCCCAGGCAAAAGCTGCTGCCGCAAGCCTGGCCGAGTCCATGGGCCTGGACCAGGCGGAAGTAGTGCATATGGCCAGTCAGGGCGCGGGCTTTAGCTTTTTTGTTGTCTACGGTCACTGTCATCACCAGGTAGACCTGAGCACCCTGCAAGTTACGGAACTCGAGTTAGAAGAGATGGACTTTTATGAAATCAACGACTACATCCGGGATAATGTCGGCCGCAAGCTCAACGTGGTGGCGGCCTGCACCGGCACCGACGCTCACACAGTGGGCATCGACGCCATAATGAATATGAAGGGATATAACGGCGAATATGGCCTGGAGCGCTATCCCTGGATCAATGCCTACAACCTAGGCAGCCAAGTGGACAATACGTTTTTGGTAGCCGAGGCCCGCAGGCTGCAGGCAGATGCCATCCTGGTTTCCCAAGTGGTGACCCAGCGGGATGTGCATATACCTAATCTCACTCGCCTGGTTGAGCTTTTGGAGGCTGAAGGCATCCGGAATTCAGTGGTGCTGGTGGCAGGGGGCCCTCGCATCAGCCATCAACTGGCGTTGGAACTGGGTTATGACGCCGGTTTTGGCGCCGGCACCACCCCTCGCCAGGTTGCCAGCTATATTTCCAGGGAAATGGTCGCCCGCAAATTAGGCAGCCTTTAACAGGGCGCCTTTTTGATTGCCTGTCCCCGGGAAAAGGGTTACAATAATACATGTAAGATAATGCGGGAGGTAAAGGAATTGACAAAATACATTTTTGTGACGGGCGGTGTTGTTTCCTCATTGGGCAAAGGTATAACCGCAGCCTCTCTGGGCCGCCTGCTCAAGTCCAGGGGGCTTACAGTCACCATCCAGAAATTTGACCCCTACATTAACGTCGACCCGGGAACCATGAGTCCCTATCAGCATGGCGAAGTCTTTGTTACTGACGACGGGGCGGAGACAGATTTGGATTTGGGCCATTATGAACGCTTCATTGACATTAATCTGTCTAAGACCAGCAATGTTACAACCGGAAAAATTTATTGGTCGGTAATTCACAAAGAGCGCCGGGGAGAATACCTGGGAAAGACGGTTCAAGTCATCCCGCATATCACTAATGAAATCAAACATCAGATTCAGAGGGCAGGAACTGAAACAGGCGCGGATATTGTTATTACTGAAATCGGTGGAACTGTTGGCGACATCGAAAGTCTGCCCTTTCTAGAAGCCATCCGCCAATTGCGCAGTGATATTGGCAGAGAGTCCATTCTCTATATCCATGTCACCCTTATCCCCTGGCTGGAAAAAACAGGAGAGCTTAAGACTAAACCCACTCAGCACAGCGTTAAGGAGTTGCGGAGCATAGGCATTCAGCCGGATATCATTGTCTGCCGCACTCAGCATCCCCTGAATGAGGAACTCAAGGCGAAAATCGCTCTCTTCTGTGACATTGACCTGGAGGCAGTAATCGAAAACGCCGATGTAGAGCATATTTATGAGGTCCCACTGCTCTTGGAAAGCCAGGGCCTGGCTGAACTTGTCGGCAAAAAGCTTGGCCTGAGCCTGGGCAAGCCAGATCTAACTGAATGGAGGCAGCTGGTAGAAAAGACCCGGGAATTATCAGGCACAGTCAAGATTGCTTTGGTGGGCAAATATGTTTCCCTCCACGATGCCTACCTCAGCGTGGTGGAGGCTTTGTATCACGCCGGTCTCGCCAATGGCGTCAAGGTGGATATCAAGTGGATCAACTCCCAGACCCTTGAAGAGGATGGCTGCTCTATTTTAGATGATGTTGCGGGCATCATTATCCCTGGGGGCTTTGGCAATCGCGGCATTGAGGGCATGGTCGCTGCCTGTCGCTATGCCCGCACCCGCAAAATTCCCCTCTTTGGCATTTGCCTGGGCATGCAATGTCAGGTGGTGGAGTTTGCCAGGAATGCGGCCGGACTGGCTGAGGCCAACAGCAGCGAATTTTGCAGCACCTGTCATCCAGTTATCAGCTTAATGGAGAGCCAGCAATCAGAAGAAAAACTTGGGGGAACAATGCGTTTAGGGCTTTATCCCTGCAAAATTTCGGCGGGAAGCCTGCTGCACAGAATCTATCAGTCGGAAATAATCTACGAACGTCATCGGCACAGATACGAATTCAACAATGCCTACCGGAAACAGCTGGCAAGCAAGGGCATGGTCTTTGCCGGTCTCTCTCCCGATGAAAACCTCGTCGAAGTTATAGAATTGACTGATCATCCTTGGTATGTCGGAACCCAGTTCCATCCGGAATTCAAGTCTCGGCCCAATCGTCCCCATCCGTTATTTACGGATTTTATTGCTGCCAGCATCAAAAACCTCTGACAGGAAGGATATAGAGACAATAGGGAGAATATATCCCCAAAAGGGAACCTTTCATGCCAGATCTCTTTTACGAGGGGGTATTTCATTGGCCAAAAAAACGGTTGTCGTTGCCGATGACCAACCCGGAATCAGGCGCCTGTTGTCGGAAGTGCTGAACAGTGATGAGTACGCGCTGCTGGAAGCAGCAAGCGGCGAAGAGGCGATGGAAATGATTCGGGAAAGAACTGTTGACCTGGTTTTTCTTGATGTAAGAATGCCCCGACTGGATGGTGTTGAGACCTTGCGCGAAATTATGCAGCTGTATGCGCATCCACCTGTTATTGTGATTACTGGCCAGGGCAGCCCTGACTTGGCCAAGCGGGTTAAAAAATTGGGGGCTGCTGCATATCTAGAAAAACCCTTTGACATTAAGCTCATGCTCAATTTAATTCAACAATATACATAAAAAGGAGAAGGTAGAAATGGAATTTGTACTGCGTGTGCGTATGAGCACCGGCGATGCTCATTACGGGGGCAATTTGGTGGATGGGGCCAGGATAATGGGATTGTTTGGCGATGCTGCCACCGCTTTGTTGGTATATTCAGACGGAGACGAAGGTCTTTTTTTAGCCTATGAAGATGTGTTATTCAAAGCTCCGGTTTTCGCAGGGGACTTTTTGGAAGTAATCGCCAAGATAGAAAAGATAGGCAACACTTCCCGGACCATGTCCTTTGAAGCCTATAAGATAATTGCCGCCAATGGAGCTGCAGGGGATTCCGCAGCCGACAAGCTCGATCCGCCCCTTTTGGTGGCCAGTGCAAAAGGAGTATGTGTTGTTCCGAAAGATAAACAGAGAAAGGTGGTTTAAATGGATAAATTAATTATTACTGCCGCCCTCACCGGCGCCGAGACAACGAAGGAAGCTAATCCGGCTTTGCCCATCTCTCCCGAAGAAATTGCCGAGGCAGCCTGCCTCTGTCAGCAAGCAGGGGCCAGCATGGTCCATCTCCATGCTCGCAAGCCTGATGGCAACTCTACCCAAGACGCAAAAGTCTTTGGCGAAATCATTTCCGGAATCCGCAAACGCTGTGATGTCATCGTGCAGGTGTCCACCGGCGGCGCCGTGGGCATGACTCCCGAAGAGCGTCTGCAGCCGGTGCAGCTCAATCCGGAAATGGCGACTCTGTCCACCGGCAGCGTCAACTTCGGCGATGATCTCTTCGTCAACACCATGGATGATATCCGCACTTTTGCCAAGACGATGATTTCCAAAGGTGTCAAGCCGGAAATCGAGGCCTTTGACAGCGGCATGGTGCAGAATGCGCTGACCCTTGTGAAACAAGGCATTCTTGAACTTCCCCTGCATTTTGACTTTGTCCTGGGAGTGCCGGGAGCGATGCCAGGCACACCCGAGGCATTAATGTACATGAAGAGCTTGTTGCCTGCGGGCTGCACCTGGACGGTTGCGGGCATTGGCAGGACGGAACTTCCCCTGGGGGCAATGGCGATAATTCTCGGCGGCCATGTGCGGGTAGGCTTTGAAGATAATGTTTATTATAAGAGAGGGCAGTTGGCGGAAAGCAATGCCCAGCTGGTGCAGCGCATTGCCCGCCTAGCTGAAGAGTTGGGCCGGGAAGTGGCAACCCCGGCGGAAGCAAGGAAAATATTACATCTTTAAGGAGTGTAAAAAATGGCACTAGTTCCAATGTCCCTTCTGCTGAAGCAGGCACAAAAAGGAGGCTATGCTGTTGGGGCCTTCAATGCCAACAACCTGGAGATTGTCCAGGGGATTGTTGAGGCTGCAAATGAGCTGGACTCGCCGGTGATTCTTCAGGCAAGCCAGGGCGCAATTAAGTATGCCGGCTTGGACTATATTGCTGCGATCGTAAAGATTGCATCGGAAAAGGTTAAAGTGCCTGTGGCCCTGCATCTTGACCACGGCACCAGCTTTGAACAGGCTGTGCAATGTATCCGGGCGGGATTCTCGGCGGTAATGTTTGACGGCTCCAAGCATTCATTTGAGGATAATATCGCCAATACCGTGGCAGTAGTAAGGGTGGCCAAACCCGCAGGTGTATCTGTAGAGGCCGAGTTGGGCAAAATAGGCGGCACTGAGGATGACGTCAGCGTCAGCGACAAAGATGCAATGATGACGGTGCCGGAAGAAGCCCAGGAGTTTGTTGAGCGCACAGGTATCGATGCTCTGGCAGTGGCAATTGGAACAGCCCATGGACCCTATAAAGGTGAACCCCGCCTGGATTTCGCCCGGCTGCAAAAGATTCGCGACCAGGTGGATGTGCCCCTGGTTCTGCACGGGGCTTCCGGTGTCCCCGAAGACGCGATTCAAAAGGCAATCAGCATAGGGATCTGCAAAATCAACATAGATACCGACTTGCGCCAGGCCTTTACCGCCGCCATTAAACAGGTGCTGGCTGAAAAGCCAGGTGAATTTGATCCCCGCAAGCTCTTGGGACCAGGCCGCGAAGCCCTTAAACAGGTGGCAAAACAAAAAATTCAGCTGTTTGGCAGCGCCGGCCAGGCATAAGGGGTGATAATTTGAGATTTTTTATCGATACTGCCAATATCGAAGAAATCCGGGAGGCCTGGGCTCTGGGCGTCATCGAAGGCGTGACCACCAATCCCACCTTGGTAGCAAAAGAAGGCAGGGATTTTCAAGAATTGCTGCAGGAGATTATCACTGTGGTGGATGGACCTATCAGCGCCGAAGTCATCAGCCTGGAAAGCGGGGGCATGGTAGCTGAAGCAGAAAAGCTTGCCGCTCTGTCTCCGAATATTGTCATCAAGATTCCCATGACCGCTGAAGGGCTCAAGGCCACAAAGATTTTGACTGCCAAGGGGATCAAGACCAATGTCACCCTGATCTTTTCTCTCAACCAGGCAATGATGGCAGCCCGGGCGGGTGCAACCTATGTCAGCCCCTTTGTGGGCAGGCTGGATGATGTCAATGCCGACGGTATTGATTTGGTCCGGGATATTGCCGACGCTTTTACCTACTTTGGTCTAAATGCCAAAATTATCGCCGCCAGCATTCGCAGCATCAGCCACATTGCAGATTCCATCAGGGCCGGCGCTCATTTTGCTACCGTCCCCTTCTCAATTTTGCTGGCTGCCACAACCCATCCTTTGACAGACCGAGGTATAGAGCGCTTCTTGCAAGACTGGGAAAAGCTAAAATAATAAAAAAGGCCGGTTTCACCGGCCTTTTTGCAGGAATTATCTTCTCTGGCGAAGAATAAGTATGTCATATATGAAGAATGTGTCATACAAAGGGGGGGATCGGATGGACAGGGAACTGGCTCTGGAGTTGGTCAGGGTGACGGAAGCAGCGGCTATGACTTCTGCCCGCTGGATGGGGCTGGGCAATAAGGAAGAGGCTGACGGGGCCGCCGTAGATGCAATGCGGCGGATGTTTGACACTGTGCAAATCCGTGGTACAGTGGTGATTGGCGAAGGGGAAATTGACGAAGCCCCTATGCTGTACATAGGCGAAAGAGTTGGATGCGGCGGCGGGCCTGAAGTGGATGTGGCCGTGGATCCAGTAGAAGGCACAAACCTGGTGGCCAAGGGACTGCCTAATTCCATCGCCGTCATCGGCGTAGCGGCCCGAGGATGTCTCCTCCATGCCCCGGACATGTATATGGAAAAAATAGCTGTCGGGCCTTGTGCTGCAGGGAAAGTAAACTTAGACTTTTCGCCGGCGGAAAATATTGCAGCTGTGGCCAAGGCATCCAACAAGGATATTCGTGACTTGGTGGTAGTGATTTTAGACCGTCCCCGCCACGAAAAGATAATTTATGAGGTGCGTCAGGCAGGTGCCCGGGTAAAGCTGATTTCCGACGGCGATGTGGCTGCCGCTGTTTCCGCGGCAGTAGCGGGGTCAGGAGTCGACATGCTGCTGGGCATTGGCGGCGCTCCCGAAGGTGTCCTGGCGGCAGTAGCCCTCAAATGCCTGGGCGGGGAGATTCAAGGCCGGCTTTGCCCGGCAAGCGCCGCCCAAGAAGAGCGCATTATCTCCATGGGCATTGCCAATCCCCGGCAGTTGCTGACCATGGAAAATTTGGTGAGAGGTGAAGATTGTTTCTTTGCCGCCACCGGCATCACTGATGGTGATTTGGTCCGGGGGGTGCGTTTCCATGGGCATGTAGCCAGCACCCATTCCATTGTCATGCGTTACCGAAGCGGCACAATCCGCTATGTCGATGCCACTCATAATCTAAAACGCAAACCCCACGTATTTTAAGTTTTTGCATCTGTCAGGGCCGGCAAGTCTTCCCGCCGGCCCTGCTTTTTTTGTCCAAACCCTCGCGGCTTGGGAGGGGGCTCTGGTTGAAAAGCGCATATTTCCCAATTTCCCGGATATAATAGGGGCAATCACTGGCAAAAAACGTATAAACCAAAGAGGTGATTATTCGATGTTCAAGCTCATTCTGTCCGGTTTGGTTGCAGCTCTGCTGGTAACCATGCTTTTCACAGGGACAGTGGCAGCCCATTCTATTGAGGACGTGGAGGCCATGGTAGCTGAGCTGGCTGAATCCGATTACTATTCACCGGAACTCTGTATGAGCTACCTGGATTACAAACAGCAGCGAGTAGAAGTCATAACATATACAGTAAGCAAGGGGGATACTTTGATAGGCATTTCCGAGAAATTTGGGGTCAGTCTGGCTACAATCAGTGAAAGCAACAAAATCGAAAATCCCAATCTTATCAGGGTAGGTCAGCAACTGCAATTTCCGGCGGTAACAGGTTTGCTATATACCGTCGCCCAAGGTGATGAATTAACGGCTTTGGCAAAAAAATACGAAGTGGATTATGAAGTCATATGGTTCGCAAATTCTTTGGACAGCAAAGAATTAGCGCCTGGCACCCGTCTGGTCATTCCCGGGGCGAAAATGCCTGACCCCCTTCTCCAGGCACGCTCGGTAAGCCGGGGGGGGACAAAAGTGAACTGCGGATTTGTTTGGCCAATGTTGGGGAAATTATCTTCAAATTATGGCATGCGCAAAGGTTCCTTTCACTGGGGAATCGATATAACAGGCAGAGTGGGAGCGCCAATTTACGCTGTTGCTCCGGGCGTTGTTACCAGCTCTGGCTGGGGCGGATCATACGGTTATATGGTTCATCTGCAGCACAAGTCTGGAATAAGCACCCTCTATGCCCACGCTACCAAACTGAATGTAGCCAAGGGGGACGAGGTCTCTCAAGGGGATATCATTGCCTATGTAGGCTCAACCGGGAATTCTACAGGTCCTCATCTCCACTTTGAAGTAAAGGTCCATGGCCGTCATGTAAACCCTCTGTCCCACTTGCCTTAAAACAAGTACATTGAGCAGGGAAATACTCTTCTGACAGAGAATATATAACTTTAAGTACTGTTGGGGAGAGATAAATATGCATCTAATGAAAGACATGGGCTGGCTGGAAGTAATTTGCGGCAGTATGTACAGCGGCAAAAGCGAAGAACTGATCAGGCGGGTTAAGCGGGCAAAAATTGGCCGCCTCAAAGTTCAGGTTTTTAAACCCAGGTTAGATGATCGTTTCAATAAGGTGAATGTAGTGACACACAATGGCGACCAGACGGACGCCGTGGCAGTAGTCGATTCTGGTGTGCTTTTTTCCCTGGTTGAAGACGACACCGAAGTAGTTGCTATTGATGAAGCCCAATTCTTTGACAATGGTCTGGTGGATGTCTGCCGCCGCCTGGCAGACAAAGGCAAGCGGGTCATCGTTGCAGGCCTGGATCTGGACTTTCGCGGCCAGCCTTTTGGACCAACCCCTGCCCTGATGGCTATGGCTGAGTATGTGGACAAGCTCCAGGCAATCTGCATAAAATGCGGCAATCCCGCCAACCGCACCCAGCGCCTGGTAAACGGCCAGCCCGCCAAGGCCACTGAACCGACTATAATGGTGGGAGCCTCAGAAAGTTATGAGGCCAGGTGCCGGCGCTGCCATGAGGTGCCCAGGTGAAACAGGGCAATATCGGGGGGCAGGCCGTAATCGAAGGGGTGATGCTGCGCAGCCCCCAGCGTCAGGCAGTTGCTGTGCGCACCGCCAATGGAGAAATTGTCACCAACGCAAGTCCTTTGGTACCACTGGCCAGGAGATGGCCGGTTTTGGGTTTTCCCCTTATCCGGGGTGTGGTTGCTCTCTATGAATCCCTGAGCGGAGCTGTTTCCAGCTTAGCCATGTCCGCCAACCTGACCGATCCCCAGGAACAGATTTCCCCCGCACAGTTCGCGTTTGTAGCAGTGGTTTCTTTGGCCTTGGGCATTGGTCTTTTCTTCTTGCTGCCCGTGGTCCTGGTAAATCCTCTTGCTCGCTGGCTAGGCGGCTCCAGTCTGCTTCTCAATCTACTTGAAAGCATCGTGAGAATTTTACTCTTTATCAGCTATTTGCTTTTGGTGGGGCTGTCCAGGGATATCAGGCGAACTTTTGAATATCACGGTGCAGAGCATAAGGTAATAAGCTGCTGGGAGCAGGATAAGCCATTGACTGCCGAGGCGGCGGCTGCCTGTTCCCGTCTCCATCCCCGGTGTGGAACCAGCTTTCTCCTGCTGGTTGTCATCCTCAGCATTCTTTTGTTCTCCCTTTTTTCGCCGCCAACACTGTGGGTGAAGCTGGCGCTGAGGCTGGCACTGCTGCCAGTGCTGGCGGGAATCGCCTATGAAATAATCAAATGGACGGCAAAGAGCCCTTCCTTTATTGCCAAGGCACTGTTGGCTCCCGGCCTGGCCTTGCAAAAGCTCACAACCCGAGAGCCCGATGCCAGCCAGTTAGAGGTTGCCTTGGCCGCTCTGGCGGGCGTTATTGACCCTGGAGAAGAGTAAGGCTATAATATTGCATGGAACCTCAGGTTAAAAGGTGTGATAAAGTGTTAGAAAAATTAGCGGCTATAGAACAGAAATATTTGGAGCTGGAAAAAAAAATATCCGATCCTGAATTAGTCAATAAGGACCAAAAACTCTGGCTGGAACTGACAAAAGAACATGCATCATTGGCGGAAACCGTTGAGGCTTACCGCCTTTATCAAAAAACCCAACAAGCTTTGACCGAGGCCAGAGAAATTGTTGCCGAAGATGCTGATCCAGATTTTGTAGATCTGGCCAAGGAAGAAACTGCAGAACTGGAAGCCGCACTGGCCAATCAGGAAGAAAGGCTCAAGTTTCTTCTCATTCCCAAAGACCCCAATGATGACAAAAACGTCATTATGGAAATCCGCAGCGGCGCCGGCGGCGAAGAGGCCGCCCTTTTCGCCATGGAGATTTTTAGGATGTATTCAAGGTATGCTGAAACAAAACAATGGAAGACAGAGATTCTCGACTCTCACTACACTGATATCGGCGGCATCAAAGAAATAGTCTTTGTCCTTGAGGGCAGGGGGGCATACAGCCGTTTAAAATATGAAAGCGGCGTGCATCGAGTGCAGCGGATACCCGCCACTGAATCCGGCGGCCGTATCCATACCTCCACAATTACTGTGGCCGTGCTCCCGGAAGCTGAGGAAGTTGAAGTTGACATCAATCCAAATGACCTGCGCGTTGATATATTTTGCGCCACCGGTCCCGGTGGGCAAAGCGTCAACACTACCCAGTCGGCAGTTAGAATTACCCACATCCCTACAGGGATTGTTGTTTCCTGTCAGGATGAAAAATCTCAGCTAAAAAACCGGGATAAGGCGATGCGTGTTCTCCGTTCCCGGATTTTTGAAAAACTTCAATCCGAGCAGCAAGCAGAATTGGCTGCAGAACGGCGCAGCCAGGTGGGAACGGGAGATCGCTCCGAGCGGATTCGGACATATAACTATCCCCAGACTCGGGTCACCGACCATAGAATCGGCTTGACCACCCACCGGCTTAGTGAAATCTTAGGTGGGGATTTAGAAGAAATTATCGACAGCCTGATTACCGTCGATCAGCTCGCCCGCCTTGCCCAGATGGGATAAACTCATGACAGCCCGGGAATTGATGCTTGAGGCCGTGGCAAAACTGAAAGAGGCAGGAATCGATAAGCCCTGGTTTGAAGCCCAGCTCCTCTTGGGCTGGGTCCTTGGCAAGGATCAGGCCGCAGTGCTGACCCATGATGAAATTGCCCTTTCAGACCAGCAGGCCCAGCTGTTCCGGCAAGGGGTCGAGGAACGGCGAAAACGCAAGCCCTTTGCCTTTATTACGGGGATAAAGCCTTTTTTGCACTGGGATTTTTGTGTCAATGAAGATGTCCTCATTCCCCGGCCGGAAACGGAAATACTGGTGGAACTGGCAGTCCAAGAATTGAACAAAGGTTTTCCCGGCCAATCAGTTCTTGTGGCCGACATCGGCGCCGGCAGCGGCGCAATTGGCCTGAGCATGCTGATGTTGTTGCCTGCAGCCAGGTTGTACGCAGTTGATTGTTCCATTTTGGCTTTGAAGGTGGCCCAAAAAAACGCCGAAAAATTTGGGCTTGTAGAGCGGGCAATCTTTTTGCCCGGTGACTTGTTAGCCCCCCTGGAACAGCTTAGGGGGCAGTTTGCCTGCATTGTTGCCAATCTGCCCTATGTCGCTGCCAGGGAATATGCTGATTTACAGCCGGAAATCAGCGGATATGAGCCCAGAGAGGCTTTAGTTTCCGGGGCCGATGGTTTGTGCCATTACCGGCGCTTGCTCCGGCAGGCGGCAGATTATCTGCTGCCGGGAGGATTGCTTTTTGTCGAAATTGGCAGCACCCAGGCCCAAGAAGTGCAAAGATTATTCCGCTCCGGTGGATTCGCGGCGCCTCAGGTGGAAAAAGATTTGGCAGGACTGGCCAGAATTGTCTGGGGGACAAAAACAGAGACTGCTATTTAGATGGCCACTTTCAAAGTTCAATGTCAGAAGCCATAAACCCTTGGGGTTTATGGCTTCTTTGCAAAACACAGCCTGTTGGCAAGCATTATCAGTATTTAGAGATACCGGGGCCTTAATTTCCCTTCTGCTTGCAGCCACTTCAGGGCATCACGAATCGTTTCCTTAAAGGGGCGCACTTTATACCCTAATTCACGCTTGGCTTTTTCTGAGGAAAAGTTGGAGTTGCTGGTCAGGGTATAAAGAGAGTACCTTGTAAATAGGGGGCGGCGTTTGCGGATCTTGTAGTATAAGCTGAACACCGGCAAAAACATGCGGGCGGCCGCGATAGAAATCATGCACTTGACCAGACGGGCATGGGTCAGTTCATGGACGAATTGCAAGATTTCCCGCACAGACACATAGCGGTTGCCGAGGATATAGGTTTCGCCCTTGACTCCTTTTGTGCAGGCCGCCACCACCCCTGCCGCCACATCACGCACGTCGGCAAAGTCGTACCCTCCCTTAACCCCTGCCGGCAGCTTGTTCCTGGCGCTGTCCATCAATAGCTGGGTCACATAGCCGAAAGCATAATCATCTGGCCCGCATAGTCCCGAAGGGAATACTACCGAAGCATTCAGGTCATGCTCCTTGACAGCGTCCATGACAATCTGCGCAGCCC
The DNA here is from genome assembly GCA_002408465.1 of Firmicutes bacterium UBA5286. Taxonomy (GTDB): domain Bacteria; phylum Bacillota; class Proteinivoracia; order UBA4975; family UBA4975; genus UBA4975. Next base: position 88,477 of record DHSM01000022.1, on the reverse strand, counting down.
AGGCTTTTGTCTTCCCGTAAAACCCGACGATTTTTTCCGGCGCAAATTCACTTATCTCGGTCATAACTGCACCCTTGGGCTGTTCCGGAATCGCATGCACCGAGCTGGTATAGACCAGTTTCTTTACTTTAGAGCGGACACATTCCTTGACAATATTCTCTGTGCCCCGCACATTGACCTGGAATACCTGCTTATCATAATCCCATACCGTTGAGACAATTCCCGCGCAATGAATAACAGTGACTTCAGTGCCCTGGGGAACTGCGAAAAACTTTTCCAAATCAGCAGGATTCAGGATGTTCCCTTCATACTTCTCTACGCCTGCCGGGAGTCTCTGGGCAGTTGTATCTCCCGGAAGGACCAGGGCCCTAACATCCTTGCCCTGGGAGATCAGCTCCCGGACAACACTGCTCCCTAAGTTCCCAGCCGCACCTGTAAGCAGATATTTTTCAGCCATTGATCATCACTCCATTTTGGGCTAATTTTTCATCATGTTCCAGTCGAAAGGCTCACAAATGCTCGGGAATTCCGATACATTGTGTTGACTATCTTTCTTATCTTTAGTATACTAACAACAAGAAAACTAATCAACCAACAGATCGTTATCTTCTGTTGATTCCACTACAGTCCAGCAACAGCATGTAGTATAACCAACAGATTCCCAAAAATTAATTTTCTCAGGAGGGTAAAAAATGGCTACCGACAGACGAGTGAAGTACACGAAAATGGTTCTGCGGCAAAGCTTGATTGAAGTGCTAAAGGAAAAGCCGATTTCACGACTGACCATTAAGGAGCTATGTGAAAGGGCCGATATTAACCGCGCTACCTTTTATTCCCACTATTCCGACCAATTTGATCTGCTAAAACAAATAGAGTCTGCATTTATAGCAGACATCAATTCTTCTCTGGATCATTTCGTTGTCGAAGCGGGTGAGACAAATATGGTGCAGATACTCGCCAAGATCTTCGAATATATAGCCCAAAATAGCGAACTCTGCCACGTCCTTCTGGGAAACAACGGAGACATTGATTTTCAGACCAATATCATGAAGATTGTCAGCGAGAGGGTTGTCTTCGAATGGCAAAAACAGAAAAGGGTGGACGAATCCGCCGCAGAATATATTTATACCTATGTGGCCACAGGGAGCATTGGCGTAATCCGGAAGTGGCTGCAAGACGACAATCCAAAACTTCCCCAACAGATGGCTGAATTTGTCACCCACCTGGTATATAAGGGAATTGAGACATATATTGCTTGAATCCACACACAAGCCTGGCGGCAACCACGATCGCCTGGCTTATTTAATTGGATAGCGGAATTTTTTTGAGTAAAAATAGGATAAAAGTGGCAATACTATAGGGCAAAGGAAATTATTGCCTCAGGAGGAATTGCCATGCTTAACAAAAGGGTAACTTTAAGCGGAATTGATACCTACCATCTTAAGGTATTATCTGCTAAAGAAATGGACAACTTGTTTCAAAAAAAACTTCAGGGCTGTAAAGAGTCCCGGGAAGAAATCATCGCCGGCAACTTGCGCCTTGTCCTCAGTGTTTTAAAACAGTTCCACAACCGAGGCGAAAATATTGACGATCTCTTTCAGGTGGGCTGTGTAGGCTTGGTCAAGGCCGTGGACAATTTTGATCCCAGCATAGGCGTAAAGTTTTCGACTTATGCGGTGCCCATGATCTTAGGGGAAATTCGCCGCTACCTGCGGGATAACAATGTTATCCGAGTCAGCCGCTCACTCCGCAAGACTGCGCATAAGGCTTTGCAAGCCCGGGAGCGGCTGGCCAAAACCATGGGCAGGGAGCCAACAATCGAAGAAATCGCTGCCGCCCTGGAATTGCCACCGGAAGAAGTGGTTCAAGCTTTGGATGCTAATTTTGACCCCCTTTCCCTGCACGAGGCAGTGTTCAGCGACAGCACCGACCCCTTATACCTGATGGATCAGGTGCGGGATGTGCACAATGATAGTACCAGCTGGATGCAAAAGCTGCTGTTAAAAGAAGCTTTGGGAAAACTGTCTCCCCGGGAAAAAGAAATTCTGCATAAGCGATTCTTTGGAGGACTAACTCAGGTTCAGGTGGCGGCAGCCATGGGGATATCTCAGGCCCAGGTTTCTCGTTTGGAAAAAGGCGCTCTGAAATTCATCAAAAGCCATATGGGGAATGTCTAATGAAAGAGAATACCAGGCTTGCCTGCACGATTTTTTTGCTTCTGCTTTTGTTTGCGCAGGGGACAGCTCTCGCTCAAGGGGATGTAATCAGATTGCATGTCATCGCCAACAGCAACAGTGTCGCGGACCAAAGACTTAAAGAAGAAGTCCGGGATAAAATTGTCACGGAACTGGGGCCGATATTTGCAGGAATGGAGCAAAGAGATGTGGCTGCCTGGATAATTGCCAATCAGAGCATCTTAGCCAATCTGGCTTCCTCGGTTTTAACGGCGGCAGGGGAGGAGTGCCTGGTCCAGGTAAAATTTCAGGTGGAAGATTACCCTGTCCGGGCCTACCAAGCCCGTACCTACCCAGAGGGCAAGTACAGGTCGGTCCAAGTAATTCTGGGCGAAGGGCAAGGGAGAAATTGGTGGTGTCTGTTGTTCCCGCCTCTGTGCTTTGTCAATGAAACAATGACGGAGGGGGCTTGCGGAGAGCAAGAAGTCGAAGTGCGGTTTTGGCTGTGGGAAAAGATAAGCGTCTTAATCCAGGGGTTGTTTTCGGGCTCTGAATAAAGGGCCTTTTTTCGTTCTTGGTATGATTGACAGAGGGAAATGGCGATGCTATAATAATCCCGAGTAAAAGACTAGGGTATTTTATGCCGGAGGTGAGGATATGCTGATTTCCACCCGGGGAGAATATGGATTAAGGGCCATGATGGTGTTGGCGGAAGAATTTAATGCCGGTCCTGTTCCTCTGCGACAGATCGCTCAAAAGGAGCATCTGTCCGAGCAATATTTGGAGCATTTATTCAGGGATCTGCGGACCAAGGAGCTTGTAACCAGTTTCCGCGGCGCCAAGGGCGGATACAAATTATCCCGCCCCCCTTCTGACATTACTGTGGGTGATGTCTTATGGGCTCTGGAGGGTTCTTTGGCCCCCATGCAATGCGTGGCTGTTGATGAGGAAGCAGTGTGCAGGCACAGAGACGGCTGTTCCACCAGATTTGTCTGGCAGAAGTTGAAGGTCGCCATGGATGAAGTGCTGGACACCACAACCCTAGCAGATATACTTGCAAGAGCATCAAAGGAGTGAACAGAAATGCGCAGCATCTATTTGGATCATGCCGCCACTACGCCAATGCGGCAGGAAGCATATGAAGCAATGATTCCCTTTTTGACGGAAAAGTTCGGCAACCCGTCCAGCATCCATGCCTTTGGCCGGGAGGCGCACAAGGATGTGGACGGCGCCAGAGAGCGAGTGGCCAAAGCTCTTAACGCCGCGCCCCAGGAGATATTCTTCACCTCTGGGGGAACAGAAGCTGACAATATTGCGATTTTAGGCGCCGCCGCTCAGAAAAAAAATAAAGGCAGGCATATTATCACCTCTGCAATCGAACACCATGCCGTTCTCTATACCTGTGAGGCCCTGGAAAGTCGAGGGTATAGGTTGACGGTGCTGCCTGTGGATAAATACGGAATGGTCTCTCCCTCCCAGCTGGGAAAGGCTATCAGCGATGAGACAGTCTTGGTTTCGATTATGCATGCCAATAATGAAGTAGGCACCGTTCAGCCGATTAGGGAGCTGGCAGTTATTGCCCATGAGCGGGGAGCGCTTTTTCATACAGATGCAGTTCAATCCCTGGGCAATATACCTGTGGATGTTAAAGAGCTGCAGGTGGATCTGCTTTCGGCTTCCGCTCACAAACTTTACGGACCAAAGGGGGTTGGCCTTCTTTATGTCAAAAAGGGAACAAGGCTTGCCAACGTCTCGTATGGCGGCGCCCAAGAACGCAACTTGCGTCCTGGGACCGAAAACGTTGCTGGGATCATGGGTTTTGCCAGGGCAATGGAGCTGGCAGTGGCAGAACAGCCTGAGACTTGCCGCCGTCTGACTGTTCTCAGGGATAAGCTGATAAAAGGGCTGACGGCTTTGCCTGAGGTTCGCCTTAACGGTCATCCCGAACAGCGCCTGCCGGGAAACGTCAATGTCAGCATCAAAAGGGTGGAGGGAGAAAGTCTCATTCTCAGCCTTGACATGGCGGGGATTGCTGTGTCCAGCGGTTCCGCCTGCACATCCGGTTCCCTTAATCCTTCCCATGTACTGATGGCTATGGGGCTCGACCACCAAACCGCCCACGGTTCCCTGCGGTTTACTTTGGGCAAATCTACTGGAGAAGAAGATATTGACTACGTATTAGAGGTAATTCCAGGGATCATCCAGCGCCTGCGGAAAATGTCACCTATACAGGCCGAACTGGGATAGGAGGAGAAGATATGTACTCAGAAAAAGTCATGGATCACTTTCAAAATCCGCGCAATGTTGGCGTTCTTCCTGATGCCAACGGGGTGGGCGAGGTGGGCAACATCCGCTGCGGCGATATTATGAAATTGTATATTAAAGTAGGGGAAAACGAGGTAATCGAAGATATCAAATTTCAAACTTTTGGCTGCGGGGCTGCTATTGCAACCAGCAGCATGATCACTGAAATCGTCAAGGGAATGCCAATTTCTGAGGCTGAAAAAGTGTCAAACCGCCAGGTTGCAGAAGAACTGGACGGACTGCCGCCGGTGAAGATGCACTGTTCCAACTTGGCAGCCGATGCTCTTAAGGCAGCTATAGAGGATTACCGCAAGGGGAAAAAAGCATAAAGAACTGCCGATATCGGGACGCTACTTAGCGTCCTTTTCTCCCTTTTTGGCTTTATTTCCTGTGTTGACAAGCCGGTTTTCCTAGGCTACCATATGGGGTAATAGGTGCATTACAGCCTTACGGAGGTGTGCGGATGATTGTTAAAATGAGTATGGGCATCATAGGCGGCCTGGGTTTGTTTCTCTTGGGAATGCATATGATGTCCGAGGGTTTGCATAAAGTTGCTGGGGATAAACTGCGCCGTTTTCTGGAACTCCTGACCTTTAATCGCTTTGCTGCAGTCTTGACAGGTTTTATTATTACTGCAGCTATCCAGAGCAGCAGCGCCACCACCGTCATGGTAGTTGGCTTTGTAAATGCTGGGCTGATGACCCTCACTCAGGCTGTGGGCACCATTCTGGGCGCCAATATCGGCACCACTGTCACCGGTCAGATAATCTCTTTTGATATTGCCGGATTTGCCCTGCCGGCAATAGCCCTAGGTGTAGTTCTTTATGTTTTTGTTAATAAGCGCATGTATAAAAATATCGGTGAGAGCATCCTGGGCTTTGGCATTCTCTTTTTGGGCATAAGCATTATGGGGGACGCTTTAGATGGCATCAAGGAATTTCCCCAAGTCATCAATCTGTTGGGCCAGTTTGGCCAACGCCCAATCCTGGGATTGTTGGCGGGAATGCTGTTTACCAGTTTGGTCCAAAGCAGCTCTGCAACAACCGCTGTCATCATTACTTTAGTTGGCCAGGGAGTGCTGGACTTAAATGGAGCAATGCCCCTGGTGCTGGGTTCAAATATCGGCACCTGCATCACGGCCATGCTGGCCAGCATTGGCACCGGCCTCAACGCCCGCAGGGCGGCAGTGGCACACCTGATGTTCAATGTCCTTGGGGTTTTATGCTTTCTGATTATACTCAAACCTTTCACTATCTTTATTCAAGGGCTGAGCACTGCGATACCCCGTCAGGTGGCCTGGGGCCATACCTTGTTTAATGTTAGCAACACCTTATTATTTCTTCCCTTCTTAAACCAATTCGTCAAGCTGATTACGAAAATTGTGCCTGGCACTGAAGAAATATTTGAGACAGGTCCCATATACCTGGATAAGAACCTGCTCAATTCTCCTTCACTGGCCTTGGGGGCTACCGAGAGGGAAATCAGCCGTATGGCAGATTTGTCCGTAGAGATGTTTGACAATGCTATGTCCATGTTGCTGCAGACAGATATTAACCTCATCAAGAAAATTCAGCGCAATGAAGAGGTTGTGGACGAACTGGAGCAGCAAATCACTATTTACCTGGCGGACCTTGCCCAGCATGGGCTAAGCGTGGAGCAAAGCCGCTTATTGGCAGGGTATATGCATGCAGTAAATGACATTGAGCGCATTGGTGACCACTCTGACAATATTTCGGATTTGGTTCGGGAAAAAATAGAGGATAAATATCCTTTTTCGGAATCGGCAACAGAAGAACTCAAGGATATGTACGCCAAAGTTCGCAACATGACCGCCAAGGCCATAGCTGCTTTCAGAGCCAGGAATAAAACCTTGGCCCGAGAAATACTGGTTGATGACATTGAAATTGACCGACTGGAAAAGAAATTGCGCCAGCGCCATGTGGCCCGGATCAACGAGGGTCGTTGTTTCCCGCCCTCCGGCGTTATCTTTCTTGACATCATTGCAAATTTTGAACGGATTGGCGATCATGCCACCAATATTGCCCAGACGGTTTTGGGAGATTATTAAGGGCTGCAGGCCCTTTTTTCTTGTGTTTGACAGCTCTTCCAGCTAATAAGTATAATAAAAACTAGTGGCAATCAAAAGCCATATAGCTGCATTCGAATTTGGCAGCAGTGAAGGAAGGCGGGTAAGAGGTGAAGAAATCACGTGGGCTGGCAATATTGCTTGCAGCCGTTCTGTTGCTGGGATCGGCATCTGCCCTGAGCGGCGGGGAATACGAGGAAGATTGGCCCCAGGACTATCCCACGGTAATTGTCCGAGCCAGAGTCCTTGAAGTTTCTGCGTATCAGGAAATAAAAGATGACTGGTTTTTCACCGGCAGGCAGAAGGTGACGGTTGAAATCATGACTGGCCGCTTCCAGGGGTATGTAGAAGAGATAGAGAACAATTTTACCGGCGTCTCTTACCGGGATTTGCCGGTAAGGAAAGGTGACCAGGTTCTCTTGCTCTTAGAATTGGATGAAGGCCGGTTGCACAGTGTCAACCTGTATGAGTTTGGCCGGGATAGATACTTGTATATTCTGGTTGGCTTCTTTATCTTTGCGGTTATATTAATCGCCCGTACCAAGGGGCTCAAAGCATTGCTGACCCTTTCCGTTACGGGTATTGTTATCGTCAAGGGGATGTTGCCCTTAATTCTCCAGGGACATAACCCCTTGGTGCTGACACTGCTCTTTTCGACCTTGGTAACGATTATATATCTGACAGTTTTCGGCGGCTTGAATGCCAAGACTGCAGCTGCCATTGCCGGCACAATGGGCGGGGTGCTGAGCGCAGGCCTTGTGGCCGTGATTTTTGGCGGAGCCGCAAGATTGACAGGATTTAATGAGGATGTCCAGATGCTGTATTCCAGCGGACTGCCCACAGAACTGGACATTCGCGGATTGCTCTTCGCAGGGATTATTTTGGGGGCTCTGGGAGCTGTAATGGACTTGTCCCTGTCAATATCTTCCTCAATCTTTGCAATCAGGGAGGCCAACCCCCTCCTCACCTTCAAGGGGATGTTTAAAGCGGGATATGAGGCTGGCAAAGAAAGATTGGCAAGAATGATCAATATTTTGATGCTGGCCTGGGCAGGCTGCGCACTGCCGCTGCTGCTGTTGTTCGCGGCCAAGGACATGAGTTATATAAATGTCATCAACTTGGACATAATTGCCACAGAGGCAGTTCGGTCCATCGCCGGGAGTTTTGGCTTGCTGGCAGCGGCTCCGGCAGCTGCTGCAGCTGCTTCCCTGCTGACGAGCAAGTTTGCAGGCAAGAAGAAGTCTGGCAAAGGCATGGAATTGTGATAGGGGGTGGACTGATTGAAGCATCACGCTCTATTGTCCCGAACGTTATTTGTTGTCCTGGCGGTAGCGCTGCTGGCGATTCTAGCCAACAGGTTCAGTGCTCTGGGCGGGGCGTTGGCAGTGTTGAGACGGATCACCCCAGGGCAAGTTCTGGCCTTGTTGTTGATGGCTGCCGCCCTGGGCACTGATGCCATGTCTCTGGCGATTGGCATCGGCCTCCGCGGCATCTCCTGGCGAGAGGGAATCAGAGTCAGCCTGGTCATTGGCCTCTTTCATATAATCATGCCCCTTATTGGCACGGCCGTGGGAGGATATTTCAGCAAGCTGGCTGGGGGAATTGCTCAGGTAACTGGCGCCGCCATTGTGGCTATTATTGGTATCCGGATGGTCTGGGGCTGTCTGACCAGTGAAGGCACAACCCAGGCGAGCCAATGCAAATTGACGGGACTCTCCCTGTTGCTTCTGGCTTTGAGCGTTAGTATAGACGCCTTGTCGGTGGGTTTGGGCCTGGGCGCCCTAGGCTATAATGTCTATCTTACTTCGGTGCTCTTTGGCGTATTTGGAGCAGGGATGACCGCTGTCGGCTTATTCCTGGGCAAAAAAATAGGATCCCTGGTAGGCAATTATGGAGAACTGCTTGGTGGCGGAGTGCTGATAATTTTAGCGCTGAAGTTGTTTTTGGAGGGATAAGCAATGGAAATTCTTTTTGTCTGCACCGGCAATACCTGCCGCAGCCCGCTGGCAGAAGCGGTGCTTAAAAGGGTGTTGGCGGAGAAAGGGATAGAGGGCATAAAAGTATCTTCCGCTGGCATTGCAGCAGATCCCGACAGCCCTGCCTCGGAGGGTTCAAGAATGGTACTTAAAAAGCCGGAAGATCTATCGGCTCATCGGGCCCGACAGGTAGAGCAGTCCATGCTGGCGGCGGCGGACATAGTCCTGACCATGACCGCCAAGCACAAATTGATTCTGCAGTCTCAATTTCCTTATCTTGCTGCCAGAATACATACTCTGGGGGAATACGCCTGGGGGCAGGCAACAGATATTGCCGACCCGTTTGGAGGCGGCAAAGAGGAATACCAGGCTGCCCGGGAACAGATTGAGGCGGCAGTGACTAAACTGGCCGCAAAACTGGCTGCGGAGCAGCAAAAAGGAGCTGATAAAATGCAAATAGCCTTAGCAAGTGATCACGGCGGGTTTCGGCTGAAAGAAGAGCTTAAAGCTCTTGTTCAGGCTTTGGGATATCAGTTTGTTGACTTTGGCTGTAATTGCGAGGACTCAGTGGACTATCCTGACTTCGCCGCAGCCGCAGCCAGAGCGGTAGCTGCCGGACAATGCCAGTTGGGCATCATCACCTGCGGCACCGGCCAGGGAATGGCTATGGCAGCCAATAAAATTAAGGGAATCCGTGCTGCCAACTGTCATGATTGTTATTCCGCCGCCATGACCAGGGCCCACAACAATGCCAACATACTGACTCTTGGCCAGCGGGTTGTTGGTTCTGAGCTGGCTGCCATGATCGCCAAAATATTCTTGAGCACGGCATTTGAGGGAGGGAGGCATCAACGGCGGCTAGATAAAATTGCCGCTCTGGAGGAGGAATTTGGCCAGTGATTGGGGAAATTAAACTTGAGATCAGGCAGGCACTGCTCCAGTTAGACGAACAGGCCAAGCTGCAAGCCGGGGACATCTTGGTAATCGGCTGCAGCACCAGTGAAGTCCTTGGCCAGCAAATTGGCACGGCCTCAAGCATGGAAGCAGCGGCGGCTCTGGTTGAAGAAATATTATCCTTTTGCCGTCAGCGGCAAATTCAGCCCGCTTTCCAATGTTGTGAGCATCTTAACCGGGCCTTGGTGCTGGAAAGGGCTGCGGCAAGAGCTCATGATCTTGATGAGGTCACCGTTTTGCCTAAGCCCGGCGCCGGTGGCGCCCTCGGGGCTCAGGCCATGGAAAAGCTCAATGATCCCGTGGTGGTAGAGCATATAGCTGCCCGGGGGAAGGCTGGCATTGACATCGGCAACACTTTAATCGGCATGCACCTGCGTCCGGTTGTGGTGCCGGTGCGCATAAAAACAGCATGTATAGGAAAAGCAGCGGTTGTTTGCGCCCGTTCCCGTCCTAAATTGATCGGCGGCAGCAGGGCAATTTACCCAGATTGATAGAGGAGAGATACTATGGAAAAAATTTTATCCAACGTCGACCCTGAAATCAAAGGGATTTTGCAAAGGGAGCTTGAGAGGCAACAGCAGCACCTGGAAATGATCGCCTCGGAAAATTTTGTCAGTCCTGCGGTGTTGGAGGCACAGGGTTCAGTGCTTACTAACAAATATGCCGAGGGTTATCCGGGAAAGCGCTATTACGGCGGTTGTCAAGTAGTGGACGAGGCGGAAAACCTGGCTCGGGACAGAGCGAAGGCCTTGTTTGGGGCAGACCATGCCAATGTTCAGCCCCATTCGGGGGCTTCTGCCAACCTGGCGGTCTACCTGGCCGCCCTAAAACCTGGAGATGTAGTCCTGGGTATGAATCTTTCTCATGGTGGCCATTTGACTCATGGCAGTCCGGTCAACATTTCCGGTTTATATTTTCAGTTTCATGCCTATGGCGTCGAAGCCGAAACTGGGCGCATCGACTATGATCAGGTAGCAAAAAAAGCCCGGGAAATAAAACCACGCCTCATTGTCGCCGGCGCCAGCGCTTACCCCTATACACTCGATTTTCCCCGTTTTCGGCAGATAGCCGATGAAGTCGGAGCCTTGTTGATGGTAGATATGGCTCATATCGCAGGCCTGGTGGCCACGGGTTTGCATCCTAATCCCGTACCTCATGCCCATTTTGTCACCACCACCACTCACAAGACCCTGAGGGGCCCCCGGGGGGGCATGATCCTCTGCAAAGCAGAATTTGCCAAGGCAATCGACAAGGCTGTATTCCCCGGTCTTCAGGGCGGCCCCCTGATGCATGTCATCGCTGCCAAAGCTGTGGCCTTTAAGGAGGCCAGTCAGCCGGAATTTAAACTATACACCGCCCAGATAATCGCCAATGCCAAGGCTCTCGCGGCCGCCCTTACTGAAAACGGACTTACCCTGTCCGGGGGTGGGACAGATACCCATCTGATGCTGGTAGATTTGCGCAATATCAATATTACCGGCAAAAAAGCGGAAAAACTCTTGGATGACATTGGCATTGCTGTAAACAAGAATACAATTCCCTTTGACCAGGCCAGTCCGTTTATTACCAGCGGGATTCGCATTGGTACGGCAGCATTGACAACCCGGAATATGGGAGAGACAGAAATGAAAATTATCGGCAAGCTCATCGCCGAGGTGTTGAAAAATCCCGAAGATGAAGAAATTCAGGCTGAAGCCAGACGCAGGGTCGCGGATTTGTGCAGCCGTTATCCCCTGTACAAATAGAACAGGAGGCTAATTAATGAGCAAAGTTGTCGTCATTGACCACCCCTTGGTTCAGCATAAACTTAGCTTTATCCGGGACAAAAATACCGGCCCCAAAGAATTTCGGGAGCTGGTAGAAGAGGTTTCCATGCTGATGGCTTATGAAGTAACCAGGGACTTAACCTTACAAGACACTGAAATTGAAACGCCAATTTGCTCTACCATGACGAAAACCCTCTCCGGCAAAAAGATTGGGATTATCCCAATCCTCAGGGCAGGACTGGGAATGGTCGACGGCATGATGAAGTTAATTCCTGCCGCCAAGATCGGTCATATCGGCGTCTACCGTGATCCCGATACTTTTAAGCCGGTTGCCTATTATTGCAAGCTGCCGGGGGATATTGCCGAGCGGGATTTAATAATTGTTGATCCTATGCTGGCCACTGGCGGTTCAGCCTGTGCCGCAATTGATTTTCTCAAAGAGCGGGGTGCTGTAAATATAAGCCTCATGGGCCTAATCGCTGCCCCCGAGGGCTTGGAAAATGTGAGAAAAAAGCATCCTGATGTCCCCATATATGTTGCAGCTGTTGACCAATGCCTCAATGAGCATGCATATATTGTTCCCGGTCTGGGTGATGCCGGCGATCGGCTGTTTGGCACCAAATGAACAGGCCCAGCTGGGACCGCTATTTTATGGAGATTACCCGGGTCGTGGCTACCCGGTCCACCTGTCTGCGCCGACAGGTGGGAGCGCTGCTGGTCAGGGATAAGCGCATCCTCAGCAGCGGCTACAATGGCGCTCCCCGGGGTTTGGGACATTGTCATGACCTGGGTTGTCTCAGGAAGGAAATGGGAATTCCCTCCGGCCAACGTCAGGAGCTGTGCCGGGGGCTGCATGCAGAACAAAATGCCATCGTTCACGCTGCTTACCATGGAATAAATATTGCAGGCTCAACACTGTATGTCACTCACCGGCCCTGCATTACATGTGCTAAAATGATTATAAACGCCGGCATCATCAAAGTTATTTTTGCTGGAGAATACCCGGACCAACTCAGTGTAGATTTGTTGGCCCAGGCGGGAATAGATTTACAACCCTTCTCCAATCTTTAGGGGGGGATTGCTCTTGCATTTTAACTGGCGTCGGGGCTTAGGCATTTCGTTGAGTCTAAGTGTTGTGGTTGCTATTATTTTGATATGGAAGACTCTAGACCTGAAAGCGCTGAAGAACCTGGGCCTGCTGGAATCAGGTTTTTTGGCGCTGGCCGTGGCAATGCTCCTCGCTGCTATTGGCATCGAGGGCCGGCGAATCTGCCTTGTGGCCAATGCCATGGGCGGAAAAATCTGCTGGTTCCGGGGGTGCGCCATCTTCCTGAGCTGCACCTTTGCCCAACTGGTGACCCCCATGGGCATGGGAGAGATTCCTGCTCTGGCCTATTTGTACAATAAAAGCGGACTAAGACTGGGTGCTTCTCTGGCAGCTGCAATCGTCCGTAATTTTATCACCAAACTGGTCTATTCCGCCGGGGTAGTCTGGCTCTTTGTCTATGCCCGGGGCAGAGTGCAGTTTGGGCCGGTAACCAATGAACTGTTTACTCTAATCGCCTTGGTCTTCGCCGCCACATTGTTTATCAATGCCGCCTATGTCCTCTTTCCAAATATTCTCGAAAAAATTTTTGCCAGGCTTCCCCGGCGCTGGCGCAAGGGAAAATTTGGCCAATGGCAGCAGCGCCTGGAGGTAGAGGCAAGCGAGTTCGCCATAGGTTTAAAAATAATGTGGGCCAAGGGGCCTTGGCTGTTGTTGCGCATAATCACTCTTAGCCTGTTATTTTGGATTACCTGGTTTGGCCTGCTGCCGGTTTTGGCCCGGGGACTAGGGGTAATTGCCGATCCCGTGAGCATGGTCAGCCGCCAGTTTGTCCTCACTTTGGCCTTGCCCTTTATTCCGGTTCCAGGAGCCAGCGGGGCGCTGGAACTAGCTATGGCCGGGATGTATCAAGGCGTGATGCCGAAGGCAGTCCTGGGACTTTTTATCTTATGTTGGCGGCTTTTTACTTACTTTCTTTTGCTCATTCTCGGGGGAATTTCTGCCCTGGGCTCCCTGTGGGGGAGCCCCCGGGCAAATGAAGAAGCCTTTGGTTCCCAAGCCAATTAGCTAAGGGGGTGATGGCATGAATTGCGAATATATATTTGCCCTTGATATCGGCACCAGGACTGTTATAGGCCTGTTATGCCGCCTTGCCGACTCGGGGGAGATGGTAGTTGAACATTATCATGTTGAATGGCATCCCCAGCGTGCTATGCTGGATGGCCAAATCCATGACGTTGGTCAGGTCAGCGCTGTCCTGGCTCGAATCAAGGAAGCTTTGGAGGAAAAGGCCGGCTGCCCCCTCAAAGGTGCCGCGATCGCTGCTGCCGGCCGTGCCCTCACCACCTTGCGGGTGACAGAAAAACTTGACTTTTCCTCCCCCCGAGAAATCGACCGGGAAGATGTTCAGCAACTGGAAGTAAAGGCGCTGGCTGCAGCCAGGGAAGAGATGGCCCGCAAAACCGACTCCCTTTACTGCGTCGGGTTTAGTCCTGTGACCTATTATCTTAATGATTTGGTAATTGCCAACCCTCTGGGACAGCGGGGAAGCTCTATCGGCATCGAGATAATAGCCACTTTCCTGCCTCGGGTGGTGGTGGACAGCCTCTTCAGTTCATTGGCCAAAGCCGGGCTGGCAGTGGAAAGTCTGACTTTAGAGCCCATTGCTGCCATGGCTGTTGCGGTGCCCCCGCAGCTGCGCCTGTTGAATTTGGCTTTGGCGGATATAGGCGCCGGCACATCCGACATTGCTGTCAGCCGGGAAGGGACTATTGTCGCCTATGGTATGGTGGATATGGCCGGGGATGAAGTGACTGAGGCCATCGCCCAGCACTATTTGCTGGATTTCAACAGCGCCGAAAAGGTAAAAATGCAATTGGGAAAACAGGAACTTCTCGAGTTTACTGATGTTTTGGGTAATAATTGCCGGGAGAGCCGGGAGGCAATCCTTGCTGTCATCGAGCCTGTGGTAGACAAGCTGGCCCGGGAATTGAGCGCTGTCATTAAACATAGTAACGGCGGTGTATCTCCTGCAGCCATGTTTTGCGCCGGCGGCGGCAGCCTCACTCCTATGCTCCGGGAGCGCTTGGCTCAGTACCTGGACCTGCCCTTGGAACGGATTGGCATCAGAACCCGGGATAATATTGAAGGAGTACGCTTTAGCAGCGATGATCTTAAAGGGCCTGATATCATTACACCCCTAGGCATCGCCTTGACGGCCATAAAGCCCCGGGAAGATCATTTTATCCGCATTTGGCTGAACGGCCAGGGGGTCACCCTTTTTAATGTGCAAAAGACCACTGTGGCCCAGGCATTAATGCACAGCGGCCTGGATATTGATGCAGTAGCGGGCTCAGATTCTGCAATTGCGTTTGAACTCAATGGCCAGCCCCGGGAGCTTAAGGGAAATCCCGGCCGGGCCGGCAAGATTATGATTAATGAAGTGGCAGCCGCCCTGGACACCCAGCTCATTTCCGGCGACAGGCTGGAGGTTTCCCCTGGAGAAAGGAGCAACCAGCCAGCGGTGACTCTTTCCGAACTGGCGGCAGAATTCCCGCTGCCTCAGTATGTCATTAACGGCACTGCCATGGAACTGCCCTTGGTGCAAAGGATAAACAGCCTGCCTTGTCAGCCGGATATCCTCATTCGTCCCGGGGATAAAGTGGAAATACGGCCTCCGGCAAACGTAGGAGAATTGGCTGTTCTCATGGACCTGGACTTAAGCCAGGTGACAATCAAAGTTGGTGGCAGCACAGCCAGTCTGGACACTCCCCTTACTCCCGGCGCCTCGATTGTTGTCGGCATAGAAAAGACGGCCCCCTCCCCCGCGAGAACAGGGGAAATCCCAGTAACAGTCAATGGGCTCAGTGTATCATTGCCTTTGGAAAGGTCAATGTTGGCTTATGCACTGGCCCAGGCAGACATCAAATATACTGGGGAAACCAGAGGGAATCTGGTAATCACTGTAAACGGCAAGGAGGCAGAATACACAGCTTTACTTAATTCCGGGGACAAGATCGAAGTATTTTGGGCCCCCAAGGCATGACAGGAAGGTTGCAATAGCGATTAATAACAAGTATAATTACCCCTGTGGGGTGGGAAAATGAAACCTGCCGACTGGATGGAAATTTTACGCTATTTGTCTCTGGTTTCAGGTATTGGTTTGACCTTTATTGCCGCCGTGTTGTTGGGTTGGTGGCTGGGTTCAACTCTGCAGGACCTGTGGAACTGGAGCGGCTGGTTTTTTATCGGTCTTTTAACTGGAATTCTTGCTGGTATTTTCAATGTATATTATTTACTGAAAAAGATTGTACCCTGGGAGTGAAGCAAGTGGATTATTTCACCAAAGTTCGGCAAATTTCTCTCAGGGCCGCCTCTATCGCATTTATTCTCGCTGCGCTGGCAGCTATTTCTGGGCGCTGGCCGGTTGCCTTCGGGGTTTTGATTGGTTTCTTGGTCGCTCTCGTCAATTTCCGCCTCTTGGCTCAGTCGATTCCCAAGCTACTTGAATTACCCTTCCAGGCGGCACGCAAAGGGGCTGCAGTCCGGTACATTCTAAGATATGTCCTTACGATATCCGCGCTGCTTATAGTAAACGCCAATCCAAACTTAAATGTTTGGGCTGCCTTTGTTGGCCTGGTTTTAATCAAGGCGGTAATATTGGGGAAGGCAGTATTTATTTTTGCCCAACAGAAATTTCAGAGCTGCTTGAATTCTGCCCGGTGGGAAAGGGGTGACAAATAGCTTGGAGGAAATTTTGCAAGGCCCAAAAACGGTTTTCACTCTTTTTGGCTTCCCGATTACTGAATCTGTGGTTAATACTTGGATCGTCATGGCAGTTCTGATCATCCTGGCCTTAGTCTTGCGGCGCCGCTTAGAGTTGCGCCCGGGCAAGGCCCAGAATATTGCTGAGTTGCTGGTTGATGGATTTACGGGAATTGTCAAGTCTACCATGGGGGAAAAAAACATAGGCTTTATGCCTTACATGGCAACGCTGTTCTTATTAATTTTGTTTTCCAATATCATAGGCATTTTTGGCTTCCGCACTCCCACTTCTGATATCAATGTCACCTTGGGTTATGCTTTGATGACTTTCTTTTCCATCCACTTCTTTGGTGTAAAGGCTAAGGGCCTAGGATATCTAAAGGGATTTTTCGAACCAATCTTTGTTATCGCTCCTATCAATATCATTGGTGAACTTGCCAGGCCGGTGTCTCTTTCCATGCGCCTATTTGGCAACATGCTAGGGGGTTCGGTAATCATGGCCTTAATATCTGGAGCTGTTGCCCTCTTTGTTCCCGCTGTGGCCAGCATCTATTTTGACCTCTTTTCCGGCATTCTCCAGTCCTTTATCTTCACAATGCTTTCAATGGTATTTATCTCCTTAGCCAAAGATTAAATAAATTGGAGGAATCGCTTATGGAACACAATATATTTACAGTTGGCGCCTTTGCCCTTTTAGGCGCCGGTATAGCCATGATTGCAGGCATTGGTCCCGCCATCGGTCAGGGTTATGCTGCCGGTAAGGGTGTTGAGGCTGTGAGCCGCCAACCGGAAGCTCGCAATGACCTCTGGGTAACCATGCTTATGGGTCAGGCCGTGGCCGAAACAACCGGTATTTATTCTCTGGTTATAGCCATCATGCTGCTTAACTTTGTCAGCGGATTGCTAAAGTAGCCAAGGTGGGAAATGGGGAGGCCCATTTCCCATTTCATGTATTCCGGGAAGGGGGCAGATGCAATGTTTGAATTTAATCCAGTTGACATTGGCATAACAATTGTAAATTTACTTGTTTTATTCCTCATCTTGCGCAAGCTTCTCTGGAAGCCGGTGAGCGAATTTCTGGAAAAGCGCCGGCAGCTGATTAATGATGATTTGGATAACGCCCAACGGAATCGGGAAGAAGCGCAAAAGCTTTTAGAAGAACATCGCCAGTTAGTAGCCCAGAACAAGGGCGAGGCGGCAAAGATAATTGATAATGCTGTGCGCCAGGCCGATTTACGTAAAGATGAGATTATTGCCCAAGCAGGCCAAGAGGCGGCGGCTTTGCTGGAACGGGAAAAGGCCGAGATTGCTCAGGAGCAGGCCAAGGTTATGCAGGAGCTGCGGGAAGATATCTCTAACTTATCGGTGGCCGTAGCCGAAAAGATGCTGGCACGAAATTTGACAGCGCAAGACCAAGAGGCTATTTTTACAGCCGTACTTGAGGAACTGGAAAGCCATGCAAACTAAGGCAGCCAAGCGATATGCAGCAGCCCTTCATTCCTATGCCCGCCAGCATAGCCTGACGACAGAGATTTTAAAACAGCTGGAGGAATTTACCGGTCTTTGGCAGGACAGCCCTGAACTCAGGCAAGTTATGCAGAGTCCCAGAATAGAGCGGTTCCGCAAGGCCAAAATTATACAAGCAGTGGGAAGCAGATTGGAGTTTTCACAACCTCTGACTAATCTTTTCAACCTCTTGTTGGACAAGGGGCGCCTGGCGATTTTACCGGCTTTGTTCAGGGAGTTTGAGGCCTTGGAGGACATGGCCGCAGGCAGAACCAGGGCCCATTGTCTCGTTGCTCATTCTTTGACTGAGCGGCAATTGGGGCAATTGCGGCAAAAACTGATAAAAATCAGCGGAGCCAAAGATGTCCTTATTGCTTTGGAAGCAGACCCGTCCCTGCTGGCAGGCTTTGTGGTCAGCATTGACGGCAAAATAATAGATGGCAGCCTCAAGGGCCGGCTTAACCGCCTGCAGCACAGCCTGGCCCGTTAGAACAGCATGAGAGGTGATACTTTGTGCAGATTAGACCTGAAGAAATCAGCAGCATAATAAAAAAGCAGATTGAGAACTATCATCTAGACCTTGATATATCTGAAATGGGGACGGTAGTGTACATAGGTGACGGCATCGCCCGGGTCCACGGCCTGCAAAATGCTATGGCCGGCGAGCTGCTGGAGTTCCCCGGCTCGGTTTTTGGCATGGTGCTCAATCTTGAGGAAGACAGCGTCGGCGCCGTCATCCTAGGGGATTTTACAGGCATCAAGGAAGGCGACACCGTCAAACGGACTGGCCGGATAACCAAGGTTCCAGTAGGTGAGAGCCTCGTTGGCAGAGTGGTCAATGCTCTTGGTCAACCGGTGGACGGCAAAGGCCCCATTGAGACTGACAGTTATCGCAATATAGAAAGCCCCGCTCCCGGGGTGACGAGAAGAAAGCTTGTGCATCAAGCTCTGCAGACTGGGCTTAAAGCTCTTGACTCCATGGTTCCCATCGGCCGGGGGCAGCGGGAACTGATTATTGGCGACAGGGGCACCGGCAAGACAGCTATTGCTGTCGACACCATCATCAACCAAAAGAGCTCCGATGTCTATTGCATTTATGTGGCCATTGGCCAAAAGACCTCTACAGTAGCAGGAGTTGTCGAAACACTGCGCAAGGCCGGCGCCATGGACTACACTACCGTGGTAATAGCATCAGCCAGTGAGCCGGCGCCCATGTTGTATATTGCTCCCTATGCCGGCTGCGCCATGGGGGAACACTTTATGTACAATGGCAAGCATGTGCTGGTGGTCTATGATGACCTTTCCAAGCATGCGGTGGCCTATCGGGAGATGTCCTTGCTTTTGCGCAGGCCTCCCGGCAGAGAAGCATATCCCGGCGACGTGTTTTACTTGCACTCCCGCCTGTTGGAGCGGGCGGCCAAGCTGGATGATGCAAGAGGCGGCGGCTCTTTAACTGCTCTGCCTATCATCGAAACTCAGGCCGGGGATATTTCGGCTTATATTCCTACTAACGTAATCTCAATTACCGATGGTCAGATTTTCTTGGAGACAGACCTGTTCTTTGCCGGCGCCCGCCCAGCCATCAATGTGGGTTTCTCTGTATCCCGGGTTGGGGGCAATGCCCAGATCAAAGCCATGCGCAAGGTCGCTGGCCGTTTGCGTTTGGATCTGGCACAGTTTAGGGAGCTGGAAGCCTTTGCTCAGTTTGGCACCGATCTGGACAAAGCAACACAATCCCGCATTAACCGGGGAAGGCGCATATCTGAGATCCTCAAGCAAAGTCAATATGTGCCCCTGCCGGTGGAAAAACAGGTTATGATTATCTATGCTGCCATCAACGGCTACCTGGATGAAGTTGCTCTGGAGGATGCAGCGAAATTCGAGCAGGAATTTTATCGCTACATGGATCAACAGCATAGCGAAGTTGGCCGGCGGATTGCCGAAACCGAGGATTTAGATGAGCAAACAGAAAAGGCCTTGCAACAGGCAATTCTGGATTTCAAACAGCAATATGTAAGTTAAGGGGGGATTGGAATGGCCAATACCCGTGATATTAAGCGGCGCATCTCCAGTGTCACCAACATTGGGCATATAACCAAGGCCATGGAAATGGTGGCAGGAGCAAAATTGCGGCGGGCCCAAGCAAATGTCATTGCTGCCAGGCCCTACACCCTCCACCTGGCCCAGTTGATCAGCCGGCTGCAGAAATCGGGGCTGGAAGTAAGCAACCCATTATTAGAGACCAGGGAAGGCCCGCCTGCATACATTGTCATCGCGGGAGACCGGGGTTTGAGCGGTGCCTATAACGCCAATACTCTGCGCTTTGCCCAGGAGGCGGTGGGGAAAACCCCCGGCCCTGTTATTGTAATAGGCCGCAAGGCCAAGGATTTTATGAGCAAGCGCGGGCAGGATATCATTGGCGAATACAGCTTAAGATTTGAAGATCCGGTGTACATGGATGCCACCAGCATAATGAAGCCACTGATAGATAATTTTCATAATGGGATCTTTGGTTCGCTGCACCTGATTTATACTGAGTTCGTCAGCGTTCTCAACCATAAGCCAACAATGGTACAATTATTGCCCATTGTGGGTTTGGTGGATTCTGAAGATACAGGCCCCTATATATACGAGCCTTCGCCTCAGGAAGTGCTGGAGAGGCTTTTGCCTCGTTACTTGTACAGCTTGGTATATCAAGGACTGTTAGAGGCCAGGGCCTCGGAATTTGGAGCCCAGAGGACTGCCATGAAGTCGGCTACAGATAATGCAAACGAGATGCTTGATCAGCTGACGTTGTCATATAACAGGGCTCGCCAGACTGCTATTACCCAGGAAATTCTTGAGGTAGTTAATGGCGCTCAGGCTCTGGAAGGCTAAGGAAGGAGGAAGGCTTTTTGAATACAGGAAAAGTCGTACAGGTCATTGGCCCTGTAGTTGACGTTAAATTTGAGGAAAATTTGCCGGCTATATATAATTCTATGGGGGTAAACTTAGCTGACGGCAGTGAGATTGTCCTAGAAGCCATACAGCATGTGGGCAACGGCATCGTCCGCTGTGTGGCCATGTCTTTAACTGACGGCCTGGTCCGTGGGGCGGAAGTTCGGGATACCGGCAGTCCAATCACCATTCCCGTAGGCCCCGCCACCCTTGGCCGCATGGTCAATGTGCTGGGCAAGGCCATTGACGAGGGCGAGCAAGTCCAGGGAAAAGAATATTGGCCCATTCACCGCAAAGCTCCCAGTTTTGAAGAGCAGCGCCCAGCCACCGAAGTGCTGGAAACAGGCATCAAGGTTATCGACCTGCTTCTCCCCTATTCCCGGGGCGGCAAGGTTGGTCTCTTCGGCGGAGCGGGTGTTGGCAAGACCGTCCTTATTATGGAACTGATCCGCAATATTGCCTATGAACACGGGGGCTATTCCGTCTTTGCCGGCGTGGGTGAAAGGACCCGGGAAGGAAACGACCTCTGGAACGAAATGAAGGAATCGGGAGTCATTGCTAAGACCGCTATGGTCTTTGGCCAAATGAATGAACCTCCGGGAGCCAGGCTGCGGGTGGGTTTGACGGGACTGACCTTGGCTGAGTATTTCCGGGATAAAGAAGGGCAGGATGTCCTCCTCTTTATTGATAATATCTTCCGCTTTACCCAGGCTGGTTCGGAAGTGTCGGCTCTTTTAGGCAGAATGCCTTCAGCTGTCGGTTATCAGCCCACCTTGCAAACTGAAATGGGTCAGCTGCAGGAGAGGATCACCTCTACCACTAAAGGCTCGATAACCTCTGTGCAGGCAATCTATGTTCCTGCCGATGACCCCACTGACCCTGCCCCGGCAACTACTTTTGCCCATTTGGATGCGACCACCTATCTGTCTCGGAGTATTTCTGAATTGGGTATCTATCCAGCTGTTGATCCCCTGGAGTCATCTTCAAGGATCCTTGATCCCAAGATTCTCGGGGAAGAACACTACCTGGTTGCACGGGAAGTTCAGGGAGTGCTGCAGAGGTACAAAGAACTGCAAGACATCATCGCTATCCTCGGCATGGATGAATTGTCCGATGAAGATAAACTTGTAGTTTCCAGGGCCAGAAAGATTCAGCGCTTCTTGTCCCAGCCCTTCTTTGTCGCCGAAGTGTTTACAGGAACCCCAGGGGCTTATGTGCCTCTTAAGGATACTGTCCGCAGCTTCCGGGAGATACTGGACGGAAAACATGACGACCTGCCTGAAGCGGCCTTTTACATGGTGGGAACCATTGAAGAAGCAGTGAAAAAGGCTGAAACTCTCTAAGGGGGCATTGCCATGAGCGACAAGACCTTTATCCTCACTGTTGTCACTCCCGAACGCCGGGTATTTCAGGAAACTGTCAATATGGTGATTGTGCGCACAACAGACGGAGAAATGGGGGTTCTCCCAGGACATATTCCCCTGGTTGCACCCTTGGCGATTGGTCCATTGCGCATCAAAACAGGTGATGATGAACGCAAGGCTGCTGTTAACGGAGGCTTTATCGAGGTCACTGCCCAGCAAGTCATCATCCTTTCCGAATCCGCTGAGATGGAGGAAGAAATTGATGTGGCCAGGGCCGAATCTGCCCGCCAGCGGGCTCTGGCCCGGCTGGACAAAAGACAGGCAGACGTAGATTATGCCCGGGCGCAAGCAGCGCTGCAAAGGGCTATTATCCGCCTGAAAGTTGCTGGACATGAAGGATAACAGTACGGACAAATCTTCCCTGGAAAAGGCTTTGTTGGCGGGGATTTACGGACCCCCTGAATTAAAAAAGGAGGAGCGCCGATATTTCCTTGGCCAGTTCCGGGAACGGGTAATCAAAGTTCTGACCTTCGAGCAAGTAGCAGAACCGGGGACCTATCCCGAAATCAGGGAGGCTATGGCCCATCCATTGGCCCGGCGCCTGATTATCAGCCGCAGGGCTAAACTGCCCGCTACTAATGAATATCTTCAATTGGCGAGAAAACACAACCTTGCTTTTACGCTGGTTGACAGTCCGGAATTCAAAGGGCAGGCGGGGCTGGTAGTGGCTGCGGCGCAGGCGGTGGATGCAAAAGAGATCACCATTCCCAGCAGAAGAGAGCGCCTGCTGGCCGCCGGCATTCCTCAAGCAGTGATTGAGGCCACCGGTCAGGGGCTATGCAAGACTTGCTTGGATTTATTGGCAAGAAAAGCCCCCCAGGAAGTCAAGAACTATCGCAAGGCGAATTTAATTGACCTTTTGTTGGGATATAAATGCCCCTGCAACAGATAACAGAACGGGATCTAGCGATCCTGTTTTTTCTGTCTCCTCGGGAATATTTTGGCACAGATATGTCAACCATTATATACGAGGAGGGGAAGAAAAATTGAAAAAGTTGAGTTTGCTCTTGCTAATTGTCATGCTGGTGGCGGGCTGGTCCCGTTGGGGGGAGGAGCACAAAGCCCGGCCGCCCCATACCGATATTGAGCTTTTGTACACAGCGTTAGCGGCCGCAGGTGCGCAGCCCCAAGGTGCAGAATTGCATGCCTGGGCACAAATCAAGGACGAGTATTATTCTGTGCTGCAAATAGAGGCTGTAGTTGAAACCATTGCCAAAGAATTAGGCCTCAACCGCCACGAATATGACATCAATTCCCGCTCGACCGGCCAGTACAGCTGCGCCAGTATGGAAAGCAATCAATCTGATGGCGCTTTCCTCCGCCTGACGGTAAACTCTCTGGCTGAGGGAACAACTGCCGAAGTAAGTATTTGGCTAAGCAAGCTTGAAGACATGGAAATCTGTTTTGCACAAATTAAAGCCGCTTTCGCCGCGGCCGGCGCTGAAGGGGAAAGTGTGAAAATTACCTCTTGCCTTGAGGGCAGTCTGGATGCTAAACTTAGAGACAGTGAAAAAATAAATATCGTTTATACCGTATTCAAATCAGTAGAGGCAGTTTATCGGGGAGCTGTGGATACCAAGGGAGTTTCCCAATGGAGCGGCTGGTCAACTCTCTTTGCCGGTTCAGCAAATACAGGGGAGAAGCAAGTAAACTTTGGTGTTTCCCTGCGCTGGGATGTCGGCAGCGAAAAAACCATTATCAGGGTGGCCACACCGGTTTTGCCGTCCAGCTACTAAATTACCGGAGCAGCTCATTGCGGCAGGAGGAGAAATTATGGAAAAGATTTTTATCCGGGGTGGCAACGCCCTGACTGGGACAGTAAAAATAGATGGCGCAAAAAACGCTGCTTTGCCGACGCTGGCTGCCTCTCTTTTGACATCTGGCCCCAACCAGTTTGAGGAAGTGCCTGCTCTCGACGATGTCAATACTATCTGTCAGCTCTTGGAGCAACTGGGGGCGGGAGTGAGCTGGCTGGGACCGGGCAAGCTGCAGATTGATGCCAGCAGAATCTGCACCTATGAAACCCCCTATGAATTGGTGCGCAAGATGCGGGCATCTTTCCTGGTCATGGGTCCCCTGCTTGCCCGGATGGGACGTGCCCGGGTCTCCCTGCCAGGGGGATGCAATATCGGCACCAGGCCAATTGACCTTCACCTCAAGGGTTTTATGGCTTTGGGGGCGGAAGTTATTATGGGCCATGGCTATATTGAAGCAATTGCTCCCCGGCTGACCGGAAGCAGAATCTACCTGGACTTTCCCAGTGTTGGCGCCACAGAAAATATCATGATGGCGGCCACTTTGGCCCAAGGCACTACCGTCCTCGAAAATGCCGCTGCTGAGCCCGAGATTGTCGACTTGGCCAACTATCTCAATTCAGCCGGCGCCCATGTCCGGGGAGCAGGAACCAGTCTCATTCGCATCACCGGAGTGGAAGCATTGTCGGGGACCAGCCATACCGTCATACCCGACCGCATTGAAGCGGGAACTTATGTCGCTGCGGTTGCTGCTGCAGGTGGACAGGTGCTTTTGACAAATATCGTTGTCGACCACCTTAAGCCGGTAATCGCCAAATTTGAAGAAGTTGGAGTTACCATATTAGAACATGAGGATGGCCTGTTGGTTATTGGCAATAAGCCATTAAATGCAACAGATATTAAGACACTGCCTTACCCCGGCTTTCCCACGGATATGCAGGCACAGATGACTGCTGTTCTGACTACCGCCCGGGGTACCAGCCTGGTGACAGAGACCATTTTTGAAAACAGATTTATGCATTTAGATGAGCTCAAGCGGATGAACGCCAGAGTCAAGATAGATGGTCGCAGCGCAATAATCGAAGGGGTCAAAGGCCTCACAGGCGCTCAGGTCAATGCCAGCGACCTGAGAGCGGGCGCCGCCCTGATTGTGGCCGGGCTGGTTGCCGATGGCATCACAGAGGTAGGCAATATTCATCATATTGACCGGGGGTATCATGACCTGGTCGGCAAACTAAAAGCTTTAGGCGCAGATATATGGCGTGGATAGCCGGAAACGGCTATTTTTTTTGTTCAGTCTATAATCCCTACCAAGAACATATTTATAGCGGCAGGAGGGATGATTATTGCTGAAGAAAATTGGTCTGGTCCTACTTGTAATGCTGGTGCTTTTGCTTGTCTTGCCTGCTTTGATTGTTAAAAGCTGCGGCGGCAAAACATTGCCTGATGCTAATGTCGATCCCTATGTAGTCGCAGTCTGGAATCACCGGACCTTGGAGCTGGTCCGCATGCCTCTGGGCGAATACCTTACGGGGGTGGTGGCAGCGGAGATGCCGGCCCAGTTTCATGTGGAAGCCCTCAAAGCCCAGGCAATTGTAGCCAGGACCTATACAGTAGCGAAAATCAGAGCCAGTGGCGGCGGCGGCTGCGACCGGCACCCCGAGGCCGATATTTGCACTGACAGCACCCACTGTCAGGCCTGGACCTTAAAAGAAGAAGCCGTGGCCAAATGGCCTTTCTTCCGGCAAAGATCTTACTGGCGCAAAATTCTCCGGGCTGTTTCCGAAACTCAGGGCCAGGTCGTTACTTTCCAAGGAAAGCTGATCGATGCTGTATATCATTCTACTTGCGGGGGGTGCACCGAGAATTCCGAGGAGGTCTGGACAAACGAGATCCCCTATTTGCGCTCAGTTTCGTGCGGTTATTGCAGTTCTTCCCCCCGCTTTACCGAAACGGTGCAGATAAGCGCCGCCCAGGTGGCGGAAAAATTGGGCGTGCCCCTTGAAGATCTGAAAATTCAGGTGCAGGAGCGCACAGAAAGCGGCCGCATAATCAAGGTTGGTACCGGTAGAGAAATCATACGGGGCCTGGAATTCAGAAATCGCTTGGAACTTAAATCCAGCAAGGTATCCTGGTTGCAGGAAGAGGCGAACTACACCTTTACCACCGTGGGCTACGGCCATGGAGTAGGACTGTGTCAGTATGGAGCTGATGGCATGGCCCGCCAGGGTTACAATGCTTTGGAGATAATCAACAAATATTACACTGGAATTCAAGTGTCCCGGGTGGGGATTGGCGAATAAACAGGCATGTCCGGGGTAAAATAAGCCTCGAGGTGATGGACTTGTCTGCAAAAACCAAAATTAAGAATCTTATTAGTAGAACTGTCGGCGTTCTGGCAAACATCCAAAAACGGACCGTTGCCCGTTGGCGCAGCGCATCTCCTGGGTTTCGCTATGCCCTGATCTACTTCCTTTGCGTGCTGGTTATTACCGGCTTGGTCTGGTGGCAATTCAGCCCTGCAAATAGTCTGGTATTTGATCCTGGACAGGGAACGGGGGAGCCTGATGATCTGGCAAAGCTAAACCCTGACAACCAACAATCAGGCAATGAAAGTGAGGAGCAGCCATATGTATCATTGGCTGCCTTTGAGCAGGGCAAAGAAAAACTCACACTCCCCTTGAAAGGGTCAATACTCCTGGGCTGCGGCGAAGCATTTTCATCCGCCTTTCATACTGTTACTGCTGGAATACATATAGGTGGAACTCGGGGGGACCCTGTCTATGCCGCCTTTCAGGGCAGGGTATCAATGGTAATCCAACCTGAAGAATATGAAGCAGGAGCAGTATGGATTGACCATGGCGACTTTGAGACCCGCTATATAAATCTGGGATTTATCGAGGTGAAGCTAGGCGATGCGGTAAGCACCAATCAGAGATTGGGGGAGCTGGGGGCGAAATTGCAGGGTTATTATGCCGATGATTACCTGGTCTTTGAAGTGCGGGACGCACAGCAAGATCCTTTGGACCCGCTGCGTTATGTTGGCCTTGACCGGTGAGGGCTTTTCCCGCCGGAAAGGTCTAACACATTCCCGGGGGACATATAAATTGAACAGTATTATGGTTAGGAGGGCCGAGGAATGAATGATTATATCTGGCAACGGGTTATCGATATTGCCAATCACGTTCTCAGCACCGGCGATACCGTAAGGGCGGTGGCGGAAACCTTTGGTGTCAGCAAAAGTACTGTTCACAAAGATCTGACCGAGCGCCTTTACCAAATTAATCCCGGGCTGGCCAAGCAAGTAAAGGCAGTACTGGAGACCAACAAGGCTGAACGGCATTTGCGCGGGGGGGAAGCGACCAGAAGAAAGTATCGGGGAACAGAAGAAAAAGTTGGATAAATAGAGGAGTATAACCTTCCCTTGTAGAATAATACTTCAGAAATATGCAGCAGTTTTTGCGGCAAAGGGGGACTTTCAGTGCTAGGCCTTTCTAGGGACATCGGTGTCGATCTTGGCACCGCCACTGTATTAGTGTATATAAAGGGCAAGGGCATAGTCTTGCATGAACCTTCTGTAGTAGCGCTGGACAGCCATACAAACCGCGTTTTGGCTGTGGGACAGGAAGCCAGCATGATGATTGGGCGCACGCCGGGGAATATCAGGGCAGTCCGTCCCCTCAAGGAAGGGGTAATTGCCGACTTTGACGTGACCGAATTAATGTTGAAACATTTTTTGGCAAAGGTATGCAGAAACATTTTTGCCAAACCCCGGGTAATGGTTTGCGTGCCGGCGGGAATCACTTCTGTGGAACAGCGGGCTGTTTTAACTGCCGTCAAGCGCTCCGGCGCCCGGGAAGTCTATCTCATTGAAGAACCCAGGGCAGCAGCGCTTGGTGCGGGCTTAGAGATATTTCAGCCGGTGGGAAGCATGGTGATTGACATCGGCGGCGGAACCTGTGATGTGGCCATCATGTCCCTGGGAGATATTGTGCAAAGCGCTTCAACCCGCATCGGCGGTGACCGCTTTGATGAGCACATTATTCGCTATGTGCGGGACAAATACAATATTATGATTGGCGAACGCACTGCCGAAGAAATCAAAGTCAAAGTAGCCTCTGTTCATCCTCAGGGGCGCAAAGAAAAAATGGAAGTTCGGGGACGGGACCTGGTCACAGGACTGCCCAAGAGCTTGCCCATTATGTCTAAAGAGGCTGGCGAGGCTTTAACAGAACCAGTCAACAGTATTGTGCGCACGATAATTCAGGTTCTGGAGGCTACCCCTCCTGAACTGCACTCCGATATTATGGATAAGGGCATTGTTTTGTCAGGGGGAGGTTCTCTCCTCCATGGTCTGGATGTATACCTTTCCCATCGCCTAGGCGCGCCGGTGATAATAGCCGAGAATCCCATTTCCTGTGTGGTTAACGGCACAGGCAGAGCCCTGGAATTATTGGATTATATCAAGGAGACACTGATCAACGACAAGATGATCAGCTAATTCAGATTTAAACAGCACCTGCACCTGCCGGTGTTGTTTCCTTAACAGCTGCTTTAGGGCGCAAAGGAGGCAAAAAATGCTTACAGGCAAACAAAAATCTTTTCTGCGTTCCCTGGCAAATACAATGGAACCAATTATTCAGGTTGGCAAAGGCGGAGTGACTGAAACAGTTGCTTCTGCAGTAGATCAAGCCTTAATTGCCCGGGAGCTGGTAAAAATATCAGTGCTCAATAATTGTCTTGAACCAGTGGACGCAGTCGCTCAAGATTTGGTTAAGGCTACTGACAGTGAATTGGTGCAACAATTGGGCAAAAAAATCCTCTTGTACAGGCATAACCCCGATAACCCTGTAATCAATTTCTCCTCAGGGCAGTAATCGGTCTGCCCCCTGAAGGGCCGGTACTTTCAGGGAGCAGCCAAAGAGAAAGATAAACCAGGATCATCGTCCTGGTTTATCTTGGTTTTACCCTTGTTTGATTTTTTCCAGACATTTATTGGCCAGTCCTGCTTGTTCCCTGGCCATTTTGCCGTAAAATTCCTGCCACTGCCGGTCGTCGGCAGCATGCATGCAATACTGAAAGTCTCTGACCAGGTCCTGTTGTTTTTCAATTGCCTGCTGCAGGCGTACTTTATTGCTCATGGCAATCCTCCTTAGAAGCGTTTTTTATAGTATTTCCCAGGGGGGATCTATATAGACTGGCCGATTCTTTTTCCCCGGGGGAGGAAATAGGCACGGGTTTACAGAATATAAATATAGATTACTACAAAAATATCAGGGGGAATCGGAAATGGGCAATATCAAGATTCTGCATACTGCCGACTTGCATCTAGCCTCTGCATTCAAGGGGCTGCCGCCCCATATGGGGCAAATGCGGCGCAGGGATTTAATGCAGACTCTGGCCAGGCTGACAGATATCTGCAGGCAGCAGCAAACAGATCTGCTGCTGATAACCGGAGACTTATGGGAACAGGAAAACATCACCCGGCCCCTGGTAGATTTTGTCGCCGATCAGTTTCGAAAAATACCCGCTACAAAGGTTTTGCTTGCTCTTGGCCGGTCAGACAGCAAGTATGAGGACAGCTTCTATTGCCATTACCCCTGGCCGGAAAATGTTCACATCTTTCCCGGGGATATGACCAGCCTGATGATCCCACACCTCAATTTGCGGGTGTATGGAATGGCCTGGGTGGCAAGCGAGACCGCTACACCTGACTGGAGCAGGCTTGCCGCTGATTCCGCTGACGGCAGCCACATTCTGATTCTGGCTTATGGGAATCCTGAGAGCCTGGCAATACCCCAGTGGATTATGAACCTGGATAATTTGGTTTATATCGCACTGGGGGGAGCACATCGCCATACAGTTTGGGGGGAAAAGGCCTGGGACCCTGGCTGTCCCGAACCCCTTGATTTTTCTTGCTCTGGAATCTGCGGGGTGCTGACAGGCATAATCGGAGAAACTTGCGCTTTGGAATTCATGCCCACCGGCAGCCGCCAGTTCCATCAGCTTGAACTTAGCGTCAATCACTGCAGCGATTTAGAGGAAGTTGCTGGGGCCATAGAGAAGGAGCTGGCAGCTTTTGAACCCCACAAAGATCTTTTTGCGCTTAGGCTGACAGGAACCCGCCCCCAAGGAGAATGGGACATGGCGAAACTGCAGCAAATGCTAACGGCATTATATATAAGCTTAAGGGATGAGACCGAAACTTCTTATGATCTCAACGCCCTTGAAACAGAATACAGCCGCGGCGTTCTGGGCATGTATATTACTGCTGTAAAAGGCGCTGACTGTGACGAGAAAGTAATCAAGCAGGCCTTGGCTCTGGGACTGGATGCATTATTGTCGGGGAGGGTTGCCCCATGGTAACAGTAGACAAGCTTAAGATCTTCGGCTTTGGCCGCTTTAACAACCAGGAATTCGAATTGGCCCCAGGACTCAATGTGGTCTTTGGCGGCAATGAAGCGGGAAAGAGCACAATTCATAGCTTTATAGAGGCAATGCTCTTTGGCTTTTGGAAGCCCAATATACATCAGCAGGAATTGGAGCCGGGATATGAGAAATACCGGCCCTGGAATGGGATCAACTACGGGGGGGAGATGGAATACAGCTGGCAGCAAGGCCGGGTCAGGGTGGTGCGGGACTTTGCCAGCAACACAGTTTCTCTGTATGATTTGGCCAGCGGTGAGATCATCGCCGGACTTCCTCCCAACAATTGGGGGGAGCCAGATTTTGCCCGCCTTCACTTTGGCTGCAGCAAACTGGTCTTCCGCAATACAATCAGCATCAGTCAGCTGGGATCGGCCACAGATTCCGCTGTTGCCCAGGAGGTGCGGAATCTCCTGAGCAATTTAGCTCAGTCCGGAGGCAGCGGGATTTCAGTAAAACAGGGAATGGAGATATTGGCTGGTTCCAGGCGCCAGATAGATTTTGAGCTGGTTAAAACCCAGGCCCTGTTGACGCAAACCCAGAGCCGCCTGGCCGAGGCCAAGGAACAAATCAGTGAGGCTGCCCGCCTGGAAATTCAGCAGTATCGCCTGAGCAGGCAAATAGAGGAGCTGGGCTTGCAGCGTCGGGAGCTTAAGGATTTGGCCGCAAGAATTCAAGGACAGGCAGCCTTGTCCAAGTTGGATCGCCTCAGCAAAATGCGGCGCGAGCGCCGGGCTGTTCAGGAAGAATTAGAGGAGTTGGGGCAGGCGGCTATGGATCCCAGCAAGTACCAGGACTGGCGGGGCTTGCAGACAGAATTGGAAAAGGTTCAGGAAGTCCATAATCTCCATGTCCAGGCCTTGGAAGAAGTTGTCCAGCAACGCCAGTGTCATGAAGATATTCTTCAGGAGTTGGCGCTCTATGCCGGCCATAATCAGGACACATTAATTGAAATGAGTTCTGCTTGGCAGATGCAGGCCAAGGGCCAACAGGTTATTGACGAAATGCAGGTTGAATTAGAAAAATTGGGCGGGGAAATCAGAGAAGTGACCACCGAACTTTCCAAACTCCCCTATTTTCGCCCCGATGCCCTGGAGCAGGCGGCGGCTTTGTATTCTGTGGCTACAGGGCAGGAAGTTCAGGGCTCTCACGAAGAGCTTGAACAGGAGTTGGAACATCACCAGCGCTCCTTGAATTCAGGCAAGACTTTGCGCCTGGTCATGGCGCTGTCTTTGCCGGTAGCGGCAGCATCCGCCTGGATGCTCAACCCCTTGCTGGCCCTCTTGGCCATTCCAATACTGATTGGTCTAATTGCAGTCGGCAATAGCATCAAAAAGGCAAACTTGCACAGCAGAAATCTGCGTCGGGAGATTTATTCCATCGAACTGGAATTTGTCAACAACCAGCGTGCTAGAGAACATGCCCAGCGGGAATTGAGTTCTTTCCTGTCCCGGGCAGGGGTGAACGATCTTCGAGAAATGGAAACAAAATTTAACGCCTTTACCGCTCTCAGCGAACGCAATTATGATCTGATGCGAGAGCAAAAATTCATCAGCGGAAAACTGGAGGAGTTTTACCAGGAAACCGAGGCAAAATCCCAGGAACTTCAGGCTATTCTCAATGGGGTGGGCCTAGGCGGCCTGCCCATGGAACAAGCCTTGGCCTGCTTTCGGGTCAATCTGGACAAATTGCTGGATGCCAAGAATTTTATTGAACGAAGCCGTCTTCAGGAGGAGGTGGCCAGGCAGCGATTAGAGCAATCTCGGCAAGAGCTCTCTTCCACAGAAGAACAACTGACCCAGCTTATGCGCGCCATGACAGTGGACAGCGCCGCTGAAGTGGAAGAGCTGGCAGCCAGGACTGATCGCCGCCAAAAGTTAGAACAAGAGGCGGCTAGTCTGGGGCAGCGCATCCAGGATCTTCTGGAGGGGATTACCGAAGAAGAACTTAGCCAACAGGCAGCGGCAGCAGCCCAGGGGGAAGAGTTTGAGGAAGTACAGGACCTTCCTGGCAAGATAGAGCTTTTGGATCAAGAGCTTCTCCGGCTGCAGTCGCAAAAGAGCGAGGGATTGGGCCGCCTGGAGGGAATTTATGCCTCGCTTCCTTCGCCAGCAGAACTGGAAGAGGAAAGTTGGCAACAGCAGGAACAGTGCCGGCTGCTGCAAGTCAATTTACAAGCAGTGGACCTGGCCATTGAAACCATAACTGGGCTGGCTGAAGATTTAAAAAATCAAATTGCTCCGGAACTCAATGACATGGTCTCCGCTTTGGTGGGGAGAATCACCGGCGGCAAGTACAACCTTCTGCAGGTGGCCCAGGATATGTCCATCAGTGTTACTTCACCAGAAAGCGAACAGGATGTTGATCTGGAAAAACTGAGCGGGGGCACCATTGATCAGTTTTACTTTGCCTGCAGAGTCGCAATCGCTGACCTGGTTACCGGCGGCGGCCTTCCCTTATTTCTGGATGACAGTTTTGTCCAATATGACGATCAGCGCTTGCAGCATATGCTGAATTTATTGCTGGAGCTGGGTGAAAGCCGGCAAATCATTCTCCTGACCTGTCAGCGGAGGGAATTAGAACAGCTGGCCCGCTTAGCGCCAGGACGTTTCCGTTCAATCAATCTTGAAAGCTGACTGGAGTGAAAATCTTGCAAATCGCCATATCCAGTGCCAACCTTTATCCTCAGCTTCCCACTGAAAACGCTCTAGTCAACATCGCCGCCATGGGCTGCAAAACAGTGGAAGTCTTTCTGCAGACCCGCAGCGAATACAAACACGCCTATGTTGCCAAGCTGGCCCGCCTGTGCAGATGCCTGGGACTGTCGGTTCATTCGCTCCATGCCGCTGCCGCCCAATATGAGCCCATGCTCTTTTACAAATACCGCCGCCAGAATCTGGACGGCGCGGAAATCCTCAAGGAGATCCATCAGGCGGCGGCGATGTTGGGCGCCGAATGTCATGTGTTCCATGGTCCCCTTAAGACCGAGAATCTGGCCTATTCTCAGCTGTGCCAGGGACTTGGCCAGGTGGCGGAAACCGCTGCCAGCTGGGGCATCAAATTAGCCCTGGAAAATGTGTCCTGGTGCGCTGGCTGGTCGCCGGCGGTGTTTGACAAACTCAACAGCCTGAAATTGGCCAACCTCTATTACACCTTTGACAGCAAGCAGGCCATGCGCAGCGGGTTTGCCGCCAGAGAATTCATTGCGGCCATGGCTGGCCGCCTGGTCAATGTGCATGTAAGCAGGGGCAACGGGGAATTGCCTGCTGCAGATACAGATTACTCTGGACTTGCGGCGGCCCTGGCCGCAGTGAATTACCGAGGCCCTATAGTGCTTGAAGCCTACGGGTCGAAAGTACCAAGGGTTAGCCTGCTGGCCGAGAGCTGGCACATTTTAAAAGAAAAATTCCCCCAAAAAAACAGCGGGTGCCAATAGGCACCCGCTGTAATTACTCGTCCAGCTTGAATCGATGCATCATCTGATCCAACCTCTGGACCATCTGAGTCAGTTCCGCTACTGTGTCCTCAATATCCGCCAGGATTGCCACCTGTTCTTCCAGGGTGGCCCCCAGTTCTTCCGAGCCTGCAGAAGTTTCCTGGGTAGCGGCGGCGATGTTTGTTACTGCTTCCCTGATGGCGTTGCTGTTGACGGCCTGTTCCGCTGCGGCCTCGGCAACCTGCCGGATCTTCATTTCCACGTCGTTGATACTGGCCACCATGCTGTCGATAGTGGACAAGGTCAACCGGGACCGGTCTTCGGCCTGATGGATAATGGTGTTGCTGTGCTGCACAGCCAGGCTGGTGCTGTTGACTTTACGGCGAATATCTTCAACCAGCTCGGCAACTTCTTCAACTGCGTGGGTGCTTCGGGTAGCCAGCTTGCGCACTTCACTGGCAACGACGGCAAAGCCTTGGCCCATTTCTCCTGCCCTGGCCGCCTCGATTGCGGCGTTGAGAGAGAGGAGGTTGGTCTGTTCAGAAATCTGTGTTATCAATTCCAGCATATCTTCAATGCGCTGGGCGGAGTCAATAAGGTTGTCAACCAGCTGGTTGACCTGCTCAGAGGAAGAGCTGATCTCCGTCATGGCGTCTGCGACTTCAACAACAGCATGACTGCCGGTAGTAGCTTGATGCACGGCGGTAGCGCAATCGCTGGCGGCTTCGCCTGTAAGCCGGGAGACCACCTGGGCGCTGTCAGCCACTTGTTGAGCAGAGTTCTTGGTTTGGTCAATGGAGGCGGCGTTAAGTTGCATGTTGCTGCCGATTTCTGTAGCCAGATTACTGGATTGCTCCAGGCCGCCGGTACTTTCTTCGATGGAGGCGGCTATCTGCTGGCCGGAGGTGACGATGATGTTAGCCAGGCCTTTCAGCTGCTGGATAATGTTGGCCAAACCGTCGGCCATGAGGTTGGAGTAACGGGCAGCCTGACCAACCTCGTCCCCGGAGACAACGTCCACTCTTTGTGTAAGGTCGCCGGTGGCAATATCCTTCATGACGGTAACCATTTGGCGCAAAGGCCGGGTAATCGCTTCGGTGACAAGGTAGATAACTCCCGCAACCAATGCCACTGCTAGCAAGTTGCTGAAAATCAGCCATATTCTGGTCTGAGCCAGGGGAGCGTTAAAGGCTGCCGCGGGAGCGGTATAAATCAGCACCCAGCCGTCGGTATCCGCCAAACGGCGAAAATAAGCATATTCGGTGCCGCGTTCTCCTTCATAGGATACGTAGCCGGTGGGTTCTCCCATGATTGTATCGGCTTGGGTTTTGATTCCGGGAATTTGGTCTGATTTTATATTGGCCAGGCCGGGATAGATTGGGTCGGGGTGAGCGATGACATTGCCCTGGTTATCAACGAGAAAGGCCAGGCTGCCGTCGTTGTCCACCAGGTCAGCCAGCAAATAGCTGAAGTCTGTCATGTTCAACGTTGCGGCCACAATGCCGAGAACTTCATTGCCTGCAAGTATCGGTGTGGCAATTAAAATAATGTACTCATTGGAGAAGTCAGATTTAAAGGGGCTGCTAATCCTTTGCTGCCTGGAGTCTGCAACGTTCTCCAGGGTTGACAATCCCGAATAGCTAGAATCCAGAGCAACTGTCTGGTCTTCCAAATAAGCTACATAGGCATCTTCTGAAATATCAACGAAAAATATGTTTTCATAAGAACTTAAGTTGAGTTTATGTTGTTGTTTAAGAAAGTCCGTCCTGGATTGGATGTCTTCCCTGGCAGGAGTAAGGAGCTGAGGGTTGGATGAAAGGAATTGAGTTTCCTGGCGCTTGCTGGAAAGCCACAGTCCCAGGTGTGTGCTGCGTTCTTCAACCAAAGTGGTTCCGTATAGTTCGATTTGGCCCTCAACGTTGCCGCCAATAATCCTGACATTGGCCCAGGTGGAAATTAGAAAGGTACACACCAGTGTAGTAATAACTGCAATAAGCAATTTTGCCCGAATAGATTGCATGAGAACGCCCCCTTATGTACTGCTGGATTCGGCCTTGTCCGGATTTGACAAGGATATTTGAAGAAATGTATTATCCCTGCTCCGGTTTATCTTGTATTCTATATAATTCTTGATAGAGATTGGAAATCCTTTTTTTATCTGTCTGAGGAGAAAATTTTGCCTGTAATTCCGCCGCTGGTTCCGAGGGATTGTCAGGGCAGGGGCAGGAGTTTTGGCTTATAAGAGAGAATACTTTGCTAGATGATATAAAAAAGGAGGTTCCCCTATGGAACTATTGAAAAAGCTCTCACAAACCCCCGGCATCTCCGGTCGGGAGGAAAGAATACGCGCCCTTATTAAGGCAGAGCTGGAAAAGCTGGCCGATGAGGTCCGAGTCGATGCCATCGGCAATGTCATTGCCCTCAAAAAGGGCAAATCCGGCGGCAAAAAAGTGATGATCAGCGGACATATGGATGAGATAGGCTTTATCGTTAGCCAAATAGAAGAAAAGGGTTTTTTGCGGCTAAGCCCTGTGGGCGGTCTTGATCCCCGCAATTTGGTGGCCCAGCGGGTAATTGTCCACGGCCGGGAAGATTTAAGGGGAATTATGATGCCAGCCATTAAGCCTGTCCATATTATAACTGCCGAGGAAGCCAAGGCACCTCTAAAAATCAGCGATCTTTACGTTGACCTGGGCCTCACCCAGGAAGAAACAGAAAAACTTGTGCGCATTGGCGATCCGGTCACAATCGACAGGGAATTTATAGAATTTGGCGCCAATGTCTCCGGCAAGGCCATGGACGACCGGGCCGGGGTATGGGTTATGATTGAAGCCCTGCGGCAGGTCAAAGAGCATGAGGTGGATATCTATGCAGTTGCCTCAGTTCAGGAAGAAGTCGGCCTCAGGGGAGCCACAACTGGCGCCTATGGCATTCGTCCCGACATCGGGGTCGCCTTGGATGTAACCCTTGCTGTAGATGGCCCAGGCAGCAGCAAACAGTTTCAGGTTACCGCCCTGGGAGAAGGGGCTGCAATCAAAATAATGGACAGCGCCTCAATTTCCAACTACAAACTGGTGGATTTTATGCGCACCCTGGCTCAAGAAAACCAGATAAAATACCAAATGGAGATTCTGCCCCGGGGGGGGACGGATGCAGGCGCCATTGAGCGTATCCAGACAGGCTGCCCGGTAATCACCCTTTCTGTTCCCACCCGCCATGTCCACAGCAATGTAGAGACCATTAACAAAGAGGATATTAAGAATACTGCCGTTCTCCTGGCTAAATTCCTGGAAACTGCGCATAAGGGTGACTTTGCCCTTTAAGGCCAAAAAGCCCGGGAGAATTCTTCCCGGGCTTAAATGTGCAGACTATCTGCAAAGGAGTGTCAGCATGTCCAAGGCAAAACAAGAACGAAGAAGACAAATTAAAGCAGAAATCGCCAGGGGTAAGACCCTCTATATTCTACAGCGGGGCCTTTTGGCCTGGGGGCTGCCCATTTATATTCTGTATCTGTTGCTGACAGCAGGGGTTCAAGCTCTATGGGGGAAGATGACTTATGCTCAGTCACTGAAGGCGTTATTTCCTATTACCGTCATCATTGGACTGGTGGTCTTCGGAATTGCTGGATGTTTTGTAGGCAAACATCATTGGAAACAGTTGCTGAAGGAAGCCGGCCCAAAATACAGAGAGAAAAAATGACCCAAAAGCAGCTGCCGCCCAGCTGCTTTTTCAGCCAAGTCGGGTTCTAGGGAGGGGTGTTCCCATGAAGGAAGTTATTTTGCTGCCCTTTGGCGACCAGGGACATATTGATGCTCTGCTGACAGAGCTGGCAGACTTAGTGGAACAGGGCAGAGAAAGTGAATTTGCCATGATCCTGCCCACCAGCCAGCTGCTCCATGATTACCGGCGCCGCCTGGTGCGAAAGGCTTCCCGGCAGCTAAATCTCACTACTTTTGATGAGCTGGTGGCGGCAGCTCTGCAAGCCGCGGGGAACAAGGTCACTGGCATTTCAGGCCAGATGGCAACGGAAATCATCTCAGATATTCTCCAGGAAAAGGCGGCAGAATTGCCTGCCCTAGGGCGCTGCAGTTCCCGGGAAATGGCGAGTGAATTGGCCTTTTGTTTGGGCCAGCTGCGCCGGGCGAAAGCAGTCCCCGAAGACCTGACAACCTCAATCCGTGAGGAAGACCAGGTGCTGGCTGACTTGGCAGTGGTGTGGCAGGAATATCTGTCTTTTCTGAAAAGCCGCAGCCTTGCTGATCTCGAAGAACAATACAGGCTGGCCGTTCAGGCCCTGTCAGGGGTGCCATGGCTGCAGAAGGTCCGCCAGCTCCATCTCTGCTGGTTCTTTGACTTTGAGCCCCAGCAGCTGGATATTTTGCAGGCTGTCTGTGCTCTTGTGCCTGCTGTCACCCTGTGGCTGCCCTATGACCATGTTGCCCAT
This sequence comes from Firmicutes bacterium UBA5286, assembly GCA_002408465.1. Lineage (GTDB taxonomy): Bacteria > Bacillota > Proteinivoracia > UBA4975 > UBA4975 > UBA4975. The sequence goes on along the minus strand of DHSM01000022.1, from coordinate 50,480 downwards.
GAGGACTGTCTGGAAGGAACCCTGGCGCAGTTGCAAGCCATGGGCTTTAAGCTTCAGCGGCAAGCAAGCGGACAAAGGAGTCAACTGACTGCCAGCTTGTTTCTCCTGCCTCCTGAGCCCGCTGCCCATCCTCCTGTCCGTGGTCTGGGCGCACCTCGGCTCAAGCAAGAACTGGAACTGGTAGCCAGTGAGATCAAATCCTTGGCGGCAGCTGGGGCCAGAGGGGAGGATATTTGCCTGGTAGTGCCCGATATGGACAAATACCTGCCCCTGATGGGCAGTATGTACAAAGAGCGGGGCATTGATTTGTCCGTGCCCTTGCGTGCCAATCTCACTGGCGTGCCCTGGGTGAGTGAAATTTTGAAAATCTGGCGGGCAGCCGCCAGGGGCTGGGACAGAGAAAGCCTGCTCCTGGTTGCCGGCAATGTCTACATAACTAATCATCTGCCGGCGGAATGTGATGCCGACGCCTTAGAATGGACTCTTTACAGCCTCAGGGGCGACCTCCGGGGAAGGCAGTGGCTGGACAAGCTTGACCGGGAAAGAGAAAGGCTGTCCCGCCAGCTGGAAGCATCTGATGAACAGTTGTTACAGAAGGGAATTCAGCAGCCACTGGCACTGTATGAAAAAGCCCGCTGCGGCTTAATGGCCTGGCTGCAGATGGGCAGTGTGCTGGCCGGGAGGCGCAGCCGCCAGGACCATTGCCAGATTCTCCAGGGGCTGCTCAAGGAAAATGAACACAGGCTCTGTCCCCCGGAAGACACCCTCACGGCGGTGCGGGACCGGGCGGCCTGGGCTAAGCTGAGCGTCTGCCTTAAGGATTATTTGGCCTGCTGCCGCTTGCTGGAACGGGATAATCCCATAAGCGCCGGTCAATTCCTTGAGGATATTTTCCCCTGGCTGAAACTGGACCTGTCCCTGGAACGCAGCAGCCCCAGTGCCATCCGGGTGCTGTCTCCTGCAATGGTCAGGGGTCTTAAGTTTCCCTGGGTCTTTATTCTTGGCCTCAACCAAGGGGTATTTCCCCTGTCCAGCCAGGAAAACTGGCTGCTGGGACGGTTCCCACCCTTGCAGGGGATGGAGCAGGCTGGAACCGACCGGGTGCTGGCCCAGCAGAAGATCTTCTTTCACTGTGCTGTTGCCGCCGCGGCAGATGGCCTGTATCTCTCCCGGCAATTGCCGGGAATAGATGAAGGCGCAGAGATCTCCTCTTTCTGGCGGGAGGCGGAAGCAGCCGTCGAGAATATGCCCTGCAAATACTTGGACAGTTCTGACCTGCTGCCCCAGGCCCAAGAGGCCACCTCTGTGAGCAGACTGATACAGCGCTTGGTTTATGATCTTGCTCAGGGGCAGCAGCTGCCTGCCCCCGCCCTGGATTGGCTCAAGGGGTGGGAGAGCTACCCGCATTTGCTGACAGCCAGTCAGGCTGTCCAACACAGGGAAAGCCCTCTGCCTGTAGACAATTACGATGGGGATCTGGCAACGAGTTCCCCGGCTCTCCGGGATCGTTTCGGGCGAGGCGTGTATTCCATCAGCCGTTTGGAACTGTATTCCTGCTGTCCTTTTGCTTTTTTCGCCCGCCACTGTCTAAGATTGGATCCGGCTCCCCGGGACCAGGAAGAATACTCCGCCCTTGAAAAGGGAACCCTCTTGCACTGGCTGCTGGAGCGATTTTACCAAGGGGGCTTTATTGGCAGGGCTGATGCCGACCGGCCGGAAACAATCCGGCAACCCTTGGCGGCCCTGACCCGACAATGGCTGGAGCAGGCGGGATGCGACCCCGACGAACTAATGTGGAGGTTGAGGGGTCGGGATGCTGTCAACATGGTGGCAGCTCTGGTGGAAACCGATTTAGCCTGGCTGCAGCGAACCGGCTTGAAACCAGTACTCTTTGAGGCCTCCTTTGGCCTGCCCGGTTCTGCTGCTGGAACGGTGTCCCCCGGAGAGGACATGTATTTTCACGGCAAGATCGATCGCATTGATATCTTAGAGCGAGACGGGGAGACCTGGGCTGTAGTATACGATTACAAGACCTCAAGGGAGGTAACCAGGAGCAAAATCCTCGCCGGCAAGAGCCTGCAGATCCCAGTATATCTGACGGCAGTGAGTCCCCTGCTGGAAAAACAGGGCTACAGGGATGTCAGGGTTATGGGCGGCGGCTACTATGTCATCAAGAAGGCCAAACTGGCCGGCGGCATCTGGAACAAAGAGTTTACCAGCCTGGTCAAAAGCGGCCTGGGTTCCTTGGAGCAAGCTGAATTTGAGGACCTGGAGCAGACTCTGGCCAAAGTCTCCAAGGAGCAGCATGAGGCAATCCTGGCAGGCAATTTTGTCCCTGACCCGGATGGGGATGCCTGCAAGTGGTGCGATTTTGCCCGCTGCTGCCGATATGATAAATACCGCTTAAAGCTGAAAACCGGAGGTGAGTGCAGTGGAACTGAGTAAAGAGCAGAAAGAGGCAACCGCCATTGATGACAACTTGGTGGTCAATGCCGGAGCAGGCTCTGGCAAGACTACTGTGCTTACCGCCCGTTACATACGCCTTCTGGAAGAAGGGGGGCTGTCCCCGGCGCAAATCGTAGCCATAACCTTTACCAAAAAAGCTGCCCGGGAAATGCGGGAGCGGATAGATGAGCAACTGGCTGGCTTGTCCAGAGAAAATCCCCGCTGGAAAGAGGCCCGGGATCAACTGATCTCGGCCCCCATAGGCACCATTCATTCCTTTTATGCCCGGGTATTGCGGAGCTTTCCCGTCGAAGCCGGAATCAATCCCTCTTTCCGGGTGTTGGACGAGCTGGAGGCCAGTCTTATGCTGGACAAAGCTGTTGCCACTGCCTTTCAGCAGGCAGCTGCAGAAAAATGCCCCCATCTGGCCCTGCTCACGGAAGTCCTGGGGGCCGAGGCTCTGGAAGAAGAAGGGAATCTCGCTCAGCAAATCCGGCATCTTTATAAGACATTGCGCAACCGTGGCATTCCCGTGGCCGAAGCCAGTCTCAGCGAATTATATGAAGAACTGCCCTCCTGGCAGCAATGCCAGGAAAGCATTGCCGCCCTGGCGGCAGGTGAGGCGGAATTGGCTGCATCTCTGGAGGGCAAGGACAAGCCGGAAATGGTTAGGACCCGTCAGGCCTTTGTCCAGGCGGCCAGGGATATGGCTGCACTGACTGAACTGGAGGCCCTGGTCGAACTCTACCCGGCTTTGCTGGCTTTGACTGGATTAAAAGGGGGACGGATCAAGGGTCATAAAGAATTTGTCAACTCCGGGGTTCAGGCAGTGCAGAATCTTTTATCTCGGGGATTGGCGCCGGTGCTGGGACAAGCTGTCCTCGCCCTGCTCAGGCGTCTGGACGGGGTCTTTGACGAACTGAAAGGCCGGGCCGGGGGCCTGGATTTTTCCGACCTGCAGTTTGCCATGTGGCGACTGCTCCAGCAGCCCCAAGTTGTGGCCGCTCTCGGCCGGCGCTATTTGACCTATATGATAGACGAATTTCAGGATACAGACCGCCTCCAGCATAGGATAATAGTCAGGCTGGTGCAGCAGGGAGAAGCTATTCCCCCAGGGAGGCTCTTCATCGTCGGCGATGAAAAACAGTCAATTTACAGGTTCCGGGGGGCTGAGGTGGGAGTGTTTAAAACTGTGCGCCAACAGCTAACCGAGACTAACCCCCAGGGGGAAAAACGAATAACCTGCAACTTCCGCTCCCGCAAGCCCCTGATTGACCTGGTCAACGCCTTCTTCTCCCAGCTCATGGGCGGGGTGGGAGAAATGGAGTATATTCCCCTCACTGCCCACCGCAGTGGTGCAGCTCCCTGCGCCGAACTCTTTGTCTGCCCCGAAGGATCTGGCTCACCTGCTGCAGGCGAGGCCGCCGTCATGGCGGCCCGGATTTGGGAAATGGTTGAGTGCAAAGAGCTTATTGTTGGCGAGGGAGAAAATCCCCAGCCGGCAAAATATGGGGACATCGCAATTCTTATCCGCAGCCGCACCCACATCAAAGAATATGAGCATCATCTGCGTCTTCGGGGCATTCCTTACACGGTGGTAGGGGGCATTGGCTTTTATGCCCAGCAGGAAGTCCAGGATATGCTGAATTTGCTCCGGGCGGTGCGAAACAGCTGGGATGAAATCTCCCTGATTGCAGTGCTGCGCTCACCCCTTTTTGCCTTGGATGATGACAGTCTCTATTCTTTGGTCCGCAGCCAAGAGCATAGTGGCGGCAGCCTCCTGGACCAGGATGCCGCCCTTAATGGTGAACAGCAGCGGCGGCTTCTGCGGGCCAGGGCTGTCATTTCTCAGCTGCGCGATGCCCGGGGGCGTTTGGAATTGCCCAGGCTGCTGGAACTGGCTTTGGAACTGACCCAGTACCGGGAGGCGATACTTTCAGGCTATGCCGGCTTGCAACGCTATGCAAACTTGGAAAAGCTTGTAGATTTGGCAGAGGACTTCGCCGCTGCAGCTTATGACGAAGATTTTTTAACCTGGGTTGAATACGCAGCCACTCAGGATGAAGGCGAAGCAAAGGTGGACAGCGAACAGTCAGATTCTGTGCGCATTATGACCATTCATGCCAGCAAGGGTCTTCAATTTCCCGTAGTCTTTCTGCCTGTGGCAAACACGAAAATGCGCCTGGATTTTGGCAGCATGCTGGCAGATGATCAGGGAAAACTGGCCTTTCGCCATCCCTGGCAGTGCCCCGTCTGGGAAAAAGTAAAAGAGCAGGAGCGGAAACGCGAAATCGAGGAATACATGCGTCTGCTCTATGTAGCCGTAACCAGAGCCAAGGATAGACTGGTATTTCTGGTTCAGCCGACGGAAAAAGAGGAACAATCCTTTAACTATTGGATCACTGAATTTGCTGGCAACTCCCCTGGCCATTTTGTCCACAGGGAGGCAAGCCCGGCGGCAGGAAATATTCAGCACCCGCTGCCCCTGCCGGAACCAGCCCTCCCGAAAAAAAACAGTCGGGAGCAGATCTTTGCCGGGTTGGCCCGGGTAGGCAGGGGCAGCAGAACAATCAGGTACTTCAGCATCTCTCAGTTTCTCCTGTGGCAACACGACCGGGAACAGTTTCACCGGCAATACCTTTCCCGCTGGGTCCATGCCGATCCCCTGAATTTTCGGGAGCAAAGCCAGGAAGATTGGCAGCATGAGCCTGGAGGAGCCAGTTTCGGCTCTTTGCTTCACAGCGCCCTGGAAGTTGTTAATGCCAACACCGACTTGGCAGCCCTTCTGGGCACACTGGCGCCGGCCCATTTCCCCGCCGCCGACAAGGCTCAGCATGACAGGATATTCTATTCCGCCAAGACTTTGTTGGAGGGATATATCCAGGATCCAGGTCCCCCAGGGGAATTTACAGCCTCTGGCAGCGAACAGGAATTTTATTACCGAATTGGCAACGCCCTCTTCTATGGAATTATCGACCGCTTGCTCTTTGCCGATGACCATGTAGCCATAGTGGACTACAAAACCAACAGAATTCCCCCGGATGGCGTGAGTGCTCTGGTAGAAGCTTATACTCCCCAGTTGCGCTTCTATGCCTTGGCTGTCGGGGCAATCTATCAGCGGCCCGTTCGCGCCTACTTGCAGCTCCTCCGTTTGCCTCCCGGCCAGCAGACTGTAGAAATAGAACTTTCATTAGAGAAAGAGCAAGAATTAATGGCTCAGCTCAAAGAATTTGTCGCTTATTGCCTGCAGGCCTAACAAACAGCGACACTCAGGGACGGACCCTGAGTGTCGCTGTTTGTGCAATCTTACTTTTTCAGCAAGGGTTTGAGCCAGGCTGCCAGGTCGGCGACCCAGCCAAAATTCCCATGAGCGCCGTTGGCGATTTCTTTGTATACCAGCCGGGCGCCCTGTTCCTGCAGGGTGGCTATTAATTCCGCCACGGGCTTAACAGGCACTATTTCGTCCTCAGCGCCATGAATCACTAGGATGGGCAGTTTTTTGGCTGCACCCAGATAATCCAGGGGATTAAAATTATACTCCAGATTAAAGTCTTCGCCGGCAAAGGGCAGGCAGGGAATGCCGGAAATTACCGCCAAACCGGAAAAATGTTCGGGATGGCGCAGGCCGGTATGCCATGCGCCAAATCCCCCCATGGCGAATCCGCCAAGAAACAGCTTGTCCCAGTCCAGGGGCAGGTTCTGTTTTATTGCTGCCAGATTTTGAAGAATATCCGCTTCCTCGTCGCCGAGATAAAAGCCGTTGGCTACCCGGGCTTTGGGAAAGATGAGCACCAGGCCTAGTTTATCTGCAGCTTTATGCAGCTCTGGATTGGCGGCAAAGGCCTGCTCATCTGCACAGCTGCCATGGAGCAACATCAGCATCGGCCATTTACGCTGGCTTTTAAAGCCTTTGGGGAGGTAAAGACTATAGGTCTGCAGACTGCCGTCTGTCTCTGCGCGGAAGGCTCTGCGCGATAATCCAGGTTTATCTGCAAGGGGATTGCCGCCATTTTGGAGGCTGTCCCGCATTTCCCTGGCCTGGAGGAAGTGTCCATAGCCGGGTTCGTCCCATGTACAGAGAGCGCATTTTTCTTCCATCCATTCCAGATTGGCCAGGGCGGTATGAACCGCTGTAGGATACAGGCAGTTAATATCTTCTTCAAGTTTCAGCAAGTCTGCTTTAATTGCCGAGAGTTCAGCGGGGTCAATGACAAAGAAAGGATGCTTTTTTAGATAAGTCTGTCCGCAGCCATGACCGCCCAGCTCCAAAACGTATTCGCCGCTGGGCAACGGCCGCTGGGGACTCCAGCGCAGGGTCCAGTGGTGACAACCAGAGCCCAGTTCTACAGTGGAGCTATGGGTCTCTAAACAGGCATCGCCTTCTTTGATCGCAATATCCAGTTTGGCGGGACAAGTCTGGGGGTTGTAAAGGCCCAGATTAATTTGCATAGGTCTGTCCCCGTGCCAGAGATTACAGGTCAGAAAGGACTGGGCATAAGCGCTATTGCCGAGCTTAGGGCAAATTCCCACAGGAAACAGCCGACGCAGGTCGGTGCTCTCAGAATTATAATTCTCATCCTCAACCAACTGATAGAGAGCCCTTTCTTCCTCAAACCTGCGAGCGATGCTTAGATTTATGGCAATGGTCTCGTAGAGAAGGGGCCGCAGAGGCGGCAAAATGCTCCAGGGAACAGCTACAGTAAACAAGCTATTATTAGCATCTACGGTAAATTTGTATTTGATTTTGCTGCAATCCAGCTGAGGAAAGCGAACACCATGATGGGTAATGGCAAAAACATGGGGTTTTTTGCTGGTTCCGGCAAAACCCAGAGATGTATAGCATGTTGTCGACTGGCAGTCTGTTTGCCTTGAAACATTGAGGATCAAGGTATCTTCCCAGGGCTGGACCTTGTGGCGAGGGCCTTCTGTCTGCTGGGAAACCTCCAGGGCAAGGAACAGATTCAGGCTGTCACAGGCCCAATAAGACATAACCTCTTGCCCAGGGGGACCAGTTATCTGTTGCAGCGGCTGCATCGCCATCTCTGTTTTTGGGGGAAACTTTTTCAGCTCAAAGTGCAGTGGAAAATAAAAAGACGGCCGGGGCCATGACGGCGTGGGAAACAATTCTAAGGCCATGGAGGCCACCTCCTTTAGCCGTATACTTCTACCTGCACAGGGAAAATTCCTGCACAGGGCCGGTGGCGGTATTTGGCAAATAGTATTATAATAATAATTACAGCAGGGACTGGCTTTTCCACAAGCCCTTGACGGCAGCCAGCAATCTGTTTGCTGCCAGTTTGTCAGATTGCATTTGTTTGTCCAGCATGTCTTTTATTGCCTGGCGTTTGCTGCTGCCGTTTGCAGGACAGGGGTTGGCGGTTACAGGCAGCTGCAGTTTTCCTGCAACTCTGCTTGTAGTTTTTTCGCTTATATAGAGCATTGGTCTGATGAGGCGGAGGCCGGTGCGGTCAAGATAGCTCACGGGCTTAAAGCAGGCAATGCGCCCGGCATAGAACATATTGAGAAAAACAGTCTCAATGGCATCGTCACTGGTATGGCCCAGGGCCACCACATTGCAGCCAGCTTCTATGGCGCTGCTGTTAAGGAGGCCGTGGCGCATTTTTGCGCACAATGAGCAGGGATTGGTTTCCTGGCGGATGTCAAAGATGATTTCTGCTAATTGGCTGGGCACCAGGGTAAAGGGTATGCCCAGGGAGCGGCAATATCCTGCCACCGGCGACCAGTCGGCACCCGGCCAGCCCATGTCCACAGTAATTGCCTGCAGGGAATAGCTGACGGGAATCATCTGCCGCAGCTGGGCCAGAGTATAAAGAGTGACCAGGCTGTCCTTGCCCCCTGATACGCCTACGGCAATTTTATCACCGTCTCTGATCATGTCGTATTCCCAGACCAGTTTCTTTGCGGGCGGGAAGAGATGTTGGTGAAAAGGCAGACCCATATACACACCTCCCGATTGATTATATCACAGTCATTTTCGTGAGGATTCAAGCGAATATTTAATAATAATATAAAACTGGAGGCAGAAAAAATGCGCTACACAAAACTCGGAACCACCGGTATCAATGCTTCAGTCATAAGCTTCGGCGGCATCCCCATTCAGCGGGTGAGCAAGGAAGCTGCGGTGGAGATACTGCAAGCCTGTAAAGAAGGGGGCATCAATTTTATTGATACCGCTCGTTTGTACACCGACAGTGAAGAAAAAATAGGCGGATATTTTAACCAACACGGCCGTGAAGGCTGGTATGTGGCTTCAAAATCTCCAGCCAGAGATTATTACGGCATGTTCAAGGATTTGCGGATGAGCCTGCATGATTTGGCCTGTGACTATATTGACTTATACCAGCTGCACAATGTGTCCACCCCGGAGGATATGGAGCGGGTTCTGGGCTCCGGCGGCGCATTAGAGGCTTTGGAAGAAGCCAAGGAGCAGGGCTTAATTCGCCATATTGGTCTCACCGGCCACAAGCCTGAGATCCTGGAACCCGGTGTCAGCTCCGGCCGCTTTGAAACCCTGCAGGTGCCCTTTAATGCCATGGAAAAACAGGCGCTGCCCCTGTTGAAAAAGGCCCGGCAAAAGGGCATGGGAACAATCGCCATGAAGCCATTGGCGGGAGGGGCTCTGACTGTTGCCGCTGCCGCCTTGGACTATATTATCAATAGCAACTGGATTGATGTGGCCATTCCAGGCATGCAGTCAGTGGCAGAGGTCAAGGATAACTGCAGTGTGCTGGAGGGCAAAGTCACCGACAAGCAGCGTCAGGAGCTGGAAAAGCTGATTGCCGGACTGGGCACACATTTTTGTCGCCGCTGTGAGTATTGCCAGCCCTGTCCCTCTGGGCTCAAGATCCCGGCCATGTTCTTGTTTGAAGGTTACTATACCAGGTACAATCTTAAGGAGTGGGCCCTGGAAAGATACGCTGCCCTTCCCGTCAAAGCTTCCGATTGCAGCCAATGCGGGTTATGCGAAAGCCGCTGCCCCTATGAACTGCCAATTCGCGAGATGTTAAAACAGACGGCGGCAACCTTGGAAAAATAGCATATTCTACAGAAGACAGCCTGCAGCTCAGGCTGTCATTTTTATGCCAGCGGAAAGGGAGGTGCCCGGTTTAGCCCCAGCTATTAGGGCAAAGTAAACTAAAAGGAGGGCTTGGGGATGGCGGAAAATCAACGGGTCCCAGAGGGCAGAAGCCGGAGAGTTTATGTATCCTGAGAAAATATATTACGAGCCGGCGGCTTTAGAATACGATCTGGGGAAAATTTTAGCAGCAAAATATGCCCATGTTCCCTGGATAAAGATTGAAAACCACAACAAAATTGATGAGTTGCGTGCCAATCCCAACACAGCTTTTCCCCAGCTGAAAAAGTACCTCATCATTGGCATCAGGAAAACTCATAAATATGTGCCCAACCATAAAGTATCAGATTATCTCGTTCCTTATACCTCCTCGGGCTGCAGCGCCATGTGTCTGTATTGCTACCTGGTTTGCCATTATAACAAGTGCTCCTATCTGCGCCTCTTTGTCAACCGTGAGGAGATGCTGAAGAAACTGTTGAAGACGGCCGCGGCCTCTAGAGATTTAACCTTTGAAATTGGCAGCAACAGCGATCTGGTTTTGGAAAATACCATTACCGGCAACTTAGCTTGGACGATTGAAAAGTTTGCCACTGGCGACCGGGGATTTATCACTTTCCCCACAAAATTTGCTCAAGTTGCCCCCCTGTTAGGTCTGGAGCATAAGGGCAGGACCATTATGCGTATGAGTGTCAATCCACAGTCCATCATTCACAAGGTGGAGATTGGCACAGCATCCCTGAAAAACAGAATCCAGGCCATGAACAAAATGGCTTCTGCAGGTTATAAGGTGGGTTTGCTGATCGCGCCCGTTATCCTGGTAGAGGATTGGAGGACTCAGTATTCCAGGCTGATTGAGCAGCTGGCCGACGAACTGTCAGAACAGGTCAAGGAGCAATTGTTCATTGAGATTATCTTCATGACCTATAGTTTTGTCCACAGAGCTATAAACAGTGAAGCTTTTCCAGGGAGCATGGAACTCTTTGACCAAGAACTGATGACGGGGAGAGGGCGGGGAAAATACTGTTATCGCCTTCCCCTGCGCCAGCAGGGCGAACAATTTTTCAGAACTGAAATTGCAAAGAAATTGGATGTGCCGATTATCTATGTAGTTTAGAAAGAAAAGCTTTACACATATGAGTTGTCCTAAATATAAAGGTTGGCCCTGAATGGGATCCACCCTTTTTATTTCTCTGATGTCCCGTTCCTTATTTGACCAGGACATCGGCATAGTCCAGCAATGCTTGAAACCCCTGGGCGCTGAGGCAATAAACGCCTTTTTCCACCCGCTGAAACCAGCCATAATAATTTTTTTGCAGGATTCCTGGGGAAGCAGCGATTCCAGTGGCGGCGACTATGTCTTTGAGCCGCTGCCGGCCATCGCCAATGTACTCAGCAATCTGCAGGGCTTGTTCCCGATAGGCGGTGACCAGGGGACGCCCCCTGCTGCCGCCGATGTTGTAATCCCCCGAGCGGCCTTCGAATTCCTTGAGCATAAGCACTTTATTTCTAGAGCTCTTGCGGGGGGGCTGGACCACAGGGTGACAAAGGGGCTGAACCACGCCTTTTGAAGATACCGTCAGCAGGCCGAGGCCCAGGGCCCGGCACAGGCTCAAGATCTTGCGCCAGCGGGGGGTGCGCATACTTTTGGGCTGGGGGACGGCCAGGTAGACATTAGCGCAAATTCGCTTGCGTTCATTTCCCTGCAAAATCAGGTCCAGGGTGATAGACACCTTCAGCTCCACCAAGAGGAGCTCCCCATCTTTAACTGCAGCCAGGTCGCAATCCAAAACTTCCCCGCGCACGCAAAAGCCCTGGTTTTCCAGATAATTTTTTACCGGCAGGTAAAGATCCGTTTCCCGTGCCATTACAAACTGTCTCCCATCTGCAGGTTTGAATCACGGTTTTCCTGCTGGTATACTTTGTATAGCCAAAGTTGGTTCACTATTCTCCCCCCTATAGCAAGACTATCCCATATTTAATCAGGAGGTGCAAGCCATGGTTCGCCTTTGGTCCGGCAAGCGCTACCACAGCTGGAACTGGCATTTGCAGTCAGTCTTCGGTGAAAAGGTGGCAAAAATAGCCCTGGATGCTGGTTTTAGCTGTCCCAACAGAATTGACGGCTCCGGGGGCTGTATCTATTGCAGCTCTAGGGGCAGCGGTGATTTCGCCGGCGAGACGGGGGCGGCAATTCCCGATCAATTTGTCCAGATGGCCATGCAAATCAGGAAAAAGTGGCCGGAGGTCACGAAGTACATCGCCTATTTCCAGGCCTACACCAATACCCTGGCTCCGGTCTCCCAGCTGGAAGGCCTTTACCGCCAGGCCCTGGATCAGGAGGGGGTGGTTGGACTGTCTATTTCCACCCGTCCCGACTGCCTGCCTCCGGAAGTGCTGGACTTGTTGGCAGAATTAAACCGTCAGACCTGGCTGTGGGTCGAAGTGGGTCTGCAGTCAATTCATGATGACACCCTAAAGCTGATAAATCGCGGCCATAATTACGCCTGCTTTGTCCAGGCCGTAGAAGAGCTGAAAAATAGGGGAATACGCGTCTGTGCCCATATTATTCTCGGCCTCCCCGGGGAGACCGAGGGGATGATGCTGGAAACGGCCAAAGCTTTGGCATCTTTAGGCTTGCAGGGGATCAAAATTCATCTGCTCAATGTCATCAAGAACACCCCCCTGGCCGACATGTGGGAAAGGGGCCAGGTTCCCCTGCCTGACATGGAAGACTATGCCCGCTGGGTGGCCGATGTCCTGGAGCTTTTGCCCCCGGAAATGGTAGTCCAGAGGCTCACCGGCGATGCCCCTGCCCCCTTGCTCCTCGCCCCTGCCTGGAGCATGCGCAAATGGGAAGTGTTGATGGCCATCGAAGGTGAATTGGCCAGGCGGGATACCTGGCAGGGAAGAAAATACCAGGGAGCCCTGAGATAATGATATAATAATTAACAACGCCAAAAGTACATGAGGGAGAGATCTATTTGAAGATATTGATAAACGCCAAGATGGACCATGAAAATGTGGTTAAAATCCAGTCTGGATTCCCCGCCGCAGAAGTGGTGCAAACAGACAATCCACAAAAGGCGGGCGAACTGGCCAGCGAAGCGGAAATACTCATCACCTGGTGGAGCAATTTCCAGCCGGTATTCCTGGACAGCCCACGCCTGCGCTGGGTCCATACCCTCAGCGCCGGCGTCGATGGGTTTTTGCTGCCCCCAATCATGGAGGGAAGGGTGTTGCTCACTAATTCCCGGGGAATTCATGGCATTCCCATCTCGGAGCATACTTTTGCCATGATGCTGGCTTTTAGCCGGGGTCTCAACCAGTATGGAAGGCATCAAGCTCTAAGCAAGTGGCAGCGGGTAAAATTAACCGAGCTCAGGGCTAAGACCTTAGGAATTGTTGGCCTGGGCAGCATTGGCAGGGAAATTGCCCGCCTGGGGACAGCCTTCGGCATGCGTGTCCTTGCTGTCAAGCGCAATCCAGGGCCGCCTCCAGAAGATGTAAACCGGGTGGTGGGCCTGGAGGGTCTGGAAATGGTTCTCCGGGAAAGCGATTATTTGGTTATAGCCGTTCCCCTGACAGCTGAGACCAGATGCCTGATTGGGGCCAGAGAGCTGGAGCTGATGAAGACTACAGCCATTCTCATCAACATTGCCCGGGGGGAAGTCGTCGACGAGAGTGAACTGGCAGCGGCACTAAAACAGGGCCTTATTGCCGGCGCCGGCTTGGACGTCTTTGAGACAGAGCCTCTGTCCCCGGATTCGCCCTTGTGGAAGCTGGATAACTGCATCATCACTCCTCATTGCGCTGCCCTCTCTCCCCAGTACATGTCCAGGGCCACGGATTTGTTTTGCCGCAACCTGGACGCGTTTTTAAAGGGCGAACCCATGCCCACAATCGTTGATCCCCAACGGGGCTATTGAGGTGATTGAAATGGCCAATAAAGGAATTGCTGTTGTAGGCAGCATCAATATTGACATGGTTTTCAGCCTGCCCCGCCTGCCCGTAACCGGGGAAACTGTCAGCGGCGCTAGCTTCGCCGCCCACCCGGGGGGGAAGGGGGCTAATCAGGCTGTGGCTGCTGCCCGTCTGGAGGTGCCAACAGTTATGATTGGTTGTGTCGGCGACGACAGCTGGGGGCAGTTCCTCTTGTCGGGACTGCAGGGTGAAGGAATTGATTGCGCCCATGTGGCCCAAGTTCCAGGTTCCAGCGGCTGCGCCGGCATTATGGTGGCTGCCGGGGGCGACAATCTAATCGCCGTGGCCACAGGCGCCAACGCATTGCTCAGTCCCGGCAGGGTGGAAGGGGCTGGAGATGCAATTGCCCAGTCCAAGGCCCTCATGACCCAGCTGGAAATCCCTTTGGAGACAGTGATGACCGCCCTGAAACTGGCTAAAGAGGCAGGGGTTATTACCATTTTGGACCCGGCGCCTGCACAGGCTTTGCCCCCTGAGTTATTAGCCCTGGTGGATTATCTTACCCCCAATGCCCATGAAGCCTCCAGCCTCACGGGCATTGATGTCCATTGCTGGAACACTGCTGCCCAGGCCGCCCGCAAGTTGCGGAACCAGGGGGTGAATACAGTCATTGTTACCATGGGCAAGCTGGGAGCATTCTTCAGCGGCCCCGCCGGGGAGGTCCGCATCGCCGCTCCCCGAGTGGCGACAGTGGATGCCACTGCCGCGGGGGATGCCTTTAATGGCGCCTTGACTGCCGCCCTGATCCAGGGCATCCAGCCGGATATAGCCGCTGATATTGCCGCTGCCGCCGGCGCTCTGGCCGTTGCCAAAGCCGGGGCTCAGCCCTCTCTGCCCACTTTAGCGGAACTGGGAAAGGCGGTGAGCCTGCCATGGTAAAAAAGCTGATTCTCGATACCGACCCCGGCATTGATGATGCTCTGGCCTTGATTGCCGCCGTGAGCTGCAGAGAGGCAGAGGTGTTGGGCGTAAGCGTGGTGGCAGGCAACCTGCCCCTGGAGACAGTGACTGCCAATGCCAGCGCCATTTTGGCGTTTTTGGACAGCCCAGCCCGGGTCTACCCCGGGGCGACAGGTCCTCTATACGGCAAATTGCAGGATGCCTCAGACATCCATGGCCCCGGCGGTTTGGGGGGCTGGCGCCTCAAACCTGATCCCAATCGGGTGGCTTGCTGCCATGCAGCCGAATTCATGGCCAGGACCGCCGCCGCTTTTCCTGGTCAGGTGACTTTGGTAACTTTAGGTCCCTTGACTAATCTGGCCCTGGCTTTGGAGCAACATCCCCGTGAGATGCAAAAATTAGCGGGGGTGGTCATAATGGGTGGTGCTCTGAGGGTTCCGGGAAATGTTACCTCAACAGCAGAGTTTAATATCTGGGCCGACCCCGATGCCGCCCAGCTGGTGCTCAACTCCGGCCTGGATTTGACCATGGTCGGCCTGGATGTCACCAAGAACATGCGGCTGGAAAAAGAGGACATCTCAAGGCTGGCTGGGGGAGGCGCTGCAGCCAGAGGGGCTGCCCGGATGATCGAGTATGCTGTCCGGGAACAGGGGGAGTATCCCTTTCATGACCCCTTGGCATTTATGGCAGCGGTCCAGCCAGAATGCTTTGCTTTCGATACTGTGCCCGTAGCCATTGAAACCCGGGGCGCCATCTGCAGGGGCCAGACCATTGCCGACTATAGCGGACCGGGAAATCCAGGCGAGGTGAAAGTGGCGAGAAAAGCAGATTATAGTAAATGCAGGGACTTTCTCCTGGAACTCTGGCTTGATGCTCCTGATCGATAGACCAGGAGATTGCATATGCAAAAGGACCCGGCCGTATGTTTGCCGGGTCCTGTGCATATACTGTGTACGGTGCCTCCGGCAATGGAGGCCCTGACATACAGGGGTGATGAGTTGAAAAAATCGCTGCTTTTGCTGGCATTAGTCTTGGCTTTTTTGCCCGGATGCCACAGCCCCGAGTCCTGGCGCAGTTATGGTGGTGACGGCAGCCGCTGTCTGTGCGCCCATCAACCTGGTCCCAATCGGCCCCGCTTGATTTGGGTAGCTGACCTGGAAGGCGTCAACCCGGGCGGTCCTGTAGTCGACAGCAGCAGTATCTACGTTCCTCATTCCGGCGGCAGTGTCACAAAGCTCAGCTTTGACGGCGCGGTGGAGTGGCGGTTTGACAGCTGGGTCAGTCAAAGAGGGGATTTGCCTCCCCACTTGTTGCTGCTGCCTGGGGAGAAAGTTCTGGTCAGCACCCAGGGCGCTCAGGAAGAGACTTTTTTGTTAAACAGCGACGGCGCAATCACCACAGGGCCCGCCTGGCTGCCCTGGGCGGCGGCCATGAGCCCTGGGGCAAACAGCAGCGGATATATAGTTGTCTGCCACCAGTTTATAGGCGAGGCCAATGACGTATCCCTGCGTGTTTACGGTATCCAGGGAGGCCAAACTTTGTGGCGCTGGGATTATGCCGAAAAGGGACAGTCTTTTTACGGCAGCAATCCTGTAGTCCTTGAGGATGGACGGGCCTTTGTCTTTATTGAGACGGAAGGTGAAAACAACGTGCTCCTGGCCTTGGACGCTGCCGGGAGCTGCCGGTGGCAGCGGGAATTCCCGGCCCAGGAAACCCGGGGCGTGGGCCAGGCCATTGCCGCAAGCCAGGAGGGTGTGGTAGTCTTCGGCACCCCCCGGATTGAGGACATCAGCAGAGTGTACAGTCCCGGCTGGCTGTACGCTGTGGGCGGTGAAGGAGAAATTCTATGGCAGGTTAATGCAGGGCAGCGGGTGGAACAGATTTTTATCGCTCCAGGGCTGGTGGTGGCAAATTTGCTGCGCACCAAGTTGCTGGCTATAAATATGGAGGGTGAAGAGTTGTGGCAGTATCCCCTGGCAGGCTGGGAAAGCAATGGGGTTATGGATAGCCGGGGGCGAATCTATCTGGCAGGCGTCCTGAATAATTCTGTCTGGCTGAGAGCCGTGGATTCTAAGGGGAGGGACGTCTGGCAGCTGGATACAAAGCAGCCGGCCCAGTCAGTTTCCTGCCTGGCCCTGGCCAACGGCGTAATTTATCTGGCCACCGATAACGGCAAGCTCCTGGCAATATCCGATTAGACCGGCGCCAGGAATTCGGTTGAGAAAACCTGGGAACTGTGACATAATGAAAGGGATAAAACACAGGGAGGTCTAGATAATGATAAGAAAACAAATGCCCCCACCCTGGCGTATAAAAATGGTCGAGATGATCAAGATGAATACCAGGGAAGAGCGCAATATCCTCTTGGAAAAAGCAGGTTACAATCTCTTTAATCTGCCCTCGGAAGCGGTATATATTGACCTTCTTACTGACAGCGGAACTGCGGCCATGAGTGATGTCCAGTGGGGCGGACTGATGCAGGGCGATGAAGCCTATGCCGGCAGCCGCAGCTACTATCATTTGCAGAGCACTGTAGAAGAATTGCTGGGCTTAAAATATGTCATTCCTACTCATCAGGGCCGCGGCGCCGAAAATATACTTTTTCACTATTTGGTCAAGCCTGGCCAGTATGTTTTGGGGAATATGCATTTTGACACCACCAAGGCCCATATAGAGTTTAATAAGGGCCGGGCTGTCAACCTGGTAGCAGAAATTGCCAATGATACCCAGGCCTACCACCCCTTTAAAGGCGATTTCGACTTAAAGGCTTTAGAACAATTCATCCAGGAAAAGGGAGCCGAGCAAGTTGCCTTTATCCTTGTAACGGTTACCTGCAACAGCGCCGGCGGCCAGCCGGTATCCATGGCTAATTTGCGTGGAGTCAGGGAAATTGCCGATCGCTACGGGCTCCAGGTCTTTCTCGACGCTGCCCGCTTTGCGGAAAATGCCTGGTTTATCCAGCAGCGGGAAGAAGGCTACGCTGACAAACCCATCAAGGATATTGTCCGGGAAATGTTTAGTTTCGCCAATGGCTGCACCATGAGCGCCAAGAAGGATGCCATCGTCAACATTGGCGGCCTTGTGGGCCTCAGGGATGAGGAGCAGTACAAAGAAGTATCCCGCCTGGGAGTAATTTTTGAAGGATTCCCCACTTATGGCGGCTTGGCCGGCAGGGATCTGGAGGCTATAGCCCTTGGCCTCAAGGAAGTCGTCCAGCAAGATTATTTGGCCTATCGTGTGGGCCAGGTGGAATATCTGGGTGCGCGGCTGCGGGACGCAGGTATTGCCATTGTCGAGCCAGTCGGCGGCCATGCCGTCTTTGTTGATGCCCGCAAGTTCTTGCCCCACATCCCCAAAGAGCAGTTCCCTGCCCAGGCTCTGTGCATCGAACTCTATCGGGAGGGCGGCGTCAGGGGAGTTGAAGTGGGAGGCGTGTTGGCAGGAAGGGATCCTGAAACCGGCAAGAATTTATTCCCCGAATTAGACCTTATGCGCCTGGCAATCCCCCGCCGGGTTTATACCAATGAACATATGGACGCCATTGCGGATGCTCTGATTAAGGTCAAGGAACGGGCTGCATCTGTCCGGGGCGTGGATTTTGTGGATGAACCGCCGATCTTGAGGCATTTTACCGCTACATTTAAGCTGGTATAGACAAAAAAACTCATACTTATACAGCGCGATAAAAACAAAGGAGAAATAACATTGACCAAAACAATTATCAGCACTCCAAATGCCCCTGCCGCTATCGGCCCTTATTCTCAGGCAGTGCGCGTGGGGAACTTGCTTTTTACCTCAGGGCAGATTCCCTTTGTCCCCAGCACGGGCCAGTTGGTTTCCAAGGATATCAAGGAACAGACCAAACAGTGTCTGGAGAATATAAAGGCGATCCTGGATGAGGCCGGGACCAACTTTGATAACTGCATCAAATGTACCATCTTTATCAAGGACATGAAGCAGTTCGGCCAGATTAACGAGGTGTATGGCTCTTATTTCCGGGATAATGCCCCTGCCCGGTCTTGTGTAGAGGTGGGCCGCCTGCCCAAGGATGTAGATATTGAAATCGAAGCCATCGCTTTGATTAAATAAGTTTCGGAGCTCGAAGTCAAACCGGCCCTCATCGGGCCGGTTAATTATTTTATGGCCGGTATAGGGAGATACTAGACTGCGGAAGGTGATTATCATGCCCAAGTCGGTGCTATCCCACAAGCAGTTTGCGGCGATTTTGTATGTCTATGTTCTGGAGCAGCCCTTTTATTTATTCCCGAAGCCTATTTTGCCGGCAAAGATGCCTGTATCTCTACCCTCCTTGGTTCAGTGGTCAGCATGTTGGTGTTGGCTGCCTGGCTGCGCCTAGCTCGGCGACACCCAGGAAAAAGCCCCATACAAATTGGCATCCGGGTTCTGGGCCCATTTTTCGGTTATCCCCTTGGCATATATATTCTTTTGATAATTTTAATTGGTGCGGTTTTGATTGTGCAAAACATGATTCTTCTAAACACGATTATCATCCTGCGCAAAACTCCAATGAGTATTATCAGACTTACCCTTGTTGCCACTGCCCTGTACGCCTGTTATAAAGGGATTGAAACCATCGGCCGCCTCTGTGAATTGTTGTTTTTGCCCCTGACTTTACTAGTGTTTGCCCTTGTTTTTTTGGATTATCCCCAGCTGTCTATCCAGAACTTCCAGCCCATATGGCAGATTAATTGGCAAGGAGTGCTGGTTGGCACGTTCAATTCCTTGGCATTTCCTTTTGCCGAGATTATGATCCCAGTAATGTTGTTGCCCAATGTATCCCAAGACCGGGAAGCGGAAAAATACTATTTTTTGGTTTTGGCGGCTGCGGGAATATTGTTGCTGGGCAGGACTCTGCTGGGAATAGTCATTTCTTCGGCGCCCATTCTCGAACTTATTTCTGTGCCCTTTATTTCTCTTTTTCGGCATGTGGCTTTGAGTCCGTTCTTGGACCGCACAGAAGGGCTTTTTTTGGGCATATTTTATTTTGGCATATTGATAAAGTTGATTATTACTATGTATGCCTTGGCTTTGGGAACTGCCCAGGTTTTCGGGGTCCGCCGCCTGCAAAACCTGTGGCTGCCCCTGGGCTTTTTGGTTGTGCTCATGTCCCACACCATGTTCCCCAACAGCTGGGACTACCATTGTTTTGCCTACATGGTCATTACAATTTTTGCCCTTCCAGTAGAGCTGGTCTATCCTTTTCTCCTGGTGGGCGCAGATGCTGTTCGGGGGTGGTTACAACCAAGGCCGGTAAAGAAACCGGACGGGGACCCTGAGCAATCCAGAAAGAATGCCGGCTAAATCAGGCAAGGCAATTCCCCAGATTAAGTTGGGAAGTGAGTAGAGACAGAGTAAAATAAGCAAGACATTCACTGCCAGATCGCCGAATTGTTTCCCTTTGACCATAGGGGGAAAAGTAAGCCAAATGTACAATGCCATCAGACCGAGAACTAGGACCAAGTAAACAGTTCCCATAGCTTCTCTCCTCCTATCGGGTAAGGGGCGAGCGGGTGACGCCGGTATGTCTTAAGGTAAATTTGACTTCAATATCTGTGCCAACAGCATGCAAGGTTTCCCGCCATTTTTTGTTCAGTGCCTGCCACTGGCGGGGGTCTTGACGGCTGATAACCGAACCATAGCCAAGAAAGTCCGTCTCCATTTCCCGGGCTTTTTCCACTGTTTTCAGGAGCAGGTCGCCAAGCATATCGGCAGCCAAAGCTTCAAGTTCTGCCAGCAGGGGCGGAGTAAACTCTATATCGCCGGTGTAATCCATTACCTGGCCTATAGCAGCCAGGCTCACTTTAAAGCGGGGCGGATTGCTGCCGGCGATATACTGGAGATTACAGGATTCTGGGGAAAGCTCGATGGAGATTTTGGCAGCGTGCCACGGCACCACCAGCACCATGGTGCCGCCCTTGCCAATAAGATAGCGGAAGCCGATGGTTTCGGTTCCTGTCAGCCAGCCGCGCAATTGATCGTCACGAAACACTGCCAGGCCCTCGATGATTGCAGTCTTGGTTTGCTGTTCATTAGAGTCGGGTTGCACTGGTGTCCGGTAAGTGAGTTTAATTATCCTGCCCGCCACCGGCTGAATTCCGCTGTCGCTATAGTTTGCGCAAAACTCTAACAATCTGGGGGTATATGCCTTGCTCCATTCCCCCTGCATTTCAATTAGCCCCCTTAGTTCTTCATCAAGGGTGCCGCTTATTTCTGGAGCCAAGAGCATCTTTTCCCTGGCCGTTCCCTGGCAAACCAGGAGGTAGGAGGTCAGCCTGATTTCTTGCGCCCGGAACAAAAAGTCTAGCACAGGTTTTATCCCCTTACGGGCCAAATCCTCGCCAATGAGGACAACCCGAACATGATGAAAACTAAAGCGGCCCTGCACTCTTCCCCTTAAATTCCGGGTGGCGTCGCTGAGGGTTTGCCCCCGGGCGGATAAGGTAAGGGTCTGACTGATATTTTTGCTGCCTCCCCCTCCCCCCGTGCCGGCGGCTCCGCTGGCAGTGCCGCCGGCAACATTGAGGACATGCACAGTTACTTCAAAACCGTCGCCCATGGGATCGGTATCAATGCCAAGGAGCAGAACCAGGGCTAACTGATCTAACTCTACGCTATCCCAACATCCCGAAAGGGGGAGCAGCATAATAATGAGCAACAGGACTGCCACAGTCTTCATTAATTGTTTCCCTCCGCTTATTTCATTTTCTGAGGCTGGATGCCAGCAGTGCTTTTGCTTTGGCGCTGAAGGTCACCCTTGGCGATGAAAGTGGGGCGCTGATACATAGCCCAGGTGGGAATGCGCACAATCAAATCTTTCCAGTCGGAGATGGTGATTGGGGCCAAGGGGGACAGATAGGGCACACCAAAGGAACGCAGGGATGTGAGATGGATAATGATGATGGCCAGCGCCAGAGAAATGCCATAGAGGCCCAGGGTTCCCGCCGCCACCAAGAAAGGAAATTTGAGCATGCGAGTGACGACGGCGCCGTTAAATGCAGGAATGGTAAAAGAGGCGATACCGGTTGCCGCCACGACAATGACCATTATTGGCGATACCAGCCCAGCTTCAACTGCCGCCTGCCCGATTATCAATGCCCCAACAATACTTACTGCCTGACCTACGGCTTTTGGCAGGCGCAATCCTGCCTCTCGCAGGGCCTCAAAGGCCAATTCCATTAACCCCGCTTCAATGACGGTGGGGAATGGCACCCCGGCCCGAGCACGAACCAGATTGGTCAGCAAATCTGTGGGAATCATTTCGTGATGAAATGTGGTAATGGCCACATACAGGGCCGGGCTGAGCAAAGCGACAAAGGCTAAAACATAGCGGAGGATGCGGATGAGAGAAGAAAACTGAAAACGTTCATAATAGTCGTCGCTGGATTGGAGCATGTCAGTTAATACATTGGGCACAATCAGGGCAAAAGGTGAATTGTCCACCAAAATCGCCACCCGCCCGTTTAACAGCGCTGCTGCAATATTATCAGGACGTTCGGTATTCCCAACCTGGGGAAAGACCGTCATGGTGTTATCCTCAATCAGTTGTTCCAGTTCGCCGCTATCCATGATGCCGTCGATATCGATCTTGTTTAGGCGGGAGTGGACCTCCGCCAATACCTTCGGGTCAGCGACTCCTTCCAGATGAAGGATTGCAAGCTGTGTATTGCTTCTCCTCCCCACTGAGCGACAGTCAATCTTTAGGGTTGGTGTTTTCAGGCGTTTGCGCACCAGGGTCAGGTTGGTCTCCAGATCTTCAATCAGGCCTTCCCGAGGCCCGCGGACCACCTTTTGAGTTTCAGGTTCCGCCACCGCCCGCAGGCGGGCCGCCTTGGCATTAACTGACCAGGCTCGGGCCTGTCGGTGGATAATTAACAGAACTTGGCCGTTGAGGACCTCTTGTACTGCTTCCCCCAGGGTGGCAACTTCTGTTAGCATATGAGCGCTGATGAGGTCGGGCACCCCAGCGCCCCTTGCCTTAACTGCCGCTGTCAGGGGAGCGATAATGCTGTCGTTGATGATGGTTTTATCCAGCGTGCCCTTTAACATGTAGAGCCTGGCTGGCCGGGGAGGGTCCTGGGCTATATGAAAATCCCGCTTGGAAATATCGTCACAGCCTTGAAATACAGCATCTATCATGGCGCAGTTGGCCTGAAAATCATCAGAAAGGGGGGATTGCTGATCCTGCACCTGTTTTTCCAGCTCCTGAGCCTTCTTCTCCCATAATTTTAATGCTTTCCGGGGCTTACGGGCTGTACGCATAGGGATCCCTCCTTGTTCTAACTTTAATTTTCCTAAATTCTGCAGTAGCTATTCGTACCGGGTTGGGCTACCAGTAGCAAATTGTCCGGTTTGTGCTATACTTTGTGAGGATCATTGAGCATACGGGAGGAATCTTTTGTGCAGCAACACTATGTGACAGTCGCAAATTTTGTGCGAGAATATATGCAGACCACCGAACGGCCTGAGATGGGGCGCAGGCGCACTGCCAGCTTCCGTTGGCGCCATACCTTGAGAGTTTTGTCAACTGCCAGGGAAATCGGGTTGACGGAAGGGGCGAATATGGAGGTTTTGGAGATTGCAGCTTTGCTCCACGATGTGGCCAAATTAGATCCACGCTCTGATGAAATTCACCATGCCGTGCTGGGCAGTCAAATAGCCGAAGAATTTTTGCATAAGCTCAATATTCCTGCGCAGCAACTGGGGATGATTGTAGAGGCAATTAGATTCCACTCCCTGGACACCAATAGGGATGACCTGGGTCTTGAAACTCTAGTCCTAAAGGATGCTGACCGACTGGATGAGGTGGGCGCTTTGGGGATTATTTCTGTTGGGATTCATGCCGGCCGTGTAGGCATGGACTATCGGGGCTGTTTCCGCCAAGGGTTAAAAGAGCTCAACAACCTTGAGGATCTCAATTTTTATACTGCCGCCGGCAAGATGATTTTTAAGCAGCGTCTTAAGCTGACAGAAAGCTTTTGGCGGCAAGCGGAAATGGAGCTGGCGGGGGAAAGCCTTGCCAGTTATGCCGATCTGTAGAGGTGCATATTGACCCTTTTCATGGGCATAATTATAGTGAGCGGTCGGCGGAAGCTGTACTTATGGCAGGCTGAAAAGGACTTTAATAGTCACAGCTGGGAGGAAAGTTCCGCCTGCCGTATTATGTGCCAAAAAGTGGCAGCATAATATTCGTGGCGAACAGGGAATTATAAATATGCGGCAGACAAAGAGCGCTAGCATTGGGCAGGCTGAAAAAGGCTTACTTATCATGCCACAGCTGAACGGAAAGCTTTGTCTGCCGGTATTTTTTTGCGGTTTTCAGCCTCTAGGAAGACTATGGTATAATGAGAATGAATCTCAGCAAAAAGGAGGCTGCTTATGGCAGTATTCAAAGTTTTACCGGACATATGGTCAGTGGGGGTTGTAGACTGGGATGTCCGTTCTTTCCATGGGCCATCCTATTCAACCCACCGGGGCACTACATATAATGCCTATTTGATTATGGATGAGAAAAAAGCCTTGGTGGATACAGTTCACCGTCCCTTTGCCTCCGAGCTGGCAAACAACCTCAGGCAGGTTGCGGGAGAAGGCAAAATTGACTATATCATCGTCAACCACATTGAACCTGATCACTCAGGCTCTCTCCCGGAAATTATGAAGTTAAACCCCCAAGCGACGGTAGTTTGCACAGCCAAGGCTCAGGAGGGGCTGCAAAAGTACTACGGCGGAAACTGGACCTGGAAGATTGTCAAAACCGGCGACAGTCTCGAACTGGGCGAGCACACTCTCCGCTTTATTGAAACCCCCATGATGCACTGGCCTGACAACATGGTTACCTTTATCCCCCAGAAGCAAATCTTGCTCTCCAATGATGCTTTTGGCCAGCACCTGGCCTGGTCTCATCCCTTTGACGATCAAAATGATATGGAAGTGATTATGGCCGAGGCCACCAAGTACTATGCCAACATCCTCACTCCCTTCAGCAAAATAGTGGCAAAGAAACTCCAAGAGCTTGCCGCAATGAATCTGGATATAAAAATCATTGCCCCGGGCCACGGCATTATTTGGCGGTCCCATCCAGATAAAATACTGGCAGCTTATGGCCGGTGGGCAAATGCAGAGGCCGGAGAAAAGGTCCTAATCGTCTATGATACAATGTGGGGAAGCACTGAAAAAATGGCCAGGGCAATTTTAGACGGAATTGCCCGTGCCGGGATTCCTGCTGCGCTATTCAAGGCTGCGGTCAGCGATCGCAATGACATTATGGCCCAGCTCCTGGAGGCCAGGGCTGTCCTGGTGGGCTCCTCGACAATCAATAATGATATGCTGGTGCCTGTGGCCGCCTTCCTGGAAGAGGTGCGAGGGCTGAAGCCTGCGGGCAAGCTGGGGGCTGCCTTTGGTTCCCACGGCTGGCGGGGAGGGGCAGTGGAAAGCATCGAAAAACAATTAACTGAGGCCAAGATTGCGCTGGCTATGGATTCCCTAAAAGTGCAGTGGGCTCCTGATGAAGATTTCCTTCAGCAGTGCCGGGATTGGGGCTTTGCCTTGGCGGCAAAAATTAAAGAATAAAACAGGCTCTAAAGCCTGTTTTTTGCTATAATAGCTGTAAGGAGGGAGGATAAATGTTTGATGAGCCTTGGTTTTTTTCAATCTTTCCTACAGTATTTTCCGTAGTATTTATAGGTGTGCTGGGGGTTTTCATTTTTACAGGCATCAGGGGGCTAAAGGAATGGATGCATAACAACCGGCAGCAGGTTTTCAGCGACCCAGTAATGGTTGTGGACAAACGCACCCATGTCTGGGGCGGACATCACGCCGGCACCCATCACTATGGGTCTCACACAAGCTATTATATTACCTTTGAATTTGAAAACGGTGACCGCCAGGAATTCATGGTAGCGGGCAGGGTCTATGCACAGGCGGCGCCAGGAGATACCGGCACCCTCACCTGGCAGGGCACTAGATTCCATGATTTCCAAAGGGTTAAGCTGTAAGGAATGGAGGGATAAGCTTGAACAGACTGCTCTTTATTGTCACCGGACCTTCCGGCGCCGGCAAGAACACAGTTATGACTCATATCTACAACACCTTTCCCGAAATTAAAAAGGCTGTAACATATACGACCAGGGCCCCCCGCCCCCATGAGCAGGATGGGGTGGACTATCGGTTTATCGGGCAGGAAGAGTTCTTTGCCAAAGTCCGAGAGGGCAAGATTTTAGAATATGAACAAGTATACAATGACTATTATTATGGCTCCCCTGCCGAAATCTTTGACGACGGGCCCATCAGGATTATGGAGATGGATTGGAAGGGGCATCGGACCTACCGGCAGGCCTATAAAGATATCAGGATTGCCTCGATATTCATAGTCCCTCCTTCCTTGGATGAAATAAAAAAGAGAATCCTTGGCCGCTCGGCGGTGGACAATATGCAATCGCGCTTGGCCAATGCCCAGGAACAGTTAGAGCATGCCGATGATTACACATATATCATTGTCAATGACCAAAAAGACCGGACCCTGCAGCAGGTGGAGGCACTGGTCAGGGCAGAACTCATCAATCGCAAGCGCAATGATAATTTAAGGCATGCTCAAAAGCTCGTCAGCAATTTTAGCGATAATTTTTAAATTCTCAAACAGGAACTTGGAAATTTTTAGCGAATAAAAATATCGGAAAGTACTTACCGCTTTTCCGGCATCCGCCGGAATACTTTTCGGGCTAGCCTGATAAGCAAATACGGGAACAAGGAGTTGACTGTTCGTTGAAAACCCAAGAGTTGCTTGCTTTAACCCATCGGTATTCGGCTCCAAATTACCTGCCCCTGCCAATCGTCATTGCAGAGGCGGAGGGAGTTTGGGTCTGGGATCCCGAAGGCAATCGGTACATGGACATGCTTAGTTCTTACTCCGCCCTTAACCAGGGCCATCGCCATCCCAAAATCATCCAGGCAGTCAAGAATCAGCTGGACAGGGTTACTCTCACTTCCCGGGCTTTTCACAATGATCAAATGGGCCCCTTCTGCCAGAAGGTGGCTGAGCTGACAGGCAAGGAAAAGGTCCTAATCATGAACACCGGCGCGGAGGCAGTCGAAACCGCCATCAAAGGCGCCCGCCGCTGGGCCTATGACATCAAGGGGGTACCGGACAACCAGGCGGAAATTATCGTCTGCGAAGGCAACTTCCACGGCCGCACTACTACAGTAATTTCTTTTTCTTCCACACCGGAATACAACCGGGGTTTCGGCCCTCTTACCCCCGGATTCAAGATAATCCCTTATGGAGATATCCAAGCATTAGAAGCCGCGATTACGCCCAATACCGCTGGATTCCTTGTGGAACCCATTCAGGGTGAGGCCGGAGTGGTTGTGCCTCCCGAAGGCTATATGCGTCAAGCGGCAAAGATTTGCAGGGAAAACAATGTCCTGCTCCTGGCCGACGAAATTCAGACGGGATTTGGCCGCACCGGCAAGCTTTTCTGCTGTGATTGGGACGAGGTGGAACCTGATGTCTATATCATGGGCAAGGCCATGGGCGGCGGGGTTATTCCTGTTTCGGCCGTGGCTGCAAGCAGCGAGTTCATGGATTTGTTCAATCCAGGCTCCCATGGTTCTACTTTTGGCGGCAATCCCCTGGCCTGCGCCTGTGCCATCGCTGCCATTGATGTCATAAAGGAAGAAAAGTTAGTGGAGCGCTCCCTTGAGCTGGGCAAGTACCTGATGGCTGAGCTCAAAAAAATCCAAAACCCGCTGATATTGGAAATCAGGGGCAAGGGTTTGTTCATCGGGGTTGTCCTCAGCGCTAAAGCCCGTCCCTATTGTGAAAGTCTAAAGGTTGAAGGTATTCTGTGCAAAGAGACCCATGAGAATGTTATCCGCTTTGCACCGCCCCTGGTCATCAGCAAGAAAGAGATTAACTGGGCGCTGGAACGAATCCGGAGAGTCCTGGGCTAAGGGGAATGCATCCGGGAGGTCAGAACAGATCTGACCTCTTTGTTTTGCTTGTCCCTCAAGGGGACTGGAAAGGAGAATAAGAATGGGTAAAGTCTTTGTAACCAGGCAACTGCCTGCCGGGGGGGTAGACAGTTTGGCGGCAATGCATCAGGTTGATATAAACCCCCATGACCGTCCCCTGACAAGGCAGCGCTTCTTGGCAGACCCAGCTGAAGATGGCGAATATGGCCGCCGCCAACATATCTGCAGTCTTGGCTGGGGGACAACCAGTTAATGCAGTGCTGCCGTAAAATCGTCTCAGCAATCTTTACTGCAATTGACAACTTGCTGATTTGCTAATAACATGAGTAGTGAAAGCAGCCTAACCCTTTTTGAAATCATATAAATTATGAGGGTCAGAAAGGCAGGAATTTGCGCATATTCAGCAAATATAGATTATATATTACATGGCATATCAATATAGTGGAGGGGGGAGAAATATGCGTGTTGGCAGGACCATGTGGCTCATTGACGCTGCCTATTTATTTAATGCCCAAGAGTCAGCGGGCACAGAATATAATTTTGACTATCTCAAACTGCGTTTTTGGTTGGAACGCAACGGGCCTATAGATGACGCCTGGTATCTTAATAGCACCCAAAGTCCGCCTTCTGAGGATCAAAGCGGATTTCATGCTTGGTTGCAGACTCCTGTTCCCGTTGGCCCGGGACTGAATGTCAGTTTATATAAACTTAAGCAAAGGGACTTCGAATGTCCTCACTGCGCCCGCAAGTTTAGCCTGCAAATGCAAAAAGGCGTTGATGTAGGCTTGGCCACCCTAATTGTGCGCCGGGCCGATCAAAACCAGTATGATAACCTCATTCTTTCCTCCGGGGATGGTGATCTCAAAGATGCCCTCACTCATGCTGGCAAAGTATGTCACAAGCGCATAGAATTATGTGTTTTTCGCTGGGGAATATCTCCAGATCTCCTAAGCCTGGCAGACAAGGTCTATTGGATCGATGATTTCTCTGCCCATGTGGAAAAGTAAAAAACGGGGCTGTTCCAGACAGCCCCGTTTTTTTAAGTTTGCACCACTTTGCCTGCAGCCTTCCGCAGCCGGTTCATAATTGCCCTGCCCAAATCAGCGTCAGGCAGGCCTTCGATGAGGATGAGGTCAACACCTAAAGCATCGGCCTGGCGCAGCAGGTGGTAGATTCTGGCGGCAGCAACGCTGACATCGCTTTTGCTGCCCATGTCCAGCAAATAGGCCCCGGAATATTTCGGCGATTCGTTGAAAGCCATTACGGCGACCTTCATGCCCCTTGCCTGAAAATGATTGATTTGAACCTGGATTTCCTCCTCAATCTTGCCGCCTGTAACCAGCACTACCTGAGCATCCGGGGAATAGTGTTTGTACTTCATGCCCGGTGAACGAGGGCTGTCTGCATTCTCACCTGAATCCAGTTCCACCGGCACCAGGGCTCTGATTTGTTCAAGGGTAATGCCTCCGGGGCGCAAAATCCGAAAGGGGGAGACGGTGCAGTCCAGGACCGTGGATTCTACTCCGCCCCCTGTCGGGCCCCCATCGATAATGGCGGCAATTTTGCCAAACATGTCTTCCATAACATGTTCGGCCCTGGTAGGGCTGGGCTTGCCGGAGACATTGGCGCTGGGCGCGGCAATGGGCAAGTCAGCGGCTTTTAACAGGCTTAAGGCTACAGGATGATCGGGAAAGCGCAGGGCGACAGTAGCCAGCCCCCCGGTGACGATACTGGGGACACAGGGTTTTTTATAGAGGACGAGGGTCAGGGGTCCTGGCCAAAAGGTGTCCATTAAAATTTCTGCTTGCCGGGGCCAGCCCACAACCAGGTCTCCGAGCTGGGCACGAGAATGGCAGTGGATTATCAGCGGGTTATCCGCCGGTCTGCCCTTGGCGAGAAAAATTTTGGCTACAGCTTTTTCATCCAGGGCATTAGCGCCCAGTCCATAGACAGTTTCGGTGGGAAAGGCCACACATTCTCCCTGGCGGAGAAGATCTGCCGCTATTTCAATTTGTGAGGGCAATAAAATTCTGGTGTGCAAGAGATCACCGCCTATGCCAAATAAGGGATGAAAATTTCAATAGATTTCTGCCGCCGGCTGGCTGTTTTTGTCCAAGGAATCAGTCTCAGGGATTTCTTTGACAGGCGGACGGGGCCGGATTTTATATGTGTAAAACAGGCCGGCAAAGAGCAATCCCGCACCCAGCAGCATCAGCGCCAAAAAGGCGGCACGAGGCGTATTTTCAGGCAAAATGGCGCTTAAGAATGTGCTGGTGGAATTCCAGCCCAGGTGAATGAGGATTGGCGCCCAGATCGACTGGTAGCGCAGAAATACCATGCCTATGATTACGCCAGCGGGGAAGGTATAGATGAATTGAAACCAGTTTAAATGGAAAATGCCAAAGAGCAGGCCCTGTAAGACTACGGCTACCCAAAGCCTGGAGCTCTTTTGAATTTCCTTAAAAATCAGTCCCCGGAAGAGAAATTCTTCGTAGAAGGGTACAACGACACCAACGGCCAGCAGAATCATGGGAAAATTTTCTGCGATTGCTTCCATCATCTGTTCAGTTATTGTATCCGGAAGTATTGAGTCAATCTTGATTACCGTCAGCAGACTGCTGATGAAAATTGCAAAGCCGATACCAATTAGCGTTGCCGCTGCCGCATCCTGGAGGGATATCCGCTTAAACTGCAAATATTTCAGGGGATGAATTCCTCGGGCTACCAGGGTTAGGCTCCCAAAGGCAATAATCAAGATGCCGGACATAATAATCATCAAACCAAGGTTTTCAGCGAAAAAGATGTCTAAGGAGTTGGGATTTGCGCCGACAAAGTCAAGTAAAGAATATAGATAACCGATGAACACTCCTGCTAGTACCGAGGAAATAAAAAAGATAAAAGTATATAGAGCCAGCCAGCCCAAGGTTTTAAGAAATCTCATTATATCTCCTCCCAGTGTTTGGATTATATCATTTTCCCCCCTAGGGGAAAATGAGGCCATTCTATTGGCGCAGGATTTTGCCCTTAAGCTGCAAGCTAGCCTCATAAAGCATAATCGTTGTGGCTACACCCACATTCAGTGAGTCACAATCTCCAAACATGGGAATGCGAATTTTTGTGTGGGGCCGGGAATACCAAGCCCCAGAAATGCCGTAGCGCTCGCTGCCAGCCACCAAGGCACACCGGCCTTTAAAGGCAGCCTGATAATAATCTGTAGTGGCGTCGGTATCAGTTAAATATACTGAGAATCTATTTTTATCCAACCAGGTCATAACATCATCGACACTATTTTCAGATATGGGGATGGAAAATACCGCTCCCTGGCTGCTGCGCACCA
Source organism: Firmicutes bacterium UBA5286 (assembly GCA_002408465.1). Lineage (GTDB taxonomy): Bacteria > Bacillota > Proteinivoracia > UBA4975 > UBA4975 > UBA4975. The sequence goes on along the minus strand of DHSM01000022.1, from coordinate 19,737 downwards.
GCTTGGGATGATTTAGCCGGGCCTTGCGGTTGACAATGATAATTCCCGCTGCCCCTGCCCCGTCAGCAGCCCGTATTATTGTCCCCATATTGCCGGGTATTTCTAAGCCATCCAAAATAATAACCAGACTGTTGTTGGTTAAGGGAATCTTGTCTAGGTCCCTCTTGGGCAGCTGGACAATGGCTAACAATCCGTCACCCCGGGGGCGCTCACTAATTTTGTCAAAGACCTTGGCTGATACCAGGCATGACTCTGCTGCCTTCTGGATGCAGTTGTCGATCATCGTTTCCGCTTCTGAACTGAAGACCATTTCCGGACAAAAAATGAAACATTCTACGAACAGGTTATACTTGAGGGCCAGACTCAGGGCCCATAGGCCTTCAATCACGGCCAGTCCTTTAGGATTTGGTTTGGTATTATTCAGTAAATGTTCTGCCTGTTTGATTCGGGGGTGTTTTGATCCGGCATAGGTGATGCCAGGATGTTTATCTTCAAAATACTGGCGGGGGTCTTTATCCACCGTCCTGCCTCCTTATCTATTAAGCTGACCGGGAAGTACTATAGTAAACTTCTGCAAGGGAGCCGGCATTCCTGCTACAGCCAGTTTAAGAAATTAAATACTTCTAGATTTGCTGGATAAACTAGCTTTAAATGAGGTGAAGTTGTGGAAACTGCCAGTGAGAGTATATTACTACCGGGAAAAACCACAGGCAAACTGACAATTTATCCCCTTGTGCAAATCCGGCTGATTGGCGGAGCCAGCGGCGGATTCATCCAGGTAGTGCCCCTGGCAGTGATTGTCGACTCCGGAGGTGGCATACAGGTGTTTATTATTAAACCCCTGATGAAATCACATAGGCAATCTGCAGGTTAATTGAACAACCTCTAATTAGAACGGATCGATAACACTAAGACCACTACCTTCAGGGCTTTAGCCGAGTCGAGAGGAGGCGGGAAGTTCCTGATATTAGGATGGAAGGGACTGCTGGCCGAGGCTGACGCTGAAAGCGAGATCTATCAGTATTCAGGGAATCGACAAAAACTAGTGGCAATCTTATGGATTAGGTAGATGATAGCAGTGAGAATACAAGCCATTAGTGTAATATAAACTGATTATTTGTTTTTTGGTTGTTATGATAATATTACTTTAATAAAGATGGAGGTAGCACGAACTTAGCAGTAAGAACTGCTGTCAATGGCCAACGCTGGGGGCTGGGGATATCAGCATTCCTTATAGAATACCAAAAAACATCTGATGAGCAATCTGCAGGATAATGTAGTATAATCTATGTGGGGAAAGTTCTATATTTCACAAGATTATATTGCGGATGACGGATACGGGAGAGGCCCTGTTGGGGGCGCCGAAGGAGCAATCTGGCAGCTAGCCTGGCTGACCGGGAAACTTTCAGGCAAAAGGACCGTGTCCCGACGATACTCTGGAAAGTCTTCCGGACACCGACGGAGCAAAACCCAGCTTTGATTGGGTAAATCTCTCAGGTAAAAAGGACAGAGATAGCGGCACGCCGCTATCTTTTTATTTTGGGGGTGACAAATTGTTTCAGGTGTTGACCAATAACCCCAAGGCCTATAATTGGTGGCTTAAGAGGGAAAATAAGCAGGTGCAAGTGGTTTGGCAGGAAGGCGGTTTTGATTCTGTGCTGACTGCCGCCAGGGATTTGGTTCATTTGGGCTACCGGGTGATCAATCATCCCCTTTCTTCCAGCATCAAACCCAATCAGACCCCATATAAAACCTTAATTCTGGCTCAAGGCACAGGCTTGGATTACCAATCCCTGTCAGTGATTGAAGCGGCCATAGCTGCCTCGAAAAAGCTGGGAGTCTTTCCCGGTTCCACTCAATCGATTTTAGAAGATCTTCAGTTCATGGATTTGGAAATGTGCAGAGAAATTCAGCTGCAATAAATTAACGGGAGGAGATTTAATTGGCCAATTCTTTTGATGTAATTATCATTGGTGCCGGTCCTGGCGGCTTGGCTGCGGGGATCTATGCGTCTCGCTCCAAGCTAAACACTTTGGTCATTGAGAAGGGGGTAATCGGCGGGCAGGCAGCCACCACCGAGGAAATGGAAAATTACCCCGGTTTTTATCAGGGAGTTACCGGTCCCCAGCTTACCGAGCATATGCACAAACATGCCGAGCATTTTGGCTGCCATTTTGTCAAGGATGAAGTTGTAGACTTGGAACTGGCAGGTTATGAAAAGGCCGTTATTACCAAAAAAGACCGCTATACCGCCAAGGCTGTTATTGTCGCCACCGGCGCCGAGCCCAGATTCCTTGGCGTCAAGGGCGAAAAGGAACTGAAGGGCAAAGGCGTTTCTTACTGCGCCACCTGCGATGCCGATTTTTATGAGGATTTGGATGTAGTCGTAGTGGGCAACGGCGATGCCGCCATTGAAGAGGCTATATATCTTACCCGCTTCGCCGCCAAGGTAACCATTATTGTCATTCACGATGAGGGTGTGCTGGATGCCACCAAGGTCATTCAGGAGCGGGCCTTTAAAAATGAAAAAATTGAGTTCGTCTGGAACTCGGTGCTTGAGGAAATCAAGGGTGACGGCATCGTCGAAGCTGTTGCCGTTAAAAACCTTAAAACCGGCAAGGTTGCCGATCTTGAGACCAATGGAGTCTTTATCTTTGTGGGCACAGTGCCTCGGACCGAATTGGTCAAAGGCAAGGTCGAGCTGGACCAGCGGGGATACATCCCTGCCAGCGAATTAACCGAGACTTCGGTTGATGGCGTTTATGCTGTAGGGGATGTGCGTCAGAAATATTTGCGCCAGGTGGTTACCGCCGCAGCTGACGGCGCTATTGCCGCCGTGGCTGCCGAGAAATACATGCATGAAGAGGAAAACTTCAAAAACGAAGTGCTGGACAAAACCAGGGCAGTAGCAGTTATGTTCTGGAGCCCCTTCCATCAGGCCAGTTTGGAAATGGTGCCTTTGGTAGAAGAATTTGCCGGTCAGCATTCTGAAAAATTGGATATGGTAAAGATAGATACTTATCGCAATCAGCGGATAGCCCGCCGCTATGATGTTCAGGAAATGCCCTCGGTCTTGCTTTTTAAGGGCGGAGAAGTTGTAGGCAGGGTTACCGGGCAACTGACCCGGGAAAAACTTGAGGAGCTTGCAATTCTGGGTTAAGGAGGTGAAGACTGGTGTTAGAAGTAAACAAAGAAACTTTTGAAGCAGAAGTATTAAACAGTAAGGGCTTGGTGCTGGTGGACTTTTGGAGTCCCAAATGCGTTCCCTGTATGGAGTTGCTGCCCCATGTCCAGGAATTGGAAGGCAGGTTCCAAGGGGTTAAATTCTGCAAACTCAACATTCTGGAAAACCGTCGTCTGGCTATGGGTCAAAAAGTTATGGGGCTGCCTACAATCCTCATTTATAAAGATGGGGAAAAAGCCGTGGAACTGAGCAAAGATTTCAGCCACGAAGATTTGGAGACAAAACTCAAGGAAGTAACAGGTGCATAGTTAGGGAGGTGAAAGCATGCAATTAAAACTTGGTCGTATCAATATCACCGATATCAAGTTTGGGGACAAAACCAAAGTTGAAAAAGGGGTGCTCTATGTCAGTAAAGAACAGGTGTTGGCCGCGGTTGCAGATGAGCGTCTGACCAGTATAACCCTAGAGCTGGCCCGCCCCGGTGATTCTGTAAGGATTATGCCTGTAAAAGACGTCATTGAGCCTCGCTTAAAAGTTGAGGGCAGCGGCGGAGTCCTTCCTGGTTTTATCAGCAAAGTAGAGATGGTTGGCAGCGGCACCACCTTGGTGCTCAGTGGCGCTGCGGTAGTAACTACCGGCAGCATAGTTGGTTTCCAGGAAGGTATCGTTGATATGTCCGGTCCCGGCGCAGATTACACCCCTTTCTCTAAGACATGTAATCTTGTTGTGGTTTGCCAGGCGCCTGAGGGCCTCAGCCAGCACGAACATGAGGCCGCGGTGCGCGTGGTAGGTTATAAGGCTGCAGCGGTGATAGCCGAGGCCGCCCGCAATGCCGAGGTGGACAGCTGGGAAGAATATCAGCATTTAAACCTTTTTGAAGGCATGCAAAAATACCCCGACCTTCCCCGGGTCGCCTATGTCTACATGCTTCAGACCCAGGGACTGCTTCATGACACATATGTCTATGGCGTAGATGCCAAGCGGATTCTGCCCACACTGATGTCGCCAACAGAAATGATGGACGGGGCAATAGTCAGCGGCAACTGCGTCTCTGCCTGCGACAAGAACACTACTTATCACCATTTGAACAATCCAATCATCCAGGATCTCTACGCCCGCCATGGCAAGGACTTGAATTTTATTGGCGTCATCATCACCAATGAAAACGTCACCTTGGCTGACAAGCAGCGTTCATCCAATTTTACCGCCAAGCTTGCGGATATGTTGGGTCTTGACGGGGCCATTATCTCTCAGGAAGGCTTTGGCAACCCGGACACTGACTTAATTATGAACTGCACAAAACTTGAAAAGCTGGGCATCAAGACTGTTATTGTCACCGACGAATATGCAGGCCGGGACGGAGGTTCTCAATCTCTTGCCGACGCTGATCCCCTGGCCGATGCGACAGTGACCGGCGGCAACGCCAACGAAGTAATCACCCTGCCCGCAATGGATAAGGTCTTTGGCAGTTCCAAGTCCGCTGATATAATCGCTGGCGGGTTTGACGGCAGCCTGGCAAAAGACGGCAGCATTACCGTAGAGATCCAGGCAATTACCGGCGCTACAAACGAGCTAGGCTTCAACACACTCACTGCTCGGGAAATATAGCTAAAAATTAAAACACAAAAAGGAGGCATTTTAATGAAGGACAAGAAATTTGTCATCCTCGGTGACCGTGACGGCGTTCCCGGTCCTGCCATTGAGGAATGTCTCAAGTCCTTTGGCGGTGAAGTATTATTCTCCACCACCGAATGTTTTGTTTGAACTGCCGCAGGAGCAATGGACCTGGAAAACCAAGCTCGCATTAAAGAATTAGCTGAAAAGCACGGCCCGGAAAATCTGGTAGTTATCCTGGGCGGCGCAGAGGCAGAAGCCTCTGGTCTGGCAGCTGAAACTGTGAGCAATGGCGACCCCACTTACGCAGGTCCATTGTCCGGAGTCCAGTTGGGACTCCCTGCATACCATATCTTCGAAGATGCCATCAAGAGTCTGGTAGATCCGCAAGTATATGACGATCAAATCAGCATGATGGAAATGGTCCTAGATGTAGATGAAATCATCAAAGAAGTTTCTACCTATAGGGAGCAATACAGAAAATTCTAGCCAGGGGGTGAAAGAACATGAGCAAATTCCGCGTAGTCCATTATATCAACCAGTACTTTGGTCAGATTGGCGGTGAGGAAAAAGCTAATATCCCGCCCTCCTGCAAAGAAGGACCGGTAGGTCCCGGTATGGCCTTCAAGGCTGTCCTGGGCAATGAGGCGGAAATAGTTGCGACAATCATTTGCGGCGATAGCTGGTTTGCAGAGAATCTGGATGAAGCCAAAGCAAAAGTGGTTGAAATGATTGCCCAGTACAAACCGGATTTAGTTATCACCGGTCCCGCCTTCAACGCCGGCAGGTATGGAACCGCTTGCGGAGCAGTAGCAGAGGCAGTAAGCCAGGAACTTGAAATCCCTGTAGTTTCCGGCATGTATCCCGAAAACCCTGGCGCGGAAATGTACCGTCGTTTTGCCCTGATCGTTGAGACCGGGGATAACGCGGCAGCTATGCGCAAGGCAGTTCCCGCCATGGGTAAACTGGCCCTGAAAGTATTAAAGGGCGAGCAGCTGGGAACCCCCAAGGAGGAAGGTTATATTCCCCGGGGAATCCGTGAGAATTACTTTGCCCCGGATCGGGGTTCCAAGCGGGCAGTGGATATGCTGGTGGCCAAACTCAAAGGCGAAGAATTCCATACCGAATATCCCATGCCCCAATTTGACAGGGTCGATCCTAACCCGGCGGTAGCGGATATCAGCAAGGCCAAGATTGGCCTGGTGACCTCCGGCGGCATCGTGCCCAAGGGCAACCCCGACCATATTGAATCTTCCAGCGCTTCCAAGTTCGGCAAATATGACCTCGACGGTATCGTCAATCTTACTGCCGAAACACATCAAACGGCTCACGGGGGCTATGACCCCGTCTATGCCAACCAAGATGCTGACCGGGTCTTGCCGGTAGATGTAATGCGAGATCTGGAAAAGGAAGGCAAAATCGGCTCTCTCCATCGGTATTACTATGCCACCGTCGGTAACGGCACCTCTGTTGCCAACGCCAAACGCTATGCCGCTGAGATTGCCCAAGAGCTAAAGAATGATGGCGTCGATGCCGTCATCCTGACCTCCACGTGAGGCACCTGCACTCGTTGCGGTGCAACGATGGTCAAGGAAATCGAACGTGCAGGTTTGCCGGTGGTGCACATGTGCACTATCGTGCCAATTTCTCTTACTGTGGGCGCCAATCGCATTGTCCCCACAGTGGCAATACCACACCCGCTGGGTAATCCTGAATTGCCTGCGGAAGAGGAAAAAGCCCTCCGCCGTCGCCTGGTAAATAAGGCTCTGCGAGCCCTTTCCACCGAAGTAGACGGCCAGACAGTATTTGAGGACTAAAAACAATGGGGCGGCCTCTGGCCGCCCTAATTCTAACAACGGGAGGTATGAAAATGAATTATCCCGTAATCAGGGGCGCCGCCTATGCCCTGATTCACGCACCCAATCTTTTGCTGGCCCAGGGTTCCACCCAGACCATGGAGCGTGCCAAGCATCCGGATTCCGAATACTTGTCCAAACTTCCCCAACATCTGCGTTCTTTTGAGGCTGCAGTAAACTATGCTCCCAACCAGGCCTATATCGGCAATCTGCTCCCCGACGAGCTCAATAATATTGCCAAGCCCTGGTATGACAATCCGATTGAAGGCAGCACCCAGGGAAAATTCGGGGAGATAATGGATGAAACTCTTTTCTATGCCCTGATTAAAATTTCTGACTCCTTTGACCTGGTAATGCTGGAGCAATCCTTTACTGAAGAGCTGAAGGCAAGACTGGCCTCTCATCCCCTCTTTGCCCATCAGGCTTCCCTGCTCAAAGACGGCGATGACCTGGCCGATATTGAAAAACGGATCCGGGAGCACGGCGCCCAAGAGCTGCATATGGACGGAAAGCTGGTAGGCTGCATTAAGCGGGCCCATGACTGGGACGTCAATCTCAATTCCCATACAATGCTGGAGAACTTGGTGGTCAAGGCCTCTGGTGTGCTGGCTCTCAAAAACTTGATTGCTAAAAACGGCATCTCTGCCGATGAGATAGAATATATCATTGAATGTTCGGAAGAGGCCTGCGGCGATGTCAACCAACGGGGAGGTGGCAATTTTGCCAAATCCATCGGCGAAGTCTGCGCCTGCACCAACGCCACCGGCAGTGACCTCAGGGGTTTCTGCGCTGCCCCTGCCCATGCCCTGGTCCAGGCTGCAGCCTTGGTTCAGGCAGGCATCTACAAAAACGTGGCTGTGGTCGCCGGCGGCGCCACCGCCAAGCTGGGCATGAACGGCAAGGACCATGTAGCCAAAGGCATGCCCGCTCTTGAAGATATGCTGGGAGGCTTTGCTGTCCTCATCGGCGAAAACGACGGCGTCAACCCCATAATCCGCACCGACGTAGTGGGTCGCCATAATATCGGCAGGGGCTCAGCGCCTCAGGCCGTCATTGAGGCCCTCGTCACTGATCCCCTCGACAAAGTCGGCATGAAAATCACCGACATCGACAAGTATTCCGTCGAGATGCAGAACCCTGAAATCACTGTTCCCGCAGGCGCCGGCGATGTGCCCACTGCCAACTACAAGATGATTGCCGCCCTGGGCGTCAAGCGGGGGGATATCGAAAGACAGCAGCTGGCCGATTTTGTCAAAGAGCACGGGATGCCCGGCTTTGCACCCACTCAGGGCCATATCCCCTCAGGAGCTCCTTTCATCGGTCATGCGCGGGACTTAATGTTAGCGGGAAATATGCAACGTGTTATGATCATCGGCAAGGGCAGTCTCTTCCTTGGCCGCATGACCAACCTCTTTGACGGTGTTTCCTTTGTCATCGAAGCCAATACCGGCAAGGTCAGCGCAACCGCCGGCGATACCGATGCAGTCAAAAAAGTTGTCGCTGAAGCCATGCGTCAAGTCGCCCAAAGTCTCCTGGAAGAAGAATAAGGGAGGTGCTGACTTTGACCAACGCAGAAACCAGACAGCAGGCCGGCGAAATTTTCGCCCAACTGGCTGAGGCAATCGAAACAGGCAGTTTCGGCGCCGGCACCACCGTTGCCCTAACTACCCTGGGCAGCGAACTTGGAGTGGAGGAGCTGGTGCGGGGGGCTGAAATGGCCGTTGCACAAAACCCGGGACTGGAAGTGGTCCTGGTTGGCCCCCGAGCCGACACCAGCCTGCCCATAGTGGAATCCGCCTGTGAGGCTGACAGCCACAAGCTTATTGAAAAAATGCTTGCCGAGGGCAAGGTGGATGCCACAGTTACCCTGCACTATAATTTCCCCTTGGGCGTATCCACAGTTGGCCGGGTTATGACCCCGGCCAGGGGCAAGCCCATGCTCCTGGCCACCACCACCGGCACTACAGCCACAGATCGCGTGGAAGCCATGGTGCTAAACACCATTGGCGGCATCGCCGTGGCCAAAGCCATGGGAATCAACAATCCCCGTGTAGGCATCCTCAATGTGGAAGGCGCCCGGCAGGTGGAAAGAATTCTTCACACTCTCAATCAGCAGGGTTATGCAATCAACTTCACCGAATCTGTCCGCAAGGACGGGGGCTGTGTCCTTCGGGGCAACGACCTTTTGACAGGCAGCGCCGATATAGTGGTCTGCGATACCCTCACCGGCAACCTGCTTATCAAAATGTTCTCCGCCTTCACCAGCGGCGGCACCTATGAAACCATGGGCTGGGGCTATGGTCCCGGCGTCGGCGCCAATTTTGACAAGATAATCAACATCATCTCCCGGGCCTCCGGCGCCCCGGTGATAGCAAACGCCATTCAATATGCCGCCAGCTGCAGCCAGGGCAATCTTCCCAAACTGGCAGCGGCGGAATATCAGGCGGCAAGGAAGGCAGGTCTGGATGACCTTATCAAGAAGGCAACCGCTAAAGAGGCTCCAACCGAGATCAGCCCCCCTGCCAAGAAACCTGTCACCGAAGACATCACCGGCATCGACATCCTCGAGCTGGAAGATGCAGTCCGCTCCCTGTGGGCCAAAGAAATCTACGCCGAAACAGGCATGGGCTGCGCCGGGCCGGTAATCATGATCGCGCCGGAAGACAAAGAAAACTCAATGACAATCCTCAAAGAAAAAGGATATCTGTAAACAACTAACCAGCCACGGGCATTCCCCGTGGCTTTTCCTCGCCACCGGGGACGTACCTTTCTGTCGCATATTCGACACGGGGACGTACCTTTCTGTCGCACATTCAGTCGGCTTCACTCTTCCTGTGCCTGCAATATGTTATAATTTTATTAGTGAGCGTCTGTTCCGGTCGGAAAGAAACTAAAAACCGCAACAACGTGGACGGAGCCTTCCTGTCGCAAAATCGCGTGATGCAAAGGGGGAAGCAGGAATGAAAAAAAAGGCTGCCAGGAAGAAAAGCGCAGTAAGCATATTGGTCTATATTCTTATTGGCCTTGGTCTGATTCTCTCCTTTGCTGCCCCCAGTCTTCCCGTTCTCATTGAGGCTGGATATTCCACATCCTTGTACAAATGGATTAGCGGGCCCATTAGCCGCTTCACCGGCTTGTTTCCCTTTTCTGTAGCTGAATTTATTATTGTGGGGCTTGGTTTCTTCTGCCTCTTCATAATCATCCGTGGGGCAATTACATTATTTAAAAAGCCCAAGGAATTTTTCCGGTCCATTCTCAAGGGCGGCGCCAAATTAGTTATTGTCTTGGTGTTGCTTTATGTAGGCTTTAATATGTTGTGGGGCCTCAATTATAGCCGTCTTTCCTTTGCCGACATCTCAGGCTTGCCGGTGGAGCCGGCAGCGGTGGAGGAACTGACAGCCCTGGCCCTGTCCCTGACAAGCAGGGCCAATGTCCTGCGTGCTCAGGTGGCTGAGGATGAACGAGGGGTAATGACCCTTGACTCCAGCATCCGCCAGATGTTTTCCCGGGCCGAAACTGGTTACGATAGGGCGGCAGTTATCTACCCGGAATTGGGCGGCAAATTCGGGCCGCCCAAGGGCGTTTTTCTGTCTCACTATTGGTCCTATACCGGCATCAGCGGCATGTATTTTCCCTTCACAGCCGAAGCCAATGTCAATATTGACATCCCCCACCTGCTGCTCCCCGCAACTGCAACCCATGAAATGGCACATCAGCGGGGGTTTGCCCGGGAAGATGAGGCCAATTACCTGGGTTATTTGGCTTGTACTTTGCATCCAGATGCAGATTTCCAGTACTCCGGCACTGTCTCGGCCTTGCTTAATACCATGAATGCTCTGTACAGAGCTGATATCGAATCTTATAAAGCGGTAAGGAAAGAGTACTGCGATGGCCTGAACAGGGACCTTAAAGATTGGCGGGAGTACTGGGCTCAGTTTGAAGGACCGGTGGAGCGGGTATCCAGTAATGTAAATGATTCTTACCTAAAGGCTAATCGTCAGCAGGACGGGGTGCAAAGCTATGGGCGAATGGTTGATCTGCTGCTGGCGGAGTTCAGGAAGGCGCAGGGGGAACCTTAATTTTGCCTTTACATTTTCGTCTTTTTTTGATATTGTAATTAAGAAATAATAAATATCGGTCAAGGGGGAGCTCCTGGAAGGGGCTGAGAAAGGGCTGAAAAGCACCTGACCCGCAACCTGATCAGGGTAATGCCTGCGTAGGTACAGAAAAGCTGCACAGCGCGCACCCTGCGCGTTTTTCTTTTCGCAGCTGCCTATTGCAGGCGTGCCGCTGGCACGCCTGTTTTGGTTCCCCGGACCAAGAGGAGGAAGATTGATGAATTCACGTTTTACCACCCGTACCATTGTTGAAGCCGGCATGATGCTGGCGTTGGCTGTTGTTTTAGGGCTGATAAAGCCGATTTCCATGCCCTTTGGCGGTTCAGTAACGGTGGGAAGCATGATTCCCCTGCTGCTTATTGCGATGATGCGCGGGCCGGTGGTGGGAATCACCGTGGGGGTGCTCTGCGGGGTAATTAATTATTTCCTTGGCGGCTGGCTGGTCTCTCCGGTGCAATGGCTGCTGGATTATCCCTTGGCTTTTGGCGCGCTAGGCCTGGCCGGGTTTGTCTGGAATCCGGTGAGGAAAGGAATAATCAAGTTTGGCTCCCAGTCGCTGTTGGCAGTTGTAGCCACCATCGTTGGCCTTGGCGGCCGCTTTATCTGCCACTTTCTTTCAGGGGTATGGTTCTTTGGGAGTTTCGCCCCGGAAGGGATGCCCGCTTGGAAATATTCCCTTGGCTATCAGGCCAGTTACCTGGTCCCCGAAATAATACTCAGCGCGATAATTCTCTTTTTCCTGGCCCCTCCATTATTTGCATATCTAAAAAATAGAGAATAGATTTATGCTCGCCCGTGAGGCGAGCATTTTTCGTCACACTAATAAGGTATAATGTAATTATTCCTTAGCAAGTCAACTTTTTTTAACCCTTTGTCGAAAAATGTCGAATTTGGTTGTACTCTTTTTTACTCTTTTTTGGTATTTAACAGGAAAAAAAATTTTAATGCCGAAGATACTAATATCTAAAAGTATCAGTCTTCACATAGATAAAGGGAGTTGGCGCAATGCGGCTAAAAGTCACACTAAAATGCGAGCCAGATACCATTTTGCCTTATAATTATAACCATCATCTTTATAAAGCCATAAACAGAGCTGTATATGATTCGAGTACTATGGGCCATAAGCGGGATCTGGGATTTTTCACCTTTTCCCAGCTCTATTTTGAGCAATACAGCATTTCTGCTAATGGCATCCGCAATCTGGGCAAGTGTGTCCAATGGTACATATCCTCGATTAAAGGTTATTTTTTGGATGCAATTTTAAAAGGATTTTCCGAAGCCGGCAGTATCTCATTGGGCAATGTCAACATGCCCATTGTCAGTGTTGAAATTTTGGCTACTCCGGAAATCAATGAGGTCATGGAATTTTCCTGCATGTCGCCGATAACTGTTACCTGTAATCTTGACGCAAGTCAGGGGCGTATGCGCTATGGCCGCATTGAAGACCACGATTTTACCGAAAAATTGCGTCAGGATCTCATCAATAAGCATTACCGCGTCTATGACTCGCTGCCTTCTGATGACTATTTAGTCTTTGAATTTAATGAACGCTATATATCAAACAAGCGTCGCGTCACCAGGCTTATTAATTTTAATGGCATTAAAATCTTGGGTTACATGATTCCTTTTAAGGTTACAGGCAACCCGGAATTGATAAGAGTGGGTTTTCACATGGGTTTTGGCAACAGAAACAACTGCGGCTTCGGCATGGTGAAAGTCTGGTATCCGCCTACAGCTGAGGATATTTTAGGAAATGAAGTTGGCTGAAAAACGCCCACAACAGAAGCCCGACCAAGGCTTCTTTTTTGTGTGCCCGGGGGTTGATTTCATTACTTTTATGCAGGATTTCCGGGGAAGAATATAGAATGTTCTCTTGTCAAAGGAGATGGTTATAATGCAAAGATACAGGCCAACCTGGGCAGATATTAACCTGGGCAATATCGCTTATAATGTCAAGGGGTTTCGCAAGCATATTCCCGGGCCTACCCGCTTAATGGCTGTGGTCAAGGCCGACGGATACGGCCACGGGGCCGCAGAAGTGGCCCGGGCCGCCCTGGCTGCCGGCGCCGATTGGCTGGCTGTAGCCTTGGTCGAGGAAGGTATACTCCTGCGCCAGGCAGGTCTGGCCGCGCCTATTTTGATTCTTGGGTATCTGCCCCCTGAATCTCTGTCTGCGGTTATCCAGTACCGCCTGACTCCTGGAATTACCGATCTTTCCACCCTCTTGATGCTGGAGGATGAAGCCCGACGCCAGCGGAGAAAGGTCGGCATCCATCTTAAGGTGGATACCGGCATGGGCAGGCTTGGCCCCAGGGGGACAGACAGTCTGGATTTAGTAAGACGTGTGCTGGCCTCAACTCATCTCGAGCTGGAAGGCGTATTTACCCATTTTGCCACAGCGGATGAAGAAGATAAGGGCTTTACTTCCGCTCAACTGGATAAATTTAAAAGGATAGTGGAAACAATAAAGAAAGATAAACCACAGGCCATCGCCCATTGCGCCAACAGCGCAGCGGCAATTGAAATCCCGGAAGCTTATTTCGACATGGTCCGAATTGGCATCAGCCTGTATGGACTCTATCCTTCCCCCCAGGTAAAGAAGCTGGTTCCCTTAAAACCTGTGATGTCCCTGCAAACCAGCATAGCCTTTATCAAGGAAGTGCCGGCAGGGACTCCCATCAGTTATGGGCGCACCTTTGTCACATCCCGCCCCAGCCGCATTGCCACTTTGCCTTTGGGATATGCCGACGGCTATCCACGGACCTTATCAGGCAAGGCGGAATTCCTCATTCAGGGCCAGCGGGTCCCACAGGTTGGCCGCATTTGCATGGATTACTGCATGGCGGACATTACTGACTTGCCGGAGGCAGGCGTTGGCGAGCCGGTGGTAGTATTTGGCAGTCAAGGGCAGGCGCATATTTCCGCTGATGAGCTGGCCCGGCTGACAGGTACCATCAGCTACGAAATTCTCTGCGCAGTTTCCGCCAGAGTTCCCCGCTATTATCAGTATCAGTCTTGACATTAGCGGGGCCGATAAAATATAATGTTTCTATACGCCTGTGTGTACAAGTCTGATATACTTTCGGTATACAGGAATACTTTCAGGGGGTGCCATTGTGGCTCAAACTAAGCGTATCATGATTTCTCTCCCCAACACGCTGCTGCAGGAAGTGGATGGCATTGTCAGCAAAGAAAAGGTTAACCGCAGCTATTTTATCCGTGAAGCCATGTGCATGTATATTTCGGAAATGAAAAAACGTCAAATCCGAGAAAGGCTTCAGGTGGGCTATCTAGAAATGTCCAAGATCAATCTGCTCCTTGCCAACGAAGCAGTGCAGGCAGAAAATGAAGCGGTCGAAACCATTGAGTCAATTGTCAGCGGAGCGTGAAGGTATGAATATTAAGCGGGGAGACGTATTTTTCGCTGATTTGAGCCCGGTAGTGGGCTCTGAGCAGGGGGGAGTACGTCCGGTTTTAGTTATTCAGAACGATGTAGGCAACAAGTATAGCCCCACGGTAATTGTTGCCGCCATTACCTCCCAGATCCAAAAGGCCAAACTTCCCACCCATGTTGAAATAACGGCCAAAGAGCATGGCCTGGACCGGGACTCGGTAGTGCTGTTAGAGCAGATTCGCACCATTGACAAACAGCGTCTCAACGAGCGGATTACCCATCTGGCGCCGGAACTGATGAAACGTGTAGAAGAGGCTCTGCAAATTAGCCTAGGCCTGATAGATTTCTAAAAAAGCCCTGACAGCTTCTCCACGGTGCGATAGGGACATTTTCTAAACCGTGGTGAAATGGTGATATGTATCGGCAGGCAGTGAGTTTTCGCTGTCTGCCGATTACCGTTTATGCTACTTCCTCTGGTGTTGACTCCTGCCCCGTGACAGTTTCTGTTTCTGCAAAGTTGTCCAAGAGGCCGATATCACGGTAGTAAATATCAATGGACTGTGGTGCTGTACGAGAGTAACGTTCCTCTCTTTCACCTACTTCTACCCGCTCAATAAACAGGTTAAGCATCTCTGCAGTCAGGGTATCAAGCTCTGTAAATTGCTTTACTTTTTCTAAAAACGTTCCAACATTTGCAACAGAGTCCTTGAGCTTTTCAAGCTCTTCTTCCTTTTTGGGGATAGAGGCTTGGATTTCTTTTTGCTCTAACAGATAATCAGCACTAAGCTTGCGGAACACTTCATTCGGGATTTTACCAAGAACATTATCTTCATACAACCGTTTAAACAATGCACTTAGTTCAGCATCCCTGCGTTTCAAAGATTCCAGTTCCCATCCAGTCCGGTTAATCTCCCTGCGGATTTCCGCACTGTTCTTCTGTGTAATGTGCTTTGCGAATACAGCTTCATTTTGTCGTGCAAAATGAGTAACCCTGCGCAAGTCATCCAAAATAATCTCTGCAAGCTGGACTTCGCGAATAAAATGCCCTGTACAAACAGCTTTACCCTTTTTCTTATAGGTTCGGCAGGTAAAATTGTTTTTCACCGCATCCATTGTATGTGCCCGATGGAGTACCATGGTGGTACCGCAATCCTTGCAGTAAATAAGCCCGGAAAAGATGTTCTGCTCTGCCATATTAGCTCTGCGGCGTTTATGCTTGCGGATATCCTGGACAATATCCCATGCAGCTTTGTCAACGATGGCTTCGTGGGTATTTTCAATTCGCACCTGTTCACTTTCAGGACGCTCAACTCGTTTCTTGTTTTTATAAGACAGGGTTGTGTACTTTAGGTTGATGGTATGCCCAAGGTAAACCTCATTTTCCAGCATTCTTGCAACAGTTGATTGTTTCCATTCATAGGGATTATCCGCATCAAATCCGGTAACTTTCACACCGTTTTTCTTGTAATAAAAGTGTGCAGGGATAGGAATTCGTTTTTCTTTAAGCTGTTTAGCAATTTGACTTGGGCCTTTTCCATTCATGCACAGAGAGAAAATATATTGCACAATCGGTGCGGTTTCTTCATCCGGGATAATTTTACGCTTAGGATCGTCGGGGTCTTTCTGATACCCGAAAGGCGGTCTTGAAGCTACTCTGGCACCACTTTCAGCCTTGATTCTTGCTGATGCTTTCCCCTTTTTGCTGCAGTCTTTTGCATACCATTCGTTAATAATATTTTTAAAGGGGGTAAATTCGTTGTCGCCATATAAGCTGTCTACACCGTCATTCATAGCGATAAACCGTACACCATAGCTTGGAAATACTATTTCCGTCAGCCTACCGACTTCTAAATACTCTCTGCCTAATCGGCTCATATCCTTGACTATTAAAGTTGCAGCTTCGCCGTTTTCTATCAGTGACATTACCTCTTGGAATGCCGGTCGATTGAAATTTGTACCGGTAGCTCCATCATCATACAGGAATTTAAGATTCTCAAATCCATTGTCCTTTGCATATTTTTCAAGCATCATCCTCTGGTTTTGAATGCTGTTGGAATCTCCTTGACTCCCGTCATCCTGACTTAATCTTGCGTAAAGAATCGTATATTTTTCAGTTGCCTGTTTCATCTATAATCTCCTTTCCGGCAAACCGAATACGGTAGTGAACATCATACCGAAACAATTTTGCCAAGTCTACCCTAAATTTAATCTTTTTTCAAAACATTGGAATCAATCATATGAAGCAGTTTATCAATGGGGGTTGCCACCGAAACAGGCTGGAAAAAGGAACGCAGGGTGAAGGATTTTCCATCTACTTTCATTTCCCTCTGCCAGTAATGCCCTTCCTCGGAAATGACGGAGAGGTTGTCATCAAAGACAGAGAGGGGGTAACCAAAGGGGGATAATATTTGCGGATTGCTTTCGACATAGCTGCCTGTATTTTTTTGTTTCTTCATAAGAACAATTCTTCTTTTCTAATTTCTCTCGCTTCACTTTTTCCGGCTAAGCACCTGCAGCAGCACCTCAGAAACCGCATTGCGTCAGAGCCCACAGGGCTTTACAGCACCTAAAACAGCACAAATGGGGTTTTACAGCACCTAAAATTTTGCTGTCTTAAATTTTCATAAATTCCCCTAAACCCGCTTGCCACGGGCTTTTGCAGCCGGCACTGCTGGCTGCTGTGACTGCAAGGTGCACCTTTAGGGCACCTTGCTTTCTCCTGCTCTCTTTTAGATGGGGTGGGTTGCTTTTAAATAGAGGAATAAAGGGTTGCTTAATCTTCCTCACAAATCGCCTGTGCGGGCTTTTATCCGCCTGAGGGCAGCAATCCCCTACGGGTATCTGAAAGGGCAACACGGGCCGTTCAGGCGGATCACAGTGGCTAACCAGTGCCGACAGGGTCAACAGGGCCGATGTTTTTCACACTGGGGCAGTTATCGATTTTATCGTCACTAACGGCACTATCGGCACCAACATGAGCAAGTGAGATAAGGCGGCTGCCGTTGCTGCGATGGCAGCGAACCGTAAGCCCTTTCAGATAAAGCAGGTCTTGGTTTTGCAGCAGCAGGCGTGAAAGTGTACGGTAACTTATCTTTTTTTCTTTTCTGCCGATAAGCTCCGCAAGCTCCGTAGGCGAGCCTTGGTATTCTTTTTTATCTGCCATAAAATCAGAGATAAGAAACACAATATCGGGTAGCAGTAAATCAGGGTTATCCTTGCTGTCTGAAATAAGTTCCCAAACATTGTTTTCGTTTCGTTCCAGTTCAATTTCTCTGTACTCTATATCTCTGCCGATACAAGAAAGTGTTGCCTTGCCGCTGCCACGCCTTTCTTCCACCAGTGTGAAGCTTGTATCAACAGCACCTGATAAACCTGTGGTGCCTGAGATACGATTAAAAGGGTCATCATCTTTTTGTTTTCTGAGATGATGAATCAATAAAATTGCAATCTGATTTTTATCGGCCAGTTTTTTAAGCATAGAAAGGTCTGCATAATCATTAGCATAGGAATTATCCAATGCCGGTCTTCGGATCATTTGCAGGGTATCAATAATAATCAGCACGGTTTCGGGGTGTTCAAGGACAAATTGTGTGATTCGTTCCTCCAGCCCTTCTCCCAGCCGGAAGCTTTCCTCGCAGAAATGAACATTAGAAGGAGCATCGTCGGTAATATCAAATAGGCGGTTTTGAATACGCAGGCGGCTGTCCTCAAAGCATAGATATAAAGTTGTTCCTTGTTTAACCGCATTACCCCAAACAGCTTCACCCTTTGCAATGGTTACAGATAGCCAAAGGGCAAGCCAGCTTTTTCCTGACTTAGGCGCACCGGCTAATAAATGAAGTCCGTTTGACAATAGTCCCTCTACCACAAATTGAACTGGCTCAAGCGGTTGATTCATAAGCGTTTCACCGTCAATGGTGTGAAATCTTTTTTTCATTTTTATCTTCTCCTTATTTTAGTATTGAAAAAACACCCCCTACTATTAAGCCGATAAAACAAAGGGTGTGAGCGGATTTATTTATCCCTCTACCATTAATCCGGTTTCAAAGGGCATTTGGACCAAACTTTTTACAAAATACCCTCTACTACTAATCCGGTTTCAAATGAGGTTCTACAAAACTTCTTCCACATTTTTCAAAAATAGATTGCTCCATTTGGGAAAATAAAGCAGCCATCGGCTTAAGAACTTTACTCAAGCTAATGGCTGCTGTCATAGAGGCTCAATTATCAAAAGGTGAATGCGAATTAATAAACACTACTTATTCACTTAGGTTATATACAATATAAATATGCATTTACAGAATTAACATTTCTAAGACACAAATATTATTGTCTTATCGCACAAGATGGATTATAATATATTAAACGAAGGCAAAGGAGAATGAACTGATGAAAGTTACTTACAAAAAACTTTGGAAGTTATTAATAGATAAGAATCTGAAAAAGATAGATTTACTAGAACTTGCGCCTATTAGCACATCTACCCTCGCCAAGCTCGGAAAAGACGAATATGTGAGCATGGATGCACTTGTAAAAATATCAACTGCTTTAAATGTTGATATCGGCGACATTATTAGCCTAAAAAACAATACTGCCGAGGGGGATAACTAGAACATGATCTATAAGATGATAAGTAAAAAAAGAGAGGCATGGCTTGCCTCAAAAGATTGTCAGATAACTGGCCTTGTTAACTATATTACGTCAACCGGTAAAATGAGGGATGCTCAGGTAGAAGCTATTACGACCTATCTATTTTTGAAAATAGCCTGCGATAACAAACCCCTATATCAGTTGATGAATGCTGGTTACCTTAATAATATCAATATACAAGAGCTTGAATTAAAATCAAACACAAGAGCCTTTTTAAATAATAATCCCGGTGCGGCTGCCTTATTGGAATACGCATCGCTGACTGATGATGCTGGCACAATAATATCACCAAAGGTTGTTAAACAAATTAAAGATAACCCTGAAAGCATAGACTACAAATCTGTTCTAAAATCACTATTTTATGATATTTCCTACACGGACTACTTATTTAGTTTGCCAATGGGGGCAGGAAAAACATATCTAATGGCCGCCTTTATATATTTGGATTTATATTTTGCACAAAATGAACCGGATAATAAAGCATTTGCTCATAACTTTATAATCTTTGCTCCCTCCGGGCTAAAAACTTCTGTAGTGCCCAGCCTTAGAACCATACAGCATTTTGACCCATCATGGGTAATTCCCGAACCGGCTGCTTCAGACTTAAAACGTAAACTTATTTTTGAAGTTTTAGATCAAAATAAAAGCGCAAAGAAATCTAATAAAACCAAAAACCCTAATGTCCAAAAAATTGCTATCCACCAGCCTTTGGATAGCCTGTTTGGATTGGTTGCTGTTACCAATGCAGAAAAAGTTATTCTTGACCGTATTCAGGAAAAAGACGGGCAAATTATTATGTTCGAAAAAAGTGATGATGAAAAGGATAGGCAAGCCAACGAATTAAGAAATCTCATAGGTAAGCTGCCTCAATTATCTATCTTTATTGATGAGGTACATCATGATTGAACCCCAAAAAGGTCT
>DHSM01000031.1 GCA_002408465.1 Firmicutes bacterium UBA5286 | reverse complement strand
CTTGACAATGGGGGGCATTATAAGGCGGCTATATGCTGATAATATTCTTCCCTGGGCACCCGCAGCTGCCGGTGGACAACCCGCACATTTTCCAGGGGAGCCATCTCCTCAACCAAGTGGAAAATATCCATTTCTATCACCTGAAGTTAGTATTTCCTCAGGGATGGATTCTAGCATTGCCTATTCAAAAAAAGATTGTTTTCTTAAGCAAAAGATGTATGTTTTACCTTCCATTTTTCCAGGGCGATGCCAAGCCAGAGACTGTATATGCCAAAAGTAATAATACAAAGGAGAAACCATTTAATCCAATTGCCAAACAGGCCGATGGCGCTGCCGCTGAATTTAAGTCTCCTGCCTTCAATAACGGTATGCTTGATTTTCCATCCATACACCATGCACAGGGCCCAGGGATAGCAGATTCCAAAAGTAACTACTGTAATTAGTCCTCCGAGAATTTTCCAACCCAATAACGAGAGCAAGCCTCCATCAAAATATGAATTTCCTTTGCCTGCAGGGACTTGAACATTGACAGTAACGTTAGGTTCCATTAAATTTCCCCCTTTCTCTATTTTTTCTATTGTAGCATACTTGTTTGTCAGACTTAATAAGTTTATAATCAGCGATTATTTATAAAACTGCCTTGCCTGTTTCTGGCAAAGGTGGTATACTAAGCAGGTATTAAAATGAAAGGAGGCCGTGCAAATGACCAGGAGAAGATTCGGTTTCATTAATTTCACCCAAGGCATCAGTGTGTACATTTCGCGGCCGGTTCCTGTACTTTTCACCCTTTAATTGGGGCGCAAAAAACAGGTCATCGGCCAGGTTGCCGATGACTTTTATATTTCCCGCACAAGGGCGGGGTATATTGTCATGGGGCAGCCATGACTTTTTTAGTTCCGGAAACAAAGGAGGTATTACTTTGGATTCTGCAATTGTCTGCCACCAGGTCAGGAAGTATTTTTGGGAGGAACAGGAGGCTGACCCTGGGGCTTGTTGGCTCAAGCGGCTGCGGCCCGGCAAAAGGCTGACCAAGGCCGTGGATGACGTCAGTCTTGAGGTTAAAAGAGGGGAGATTTTTGGCCTATTAGGCAGCAACGGCTCGGGTAAATCTACCCTTATTCGCCTCATGGCCACCCTGCTTCTGCCCGACAGCGGTTATGTCAGCGTTTTAGGCCAAGATGTGGTCAAAAACCGCCTGGCGGTGCGCAGAATGATAAACCGGGTCTCGGTAGACGCAGCTTTTTTTAAGAAACTGTCTGCCTATGAGAACCTTATGTATGCTGCCAGATTGTATGACGTCAATCCCCGGCAGGCTAAAATTGATGCCGAGGCTATCCTCAAGCGCCTGGGCTTTCCCAGGAATAAAATCTATGCTTCAATGGAGAATCTCTCCCGGGGCATGCAGCAGAAAGTTGCAGTTGCCCGGGCTCTCTTGACTTCACCAATGGTGCTGCTGCTGGATGAGCCAACTACCGGTCTGGACCCAAAATCCAAGCGGGATGTGCAGGATTTTGTCCTGGAAGTCCAGGCCGAACATGATACCACCATCATTCTCACTACTCATGACATGGCTGAAGCTGAACGCCTGTGCCAGCGCATCGCCATCATCGACGGGGGCCGGGTGGAGGATATTGACACGGCAGAGGGTTTGAAGAATAAGGTGGGGGGCCCTAGTACCACCATGGAAGAAGTATTCTTTGCCCTTACCGGCAGGGATTGGAGCAAGGAGGCGGAAGATCATGAAGCTGACTAGAGAGCTGCGGGCCTCCATGGCCTTTGCCCAGCGCCAGTATAACCTGATTAAGAGATACTGGAGCTGGGAGGTAGTGTTTCTCTTTTATTCAATTATCAATACGCTAACCATTGGTTTAATTGGCGTCCAGGCCGGCGAAAATTCAGGAGAACTGATTCTCTACCTGGTGGTCGGCGCCCTCCTCTGGGGATTTTTGTCGGTGGTGTTCCATGAGGTGGGGGAATCGGTGAGCTGGGAGCGCTGGGAGGGAACCATTGAGTATACCTTTATGGCCCCCATTCACCGCCTGACCCATCTGGGGGGCATGTGCCTGTATGCCATCGGCTATGGGGCGATTCGCACCATCATTGTCCTCATTGCAGTAGCTTTGTTTTTTGACCTTAGCCTGACGGGAGCCAACTTGCTTACCGGCCTGGCAGTGTTGGTGGTGTCCAGCCTTTCCTTTATCGGCATGGGTCTGATGGCTGCAGTGCTGCCCCTGCTTTCCCCGGAAAAGGGTTCTCAGGCCACTCACATCATCCAGGGTTTTATTCTCCTGATCTCAGGAGTTTACTACGAGATTGAGGCCCTGCCAGCCTGGATGCAACCTTTGTCCCGGTTTTCTCCCGCCACCTATACCCTGCGGGCTGCCCGGGCCGCCCTTTTGGATGGGGCCAGCATCAGCCAGCTGGCGCCGGAGTTGTTGCGCCTGGCCCTTATCGGCATTCTCTTGATTCCCCTGGGACTGTTTATCTTCTCCCTGGGTGAGCGCTACGCCATGCGCACCGGCAAACTTAAGCGCAATGGCTAATAATACCCGTCCTTTGGAAAAGGCGGGTATTATTTATGTTATTATTAGGGGAAAGTGGAATTAATAAACTGCAGGTTTCTTTGAGGCAGATTTCGCATATTATTACAGATAGCAGGGAAAAAGCCAGGAGCAGGATTATTGGGAGGTAGAATAATGGATTCTGTGCAGTGTTACTCCTTCAATTTGGGGCCTCTGAAATGCCTGTTCACCACTAAGGCGGCGGGCAATTTTACTTTTGCCCGGGCCAAAAGGGAGGATATCCTGGGAAATTATCAGCGCCTGCAGCAGGCAACGGGAATCCCCTTAAGCAAAATTGTCCGGGTGCATCTGGACAACGGCACCCGGGTGGTGAGGGTGGGGGAAGAAGATGCCGGCAGAGGCGTAATCAATGAACTGAAGCATCTTTATAAAGCGGATGCCCTGTACACGAATGTGCCTGGTCTGCACCTGGGCATTACTACCGCTGACTGCTTTCCCTTAATACTTCACGATCCCGAAAATAAAGCACTGGGTCTGGCCCACTGCGGCTGGCGAGGCATTGCCGGGAGGCTGGAGCAAAAGCTGCTCTTAGCAATGGCAGGGGATTTTGGCACCGACCCCAAAGATGTGGTGGCGATTATCGGTCCCGGCATCAGGGATTGCTGCTTTCATCAGCACGATGACGGCCTGAAAACAGCCTTTGCCGATTATACCAGCCTTAACCTGGTGCGAGAACTGCCCGAGGGCATCTATACCATTGATATTGCCTTGGCCCTCCGGGCAAATTTAGCTTCCCTGGGCATCAGCAAAATTATCGATACCAAGCTCTGCACAGGCTGCAACCCGGAATTCTTCTCTGCCCGCAAGGAGGGCTTCACCACCGGCCGTTCCCTGGCCCTGGCCTCCCTGTCGAAAACGCGACACTAGGGACGTACCTTTTTGTCGCATTATTTTTTTTCTTCTAGGGCGGCTTTCAGGGCATCTCCCAGGTTGGAGGAAAGGGGAGCATCTTTTTGGTATTTCTTGACCAGGCTGCCGGCCTGGTCTTTTTTGCCTCTATTCCCGCTTCTTTATAATTAGTAATATTGATAACCTAAGCTGTGAGAGCTTGCATTATCTGAACTGCTTTTTTCTCGTTATCATATGCCAGTTTTAATAAAGAAGAGATCTTTTCTCTAACAACTAGTAGGGAAGCGTCTTCTGATATTTTTATTTTAAACGCTCCATTCCAAGCATTAAAAACCGCTTTATATATCTCTGCTAACTCTGTTTGCCCGGATTTTGCGAAGTATTTATAGGCATATTCTTTCAATGCGCCATATGTACCAAGAAAATATTCGGCGTTCCACGATGAGGAAATATCGGGGTTTTCGTCAAATATCTTAATTAATGCGAGGTAAGCATCAAGTCCTTTTGCGTTATCGCACCATTCATCACCATTCAAATGTGTTATAACCAGTTTCATTGTGTCGTATAAAATAGTTTCCTCCGTTTTATCTGAAATGCCCGTTATGGTCAGAACCGAGAGGATTGGAAGCTCACGCTTACCTAAAATATCATAAGGCATTTGAGAACTGCTATATGCGGGACTTGTCGGATCGTCTTTTTCCGCGTTAATCGCTAATGTTGAAAACATCCTTGTATTATCATTATATCCTGTTATCAGCCCCCATTCAGGCACACCAACGTCCCACGCTATGGCGGGAATGCCCCTGTCAATAGAATCCTTAATATTGCCAATGGCTTCTAACCGCTTTTCTTCTTCTATATGCTCCTGTCCCCAATATCGTCCAACATAATCACAGAGCAAACCGCCATTTTCAACCCACGGCTTTTGACCGTCAAAGCCCCATATGCTTGTCGCGCTTGGGCATAGGTCCGTGTTTACCCACATACGGAAAGCAAAACCGGAAGTAGCGACAATATCTTCCGCTTTTTCAGCATATGGGCTGTTCTTTACTGCAGATGCCAATGATTTCGCAAAAGAAAACAGGTAACCAGTCGCATCCTGTACACCGTCCCATGTAATATTTAGCTGCTTTTTTATTTTCAATCAGTCCTTTCGTTTTCGATTATCTTAATATAGATTCTTTCACTAAAAGTACGAGATTCCTCAATATATGACTCAAATTCATATTCACCGGTTTTGTTATATCCGCTGTCCGGCAACCAGACACAATTTATGTAACTCCATGTGCGGTGGATAGTGTTGACAAAATCATAATGTGAAGTTTTTGGTGTAGCAAAAACGGCATACAGCCCTCCGTTTATTGAAAGCTCCGTTGTATCAGTTAAATCACCCAACGCGTTTTCTTTACGTATGCCGATGTAATAATCCATCTTTTTTGCCGCAGCATTCCACGAGCAAACCCCATAATCTTCGCAGACCGCTCCACCTGATAGCTTTTTTGACCACTTTCTGCTGTTGTATTTGTTCCAGAAATTTGGTTGATAAGCCTCATCACTTTTATAAACGACTAGAACAAAAGGTTCAAGCTGCATTATTGTGGGCTTTACCAAAAACGGCTCTGCTTCAAAGGTTACCTCTTCATACAGTTTAAGGCTGTTCAGAGCAGACTTGTATTCGGTAGGCAGAATGTGATGCTCAGCAATAAACGCTCTTGTAAAGTTTTCTTTGGAATTAAAACCATACTCAAAGGCTATTTGTGAAATAGGTATATCTGGTCGTATATGTTTTATTATTTCGGTAAGCCTGCGTTTACGAATGTAATCAGCCGGTGTCAATCCGGTCGCTTCTTTGAATACACGGATAAAGTGGTAATTAGAATAGCCAGAAACACGCGCACAGTTGGAAAGAGAAATTTCATTTTTTATATTTTCTTCAATATATTTTATCGCCCGCATAATATGTGATTTGTATTCCATAACCTCCCTCCTGTTTCAGAATAACGTACAAATAAATTAAATGATTGATAAAAATTGCGAAACAGCATACAAAGACATTATATTAAATTAAGCAAGCGGAAGCTCTGCATACAAATGTGCGGGTCTGCACTTGGGCATTACTACCGCTGACTGCTTTCCCTTAATACTTCACGATCCCGAAAATAAAGCAGTGGGTCTTGCCCACTGCGGCTGGCGGGGAATTGCCAGGCGTCTGGAGCAAAAGCTGCTTACTGCCATGGCCCGGGATTTCGGCACCTCCCCTAATGATGTGGTATCGGCCCCGGCATCAGGGATTGCTGCTACCAGCAGCATGATGAGGGCCTGAAAACAGCTTTTGCCGATTATTCCAGCCTCAACCTGGAGCGGGAACTGCCCGACGATACCAATACCATTGACATTGCCCTGGCTCTGCGCGCAAATCTCGCCGCTCTGGGCATCAGCAAAATCGTCGACACTGCACCGGCTGCAATCCAGAATTCTTCTCCGTCCGCAAAGAGGGCTTTACCACCGGCCGTTCCCTGGCCCAGGCCTCCCTGTCGAAAATGCGACACTAGGGACGTGTCGAAAATGCGACACTAGGGACGTACCTTTTTGTCGCATTTTGGTCGAATTATTTCTTTTCTTCCAGGGCGGCTTTGAGGGCATCGCCTAGGCTGGAGGAGAGGGGAGCATCTTTCTGATATTTCTTGACCAGGTTGCCATCTTGGCCTTTTCTGCCCCTTTTCCCGCCTTCGCCATCCAGCATCTCGATTACATTGCAGGGTCTGCATTGAAAGAACTTGCCGGCTTTGCCCTGGCGCAGCTCCATCTTTTTATGGCACTGGGGACAGCGCCGGTTGGTCAGTTGTTTGTTTTCCCGGAATTTGTAACCGCAGGCCCGGTCGGGGCAGACCAGCATGACGCCTTGTTTGCCTTTTCGCTCCAGGAGGAATTGCCCACACTCGGGACAGCGGCTGCGGGTAGCATTGTGGTGTTTGTAGACTTGCTCGCTGCCGGCTACTTTGTCGACCATTGTTCTTGCCTGCTGACGGATTCCTTTGAGAAATTGGTCTTTATCTCCCTTGCCCCGGGCGATGGCTTCCAGTTCCTGCTCCCATTTGGCAGTCAGTTCTGGAGAGCGCAGTTCCTCCGGCGCCAGTTCCAGCAGCTGAGTTGCTTTGGCAGTGGGAACCAGCTGGTTCCCGCTGCGTTCAATTGTCTCGGTCTGGAGGAGCTTCTCAATAATATCTGCCCTGGTTGCCGGCGTGCCCAAATTATGTTTTTCCATTACTGTCAGCAGGGTGCCCTCGGTGTAGCGGGCCGGGGGCTGGGTTTGCCGGTCCACTGCGGAGCAGGACCGAACCATCAGTTTTTGCCCCTGCTCCAGTTGGGGCAGCCGTTGTTCAGTTTCATCTTCATCATCCCGAAGGTCATAGACCTGTTTCCAGCCAGCCTGTTTGACTACCTTGCCCTTGGCCCGGAATTCTTCTCCTTCAACCAAAGCTGTGACCGCGATTTGCTCATAAATGCAGGGGGGGCAGAAGAGGGCAATAAAGCGGCGGGCGATAAGGTCAAAGAGTCTGGCTTCATCGGCGGTTAGTTTTTGCAGATACAGCCTCTCGCCGGTAGGGATGATGGCATGGTGGTCGGTGACTTTGCTGTCGTCGATTACCCGCTTCCCAGGCTGCAGAGGCTTGCTCAGCAGGGGCCGGGCCAGCTGGGCGTAAGGACCGACAGCGATGGCTGCCATCCGCTCCTTGAACGTGCTGACAATATCACTGGACAAATATCTGGAATCAGTGCGGGGATAGGTGACTAATTTATGCTGTTCATACAGCCTCTGCAGTACGGTGGATGTTTGTTTGGCGGGAAATCCGTATCGCTTATTGGCATCTCGTTGCAGTTCGGTTAAATCGTAGGCCAGGGGGTGGGGCTCTGCCTTTTCCCTGGATTTCAATTCTATAATATTTCCCTGTTTGCCCTGGACTTTGGCGCAGATTGCTTGGGCTTTTTCCCGCTCAAAAAAGCGGTTTTCCCCGCCCTTGGCCCACTGCGCCCGGAAGAGGCCAAAGTCTGCCTCGGCAATCCAGTAGTCCACGGGTTTAAACCCACGAATTTCCGCTTCTCTCTTTACCAGGGCAGAAAGAGTCGGCGTCTGGACCCGGCCGGCGGCAAGCTGGGCATTAAACTTGCAGGTGAGGGCCCGGGTGACATTGAGGCCGATAAGCCAGTCGGCCTCTGCTCTGCACACCGCTGAATGGTAGAGGTTGTCGTAGGAATTGCCCGGCCGCAGACTGGCAAAGCCTTCTTTAATTGCTTTGTCCGTCTGCGAGGAAATCCACAGGCGGCGAAAGGGCTTTTGCCAATGGACCAGCTCCATAATCCAGCGGGCTACCAGCTCCCCTTCCCGGCCGGCATCGGTGGCGATAATCAAGTCCGAAAGGTCATTTCGCTTGGCCAGGTGGCTGACAGCTTTGAATTGATGAGAAGTCTGGCGGATGACCTTCAGCCTCATGCTTTTTGGAATGATGGGCAGATCCTCCAGTTTCCAGGTGCTGTATTTCTTGTCGTAATCCTCGGGTTCCGCCAGTTCCACTAAATGGCCCAGGGCCCAGGTCACCACATGGCGGGGACCTTCAAAATAGTTCTTTTGCTTACTTGCGCAGCCCAGCACCCGGGCAATCTCCCGGGCCACGCTGGGCTTTTCCGTTAGAACCAAAGATTTCATAGTAAAAAACTCCCTTGCTCAAAACTGTATCCATTATAACATTATCCCGTCCTCTGTTCAGAAACTGAGAGGGGGGGATGTAAAACCTATAGTAAGAAGGCAAAAAGCAGGGTTCACGGAGTGTGTCCCTGCTATATCTAACCGACCTCAACCCCTTGGGCGCGGTTTCTATAAACCACATAAAGGATGCGCAGGTTTATATGCATATCTTCCATATTAAATAAAGGTAATTCGGCAAGAAATGGCGAAAAGATATCCAAATGGTACATTTCGAATGATGTTGTATATCAAGCCAATACGGTATTATAGAGCAAGGAAGGTGGACTCATGAAAAAGGCTTTTCTATGTTTCCTTGTCGCCGTTATATTAAGCATCACCCCAGCTTACGCATGCTCCAGCTTTGCCATTTACTCCGACCAGCCAATTTACGGCATGAATTTTGACTACTATAATACAGAAATTAGTCTTTGTATTGCCGAAGAAAAAGGTCAGGATATTTTTGCCCTGGTTTTCAGGGAAGGGGGCCTGTCAATTCCATCTGTCCTGATGAATGAAAGTGGTTTATTTATAACGCTGCAAGTTCAGTATCCATCCCAGGAAGAAAAGAGTAAACGAAACGCTGATGAGCTCTTTATTGATGAATTGATAATGTATATTACCGAACCCAAGGTTGATGAAGTGTTGGGGGAGATCCGGAATAAAAGGCTGGTGCATCGGAGCAATTATACATTACATGCTATGCTTGCAGATAGGGAAGGTGATGCAGCCATTATTGAAGTGGGGACAGATGGCAATGAACTCCTTCCCCTTGCCGATGACTTTATCGTAATGACCAATTTTAAGAACTCTGATTTCAGGGATGTTCCTTGGGATGAAACTTCTGGCACCGGTGCAGATCGGTATCGCGCTGCCTATAAATACCTAGGGCAGAGCAGGGAGACTTTTAGCGTTGACAATGCTTTTGAATGCCTGCAAAAAACTGCTCAGGCAATTACATTATGTTCTATGGTATTTGAGCCCAAGGAAGACTTTATTTATCTAGCCCTCAACGGAGACTTTGAAAAACTGTGGAAAATATCCCTGAAAGAAAAAAGCATTGAGACATACAGAGGGTTCGAGGAAAATATAAAGCTGCATTTTCCTGAAGGGACGGAAGGAATACTGGCTTCCGACCTGGCCCAGGGCAATTTTTCAAATTTCCTCCGTGATGATCAGGAGACCTCTCAAAAAGGAATTTGGGTTTATCTGCTGTTTTCTGCTTTAGGTGCAGCGCTGATAGCTGGGCTATTCTTTTTGCTGCGCTATGTTATAAAAATGCGCGGATATAAGCATGTATAGCCAAACATGTAGCTTTGCTATGCTATTTTTTATTTTTCTATTTACAAGCAAAGGCTTTTGGGTTATACCATAAAAAACCTTTATATCGGTCCTGTGTGGCTGGCAAGGCGTGGCTTAGGCTGCTACCTTTTAGAGAGGTATGGAGTGGGCATTTCTTATAACCCCTTCTGGTAGATTGCTTCCTTTGGCGTCATTCTAATAGTTCTAAGCACTGAGGGCAAGGCAGATAAGACGTAAATTCCTACACCTATGAATGTGATAAAGATAAATCCTTTCACTGTAAATGAACTGATTTGTTGCAAGAACGGAATGTATTTCATTTCCAACAGCCTAATAACAACCATCATGATTAGCGCCACAATTATTGTTAGCAAAGAGGTAAAGAAGCCAATCGACGCAGACTCCAACAAGAACAGATTGATAACATTATTACGTGTTGCTCCTATGGCTCTTAATAATCCAATATCTTTTGTCCGGTCTTTAATGTTATTCGAGGAAAAGGTATTGATAACTGAAATAGTGAGCACTAAGAAGATAACAGATAAAATATACAGTGCAAATCGGATGGAATCAAATCTAGAGGCAAACCCATCTTTGTAGTTCTCATATTCTGTGTATACGTCGAACCCGGCATCAGAAAACACTTGTGTTGCTGCATTGATGTCAGCATCATTTTTCACGTATACGTCTATCCGGTAGGGACAGGTCTTGGAAAGAAAACGATAACCTTCTTCAGACAACAAAATTTCACCGTAGGTATTATCTTTATCATCATATATGCCAACAATCTTTAGCTTGCCTGCATTATATTTTTTCATGAATAGTTCTTGCTCATAAATAAATCCTATTACATCCATTGCCCTATCCCGAGAGGATAATAATTCACGGTCAAATTTGTGGCCAAAGAGAGTGGTCGAAAACGCTTCTAAAAACTGAATGCTGACAATGGCCTCTTCCCTTGATTTAGGCATTACTCCATCTAACAAATCAGCAGCATCAAATTCCCCTAACTCATGAGCGACGCCAAAGGCCTCATCTGTAACCAGAAATTTGGGTCCGTCCACACCAAGGGAGGAGTCTTTTCGTTCAATTAGATTATAGGGGCCATAGATTAAGGTGACATTTTCAGTAATTTCGTCAGTTTCCAGGGCCAAATGATACATTGCATTTTCAGTAATATAGGTTTGGGTCTTGCCTCGAATATCCTTTTTACCATTGATACCTACAATTGTGAAGTCCTTTTTTGCATATACCGAAACTACCTCCAGAGTGCTTCCTAAATGTTCCATATACCCCTTGCCGTATAATTCCTTGGCAATGTCGATTCCAATGATAATTTCATTATCATTGGAGATCATATTTCCTTCTATCCCCTGAAAAGCTACTTTCTCATTAAAGTACTCATTAATCTTAATAGGGGTAATCTCTTCAATGTATATAGGTTCCTTTGCAGTTATTACATGAGGTGAAATGTCATATCGCAATACGTATTCTTCTACTAGAGGACAATCTTCAATAAAATCAAATTCTGTAATCAATACCCATCTGCCTGAATAATAATTTGCAAATGCTAGGGCACTACTCTCTGGATCCTCTGTTATGATTAATAAGTTTTTGCCAAGGAGGTGTTCTTCCATGGCATTTAATTCGCCTCGAGCGCTATTACTAAAAGAAAAGACAAATAGCACGGAAATTAAAGCTAACATACCTGTTAGGCATACCTTAGACAATTTGCTTTTAATGTTTTTAATATCGCTGAATGAATGGTATAGCATATATGGCAATCGATATTTCGCCCTTTTTGGGCTGCTTTTTTTTGTTTCATGGTTTGTTTTTTGCTGTGCCTTATCTATATTATCAAAAACAACATTGCCATCTTTCAATTCAATAACCCTATCCGAGTACTTTCGAGCAAGGGGCTCATTGTGGGTAACCACAATTACTAATCTGTCTTTAGAAATATCTTTCAGCAGCTCAAATATAGTCTGGGAGTTAGTTGAATCCAGATTTCCGGTGGGTTCATCTGCCAGCAAAACAGTAGGTTCGTTAATTAAAGCTCTGACGATTGCAGCTCGCTGTCGCTGGCCCCGGGAAAGTTGATGAGGGTAACGTTCAAGCAAGTCAGATATTCCAATTGCCTGGGATAGCCTATTTAACATGCTTATATCGCTTTCGGTTATTATCCTTTTCAACTTCAAGGGGTATAAGATATTCTCTTTAATTGACAGTTGACTGAGCAAAATATCATCTTGAAATACGTATCCCAGTTGTCCACTTCTAAAGTTGTCGCACTCATCAGTATTTAGGTCACGGGTAAATACTTCATTGTTAATACTGATAGTACCCTCTGTTGCCGAATCTAATAATCCGATAATATTTAGAAGAGTTGTTTTACCGCTGCCCGATTCACCAACTATTGTAACCAGGCCGTTGCCAACAAAAGATAAATCGATACCATTTAAAGCTATGCTATTGTTGGGATATACCTTTTTTATGGAGCCAAGGGCAATATTAGTCATTGTCTGAACCCCTCTCGATTAAGTGCATTAAACGAATATAATTATAGTACAGGCGTAGATCGGCACCATGTTCATCTATGTCGTATGTTAATTCACCATTTATCAAAAATGAATTGATAAACCTCTCCAGCTGATCTATATCTACTGAATTCATATTCTTTTCGAATCGCAAAACCCTCGCGGTTGGGTTAATGTGAGCATAATCAGGTTCATTTATCATGGAAGTAAACCCTCCCCCGACATATAATTGTGGTATAGTCATTTCTAGGTTAGGCAAGATGTCGAGTCCTAACATATCACATAATAACTGAACTTCAGAGACATAGAAGGTCTCATGGACTGCATTATTGTTGCATAGTGTCAAAATACGGGTCTCAATATCCTTAATATTACTTATGGTGAAATTATAGTCAAGAATCTTCAAGGTTTCAACAATAAATAGCGTGTTTTCTAAAACTTGCCCATAGTATTGTTCCGGGTCCTGCCATGCGTTATTAAAAAGTTCATTTAGGCACAGGTCAATTATCATAGTTTTTTTTGCGTTGCTCATCGGTAAGTCCATTTCTTTATGAGACAATATGTTAAAATATAAGAATATGAAAAAGGAGTAGTCTGTAGAATCAGCGGAAGAAATAAACTCCTCATTGAAGTCCTCAATGTAATTTTTTGTTTTAGTTTTATCGTATTTATATCCATAATAGTTTGCTAACCTTATTCCATAATAGGTGTCCATGGGGTTAGGGTTAAAATTATCTATGCCCACTGCTAGATTTGTTTTATATAAAGATTTGATGTGATCAATAAGAAAACCAAGCTGCTCATTTTCGAAAATTATTAGTTTCTCTTTAATGCTTTCTTGAAGCTCGATAAAGGCAATGGTCAATTCTCGACTGGCCATGATATCTCCAAAGAAAAAATGGTCTTTGTATTTATTGACGTAATTTATAAGGTGGGTATTCTCTATTTCTAGGATAGCGTTTACCTTGTTTAGCAAGTTTACCGTAAATACTTGTAGCGAATCAAAGGTAGTGGCCTCGAGATCCTTATTGTATTGCATCGCCCAATCAGAACAGCTTTCATTAAGATCGACATTAAGATTGTTACATAGAATGATCCAATAAAAATAATCCGATCCTTTTTCACTGGTGAGTGCCTCAAAAACTTCGCTCTGAGATAATACATTCTTGATTTGTTTAATATGCGGGCTTTCTAGTCCAAGCAATTCGTAGGTAGCCAACGCAAAATAAGTTGCACTTAACATTCTTATGTAAGAATTATCATTATCACCATATGTATACAGGTTATGTTCCTCATCAAAAAATGTTTCAATAGAGTTTTGGATATCAAAATCAGCTTGATCCAGAATACTTTTCAGTAACGTTAACTGATATATCCTTTGAATGCTGAGCCCAGAATAATCGTAATTACTTGCTTCAACCGCGTTAATGATTTTCTGGTGATCCTTTTCTTGCACCCCTACCCTATAATAGTTTCGGAAAAGCTCTAGGGAAAAAACATCTTCCCAAGAACATTCTTCCCGATAATTATATGTCAATAATTTGCTTGAAAAGCCGGCGTAGTTATTGTCAGTCTGATAGGCCAGATCCAACAAGGCATGCATTTCTTTTTCCCCAAATGTCAAACACTGTAGTAGCTTCGGATCAAATTTGAACTCTTGAGTCGGTATAAAGGATGAATTGTACACCTTACTCCCTTTTGATATACAGGAACAAACCGCTAAAAAGATAAGTAGTAATGCTATAAGTTTACTCCCTTTACCTTGTCGCATTTTATCTGCCCCCTGTTTCTAAGGATTGAAGTATCGTATGCACGATACTTCAATCAAATCTATAATTCTAGGCGTTGAATTTTACCAGAATACTCGATCGTCACTAATATTAAAGGTTGTGTCGACCTCAGTTCCGCTTATGCGGGCTACATAAGTTGTCGAAAAGGATTGGGAGACCCAGCAAATATTAATCCTTTGAAATCCTAAGCTATAGTTGGTAATCATAGATCTAACATCTTTCCCTGTACGCCCATAACTTGCAGTAGCACCGCTAATGCTTACTGAGGGCCCACTCTTGGAGACTGATAGGCCGCCTAAGCCGGTCATCCTAAAAGAGTTGTTGTATTGAATCTCATGTAGCAAATATGGATTTGTTCCGTACCAACGAGCACTTGCCGAACCGTCAAAATATGCTCGGTAACGGACTGGACTTACTGCGCCTCCGGTAACTCTTGTGTCAAACCAAGACACAACTGTATTATAGCGGAATGGAATGGATTTAGATTTTGTAAATCTAAAATCATTACTTGCAGCACTGCTTGTACCGCTAGACGCGATGAGAAAAACAAAGACGAGCACAATGAAGAAAGAGATAAGTTTAGTTTTTTTCATGAAGATCCTCCTTTTTATTCGTCCTTCAGTAACAGCATCACGACTCAACGACACCGCCTTTGAAATCACCGAGTTCAACAAATTAGGTCATGTAAATCGCCTCCTTCTGATTAATATCACTGAAACCCATATTCGCCAGCATTCTATCATCTGGTTTTTCTTGGCCATTGACTAGCTCAATGTGATTTGTTAAAGAGTATCATTGTCTGTATGTTAGGGCAAGAGCAACCGTCCTGCATTATTCGACAAAATTCGCCATTCGTGGAACAGTAGAAAGCTTAGGCGAATATATATTATTAACAAGACAAAAGAACGCCCGCCATCACGTTTCGTGTATGAGGGAATTCTCTTTATCACACAATTATTCCCAAGAAAATGAGTAAGTCGGGTCCACAGCAATTAGCTATGGGTCTTTCCTCTCACAGGACTAAATCTGCATCTTGAAATCGATTTTGTTGTTTAACATCTGGCCATGATATCAGTCTTCTCTCCTAACCGCTGCCCCTGGTGTCAACGGTCAGTTGAGTTTGAACACTTTTGGTCATGAAAAGTAGGCCACTAAATAGCGCAATAACCGCTCCAGTGGAGATGTTAGCAACTATAAACAATATATGTTAGGGGCAGCAATGTACTAACCGACAATGCTGCCCGTGACCTTGATGCCGGCGATGAGGCTGAGGCAGGTGACCGGGACGGTTCTAGTGCTTCCTTCAATCTGGGGATTACTCTATTATGAGAGCTTTACCACTTTAGACAACTGAGAACAATAATTTTTCTGGAAAAAAGATAAAAAAACCTTTACAAAGTCCATTATCTGAGCTAAAATAAGACAAACCTTTAAATCGGTCCTGTGAGGCCGTCAAGGGGAAGGAAATTATATGTACGCCCTTGTCTTGCGCCTCACTGGTGCAAGGCTTTTTTGATGCACTGCCTTTAAAACAGTCCGGCGAGGCTGGCAAGGCGCGGCGTTAATTTTTCGTGCCAACCGGTCTCTCCACAAGAGGGCCGGTTTTTTGCTGAGAATGGGGGGAGAAAGAACATGACATTGACAAAAGATTTGCTGACATTAGAAGCGCTCAATGCCGAAGAATTGTGGGAGATACTAAAGCGGGGAAACTATTACAGGGAGCGCCTGGACAAAGGGGAAAAGGCTGGCAAAGAGCTGAAGGGCAGGACGGTAGCCAACATGTTCTTTGAACCCAGCACCCGCACCCGCATGTCCTTTGAGCTGGCCGCTCAGTACCTGGGTGCCCATGTCATCAACTTTGCCCACCAGGGCTCCAGCCTGGTAAAAGGAGAAAGCCTCCTGGACACTGCTTGGAATATTGAGGCCATGGCTGTAGACTGTATGGTCATCCGCCACGGCACCTCCGGCGCCGTCAAACTGGTGGCAGATAATGTCCGGGCCTCGGTGGTCAACGCCGGGGAGGGCAAGCACGAGCACCCCACCCAAGGCCTCCTGGACCTTCTCACCATCTGGCGGCACAAGGGCCGGATTGAGGGGCTGAAAGTAGTAATCACAGGGGACATTCTCCACAGCCGGGTGGCCCGCTCCAATATCCAGGGCTTGACGAAACTGGGAGCCCAGGTAGTTGTCACCGGTCCCGCCACCATGATGCCGGATACTTCTGACTGGCCGGTGGAAGAGGAGACAGATTTGGATAAAGCTCTACAGGGCGCCGACTGCGTCAATGTGCTCCGGATTCAAAAGGAGCGCCAGGAACAGGGACTATTTCCTTCCCAAAAAGAATACTTCAGCTTCTGGGGATTAGACCAGAGCCGCCTGAGCAGGGATATGCTGCTGCTGCATCCCGGTCCCATGAACAGAGGGATAGAAATCAGCGACAGGGCTGCCGACGGACCCAATTCGGCAATTCTCGACCAGGTGACTAACGGAGTGGCAATACGCATGGCTGTGCTCAGTCTTTTAAACGAAAGGAGCGGACACTGATGGAACTGCTGCTGAAAAACGCCAAATTAATCGATGCAAGCGGAGAGAGATACGCAGATATTTGGATTCGAGACGGTAAAATCGCGGAAGTAGGCAAAGATCTGGTGCGGCCGGGGAAAAGTGTAGACTTAGGCGGGAAAGTTGTGCTGCCAGGCTTGGTCGACATTCACACGCATCTGCGGGAACCGGGCCAGGAAGGCAAAGAGACCATTGCCACCGGCACAGCGGCAGCAGCCAAGGGCGGATTTACCACTATTTGCGCCATGCCCAACACTTCTCCGGTGATCGATTCTCCCCTGCTGGTTGAGCTGGTCAAGCTAAAAGCCAGGGGCCAGGGCTGGGTGGAAGTGCTGCCCACCGGCGCCATCACCAAGGGGCAGAAGGGTGAGGAGATTGCTGAAATGGGCTTGATGCACAGGGCAGGGGCCGTAGGTTTCAGCGACGACGGCAAATGGGTGCAAAATGCTCATATCGCTCATAACGCCATGCGCTATGCCGCCCAGTGGAACCTGCTGCTCATCAGTCATCCCGAGGATTCAACCCTGAATGCAGACGGGGTGATGAACGCCGGGCCTTTGGCAGATAGACTGGGCCTGAAAGGTTCTGA
Organism: Firmicutes bacterium UBA5286; assembly: GCA_002408465.1. Taxonomy (GTDB): domain Bacteria; phylum Bacillota; class Proteinivoracia; order UBA4975; family UBA4975; genus UBA4975. The sequence continues at coordinate 3,626 of DHSM01000031.1, read as the reverse complement.
CCCTGTTGCCGAAGTGGCTGCTGTAGAGCGGGACATTATTCTGGCCGAAGCCACCGGCTGCAGGCTGCATCTTACCCATCTGAGCACCGCCGGCGCCGTCGCCGCTGTTCGCCGGGCCAAGGTCCGGGGGGTGCGGGTCACCGCTGATGTCACCCCTCATCACCTGCTGCTGACGGAAGCGGAATGTGATGGTTACAACACTCTGGCCAAGGTCAATCCGCCCCTGCGCACCCATGAGGATTGCGAGGCTTTGCTGGCGGGACTGCTGGACGGCACCATCGACGCCATTGCCACCGACCACGCTCCTCATAAGGATGAAGAAAAGAAGACCACCTTTGACGAGGCCCCGGCGGGAATCGTCGGTCTGGAAACTGCCTGGCCGCTGCTCTATGCTCACCTGGTCCAAACCGGACGCCTGCCTTTGGCTGTTTTGATCGAAAAAATGACCGCCGGCCCCCGCCGCATCCTGGGCCGGGAAGATCTGGCCCTGGCCGCAGGGCAGAGGGCAGATATTACAGTAATCGACCCCAACGCACAGTCCCTGGTCAATCCTGCGGATTTTATCAGCAAGGGTCGCAATACGCCTCTGGCCGGGTGGAAGCTGGCAGGTCTGCCGGTGATGACCATTGTCCAGGGTCAGGTAGTAATGCTTAACGGCAAAGTAGGTGAGGGGCCTGCTGCTCAGCCTGTGGCCCATGTAGGATGATAGAAGTAAGTGCGGCAGTATTAACTAATGAACCCCTGACCGAGGATATATATAAATTAAAATTGCAGACACCTGTAATTGCTGCCGGGGTCCAGGCCGGACAATTTGTCCACCTGGAGGTCCCCGGCTTCAGCCTGCGCCGTCCCTTTACGGTGGCCGATGCAGAGAATGGGGCAATCACCCTCATCATCCGCCGCCAGGGCCGGGGCACCGAGGCCCTGGAGCAGACAAAAGCAGGCGACGCCATTCAGGTTCTTGGCCCCTTGGGTAACGGTTTCAGACCAATGCCCGGCCGGACCCTGCTGCTGGGAGGGGGCATTGGCGCCGCAGCCCTGACCTTGCTGGCCAGGAGGCTGGACCGGTGCACCCTGGTCATGGGCGGACGCAGCGCAGCTGAGCTCTGGCTGGACGATCTGGATTTACCCGCCACTGTTGACATTCAATATGCCACTGACGACGGCAGCCGGGGTTTCGCCGGCAATTTGGTCCAATATGCAAAAGAATATCTAACGCCTGGAATGTGGGTGGCTGCTTGCGGCCCGCAGCCCATGCTGGCCGGCCTTCAATCCCTGCTCTTGCAGCAAGATATACCGGGGCAGTTTGCCCTGGAAGCGAGGATGGCCTGCGGGCTGGGGGCCTGTATGGGCTGTACCTGCAAGACCAAGAGCGGCCATGCCCTTGTCTGCAAAGACGGCCCGGTCTTTGCTGCCGAGGAGGTGGCGCTTACATGAGCCGGACAACAGCTGATCTGGGTTTCGCCCAGCTGAAAAATCCCCTCATGCCTGCCTCAGGCTGCTTTGGCTGGGGCCGGGAATTCAGTCAGCTCTTTGATTTAAAAACTTTGGGAGCAGTTGTCACCAAGGCTGTCACCCCCGAACCCCGGGCGGGCAATCCCGGCCCCCGGGTGGCGGAAACGCCTGCGGGCATGCTCAATGCCATCGGCCTGCAAAACAGCGGCCTGACAGGTGCGCTGACAGAGGAACTGCCCTGGCTGCAAAAACAAGAGGTCCCCATCCTGGTCAATGTTGCCGGCAGAACAGAGGACGACTATGTAAAGGTGGCAGAAGCTCTGGCACACCATGATATATTGGGTCTCGAACTCAATCTCTCCTGCCCCAATGTCAAAGAAGGGGGCATCACCTTCGGCACCGATGCAAACAATGTATATAGACTGGTGTCTCGGGTAAGGGAGGTCTGCCCCTTGCCCCTGGTGGTGAAATTAACTCCCAACATAACGGATATTACTGAACCGGCTTTGGCGGCGGAAGCAGGTGGAGCCAGCGCCCTGACGCTGATTAACACTCTCAGGGGCATGGCCATAGACATTAGGACCAGGAGGCCTCTCTTAGGCAATGTCACCGGCGGCCTGTCGGGCCCGGCAATCAAACCGGTGGCCTTGTGCTTGGTCTGGCAGGCAGTCAAGGCTGTCAGCATACCCATCATCGGCTGCGGCGGCATTGCCAGGGTGGAGGATGTGTTGGAATTTTTGCTGGCCGGAGCCAGCGCCGTTCAAGTGGGCAGCGCTGCCTTTACTGATCCCCTTTTGCTGCCAAGACTGGCGGCGGAACTGGAAAAATGGCTGGAGCAGGAAAATACCAGTGTGCGAGAATTGGTGGGAGCCGCCCACCCGCAAGGAGGTAATCATGACTGAGCTCATTGTTGCCCTGGATACAGATCAACAGGCCCAGGCCCAGTCTTGGGTCAACAATCTGGGGGAGAGGGTAGGGTTTTATAAGGTGGGGATGGAGCTCTTTACCAGTGCCGGCCCGGCAATAGTGGAATGGCTTAAGGAGCGGGGCAAAAAAGTCTTTTTAGATTTAAAGTATCATGACATTCCCAACACTGCAGGCCGGGCTGTGGCTGCCGCCTCTCGCTGGGGAGTGGACTTGTGCACAATTCATGCTGCCGGCGGCATCGAGATGCTCCGGGAATGCAAAGCCATGTGCGGCCAAACAAAACTCCTGGCGGTGACAGTGTTGACCAGCCTTAATCAAGAGCAGCTGGCCTCAATCGGGGTGCAGTGGCCCTTAGCTCAGCAGGTTGCGGCTTTGGCGGAACTGGCCCTGAAAGTCGGCATCCACGGTGTAATTTGCGCTCCCACTGATTTGCATCTGCTGGCAACATTGCCCCGGGATTTCCTCCGGGTCACTCCGGGAATCCGCCCTGAGGGCACAGCCACCGGCGACCAGAAGCGGGTTATGACCCCCGCCCAAGCTGCCCGCGGCGGTGCAAGCCATATTGTCGTGGGCAGGCCCATCACCGCCGCCCCGGATCCCGTTCAGGCGGCAGAGGAAATTATAAAGGAGTTGATCCAGTGCTGAACCCGGAACAAATTTTTCATGAAACTGGCGCCCTGCAGAAAGGACACTTCCTGTTAACCTCGGGACTCCACAGCGACACCTACCTGCAGTGCGCCCTGGTCCTCCAATACCCGCACCTGGCCCAAAAGCTGGCGGAGGCTATGGCCCAGCAGTTGGCCGGCCAAAAAATCGATGTGGTGGTGGGACCAGCCATGGGGGGAGTGACCTGGGCATACCAACTGGGTCTGACCCTGGGTTGTCGGGCAATATTTACCGAGCGCTCTGAGGATGTCATGACTTTGCGCCGGGGTTTTTCTATAGCTCATGGGGAAAGAGTGCTGGTGGCAGAAGATGTGTCTACCACCGGCGGTTCAGCCCAAGAGGTGGTAAGATTAATGGAGGGCAACGGCGGTCAAGTGGCAGGTGTCGCCCTCATTGTCGACCGCACTGCCGGCGCCTTGAACTTTGGTGTTCCATACTACTCTTTATACCAACTAAATCCCCAAACCTGGACCCGGGGAAATTGTCCCCTCTGCCAGATGAACCAACCTTTTGACCGGCCAGGCAGTAGAAAAAAATAAAAATACAGCGCCCGCCTGATATGCTCCCCTTTGAGTAGA
>DHSM01000021.1:13915-57929 GCA_002408465.1 Firmicutes bacterium UBA5286 | reverse complement strand
AAGAATGCTCAGGGGGATATTACTCACATTGTTGACAGTGATGGCAATGAGGTTGCCGCCTATGAGTACGATGCCTGGGGGAACCACCTGAGTGTCACTGGCGGGGATATTGCTGAGCTGAACCCGTACAGGTATAGGGGTTACAGGTATGATAGCGAGACGGGACTGTATTACCTGCAGAGCCGGTACTATAACCCTGAGTGGGGACGGTTTATTAGTGCCGACCCGCTTCTGCGGACTTCCCACATTATAGGGATAAATGCTTACCTGTATTGCGATAATGACCCTGTAAATCTAATTGACAGCGATGGGAATCATCCGATTCAGGGGTTCCATCATGAATTTGTGGTTGGATGGTTAGCATTTAATCCGGCTAGTCCCTTAGTAGGAGCAATACCTAATGTAACGATACGGGGCGGAGGGAGAAGTGGTCTGCCGGGAAGCAGAGGGTATGCCGACTTAATTCATGTGACAGGGGTTTATGAGGTCAAACCCGCTGGAGTGCGGTATAGACGTCAAGCTCAAAGACAACTTGAACGATATACCGGCGGTTATAAAATAGGCACTGAAGTATTTTCGGTGACAGCGACAAATGGCGGTTACAATTACGTTATTGAATCCAGAGCCGACGGCATCATTACTTATACCTACACACCTTCAAACCCGGTAAGACAGAAAGAATTGGAAGCATACAGGACCAGGCAATCGATTTGTGCACTTGCTCTATACTATTCCTTAGATTTTGTCTTTAAATGGATTGAAAAAATACCCGCCGGAGCAGGAGGTGGGGGAGGAGTTCCAGGAGGATCTGGTTTATGGGGTCTTGAACATGCTTTCAGATAAACTTCAAGGAGGAATAACAAATGTATCGGAAAAATTTGATTATGTCGGCGGCATCATATGAATCCTTGGAGGGAAAGGGTGAATTGCTCTGGTACCTGCTGGACCAAATTGTTACCTCAGTGGGAGCTCTTACAAAGGAGAATTTCAAAGCTCATTTGCAGATTGAAACTGTCGAAGGCAAGTTGATGACGACATTGGCTTTGCGCAAAAAAGCTAATAAGTTTAAGGAGCAAATTTTAAACAATAATTTGCAAATGCTGAGCTTCACAACGTTTGACCCTACAAGACTTGTTATGATGGGATCCATTCAGGAACTTGCTAATATATACATCTACACCGATCTTAATGGAGAAACATCTTTTCTTCACTTATCTGTTAGGGAATGGTATGCGACAGCTATTGGAATTGGCCACTTTCAAAACCTTCTCGTTAATTGTTTATTCGAAATTTGTAAGGAGATTGACGTTGTCGCTGGGTTTATCACTCATGATCTTCTCACACCTGGTCTCGTCGAGACACCTCATGAAAGGTACATTGATTTTCCCGGGCTCGTTCACACGGCAGATTACAAGGACCACTTCCGAGGGTATTTTTGGGGCAACCTCTTAAGCGAGAATCATATTCGCGCACTGGGAGGGATAGAGAATATTGTTCGGAATGCCCCCTGCTACCAAGTTAAAGAGGTCGGCAGTCGAAATGTTTATCTTCAGCTCACCGAGTCAATTCTCGACTTTAGCGACGAAAAGCTCTCGCAGCTTAAAGACTACTTCAAACCTATTTTGCGGACAAAACAAAAACAGACTGACCCTAGGGCGTATCACTATTTGAGATATATTCCCGACAAGGGTGAGTAGAAATAACCTAGGCGGGCATCAACCCGCCCTTTTTTCTGAATAGGCAAGTTGCATAGTTCATGCATATGACAGCCATGGAGCGGACGGAGACTGCCCAAGAGAGTGGGGAAGCAGTAAATGTAAAGGAGTATATCTACACCTATGAATTGGATAGGCTGGTCCAGATTGTGGAGAAGGTCGACGGTGTCACTGTCAGCACACAAGTGTTGGCCTACGATGGCGCAGGGAATCTCCTAACCGACGGAGAAGTTACCTGTACCTGGCAGATGGGGAGGCAGCTCCAGGGCATTACCGGAACTGATCTCACCACCAGCTATAAGTACAATGAAAACGGCCTTCGCACCGAGAAGACCGCAAACGGGCAGACCCATGAGTATACCCTGCTGGGGAGCAGCGTCACCCGGGAAGTAATCCGGGATAGCCAGGGGAATATATTGTGGACCATCCACTATTCCTATGCCGGTGACAGCACTCCCGTCAGCATGAATGTGAACGGGACGGAGTATTATTACCTGAAGAATGCTCAGGGGGATATTACCCATATTGTGGACTGTGATGGCGTTGAGGTTGCCAGTAATGAGTATGATGCCTGGGGGAATCACCCGAGTATCAACGGCGGAGATATTGCTGAGATTAACCCTTACAGGTATAGGGGTTACAGGTATGATAGCGAGACGGGACTATTCTATTGTAAGCGGTAAAATAAAAGGGATGAATTTCGGCAAACAAAAACGGACGTTTTTTCCGTAAATTCCTCCCCAGTCTGGTATGCTTTATCAGACAGGAGGGGGACACAATTGAAGGGGTGGAACATGTACAGCCGAATTCATCAACTAAAGGAAAACGGGTTTAAGAAAGCCCAGGTAGCCCAAAAACTTGGTATTAACGTTAAGACAGTTCGCAAATACTGGGAACTGCAACCGGATGAGTATTATCAGAAGCTGGTCAATTCGCGGCAAAGACCCAAATACCTGGAACAATATGAAAATGACATCCTAGGGTGGCTTACAGATCATCCGGACATGTCTAGCGCACAAATACATGATTGGCTCAAGGAGCACCATCCTGACACATATAAGGGTAAGGATCGCACCGTCAGGTATTATGTAAGTAACCTGCGAAAAAAACACTGCATTCCCAAAAACATTCCCACAAGACAACATCAGGCAGTTGAGGATCCCCCTATGGGAGAGCAAGCCCAGGTAGATTTCGGAGAGAAGATTCTCTGCAGGGCAGACGGCACAACCGTCAAACTATATTGCATGGGCGTGGTTCTGTCTCACTCCAGATATAAATATGGCGAATGGTGCGACAAGCCCTTTACCACAGCAAAACTGGTGGAATTACTTAACCATGCCTTTGAGTACTTTGGCGGCAGGCCGAAGAATCTGGTCTTCGATCAAGACAAAATTGTTGCAGTGAGCGAAAACTATGGTGACGTAATTTTTACGCATGAATTCGAAAGGTATCGCCAGCAGATGAAATTTAAAGTCCACTTGTGCCGGGGAGCCGACCCCCAAAGCAAAGGCCGGGTCGAAGCTGTAGTTAAGTATTTGAAGAATAGCTTCGCTGCCCACAGGACATATACCAATCTAGCTGCATTAAACGAAGATTGCCTTGCATGGTTGTCCCGAACCGGAAACGCCACAATGCATGGCATAACAAAAAAGATACCGGCGCAAGTATTTCTCCTTGAAAAGCAATACTTGCAGCCAGTATCCCCAATAATAAACTCTGTTACCATTCTAACAAGAGGGGTTAGGAAAGACAATACCATTCTCTATCTTAGTAACAGATACTCTGTTCCCCTGGGGACCTATAGGTCGGGCAAGCAGCTTTTCCTAACAATAGAAGCTGACACCATAGTGCTAACAGACCCGGCAAATAACCAGGTCATTGCCACTCATAAGATTAACTCTGGCAAGGGACAATTGATTCAAAATAAAAATCATCTTCGGGATAACAGCAAAATATCCGGGTTGCAGGCCCACATACAGGACTTGCTGGGGGATAGTGCTGAGGCAAGCATACTGCTGGATATGATCAGGAAAGAAAAACCACGGTATACCCGGGACCAGTTTCTGCTTATCCGGGATGTTACCAGAAATTATGCTATGAACTACATTCAGGAAGCTATTAACTACTGTGTTAACAATGAGTTGTGGAGCGCTGTCGAATTTAGGGCGGCTACCGAACATTTCTCAAAAATGAAGGTAGACAGCCCACTGGCCACAAGTGTGGGACCAGCATCAGTCCCCGCTTCTTATAAAATTAAGCCGGAATCAAGGGATATTAGAGATTATGTGGCAATATGCGGAGGTGTCAAACAATGACCCTCCAAGCCGAAACAATAGGCTACTTGACTACCTTGGGGTTATCTCACATCAGAGACAACCTTAACCAGCTGTTGCCAGACATCAATGGCAAAGAAATTTCTTACCTGGAGTTTTTGCACCAGATTATGAAAGAAGAGATTATAGCCAGGGAGAAAAGAGCCAGAGACCGCCGTTTAAGTTCGGCAGACTTCCCCTACATTCGACTCCCGGACGACTATGACTATAGTTTTAACAACTCGGTCACTAAACGCCAGATTACTCAGTTACTAGACTTGTCCTGGATTGAAGCAGCATACAACATAATCTTTCTTGGTCCATCAGGTGTGGGCAAAACACATCTGGCCGTTACCCTTGGTATTCAGGCAGTTGAACAGGGATATAAGGTCAGCTTTGTTACTATGGAGAAACTGATTAAGTTACTGAAAACAGAGGAGATCTCAGTTAGAGCCAGACAGAAATTACGGAGAATCATGAATTCCGACCTGATTATTATTGACGAAATTGGATTCCAGCCCATATCTAGGCAAGAGTCAAACCTCTTCTTTCAGGTGATTTCAAACCTTTATGAGCAAAGGTCAGTGATAATTACCTCAAACAAAGGGTTTGAAGAATGGGCAGAACTGCTCCAGGATCCGGTTATTACAACCGCCATTTTGTATCGGCTTACCCATCACAGCGAGATTTTCAACATGACTGGAGACAGCTACAGGTTAAAACACAGAGATACAATTCTTAGGTAGAAACGGGTAAAACTATTTGCCGAAATTCGTCCAAAAGTACTTGCCGTTTACAATGTAGGGCGGACTACAAGTCCTGCAAAAAGGGCGAAGGCTCATGAAAAAAATCCAGCAAGGTCCCATTTGGAAATGGTGCCGTTAGCAACAGGCTTAAACGCGCTTGAAGCTCGTGGCATAGAACAAATGCAAATGTTATCGCATCATACAATCAACACAGCTCTTTTGCAAATGTAATTCCGCACTTAGAAAAACACTTTCTGTGGAATCCACAGAAAAATACTTAAGTCTACAGTATAATCCACCCTACCAAACTGTCCTTCTTTTCACGGAGGATCAATATTATTTTAGCAAAACACCCCCCTCAAAAACCCCGATTCAGTGCATTAGATGAAGGGTTTTTGAAAAGGAGGGCGGCAGAGTGGAAAGTAATACCATCATTTACAACATCCGGCGGATGGCAGAGTATATATCGTGCAAAACTATTTTGCCGGAACAAAACACCTTTCCGAAGTCCTCGAAAGTGTGGTTGAGCTGTCGCTCAGTCAAAAGGCTGTTAGTCAAGACAATATCTCCCAAAAGGGAGAAATCAGTACTTGATTGCAGCGTTAGTGTAAAGTTATTGTAGGGAACTGGGGGTTGTCAACACTTTTCCGGAATTAATCTGCTCTACATAAACTGCCTTCGTATCCCTATCGAAATATTTCGCCATGCCGACACCTCCCTGACATATCTTTAATTATTGTCCATCTTCAAGGTGTCCGCAAGTAGGTTACCACATCAAGCTTATAAACAGAAGGACCAGTGTTCTTCTGTTTTTTTGCTGTTATACCTCATCGCCCGGAGGCATATTTTTTAGGGAGGTGAGATGTAATGGCCCGAAAAGAAATAGTTTCGAAAAAGATAGCAGATATTTTTGACCTTCCCCAGGATTTGGTTGCCGATTTATTCCGCCTGACTTTGCTGGGCAGAGGGCAGTTATTTGTGGAAAACCACAAGGGCATTATCCTCTATGACAGGGAATTAATCCGCATCAGTGTCAAGGGGGGAGAGATAGTGGTCAAAGGCCAGGATTTGCAGGTGCGCACCGTCTATGCTCATGAGATATTCATCGAAGGGCTGATCGATAATATTGGTCTGGAGGTATTGCGGTGAAAGGGGGAACAAATGCAGCGTTATCCGGCAGTGTAAAAATACAGATTTCGGGAATGTACCCGGAAGAATTCATCAACCTGGCCGCAGACAAGGAAATTAGAGTATGGGATATGGAAGTGGCAGGAAAAGTACTGGTCTTTTCCACCGATTTCAGCAGCCTGAAAAAGTTAAAACAAATGCAGCATGACAGGGGCTTCTCTGTGGAAATACTCAGGGAAACCGGCTTTGTCGTCTGGCTGCGGCTGCTGGGCAAGAGAAAGTTCTTGCTGGTAGGATTTTTTTGTTTTTGCCTGGCAATCTATTACCTTTCGGGCCTCGTTTGGACAGTAGAGCTAAATGGGTTGGAGGAGATAAACAGGGCTGAAGTCAGGGAATATATCAGGGATTTAGGTGTGTACAAATGGGGGAAAATTCGGGACCTGAATTTAAATGAAATTGAACAAAACCTCTATGTCAAGTTTCCTCAGATGGCCTGGGTGGCAGTGGACAGGACAGGCACGAAAATCAGCATTCGCATTGTTGAAAAAGAATATAACCCCATGCAATTTGGGGCGGTTATTGACATAGTTGCGGAGTATGATGGTATAATATTTGAAATGATGGTGCTAAAGGGTATTCCCAAAGTGGAGCCGGGCATGACTGTGGCCAAGGGCGATGTGCTTATTGCCGGCTACAGGGATGGGGACAACATGATTAATGCCGCCGGTTCCGTTAAAGGGAGAGTGTTTCTTGAGGGTTACGGCGAAGCGGCTTTAGAAGAAATTGAGAAGAGTTATACGGGAAGGCAGCAGCAAGTTGATATTCTCCAGCTGTGGGGCAAAAAAATACCCCTTTCCCGCAGGCCCCGATTTGACAACTACGAAGTCGAAGAGTCATCCACAAGCATTTATAGCACTAATATCGTTTTCCTCCGCCGCTTATATTCGGAAATTATCTTGAACACCAATATTTTTTCGCCAGCGGAAGCTGATGAACTTGCCCTTTTGCGGGCGATGATTGCCGCCCATGCACAGGTTGAAGAACAAGCTGTCATATTGAGTAAAGAGGTGGAGAAGGTTTCGCTGGGTGAGGGTATGTTTGGCTACAGGGTGCTCTTGACAGTTGAAACCAGTATTGGCCGTGAAAGGGTTCAAATCAGGGGGGAATGAGTGATTGACTGAAGCAGCGAATATAAAGCTTGACAACGGAGAGGCACTGAAACTTCTGGGAATGCAGGATAAAAATCTCGCCCTCTTTGCCAAAGTCTTTGGGGTTAACCTTGTCCTCAAGGATGAGGGCTTGCATGTGTCTGGCCCCTCGCCAAACCGGGAGCTGGCAGAAGATTTAATAAAACAGATTTTGGAAATAATTCGGGCAGGTTATTGCCCAGACTATGAAGAAGTAAAGCATATGGTGGAAAATTATAAAGCCCATAAAACCGACCACCGGGTCTTCTACAAAGATGAAATCCTAATTACTCCCCGGGGGAAAAAGGTTATCGCCAAGACTGCCGGGCAGCACCGCTATATCCAGGCCATTAAAAAAAATGACCTGGTTTTCGGCATTGGCCCTGCAGGCACTGGCAAGACTTATCTCGCCGTGGCCATGGCAGTGCGGGCGCTTAAAGAAAAGCAGATCGCTAAGATCATCTTGACCCGGCCCGCCATCGAGGCCGGTGAAAGGCTGGGCTTTTTGCCCGGGGACTTACAGGATAAGGTGGATCCATATCTTAGACCACTCTATGATGCTCTTTTGGAATTTCTAGGCCTGGATATCTATCAGAAGTATATGGAAAAGGGTGTCATCGAAGTAGCCCCCTTGGCCTATATGCGGGGTAGGACCTTAAACGATGCCTTTATCATTCTTGATGAGGCGCAAAATACAACGCCTGAACAGATGAAGATGTTTCTCACCCGGTTTGGCTTTGGTTCCAAGGCTATAGTCACCGGAGATATTACTCAGATTGATTTGCCTCGGGATACAGTGTCGGGGCTGCGCCAGGTTATTGGTATATTGCGGGGAATAGAGGGAATTGAAGTAATTCATCTGGACGAATCAGATATTATTCGGCACAGGCTGGTGGCAGATATTGTACAGGCCTATGCCAGATATGCCCCCAAAAGAAAGTGAGGCGGGGATATGAAGGGAATGCTGAAACATTTATTGGACAAACTGCAGCACTTCAGGCAAGAGCCGGAATATAAAATATTCCAGGGAATCGTCATATTTTTAGCCCTTTTGGCCACGGTGGCCGTTGGCATCTTGCCTGCCCAATATGAATTGGAAGAGGGAGAAATTTCTCCTGATACCATCTATGCGTCCAGGTCTGTCATCGATCAGGAGGCTACAAGCATTGCCCGCTCTAGAGCAGCTGAACAGGTTGAAGATGTCTACTTATATGATTCGTCAGTAGAAGGCAAAGTCAGCAATCAGGTTACGGGATTGCTGGTGTACTTGCTGGAAGTAAAAGACCGGGAAGCTGCCGCTGCAGAAGAAAACCAGGGGGAAAACGAAGCCGATCAAGAGACTGATGAAATCTCCCGGCAAGAGTTGGCTGCCCAACTGCTGGAATCCTTTCCCGCGGTCGGGGATGAGGAAAGGGCTTTGGCCTTATTGGCCATTCCACGGGAAAGTGTCCAACAAGCTCTGGATTTGACCAGAAACCTAATCAGCGCCAATCTGCAGCCAGGGATTAAGCCTGATGAAGTGGCGGCAAGTCTGCAAGAGATAAAAACTGACCTGTATCAAGCACAGATTGTGCCCGAGCTGAGAGAATTGGTCGTCACAAGTCTGGAAGAAAATTATCGACACAACAGAATCTACTCTCCGGAAGAAACTGCTGCCCAGCGCCGCAGGGCCAGGGATCAGGTTGAGGATATTGTCATTCTCAAAGGGGCCAAAATCATTGATAAAGGCGAAGCTGTTACCGCCGCACATCTTACCCAACTTCGGGCTCTGGGAATGCTGGAAACCAGTTTTGCCTACGGGTATTACCTGGGCCTGACAATCTTGATTCTCTGCATTTTTTCGGCCTGGGGATACTATTTGTACCGCTACCGGCCAGAGCTCTTTGCATTCCCTTCCCGGCTCTGGTTGATCGGACTGATCATTATTCTCACTTTATGGGCGGCCAAATTATTCGGCGGCTTGCTCTTTGAAGCGGGTTCGGCATATTTGATTCCCGCAGGAATGGCTTCTTTGCTCCTTGCCATCATTTTTGACGTCAACCTTGCCCTGTTTTTCGGAACCACATTGGCTTTGGTTATTGCCGTTACCGCCGGCAGTGAACTCAACGTGCTGGTGATGGCCTTAATCGGCAGCATAGCCAGCGCCTACAGTGTATCCAAGGTCAACCAAAGGTCAGACCTGACCAGAGCCGGACTGCTGGTGGCAGCAGCCAACGCTATAGGGATACTTGGTTTGACCCTTATCAGCAACGGCCTGGCTTTAACGCAGACCTCTGTCCAGCGGACACTGCTGGATCTGGCCATGGGCGTTGCCAGCGGCCTTCTTTCTTCTGTCTTTGCAATAGGCCTCTTGCCTTTTATTGAATCAGCTTTTGGCATAACCACCTCAATCAGGCTGCTTGAATTGGCCAATCCCAATCAGAAGCCCCTCAAGCGTTTGCTGCTGGAAGCGCCGGGCACATACCACCACAGCATCATGGTAGGCAATCTGGCAGAGGCGGCATCAGAAGCTGTAGGCGCTGACCCGGTGCTATCCAGGGTTGGTTCCTACTATCATGACCTGGGCAAACTGACCCGGCCATACTTTTTTATTGAAAATCAATTTCAGGGCAACAATCCCCACGATAAAATCCCTCCCAGCCTCAGCAGCATGATTCTCACTGCCCATGTCCGCGGAGGCGTCGAATTGGCCCAACAGTACAAGCTGCCGCCGGTAATTAAGGATATTATTGAACAGCATCACGGCAGCACCTTGATCGGCTTCTTTTATCATCGGGCCCTTGCGGAACGGGGCAATAAGGATCTGCTGCTGGAAGACAAGTTCCGGTATGATGGGCCCAAGCCTCAGTTCAAAGAGGCCGGCATAATAATGCTGGCCGACTCTGTTGAGGCTGCAGTCAGATCTCTTTCCCAGCCCAATCAATTTCGGATTCAGGGTATGGTAGACAAGATTGTGCAGGAAAAATTGGCTGATGGCCAACTGGATCAATGTGATTTGACTCTTAAGGACCTTAGCCTGATTTCTCAAGCCTTTGTAAAGGTTTTTGCCGGCATTTATCATAAACGTATTGCCTATCCAACTGAAAAAGACTTGGCTAAATTGAGTTCGTAAGAGGAGGACAGATATGCAGCTGCAACTTTTTTATGAGCAGGAGTTTGAGGGCGCAGGGGATCTGGCTTTTCTTGTGAATCAGACAGCGCAAGCGGTGGAAGAGGCTTTCAGTACATCTTTTCCCAAGGAATGTTATAATGTTATTGTGGCTTCTGAAGGGCTGGTGCGCCAGTTAAACAGGGATTTTCGGCATAATGACTCTGTTACCGATGTCCTTAGTTTTCCCTTGGGAGCAGGAGATGAGATCACCGGCGAGATTTACATCTGTTGGCGGCGGGTGGAGAGTCAGGCTCAGGAGTATGGCCACAGCCGCCAAAGAGAATTTTGCTTTTTATTAGTGCATGGAATTTTGCACTTGCTGGGCTATGACCACGGCGAGGAACCAAACCCTGAGATGCGCGCCATGGAAGAAAAAATCCTTGCTAGATTAAACTTGGGGAGGGTGTAATTTGCGTGCCAAAACCCTATGGGAAAGCTTTCGCTTTGCGTTTCAGGGTTTGGTCTACAGCTTTAAAACCCAGCGCAATTTCAGAGTTCATTGCGTTGCCTCTGTCATCCTTGGAATTCTGCTGGTTGTTCTGGATTTTGAACTTTACCAGGCATTATTTCTGCTCTCGGCAGCTTTTTTTGTCCTTATCAGTGAACTGATTAATACTGCAATAGAAAAAACCATTGACTTGTATACCGCCGATTATCATCCCTTGGCTAAGATCGCCAAGAACTGCGCTGCCGCTGCAGTCTTGACGTCCGCGCTGTATGCCGTTGTTGTTGGTGTTCTTGTTATGGTTCCCAGGTTATTGGAATTAGTCGGGAGGTAAAGCTATGGCAGAACGCTTTAAAATTACAGATGTGTATGTTTTAGTTGCAGTTGCCCTCTTGCTCAGTGTGGCCCTCTTAATTAACTCTTTGGGGTTTATCACTCTAGAGGTGGGCGAATTTCATAACGCTCGGGATTATGCCTTGAGTTTGTTGGAGTTCAACAGACGCCTGGCCTCTGATTTGGAGGTTCCGGAAGATAGTACGAGAGTAAGATTTGCCTATGAAAATTTGCATAAGGCTATTGACAACGCAACAACAACAGAAGAGATCACCAATCTTATCCTGTCGGATATGGGCGCTTTTGAAGATACCATCCGTGAAGAGGCTGATTATTACATGACCAATTGGTTAGAATGGGTTATATCTCAGGATCCCAATCTGCCCAAACTTACAGACTCTACGGAAATAATTATTCATTTTCTTTCCGACAACGCCATCTCCCTTGAGGGAGGGGACTTTCTGGATTTCGCTACCGTTGAAAAAATCCGCTCCCATTTTTCGCCCAAGGGGATAGGCATGCAGACAGTTACCATTGCCATTGACGTGGATGATGACTTGATTAAGACCAGGGTCATAGAGCCCTTAAGCGAGCTTTATCCTATTCAACATATGCAAAATCAGTATAAATTTTTGGAACAGGAGTACAACAATCTCCGGTCTCTCACCGGCTATTCGGAATTGACCGGTCCGGGTATTGTAATTTCTCTCATGGATGCAGAAGATGAATTGCTCTTCAATGAAAATAATATCATTCATGATGTAGATGTGCAGGAAATAGTCCATTCTCTCTTTGCCAGCGGTGCCATAGGAATTTCTGTAGGGGGCAAACGCCTGGTGGTCGATACCTCTATACGCTGTGTGGGCGGGCCCATTCTGGTAAACTATGATCCGATTCCAGTAAAGCCTTTGATTATCAAGGCGGTTGGCGATGCGGAGGCCATGAACAATTATCTCAGTTCCCTTTTCCAATATTACAGGGAGAAGAGGAATTTGCGGGTTGAAGTCAGCGTTGAATCAGAAATACGGCTTCCGGGCCAGTCGCTGCGTTAGGGGGCGGGGAAAGTGGATAAACGTAATGCAAGAATCCTTAGGATTCTAGCAATAGTCGCCATTGGCCTTAATTTATTCATCCTGGCATCTCAAATTAAATTCGGGGATCTGGGGGGCGGAACTGAATTGGCCGAGGCTAAAACATTCGCCAACGGTCTTATTGGCGATTTGCAAGAATTGGCCAGGACTTTAGATGTAGCAGAAAAGAGCAGCGTCAAGCAGTCCCTTGCTAAGCTGCATTACGATGTGTACCTGGTCAGCAATCAGGCAGAGCTGGCGGAGATTATGCAAAACAGCGCCAGCAAGACAAGGGATTTGATTATTTCTGAGTATGCTCACCTCAATGCTGAAAAGGTGCTGGCAGTGATAAACGGAGACCAGGAAGTTCAGTATGCAAGATCGCAGATAATCCTTACAGTGGGACCTCTGCCCACAGGCGGATATGATGTTCAGCTTCCTAACATTCTGCGGGAGAGCACCCTGGATCAGCTTAAGGAGATTGAAAATTTATTCAGCAAGGAAGCTCTGCAGGAGTTTTATGAACCTTACCGCCATCTTTCCACCTTTAAAGTGTTGATTGAAAACGGTGTCGCCCAATTAGTCTCCCAAAATCAGGAGCAAGATACAATCAAGTATATAGAAGGCGAAATCGAAATTCTCCGCGCCGATTATGCCAAGATCAATAAAACCGCTGGCTTTGCGGAGATCTCCGGCCCAGGGGTAAAAATCTCTGTCTACGATCAGGTTTTCTCGGTATCTGCCGGCGATTTGCGGCGAATTGTCGGGGAATTGTATTCTTCCGGCGCGGCGGCAATTGCCATCAATGGGCAAAGATTGGCCGTCAACAGTTATATTGTCGATTCGGAGCAGGGCATTATTGTTGACGGGGTAATAATACGGAGCAATCCTGTTGTCCTTCAGGCCATCGGTGACACAACTACCCTTGTTGCCGGAGTGGATTTACTCTTTTCGGTGTCATTGAAGGAGATGCTGAGCTTTGACATCGAAAACCGTGAGAACATAGTTCTCCCTGCAAAAGCAATTCAATGAGGAGTGAGTTTATGGAGCCGGATCTTAAAGCACGCTTAGTCAAGGCAGCCTTAGATGCACGAAACCTGGCCTATGTGCCCTATTCCGAATACAGGGTGGGAGCCGCTCTGTTAACTAAAGGGGGCAAAATTTACAGCGGCTGCAATATTGAAAATGCGTCTTTTGGCCTGACAAACTGTGCCGAACGCACTGCCATATTTAAAGCGGTTTCAGAAGGCGAAAGAGAATTTGCCGGGCTGGCGGTAGCAGTTTTCGGGAACAAGGCCGCCTCACCTTGCGGGGCCTGTCGCCAGGTTCTGCGAGAGTTTCTTTCTGACTCAGTGGAAATTATACTTGTCAATGAAGAGGGAAAGGGCACCGTTACTACGATTGCCCAACTGCTCCCCGGCGCCTTTACCGGCGAGGATATGTAATGGAGGGCCTTATTAAGAGCGGCTTTGTAGCGGTTACCGGTGTTCCCAACGCTGGAAAATCAACGCTGATCAACGCTCTTATGGGTGATCGCCTGCTCATTGCTTCTGAGAAGAGTCAGACCACTCGCCGGCAGTTGCGCTGTATTCTTACAGCAGAAGATTATCAAATTGTCTTTGTAGATACCCCCGGAATGCATCAACCCAAAAATAAATTAGGTGAATTTATGGTGCGGGAAATTGAAAATTCTGTGGCCAACAGCGATGTTGTCCTGTATATTTTAGACGCCACAAGTCCCAGCCCCGAATTAAGTGAAGATTTTGCTCGGGGAAAACCGGTAATTCTTGTCATAAATAAGATTGATCTCCTCTTTCCCAAACATACTGAGGAGCTTATAGAAAGTTTTAAATCCGATGGACGGTTCGCCAAGGTTGTGGCTGTTTCTGCCAGCAGCCGCACTAACCTGAATGAGGTCATAGAAGCTGTAAAAGGCTTTCTCCCCAGCGGCGGACTGCTCTACCCTGCTGATCAGCTGATGGATTGTGACTATCGCTTGCTGGCTGCGGAACTCATTCGCGAACAGGCCTTGTTACAGCTTGAAGATGAGGTGCCTCACGGCATAGCAGTTGAGATAGTCGATTTTTCCGAATCGGCAGCCGAAGCCACCATCCTTGCCAATATCATCGTCGAGCGGGAATCGCACAAGGGCATAGTCATTGGCAGGGGCGGGAGCATGCTCAAAATCATAGGCACCGGCGCCAGGCTAGGAATCCAAGATCTCATGGACAAGAGAGTGCACCTAAAGCTTTGGGTCAAAGTAAAAAAGAACTGGCGCAAAGATCCCAATCAGCTTAAGTGGCTGGGGTATAAATAAAATGCGCCTGCAAAAGGTGACGGGTTTTATTGTCTATGGATTTCCCCTGGGCGAAGCCGACCAGATAATCAGCTGCTTTACCAGTTCGGGGAACTTAATCAAATTTGTTGCCAAGGGCAGCCGCAAAGTCAAAAGCAAATCAGCTGCAGCCGTCCAACTGTTCATCTTGGGAGAGTATGTCATATATTGCGGCAGAGGCCTGCCTATATTGCGGCAGGCCGATATTATTGACAGTTTTTCGCCTCTGCGCCGAGACTGGGCTAAAAGCGGCGCCGCCTTTGCAGCAATGGAGTTATGCCGCCTGCTCATTGCGGAAGAGGCCAGGGAAACACAAGTCTTCAAACTGGTGATGACTTATATGCTCCACCTGAAGACAGAGGAGTATGACCCGATTGTCTTTGACTCTTTTCGCCTGAAATTTGCTGCCAGTCTCGGCTATGAGATGGGTTTTTCCCATTGCGCCCAGTGCGGCAATCCCCTGGATTCAGGTTGGCTGCATTGGCCGGCGGGGGGGGCTGTCTGTTCACGCTGCCAGGGGCGAAACTCTCCCCCTGTAAATAAAGAGAATTTAATACTCCTTCAAGCTTTGAGTAATCAGAGTTTTTCACAGCTACAAGAGCAGTACAGTCCTGCGCAAGCTGTGGCTGCAACAAAAATAGTGGACAGTTTAATAAATTGGCTGACAGAAGGAAAGACTAAAGCACAGGCTTTCCGCTCGTTGTTTGAACGAGAGCGATAATCTAAGCTCCTTGTCTGAAGGAGGGTTTTATCTTCGGCGGAGTAAGGCAAGTGAATCTTCTGGCGGAAATACGCTTTGACGGTCTTGAATACCGGCAAACCCTCAGAGCCTATGATTTTGTGCGGCCTACTTTTAAGGAAGAACTGGCCAGCAGGGACGTTGAAATCAAAAGGCTGGAGGTTTTTTTCAGCAGATTTCGGATTGTTTTGTGGCTGCGTTTGCGTTCCGGCGAGGACAGAGTCAGGGATAAGGCAGTCCTTGCCCGGGCGGTAACATCCCTTTACCAGCGTCTGTGCCTTGCTATCCCTGATACCTGGGCCAAAGTTTCCGGCCTCTTGTCCTTAGTGGATGATGAGGTTTTGCCCGTGGCAGCGGGCGGCCTGGTCTCAAGTCGTGAAACCTTGGCGGGGAAAAAGACTATCAAGGTGCGGGATACACAGCACTATTGGCGGGAAATGGCGAGAAACAAGGTTTTTGTTGACAATGAGCAAAGAGAAAAGACAATAAGGCAGTTGCTCCATAGCGCTGCTGCCAGTGTCGGCGGTGAAGTTGTTACATCACCAATCATGAATGAAGCGGTTATTAACTGTGAGCAACCGGTTGCGAGGATTGTGGATATCACACCGGCGTTTAAAGACATCCCAGAAATCCTAACCTTAATCATTCTGGAGAAAATGGGTTTCTTTGCTTTGCGTTCGGCCGGGGACCAATTGTTGTCCAAGGCTGTTTTTGTCTGCAATCAAGGCTGTGAACCCCCTGACCTCAATGCTGACTTGAGGCAAGCCCGTGAGACTTTTGCTCAGGATTTGCTCCTCACCCTTCCCCAGCGTGAGCAAAGCCTGAAATCATTGTGCTATCTGAGCAAATTGGGTAGTTTCTTTGACAAACAGCAGCGTCTGCAGAAGATTGTCCTGTCTCTGGCCAATCAGGCTGAGGCCGGCCAGGAGGTTTGTGATTTTGCCCGCCAGGCATCGCAGATGGCCAAGCTCGATGTCACTGCAGTTACCTGCTGCAAGCATCCTGAGTTTCTCGGCCATATGGGGGCAATAATTGCCCTGCGGGCGGGAGCGCCAGAAATGGTTGCATCGGCAATTATCGAGCACTGGCATCCCAGCAAATACTCCCGCAAACTTCCCCATACTCTCGTTGGCGCTCTGCTGGGGGTGGCGGACAGGTTGGACAGCATATGCGGCCAATACTATCAGAGTGAATTTAAATTGTCCCAATACAGGAGCGTCAAAAACTGGTTTGATCAGATGATAGCGATAATAGCCAGCGTCCCCTTGGATATATCCATTATCAGTCTCCTGAAATTCTCTCTCTCCCTTTATGAATCTCAGGGACTGGTGCCTTGGCGAACCAAGGATTTGGATTATCTCCTCAAGATTTTTGCCGACCGCTTGTATTACTATCTATTGGAAATGGATTTTTCTGAGGAGTTGGTAGCTGTACTAACAGCGCCAGCGCCGGATAATGTCTTTGTCGTTGTCCAAAAGGCAAAGATCATGCAGGACTCTCGTCTGCAAGATTATGTGGGAGATTGCGCCGAGGCGTGCAAATTGCTGGACAGGACTTGTTCCAGGGATTACAATTATGAAGAAGCCGCCCGTGAGTTTTTGGAGCAGCCGGAAGAAATTGATTTATTTGAGGTATACCTGGTTGCCCGGGAGGAGATTAAGACATATTTGCAGCAAAGAAGTATGGAGCAGGCACTGACCCGGCTGGCGAGATTGCGAGCTCCTTTGCTGCGCTTCGTCAATGGGGTAGACTTGGATACCAGTGATCAGCCCTTGCGCTTTAACCGCTTAAGCTTGCTTGGGGAAATCAGGCAACTGTACTATGCTTACGGCGATTTTAGCTTGCTATAGTTGCATTTTCAGCAATAATAGATAGTCTAGGTGATCTTATGCATCCTCTGCTGGATAAAATTGAAACTCTTTTAATCAAAGTCTTTTTGATCTTAGTTGGCTTTTTGATTTTGTTTCAGCTTATGGCCAATAACCCGGGCTGGTCCGATATTCTCGTCTTGCTCAACCGCCTGGAGGGGGCAGTATATAAGTATTCCGGCCTCCAATAAGGCCAAGGGAGTTCTGTGGGCTCAGGCAGGATTACCCTTGCTGCGTGTCGAATTTTATTCTGAACACAGGGGAGGGGAAGGAATGGGAGATACAGTTTCTATTGTTTTCGACGGGCCAGCAGGGGTGGGCAAGAGCACGATTGCCAAGGCCTTAGCCAGGAAACTTGGCTATACATATGTTGATTCTGGCGCCATGTACCGAGCCGTAACTTTATTTGCCCTGGAACAGGGCGTTCCAATCGACGCTGAACATCAGCAGGAGATGCTGGCATTGATCGAAACTGCTGATTTTGAATTTATCTTTGTTGATGGGGGCTTGCGCATCTTCTATGGTCCCAGGGATTTGACCGAGGATGTCCGCTCCCGGGAGGTCACTGGGATGGTATCCCACGCAGCCGCCCTGCCGGAAGTTCGCAGAGGGATGTGCGCTCTGCAAAGACAAATGGCAAATTCCTCAAATGTTGTTATGGAGGGCAGAGATATCGGCACTGTAGTTTTGCCAATGGCAACTTATAAATTTTTTTTGACCGCTTCCGCTGAGGTCAGGGCCATGCGTCGTTACCAAGAATTGATGGCCAAAGGCATTGAAATTGATTTTGCCACCGTTCTTAAGGAGATAACAGAACGGGACAGGCTGGATTCTTCTCGAAAGTACGCACCCCTGTGCAAGGCTGATGATGCCATTGAGTTAGATACTTCCGGTCTGGATGCAGACGAAGTCCTAAGTTTGGTTTTGTCTATTATTAAATGACTTTGTCAAGTTGGTTGAAATGATATATAATGTAATGGTTAAGACCAACAGGAGGAGACAATGCAAGTTCTTGTTTCAAAATATGCAGGTTTTTGCCCCGGGGTAAAGCGAGCTGTCAAGTTAACACTGCAGCATGGAGAAGGTAAACCGGGGAGGGTGGCAACATTCGGGCCCCTTGTGCATAATGCCCAGATGATTGAACATCTTGCCGCCAAGGGCATCAGAACATTGGATTCAGTTGCCGATGCCCCTGAAGAGATTATAGTAGTCAGATCCCATGGGGTCAGTCCATCTGTTATGGCTGCCCTCAAAGCCACTGGCAAAAACATTGTTGATGCTACTTGTCCCTTTGTTAGCAAAATACATTCTATCGTCGATTCCCTGGACAATCGCTGCCTGATTGTCATTGGCGATGCACACCATCCCGAGGTTCAGGGAATTCTGGGAAGGGCTCGCTACGGGGTGTCTGTAATCGAAGATGAGGATTCAGCCAGCCAAATTCATACCGATTTGCCGGTGACGGTAGTGGTCCAAACCACTTTCGACCAGCAGAAGCTGAAGGGGATTTTGGCAATACTGCAAGAAAAGTTTCAAGATATTGAGATACACAATACCATCTGCTCATCTACCCGGGACCGGCAAAGAGAAGTTGCCGAACTGGCGAAAAAGAGCGATCTGATGTTGGTTATTGGCGGCAAGAACAGCGCCAATACTGGCAAACTAGTTGCCATTTGCAAGCAATCCGGTGTCGAAACACATTATATACAATCAGTAAGTAATATTGAGCCCCATTGGTTTAGCAATGTCTTCACCGTTGGCATTGCCGCGGGCGCATCGACTCCGGAATGGATTATAAGGGAGGTCGTGGATATGGTTATGGAAACTAATAATGAGGGCATCGAAGAGGTAAAGGAGGACTCCAACGCAATTCTCGATGAGCAAAGCAAACCCTTGGGGGTTGGCGATATAGTCGTTGGCAATGTCGTTCAAGTCAATCCCGATGAGGTTCTGGTCGATGTCGGCTACAAGATGGAAGGCCTCATTCGCAAGGATGAATTGTCATTCCGGAAGGTGGAAAATTGCTCCGAGCTGGTGAATGTAGGCGACGAACTGGAAGCCGAAATTACCAGACTCACCGAAGATTTGCTCGAACTTTCAGTGCGCAAACTGACCCAGAGCAAAGCCTGGAAGACTGTTAAGGAAGCTTTTGATAATCAGACTTCAGTCTCCGGACGGGTTGTGGAAGTTGTCAAGGGCGGCCTCATCGTCGACTTGGGCCTAAGGGCATTTATGCCGGCATCTTTAGTGGATTTGCGCTTTGTCGAGGATCTCAGCCAGTTTGTGGGCCAGGAAGTAACGGTGCTTGTCATTGAACTTGAACGCCGCCGCAACAAGGTTATTGTCTCAAGAAAGGCCCAGCTCATGCGGGAAACAGAAGCCAAAAAGGCTGAAACCCTTGCCACGCTGGAAGAAGGAACTACCGTCAAGGGAATTGTCCGCCGTCTCACAAACTTTGGCGCCTTTGTCGATATTGGCGGCATCGATGGCCTGATTCATATTTCTGAATTGGCTCATCACCGGGTGGAGCATCCCAGCGAAGTCCTCAAAGAGGATCAGGAACTGGATGTCTATGTAATCAAGGTGGATGCCGAATCCGAAAGGGTATCCCTGAGTCTAAAAAGGATTCTGCCTGATCCCTGGACAGAAGTAGCGACTAAATTTAAAACCGGCGATGCTGTCGAGGGCAAAGTTGTGCGCCTGGCAGACTTTGGCGCCTTTGTTGAATTAATACCCGGAGTTGACGGCCTTGTTCACGTTTCTCAGATTTCTGATGAGCATGTAGAAAAGCCTGAAGACGTATTGGCCACCGGCCAGGTTGTCAAGGTTACTATCCTGGATATTGATGTTCAGGCCAAGCGTGTCAGTCTGAGCATGCGGGATGCCGTCAGAACCGGCAAGAAATTTGCCAAGGAAGAAAGACATCAGGAAAGCTCCATTGGCGCTACCATCGGGGAACGCCTAGGCAATTTCTTTGATCAAGAGGATGAATAAATTCCGGATTAACCGGAAAAGAGAACATCTGATCCTTGCTTGCCAAGGATCCAGATGTTCTTTTACTACCCTCTATGATGATATTCTCTTGCCCCACGACAGTCTGACCACGATAAATCCGGATGAGACAGACCTTTCTGCTGCAATTTGCGGCATAGAAGTTAAATCCCCGCTGTACATCAATGCCATCACCGGCGGGGCATTGGTCAGCGAGTCCGTCAACCGCCAACTGGCTATGCTGGCCAAAGAGTTCAGTTTGCCCATGGCCGTGGGTTCTCAGTTTGCTGGCATCAGTAATCCCCAGCTTAAGTTCACATACCAGGTGGTGCGTAAATACAATCCCCAGGGAGTAATAATGGCAAACCTGCCTGCCACGGCGACGTTAAAGCAGGCAAGGGCCGCAGTGGAGATGGTGGAAGCCCAGATTCTTCAGCTTTACCTCAACCCTGCCCAGGAGTTTATTATGCCCGAGGGAGATAGAGTGGCTAAGAGACTGTTGGCCAATGTGGCGGAAATTTGCAGAACTGTGTCTGTGCCCGTCCTCGTCAAGGAAGTAGGCTTTGGCATCGGCGCCAGCCAGGCTGCAAGTCTGGCCCAGGCCGGGGTGCGGGCAGTTGATGTCAGCGGCACAGGGGGGACTAATTTCGCCCGGATTGAAGGCAGACGCAATTCCTCTAGGTGGTGGACGCCTCTGGCCTCCTGGGGGTTGCCCACACCCCTTTGTGTAGCAGATGTGGCTGTAAACGGTCCCAATATTGAAATATTGGCTTCAGGAGGCGTTGATGACGGCATCAGCGCCCTCAAATGCCTGTGTCTCGGCGCCGCTGCCGTGGGCAATGCCGGGGGCGTCCTGTGGCGGCTGAGAAATCAGGGACTGGCCGGGGCACGAAAATATACAGCAAATTATCTGAGGCAAATGCAAGTGGGCTTGGCCCTTATGGGCAAACGTTCCCTAGATGATCTCGGGCAGGTTTCCCTGGTCATTACAGGCAGGTTCAAGGAGCTTTTAAAGCAAAGGGCAGTCAATCCAAAATATTATTGGCGGCGAGGCTATTAGCCTCTTTTTTTTAGGGAATACTGGCAGGGGGATGAGGAAAAGCTAGAAAAAGAAAGGCTGCTGTGGGGTGAGAATGAAATGAGCATATGGCTGCTGACAATACTGGCGGTAATTATATACCTTGGCCTGCTGCAGAGAACGTTGGACAGGATGCGCTTGTCGGACAGAGCTGCGTTAATCATTATCGCCCTTTTGGCCGTCGGCACCTGGCTGCCGGATTTGCCCATTGGCATGGTTCGGATTAACCTGGGCAGCACCCTGGTGCCTTTTGGACTTGCAGTATACCTAATCGGCACCGCCGACACCTACCGGGAACAGGTTCGGGGAGCGGCAGCTATTGTCGCCACCGCTATAGCCGTGCTAGTGCTGGACTGGGTTTTGCCTCAGGAACCAGGGGCAATGTTTATTGAGCCCCTCTATGCTTATGGCCTGGCGGCGGGAGTGATTGGCTACCTGGTTGGCCGGTCCCGGCGGGCGGCCTTTGTAGGCGGAATGATGGGAGTGCTGGCAGCGGATATAATTATCCTCTTGCAGCAATTTCCCCTTACCCGCTCCTACCAGCTGGGAGGCGGGATTCTTGATTCCTCTCTAATTGCCGGGATCATCGGCGTAGGTTTTGCCGAGATTTTTGGCGAGGCCCGGGAATTGGTTGCCCCGGACAGGCGCAGCAAAGTGACCTGGTTGGAGGATAAACGCCGGGAAAAATCCAGGAACAAGCAAGGACCCAAAAGATGAAGACCTATTTTTTCAGCATTGTTCTCACTACCTCCCTGGGGGGAATCCTGAGATTACTGATACTGCGCTCAGATTACCGCCAATATCCTACTTATCCCCATGGCTACATCTCTCATCTGTCCTTGGGATTTATCGCCGCCGCTCTGGGAGCGGTGGCTTTGCCTGCCCTGCTGGCAGAGGAGTTCGTCGCCGTGACTTTTTTGGCCATGGCGGCCCAGCAATTTCGGGAGATACGCAATACAGAGAGAGAAACCCTGGCTTCCTTGGATACCAATGAGTTGGTGCCTCGGGGCCAGCATTATATTGAAGGAATCGCGCGGGACTTTGAAGCCCGGAATTTTTTAATCATCGCCAGCACCTTGGTCCTGTCGGCTCTGGACCTTGCATTGCTGCGGGGTTATGGTCTGCTCTTTAGGGTTACTGGTTTGGTGGCGGCAACCTTGTTAATCTACTTTATTATCAGGAATATAGCCAAGGACAAACGGCTGGAACATCTGGCGGATATCCGCCAGGGCGAGGTTCATTTTGAGGGGCCAAATGTCTTTGTTGACGACATTCACTTTATGAACTTGGGGCTGGAAGAAGCAAGGGAAGAGTATCTCAATAGGGCCCTGGGTCTGGTCCTTGTGCCAAAGACTATAGACGCTGCTGCCACCTTGGCGAATATCGGTCAGAGACAGGCAATTGTCCATATTTGTGCTAAATTGCTGGGAATCTATAAGGACGTGGATACTCCTGAATTTACTCCTCTGGTGCGGCGGCAGATTAAAAGCGGCAAACTGGGATTGCTTATCATCCCTGCCACCCGTGATCCCCAAGCGCTGATTGCGGCAGTAAAAAGGGTGCCGGTTCTGGAAGGGTCGGTGTCTAAGCCAAGCAAATCCCATGCAGGCAGGGAGCGTGACGATTATCAAGACTAGTTTGGGAAACATAGTGCTGGCAACTGTTGTCCTGGCTGAGGCCAGCCAACTGGTGGCTTCAGGGGGGGCAGGTCCGGTGTATGTGGCCAGGGATGCCCAGGAACAGCAGCGGATAGTCAAATACTTATCCAAGATCACAGAAGGGGTAGTTCATGACCTGGAAAATGGGGTGCTGATTATCGTCCACCATTGACCGGGCAATCATAAAACTCGACAAAATTCCCCTTGATCCGAGAATCTGAGCTGTGAGTGGTGTTAACTATACCCAGTCTTATCATATATCATTGTTATGGAGGAGCCCATTCCTCAGTGACAGCGGCTGCTGTTCATGTGGGCCTGTTGGCCCGGGATAAAACACCGAGCAGGCTGGAATTAGTCAGTCTGCCCTATTTTGATGCCCAAAAAGCCGATGATCATGGATTTCTGCAATATATGGGGAAAAGCAAGGATGGGTCCATGGTTTTCTCAGTGGGCTTTGAAACCGCATCCGCTCCAGTTATTAAGGCTGCAAAGAACTTATTTTCCCTGGGAAAAGCTAGTATCGGCAAGGTGGACTATGTAGAAACCCGGCCGGTAATCAACATGCTAATGATTATAGGCGGCATAAGTTCTAGGCGGCTTGGTCTAACTTTTGTCGGTAGACCTCTGGTTAGCTGGGGGACTCAGTTGGCTTACAAACAAATTGTAGCTCTGGTTGAAGAAACCGAAAGGAAGCTAAAAAAAAGGGGGGAGAAAGGACAATGATTTACTTCTACCACTGCTATCGGGGAGCACATCTGTCTTGTGTTGCCGCAGCTCTGCACTTAAAAAGAATACAGCCTTCCGCCGGAGTGAAAGAAATATTAAGCTTAGAATACTTTGACGTTCTCCAAAACCGGGACATGGGTGTGCCGGTGCTGGCGGGATACAGCCAGGGAAATCCGGTCTGCTTTGTTGGCCTGGGCAGCGGCAGCAAGATCTTCGCCCGTTTTGCAGACAGCTTAACCACGAAAATGCAAGTCCCGCCCCAATATAAATCAGTGGACTGTTTGGAATGCATAAATTTGCTGACCCGAATCGGCGGCTTTATCTCCAGGTTCAAAGGCCTGAAGCAAATCGGCCGCTATTTGGCAGCCCGAGGCGTTCACAAAAACCTTGATAAAATCTTCGCCTTAGTTTTGCAAGCCAGGGGAAGTTAAAGTATAATTCATATATGCTTAACTCCGGAGGTGTGTATATGCTAAAGATAAAAGATGTGACGCCGGGGGGCATCGGTCATGAGCTTGGCCTGCAGCCTGGTGATACCATTGTTTCTCTCAACGGGGTCAAGGCCAGGGATATCATAGATTATTTTTTTCAATGTACAGGTGAAGAAGTGACTGTGGGGGTAAAGACTGCTTCCGGCCGCTTCATCGATTTTGAAATTGAAAAGGAATATGAGGAGGATTTAGGGCTGGAATTAGATATTCCCGCCCGCAAATGCCACAACAAATGCATCTTTTGTTTTATCGACCAGCAGCCTCCGGGACTGCGCCGGACTCTGTACATAAAAGACGATGACTATCGGCTGTCATTTTTAGAGGGAAATTATATCACCCTGACAAATTTGCTCACTGGAGATATAGAGCGAATTATTGAGGAAAAACTCTCCCCATTATATATTTCTGTGCATGCGACAGATGCCGAGATCCGGGGCCGTCTCCTGGGCCATAAAGGTCCCTGTGACATCCTGGGAGACCTGACCAGCCTGGCCCAAGCAGGGATTGCTTTTCATTGCCAGATTGTCCTCTGCCCCGGCATCAATGACGGCAGGGTGCTGGAAAAGACATTAATGGATCTGACTGCCTTGGGCGATTCCCTGCTCTCCCTGGCGGTGGTGCCGGTGGGGCTGACCAAGTTCAGAGAGAATCTGCTTCCTATCGTTGCAGTCGACAGCAATTCCGCCCGGCAGACTATTGAAATTGTTGTCCGCTTTCAGTCCCGGCTCCTGCAAAGCCAGGGACGGAGAATTGTCTATGCCGCCGATGAGTTTTATGTCAAGGCTGGGATGCCGGTGCCGGATGAGGACTACTATGAGAGTTTTGCCCAGCTGGAAAATGGGGTGGGCATGATCAGGAAAACCCTGATGCAAGCTGAGAGAATAAGAGAAATGCTCCCCAGACATGTCCGTCCCCAGAGCCTGTTGCTGGCCACAGGCAAGGCTGCGGGGGCTGCCATGCGGGCCGTCAGTATAATAATCTCTGAGGTTCTCCTTGGTCTGGATATAAAAGTAATAGAGGTTGAAAATGAATTCTTAGGCCCGGAGATTACTGTGGCCGGGCTGCTGGCTGGCGCGGATGTCTGCAACGCTGCTGCCTCTGCAACAGCGGATTGGGATGCTCTGGTGGTGCCGGAGGCAGCTCTCCGGGCAGGCTGTTTTATTGATGACTGGACCCAGGAAAAACTGGCCCAGTGTTTGGACAAGACTGTTCATATTGCCGACGACCTTTTAGATATCATCAAGTTAACAGGAAATGAGGTTTTATGATGCTGCCAATTGTATCTGTAGTTGGCCGACCCAATGTAGGCAAGTCGACATTGTTTAATAAAATACTGCAGCAGCGGCTGGCTATTGTGGAGGACACCCCCGGCGTCACCAGGGACCGCCTCTACGGCCAGACCGACTGGGGGGGGCATAATTTTCTTCTGGTGGATACCGGCGGCTTTGCCTGGGACGACAGCGATCCTCTTGCCCAGGCTGTTGCCCGCCAGGCAGAGGAAGCTGTATGGGAAAGCGATGTCATCGTCTTTATTGTCGATGCCAGGCAGGGACTGACGGCAGATGACAGACAAGTCGCAGATTTAATGCGCCGGAGCAAGAAACCTATAATTTTGGTTGTCAACAAGGTTGATGACTTCAGTAATAGCCAGGAGCTGCTTATAGACTTTTATGAACTGGGTTTGGGGGAGCCGCTTCCCATTTCTGCTTCAAATGGCCTCAATATCGGAGATTTGTTGGACGCTATTATCGCTTATTTAGAAAAGCTGCCTCCTCAGGAGGAAGATGCAGAGGCAATCGCTGTTGCCTTCATCGGCCGGCCAAATGTAGGGAAATCTTCATTGGTCAACCGCTTGGCGGGACAGGAGCGGGCAGTGGTCAGCGATATCCCCGGCACCACCAGGGATGCAATCGACACCACTGTCTATCATAACGGCAGGCCAATCATCCTCATTGACACTGCCGGCCTGCGCAGGAAGAGCAAGTTGGCCTCAGGCATTGAATACTACAGCATGCTGCGCAGTGTCAGGGCTGTCCAGCGCTGTGACATCACCCTCTTAGTTATCGATGGCAAGGACGGCCTCACAGAGCAGGACAAGCGCATTGCAGGCATCGCTCATGAGGCAGGCAAGGCAGTCATCATCCTGGTCAACAAGTGGGATATAGTCGAAAAAGATTCCAATACCATGTCCAGGAATGTCAATGAACTGCGTTCGGAGCTTAAATTCATCGAGTACGCCAATATCGAGTTTGTTTCTGCTCTCACCGGCGCCCGCATGTCGGGGCTGCTTTCCCTGATTGAAAAGACTATGGAGCAGTATCAGCGCCGAATCAGCACCGGACTACTAAATGATCTCCTCACTGACGCCGTCATGTCCAATCCCCCGTCAGCCAAGGGGACTAAGGTTAAAATCTTCTATATTACCCAGGTGGCCGTAAAACCGCCGCGCTTTGTTCTCTTTGCAAGCGACCCGGAATTGGTGCACTTTTCCTGGCTGCGTTATCTTGAGAATAGGATCCGGGAAGCTTTCGGTTTTGAAGGAACCCCGTTGCAGTTTAAGCTTCGGAAGAGGGGTAGCAAATGATGAAGCAAATTGGCGTAATAGGAGCAGGAGGCTGGGGCACTGCCATTGCTCTCCTGCTGGCGAAAAAAGGACATGCAGTTACTTTGTGGGCAAGAAGAGAAGAGTTATGCCAGCATCTATGTAAGTACCGGGAAAACACCGCATACCTGCCCGGAGTTTTGCTGCCCGCCAATATTGAGATTACCAGCTGCCTGGAACAGGCGGCAAAGGCAAAGGACCTGGTAGTAATCGCCACTCCTGCCAAGGCTGTGCGCCTGACTATTGAGGCCATAAAAGGTTTTATCAAAGGGGACACAATTATTGTCAGCCTCAGCAAGGGCCTGGAGCGCAACACTTTTTTCCGCTGCTCCCAAGTCATATCCCAGGTTGCCGGCAATGAAGACCGGGTGGTGGTGATCAGCGGCCCCAACCATGCGGAAGAGGTGGCCCGGGACATTCCTACCGCTACTGTGGCCGCAGGATACAGCCTCAGCGCTGCGCAGGAAGTCCAGGAAGTATTTATGACGCCGAAATTCCGGGTATATACTAATTCCGATGTCATTGGCGTTGAATTGGCGGGAGCCCTGAAAAATGTCATCGCCCTGGGGGCAGGGGTCTGTGATGGCTTGGGCTACGGTGACAATTCCAAGGCCACCCTCATGACCCGGGGATTGGCGGAAATTGCCCGCTTAGGGATAAAGCTGGGGGCAGAAAAGGTAACTTTTGCCGGTCTGGCAGGCATTGGCGACCTCATTGCCACCTGCACCAGCAAGCATAGCCGTAACTGGCAGGCAGGTTTCGCCCTGGGCCAGGGGGAAAGCCTGGAAGATATTCGCAAAGGCATGGTGGTGGAGGGGGTAGCCACAACTGAAACCGCATCAATTCTGGCCGCCAAGGTGGGAGTGAGCATGCCCATAACTGAAGCCTTGCGCCAGGTAATCTTTGAAGGCAAATCCCCGCACTTGGCAGTTTCTGAACTGATGCTGAGGGATAAGGCTCACGAAATTGAAGATATCCTGCCCCTGGAATAGCTTTTCCTAAGATTTGTCCTCCTCTGGGAATACAACCATTTTTTGCACATATATATATTGTGAGCAAAAGCGGATATTGTGAGGGGGAGGAGAAAAGTGGCAGAATACAGCTTATACCACGATATTGCCAGGAGGACCGGTGGTGATATCTACCTGGGCGTAGTCGGTCCTGTGCGAACAGGAAAGTCAACGTTTATTAAAAAGTTTATGGAACTGATGGTTATACCCAATATCAATGAGCAGGACCGCTTGCGGGCGGTGGATGAACTGCCTCAGAGCAGCGGGGGCAAAACCATTACTACCACAGAGCCCAAGTTTATTCCTGATGAGGCGGTGGAAGTTCAGTTTGCCGATCAAAACTATACTATGCGGGTGCGACTGGTAGACTGTGTCGGTTATACCGTCGATTCCGCATTAGGTTATTCTGACGAGCGGGGGGAACGCCTGGTCATGTCGCCCTGGGCCGATGAGGAAATTCCCTTTCAAATGGCGGCGGAAATCGGCACAAGGAAGGTCATCGCCGATCACTCCACCCTGGGAATAATCGTCACGACTGATGCATCCTTTTCTGAGCTGCCCAGGCAAGATTTTGAAGAGCCTGAAGCGAGAATAGTGGAGGAACTGAAGAGCATTGGCAAGCCCTTTGTCATCCTCCTCAATTCCAGTCAGCCTGACTCCAGTTCCTGCCTGCAGCTGCAGACCGAACTGACCGAAAAATATCAGGCGCCGGTGATCCCCTGCAACTGCCAGCGCCTGGACAAAAAGACAGTGGATACTATCCTCAAAGAAGCCCTGTATGAGTTTCCCATCAATCAAATCAACATAATTCTCCCGGACTGGGTGGAGGCTCTGGAGGAAGACCATTGGCTGAAAGGCGGCTTCATGGAAATCATTCGGGGCATCATGAAAAGCGCCGGCAAGGTCAGGGAATTGCGCGGGGCTCTTGAGCCAATAGGCGACGAATTTGACTATGTGTCAAGGGTTGCCCTCAGCCACCTGGATTTAGGCAGCGGCGACGCTGAAATTCGCTTTGAGTCGCCGCCGGAACTGTTCTATTCTATTTTGTCCGAGACCACCGGCTATGAAATCGGCAACGCCGGCGATCTTTTCCGGCAGATGAGCGGCCTGGTCCGGGCAAAGCGGGAATACGATAAAATCGAGGACGCATTAATTTCCGCAAAAACCAATGGCTATGGCATTGTTCCTCCTAGTTTGGATGAAATGCTCCTGGAAGAGCCGGAAATTATCCGTCAGGGCTCAAGATTTGGCGTGCGCCTGCGGGCGACAGCCCCATCCTTCCATGTGATCAGAGTAGATGTGGAGTCTGAATTCGCACCTATTGTCGGCAGCGAACGTCAGAGCGAAGAGCTGGTAAACTTTTTAATGGAAGAATTTGAAGACGATCCCGACAAGATCTGGGACTCCCAAATCTTCGGTAAATCTCTGTATTCCATGGTCAAGGATGGCATCCAGACCAAGCTGGGCAACCTGCCGGACAGCGCCCAGGAAAAACTTCAGCAAACTCTTGAAAAAATAATAAACGAGGGCAGCGGCGGTCTTATCGCCATAATCCTGTAGGCAAAGGCGCAAAGGCGCCTTATTTTTTTTAAAACAGAGTTTCTGTTGACAAACCAGCATTAAGTGAGTAGAATAATATATGTTCGGGCTGTAGCGCAGTTTGGTAGCGCACTTGACTGGGGGTCAAGGGGCCGCAGGTTCAAATCCTGTCAGCCCGACCATCTCGATATAAGAGCCACTAGGCTTTCTGCCTTCAGGCTTTTTTTATGCACTTTTTCTGCTAATGTGAACTCCTAAGCTGCCAGGTTATGGCAGCTTTATAATATTCTTTACTTGCTACTTAACGTTTTCGGACATTTATCATAAGTTTTGGACTACATAGAATCTCACTACGACCTGGATAGCGTGCGTGAAATATATCTTTCCGGGGATGGTTCCCCTTGGATCCAAGCTGGCCAGGAACACATTCCAAATAGTACATCCATTCTAGGTAAATTCCATCTCTCCAAAGCTGTCCTGACCTGCGCATGTCCCAGGGTTTAAGAAATCTACAAAGGTATAAGGTTGGGAAACAAGCAGCATGTTTTGCGCCTAAACCATTATTTCACGAGTACATGCTATAATGTTAGAAGATTGTCACGGATAACAATATAATATGCCTGCTTTAGTAATGCGATTAAAAGATTAATGGGGGAGAGACTCACAATGAAAATTATAAAAGAGCATAATACCGAGGTATGGGCGCAGTTGTTCCTTTGTGAAAAAGATTGCGCCCGTATCCAAGTATTTTTTACTACTGCATTCGGGATTAAGCCACAACATATAGTTAAAAATATGCACATAACCGTTTATCATGCACGCCGCCCCCTGCCTTTAGTATCACCTGTCTCTGAACCCATCAATGTGGTGGTTGCTGCAACAGAAACACGGTTTATGGTACTTGCACCCGGTGGTGAAAACCCCCGTCCAGAATTAGTCCCGGCACATCATAAAATTGGCCTTCGAGTACATAGGAAAAGCCTTGCTATGCCCGCTATTCTTGAATTCCGTGAGCGCCTAACGCGATATGAGACAAAAAGTGTACTTGGGCGGCGCGCCCCTAGCACACACCGGACGAACGCCTTCGGTGCTCGGCACTTCCAACCCCATATGGCGATTATTCGGGCAGGTAGTGGCATCGGTCGGGACCTAACGCAACTCGGAGTACCATTCCGTGAAATATTTGGCGAACTCAAATTTGATCGCTTTAAAATTGATATCGTTAAAAGGAAGAAGACAACAACATAAATGTCCTTTCACACGCCCATTTCGGTTAACACCCGTTTCTTTTGGAATGTACTTCCGATTAAATTAACGCTGTTTGCATTTCTTGTTCTTAAATAATTTCTCGAAAGTTACACCGTCGATACCGCCTGTACCCACACTCTTTCGAAATGTCTCAAATACACCAGAAGACATTGAGCGCCTCAATGAATTTGTCTTCAAGAAGCGGGATCAGAATAATAGATATCAGGAATATGCAGGATAACATCTTGCCAAGCGTTATAGGCCAAGAGGTCTGAGTAGATTACGACTACGAAAAAGACAAGTATGTTGTGACTGGTGCTGGAGGAGAAATAGGATACCTGCCGCGAAAAGCTGAAAAATACATAGAAGAAAGTGTTCTGCTGTTATTGAAAATACACTAACCAATGAAAACAAAAATTACGATGTTACCATAAGGATGTCAGAAAATAGCGGGTCGCCTAATCAAGTTCATCAGAGGTTAAAAGTTCAATACTTGTCATGAAGCTGGCCGGAATCCCCCCCACCCCGGTTATTAGCATCATCCAGGCCAGCCTCCCTATCACTACCTCCTATGGAATAGAAGGATTATTCATCCTTTTGTCGAATAGAATAAACGACTACGAAAGGAGGGGTATGAGTGTTTTCACCTGATGACAAAAGGTTGTTTATGGAGGCTTATGGAATTATCACGGAAAGTATGAACAGTGAGTCTGACCGAAGAAGTACGTTCATAAACATTTTCTTTGTCTTTTTAGCTTCTACATCGGGTTTTTTAGCCGTAGGCCTATCATCCGAATCTTTAAACCCTAATTACATAAAGTATCTTATTATCATCCCAATACTAAATTGTTTCTTAGCCTATATAGCGAATAAGGTTTCAACTGCATGCTATAGGAAATTCCTCGACCACGTTGTTATCTCCTACCAACTAGAGATTTTACTTGGTATTGATAGTTTTATTCCTGACAGATGGAAAATCGATTCTATAGCGAAAGTTATTCAGCCAGCTCTTGATCAAATCAATCAGGGTTATAAACAGGTCGCCGCTACATCTCAAGGTTATCTTCCCTTTAATATGAAAGCGATTTTTGAGGCAGCCCACCTCGACTACAGTGAATTATCTAATGCAAAGCAAAAATTTATTGATGATTATCTGTATAAAGGTACGAATTTGCATATAGCAATTTTTTTATACACGGTTTTAATTGCCAATTTTGTGACATTCTTAGGACTAATGTTCATTATTTTTTAAGGTTTTTTCGCCAGCCACAGAATATGACGTAATTAGTTGATGCACGTTTATCACGGGACTTTCTCGTCGGCTATTTTAACAGTAACCTCATCGTCTTTTACAAAGACGTTAAAATTGCTATCTAAAAATTTCTCAAAAAGGGCCAGCTGCTTGCAACAATAGCTTTACGTCCCCGCAGGCTTCCACAAGAAAAGCGCTATCAACACGATGCTGCCAGTTCAACAATTGCGTTGAGTTGTGGCGGGGCTTCGTTAATAATGCATGCAGTTATGATTACAATTTTGATCAAGGCCGGTGGTAAACTGGAGTAGGGAAAACAGAGTAAGGGGAAAGAATTTTGAAAGCAGGCACCATACCCGGTATTCCGATTAAGCTGAGACAGTTATCGTCAGCAATGCGGGGACTTAATAGGAGACCGGTTTTAAGGGGACTCAGGTCCCAGATGCAAAAAATAGCGTTCTGGGCCGAAGAAAATCGAGAAGGTTTCCAGTTAGCCTATAGACATTTTTCATTTACTCTAACCTCCTTTTGCTCAAAGGCTAAAGGACTCTTGTTCAACTCTTGCTGCCCCCGGGCTTCCGCTGCAGTAAAGAAAGATAGCCCTTCTTCAGGAACTGTCTTGGGGCTTTCAGGCTTAACCCTGGGATGGTGGCGACGGGTCAGGTCTACAGGCACGGCATCCTGGAAACGCTTCTCTCCATGCCAGACCTGAATTGTTGAGAGATCAAAGGGATCATTGCGGAGGAGAACGCCAGCTCCAGATCCACTTCATACAGGTTGCCCTGCGCCTTGATGCAGCCAGCCTTATCTGCTTTGCGCTCTTCCTGCCAGAGGAAGATGTCCGTAAGCTCAGCCGTAGGCACCCGGCGCGGTTTCCGGCTGCTGGATTCCAGACGGGACTTGGGTTTCTCCTTAGTGCCGCCGTGAACCCGGAGATGGTAATATCCATCCAGCCAGGCGGCAAGGGCTTGGTTCAATTCCTCCAGGGTAGCAATCTGCCCAGCTTCAATCTGCTGGTAGGCTTCAGGTTTAAAGCTGGTATCTATGAACCGAAATAGCCTCTCAACTTTACCGCGCTTATGTGAAGCTTCGCATAAGCGCGGTTATGGAAAGGTAGCCGTTATGCAAAGTTGCGCCGCAAAAAGCTTGTGTGTCAAGACATTTGGAGCGAGTAACTTTACATAACGGCCGTTCACTAGCGTCCTAAATCTTTCAGCCATTTCAGCAATTCCTGGTTTTGCTGCCAAACAGGCATCTCTATGGGAGATGTGGCTTGGTACGCTTTTTCCAGTGCCATACGCTTCATCATGCTGTCTGTTCTCGCATAAATTTCCGTTGTTTTAATACTGACATGACCAAGCAAGTCTCGTATATAAACCAGATTCACACCGGACTGTAACAAATGCATCGCCTTTGAGTGGCGAAAAGAATGTGGTGAAACCACTTTAGGAATTAGTTCTGGATGAGCATGCCTGGCTTCTTCTACATATTTGTCGAGAATATAAGCAATACCAGCGCGCGTCAATTTTCCACGGGATCGGTTTTCAAATATAGGGTTGGAACTACGAGCAGCGGATGTCAAATCATGCTCAGACAGATACTGGTCAAGTAACTTGGTTGTTGGAGTCATTAGAGGGACCAGCCTACTCTTGTTCCCTTTTCCCGTTATTTTGATGGTTGAGGGTGGCTCCAAACGAATATCTGCTGGAGTCAAATCGGCGATCTCTTGCACTCTGGCACCCGTATCGTACATCAGGCTTAGCAAAACAAGATCTCTTCTGCCCCTTAAGCAGGTCGTATCAGGGGCTTCAAGAATTACTTTTATGGCCCCTAATGTCAAATAATGAATGCTTTTGCTATTTGAGCGTTTCATCGGGATCGCCAGTATTTGCTGACACAGAAACAGATGGCCAGGCTCTTCTAACTGTACATATCGAAAGAAAGCGTGGATGGCAGCAAGTCTCTGGTTTCGCGTAGAGACCGTGCAGCCACGCCCGGTTTCAAGCCAAGTCAGAAATTCATCAATGAGAGGTTTCTGAAATGTTTCAAGCGTAATTTTCTCAACAGCCATGGCCTTCTCCTCCAAACAAAAACGCAGAAGAAGAGTGAACGTATCACGGTACGAACAGATGGTATTGCGGCTGGCACCGGTATTGCTCGGGAGGTATCTAGAAAGATATGTTGTCAGATGGTAAGCAAAATCCGTTGGCTTCATTCCCATGCAACCTCCGGGATCACATGGCCGCAAGTTTTGTCCAAGATCGCGCAAATATCTGGAAAGGCATCGGCACTTTGCCGGAGACCAGAGGAAAGGTACGCGATGATTAAGAAAGAGCATGGCAACTTGGTCAGCATCAAGCGGGCCTGCGAATTGTGCAAGGTATCGCGTAGCGGGTATTACAGATGGTTCAGAAGGCCAGAAAAAAGAAGTGTTGATGTCCTGGGGCAGAAGGTTAAGCGAATATTCCAGAAGAGCCGAAAAACGTACGGTACACGTCGGATTAAGAAGCAGTTGGCAGTTGAAGGGGTAGTAGCCAGTCGCCAAAGAATCAGTCGCAAGATGGCCGAACAAGGTCTTGTAGCTAAGGCCCGCCGGAAGACTCGTGCCACCACGGACTCAAACCACGATCATCCGGTAGCACCGAATCTACTGGGCAGACAATTTTCTGTGCACGCTCCGAATAGGGTATGGGTTACGGATATTACATATCTTGCAACGAGCGAAGGCTGGTTATATCTTGCAATCGTTCTTGACTTATATAGCAGGAAGATAGTTGGCTGGAGCATCCGTAAGCGCATGACCAAAGAACTGGTTATTGATACACTTGAGGGCGCTATTAAGAGACGTAATCCCGCCCCTGGCCTTATTTGCCACTCGGACCGTGGCAGTCAATACTGTAGCCATGCTTATCAGGAATTGCTTCAGAAGCACGGTTTCCTATGTAGTATGAGCCGCAAAGGTGAGTGTCGGGATAATGCCTGTGCGGAAACTTTTTTTCATAGTATGAAGGTCGAATGGATATATGGAGAACCGTTGAAAAGTAGATATCAGATGAAACAAGCCATTAGGGAATACATCGAGGTTTTTTACAATAGGCAGAGACTGCATTCAAATAATGGATATCTCTCCCCTAGTGAATTCGAAAGAGTTAATCAGTCCAGTTTCTTAATGTCCGCTTAGGCTTGACCAGATCAAAATGATGATGGTAACTATGAGCTCCTTGACGGACAGCAACGCACAATTAGCCTTTGCCAATATGTAAACGGAGATTATTCCATTGATTATAGGAGCTTCGAAAACCTTACAAAAGCGGAGCAGCAGCATATCCTTGATTATCCATTGATGATTTATATCTGCGAAGGAACCGACAAAGAAAAGTTAGACTGGTTTAAAATAATTAACATCGCTGGTGAACAACTTACTAACCAAGATCTCCGCAACGCTATTTATACCAGGGAGTGGTTAACAGAAGCAAAAAAATACTTCAGTAAACCTAGGTGCCGGCCTATGCCATTGCTAGCCATTACTTAAATGGTTCTCCAATTCGGCAAACTTACCTTGAAACTGCTATTCGCTGGCTAGCTTCCCGAGATGGGAAGCAAATAGAAGACTACATGGCTGCCCACCAGCATGATACGAACTGCAATGAATTGTGGCTATATTTTCAGTACGTCATTAATTGGGTTGAAGCTACATTTCCGAGTTATCGCAAGGAAATGAAGGGGCTTGAGTGGGGTATTTTCTTTAACAAGTTTGCGATGGATAATCATGATCCCAAAAAGCTTGAAGAACGTGTCGGTGAATTAATGGAGGACGAATATGTTACAAAGAAGTCCGGCATATATGAATACTTGTTGGATGGTGATGAACGGCATTTAAGTATAAGAGCATTTACTACAAAAATGGCGCGTGAGGCTTATGAGCGGCAAAAAGGGATCTGCAGGGTATGTGGAAAGCACTTTGAGATTGAAGAAATGCATGCTGACCATATTACTCCTTGGAGCAAGGGAGGACCAACAGACGCGAATAATTGCCAGATGCTTTGTGCTAACTGCAATAGGCGTAAGGGCAACATATAACAAAAACAGTTATTAATTTGTCTTAATGTGTCGACATTTCAAAACCCAAAAGTTTAACATTATCAGTCCTAGTGGGAGAGGTGGTTCAAATAGCCGGTTATGATGTCAGTTTTTACGTAAAGCCCAATATGAGGAAGCCGGCCCAGCAGTTTTTGCGATACATTCGGTCGGTATACACGGAAACTGGTCTTAAATTCCGCTATAGAACAACGCTAAACGGTAAAGTTGAAGTGTACATAATGGTTGATGGTCCTTTACCTTCTATGCAGTACATCCACAGAAAACTTCCTACACTGTTTTATTACTACATATTGCATACTCCTTTTGCAAAGGAAATAGTTTCTAACATAATCGCACCATTCTATAAGGCTAATACGGGAAGTTTAAAGGAGATTACATCGGACATATTCGAGTTGGTCTCCATGCTGGAGTCAGAAGGCCTACAATCGGAACCCAATCGGTTTGCTCTAGGACCGAAGTTAATAACCGAATGTCTTATGGATAGCCGACAACGTCTGCAGCATTTAGCGTTTATTTCGTTGCACGATAGATGGGTTGCGGGTACATTGAACAATAAAGAAGCTCTAATTTTAACAGATCAAGCTCTAGAGGAGTGGTTGAAAAATCAGACTACAACATGCACTCGCTTTTCAACCGATGGGCTTCCGAAGACGCTTGATAAGGCCGTGGGCAAAGGAATAATTCTGAGGGCTGAAAAGGAGGTGTTTGGGAAAATACATAGTATTCGAAGTGGTGCACAACATAGAGGGGAAACGGTCGATTCGCAAAGCGTCCTAAAGATGTTTGAGTTCATTATACAGATGCTTAACAGGTTTAGTTCAGACTAAATAACGTGTAGACCTTAAGAAGGAACTAGTTATTGTGTTTCGGCATCTTAAAAGATATTTTGAACGCGTAAAACCTCCTAAAATATTCTTGTACATCAAGAGTTTGGCACACTAAGTACACACTACGAAACGAAATAGAACACTTTTGAGGGATTTTAAAGGGAACAGAAAAACCGGAAATTCCCTGAAACAAGGGTTATCCGGGATTATTTTGGTATGAGGCGGAATGCCAACTGATTGCTGGGGGGCAAGGGGCCGCAGGTTCAAATCCTGTCAGCCCGACCATCTAAAATTAACAAACCCCGTAGCACTTGGGCTACGGGGTTTATTTGTATGTCCCTACAGGAACCTTTTGACGACTTCCACCACATCCGGGTAGGCGATACCCAGCTCCTCCAGCTTTTCCAGTGTAGGGATTGCATTCCGGGTCCAGCCCCGTCTTTTGTAAACAGCGTCCAGCAGTGTCTGGTACTGTTCTTCCCGATATTTTCTGAGGACTTGTATTTTATCCTCAACTGTCATTCCTTCTGGGTTCACGCCAATTTTTTCTTTAAGTTGTTTGTCATAGCGCTCTTTTCGGGACTCGTACTCTTCTACAGTTACCGGTCCTACTGACCTGTAGGGCGGGTAGTCGTACTCCCGGAGGCCCTTGCCCATTTTGAGGCAGAAAACTTTTTGTAGATTATATACCCGTTCGGACTGGTGCAGCATCTCTTCCTTAGAAAAGTCCTTACCAGTCACGGCGGTGTATAGGGCGACGTAGTTATCTACATGCTCCGGAACCTTAGCCGGCTCATCGGTGAGATGATTATCTGCAGGCATGATGTCATTCCAGGGTAGTTTGCACAGTCCCACTATACTGAACCAGGTCCTGAAGAGGGGGAAGTAGTAAAGGGCTTCTGCCTTGTCCTCGAAAGTGGGCATCTGGTTCCTGATCATATCCATGAATATCAGCCAGTTTTCGTCGTGCTGAGGGCCTTTGTTGGCAGTCCCGTACCCTGCCTGCTGGGCCAGGGATTCCTTGGTAATGTATTCAGAAAACTCGAGTCCTTTCATTTCCATACCTATATCTTCCAGGAAAGCTCTATCGACGCCATACTTTTCAACAAATAGTTTCTTGAGACGGCGAATACCCTGGCCGGCTACAACGCCGAAACCTTCCCCTCGGGCCATTTGATGCATAAGTTCCATTTGTGCTTCCCAATTCCCAAAGCGCAGGTCCAATCCTCCGGTGATTTCTTGATTAATTATGCCTCTTTCATAGCATTCCATGATAAAGGCGCAGGTGGTGCCGAAGGAAATGGTGTCAATTGCATAGGTGTCACAGTAAAAGTTTGTCTCTACCAGAGCCACTGGGTCGAATATGCCACAGTTTGATCCGCAGCCCGCCAGGGATTCGTATTCGGGGCCATCGGTAAACACTTTCTGCCCTTTATAGGGACCGGTCTTTATTTCAAAGTCCTTCAGGGCATGGGCGCAGGCCAAGGTGCAACCATACCAGCACCCATCGGGTTTGCCCAAATCAAACATCTTTTCAAAGCTGCTCTTTCCTAGCTTTAGCGCCTCGGGATGTTGTCCGTACTGAAAATTGTTGACGGGAAGCAGGTCATGAGGGGTCATAACATCAATCAGCTGAGTGGTGCCGTGCACCCTCATCCAGCACTGGTCTTTGTCATTTTCGTATATTTCTCTGTGCAGCTTAACGCCTAATTTGACGATAGTATCCATATCATAAGGGTTGTTTAAATCTCCCTTTACACCGGACTTTTTAACTACCAGAGCTTTTATTTTTTTGTTCCTGAATACGGAGCCTATGCCGCCTCTTCCAGCCTGCTTCAGTTTGCATTTTTTTCTTCTTAGGTCGTAATACGAAAAGTTAAGCAGACCAATCCGGGAATTTTCCGCCGCCAGTCCCGCCGATACCACCGAAACATTTCTTTTATCCTCTTCGGAATCGGCATACATCTCTGTAAGTGTTTCCGCTAGTATGTGGCTGTTTACGCACTCCTCAGGGGCCTCTTCAATTGAAACCTTATTGTTATCGCCATCTATGAATATGATTACATCTCTTTTTGCTTTGCCCTGTATCTCCAAGGCATCAAATCCGGAGAATTTGCACAGGGGACCGAAGTAGCCGCCGACATTGCTGTCCATGGGCAGATCGGTAAGAGGTGATATTGTAACAACATAGGATTTTCCTGCCCCTGGGTACTGGGTTATACCCCCTATAGGACCCTGGGCGATTATTATTTCGTTTTCAGGGCTGTCCCACCGGGTGTCCGGGTTTACCGCATCCCAAAGATACTTCATCCCATATCCCCGGCCCCCGATGAATTTGTTCTTCATTTCCTCCGAAATAGGTTTAACCTTTACTTCATTTGTGGTTAGGTTTACGTAAAGGGACCTATCGGCGTACCCTCTGTGGATTTTTTTGGGTTCGAAGCTACTTTCAAGAAGCTTCACATGCTTGGCTTTTAATTTTTCCACGCTGTCACTATTTTTGCAAACCATTTGTATCCTACCCTCCTTAACTCAATACTTCTTCCATAAAGATCGCACCAGTGCTGCATGCTCTTGTGCAAGCACCGCAGGAAATGCATTTAAAAGGTCCAACCACGTCTTTATGGTATCTCATGGCTAGTAGCGGGCAAAAACCTACGCAGGCGTAGCAATGAACGCACTTTTCCTTGTCGATCATTACGATGTCGTTATTGTTCCGGTAAATAGCTTGAACAGGACAGATGTCAATGCATTCACCGCACTGGTTACAAATGTTAATATCATGCCCTTCGCCATTTCTTGGCGTAATTCTTATCGCTGATTTTTCGCTAGCTGTATCCTTAAAACGCACCTTTGAACATGCCTCTTCACAAGCCTTGCAACCTATGCAAAGCTCAGGTTTTGCAGCAACGATTTTCAAGTCCATCTCCCTCCTTTCGGTATTAAATTACTTAAAGCGCCGGGGGTTCTAAGCCATTTATTATATGGAAGCCCCGGCATGCCTAGGTATGGTGGGTTTTTCTCCATGTTAGGATACTAACCCCGATAACTGGCCCGAATGACAGGAATTTATTCCCTCACTAGTCATAGATTATCATAGCCGCAGGAGCTGGGCAATCCTATTTTTGGTGATAAAATTCAATTCTGTTTTCCCCATTGGGTGCTGCCACATTTGATTCTCTCTTCAAATATTAAGTAATTGTTACCAGCTCAGCGAGCAAAGCCGGATCCAGGTAATCAGCGGGGATTCAATGCGGCTAAGATGCAACCTCCTTTAACCGCGAATACAATTTAAATCGAGGAGCCTGGTACTAATTGCTAAGTTAGACGAAGAAATCAGTCTGGCTTTAGGGGGGAGAGGGGAGGAAAAGCCAAATTTATATGTAAGCGCTAAGGGATAAGTATCTGCAGGCAAAAATGGACGCTTTGGTAAAATAAAAAAGGATTTTATATTTTAATGGGGAATAAATATATTAAGGTTTTCCCTGCAGCGCTCAGGGATTTTTTATGCCGTTTGTTTAATGCCCAGTCACAATAATTTAATCATAAGAGAGGCGAGCTAATGACTAACGGAATTTTTAAGGTAAGGACACCCCTGAATGAACCTGTCCTTGCGTACAAGCCCGGAAGCAGAGAAAAATTAGCAGTTAAACAAGAATTAAAACGTTTAAAGGATGAAGTCCTGGAGATTCCTCTGCTGATTGGCGGCCGGGAAATCAGGACTAATAATATCAGGGAAATTCGCATTCCTCACAATCACTCCCATATCCTGGCCAGGTACCATCTTGCCGGCGAGAAAGAGTTAGAAATGGCCGTGGAAGCGTCCCAAAAGGCCAAGGAATCCTGGCTGCAGCTGAATTGGCATGACAGGGCAGCAATCTTTTTAAAGGCCGCAGAACTCATTTCTGGGCCTTGGCGGGCGACAATTAACGCCGCTACAATGCTTGGTCAAAGCAAGAATGTCCGTGAAGCTGAGATCGACTCAGCCTGTGAAGTAATTGACTTTCTCCGGTTTAACACCTTTTTTTTGACGGAAATATATCACGACCAGCCTAACTCCTCGCAGACTGAGTGGAATATGATAGAATACAGGCCCCTAGAAGGTTTTATCCTGGCAATTACGCCTTTTAACTTCACATCAATTGGCGGCAACCTGCCCATAACCCCGGCAATTACAGGCAATACCGTCATCTGGAAGCCCTCGAATAACGCTGTGTATTCGAATTACATCGTCATGAAGATATTAGAAGAAGCAGGCTTGCCTGCCGGCGTCATTAACTTTGTGCCCAGCCGGGGGGTTGACGTGGACCGGGTGCTCATCCAGCACCAAGATT
Organism: Firmicutes bacterium UBA5286; assembly: GCA_002408465.1. GTDB lineage: Bacteria > Bacillota > Proteinivoracia > UBA4975 > UBA4975 > UBA4975. The sequence goes on along the minus strand of DHSM01000021.1, from coordinate 17,043 downwards.
TTGCCGGCGTGCACTTTACCGGCTCATCGGCAGTCTTTGAGAGCATCTGGTCGACAATTGGCAGCAACATCCGCAAGTATAAATCCTTCCCGCGGATAGTGGGGGAGACCGGCGGCAAAGACTTTATTTTCGCCCATAACTCCAGTGATATTGATGCCTTGGCCACTGCAATCATAAGGGGTTCCTTTGAATTCCAGGGCCAGAAATGTTCCGCTGCCTCCCGGGCATATATTCCCATAAGCATCTGGGAAGAATTAAGTACAAAATTAACTGCCGGCCTTAAAGAAATTAAAGTTGGCGACATTGAGAACTTTACCAATTACCTTGGCGCAGTGATTGATAAAAGAGCCTTTGATAAGATCAAGGGGTATATCGATTATGCCAAGAACAGCGAAGACGCTGAAATATTCTGGGGCGGAACTTGTGATGATTCCAAGGGATATTTCATCGATCCCACAATCATCCTGACGAAAAATCCCAAATTTAAAACCATTCAGGAAGAGATTTTCGGGCCGGTAATGACTATTTATCTCTATGAAGATGAGCAATTAGAAGAAACCCTTAAGCTTTGTGACAATACATCTCCCTATGGTTTGACCGGATCAATTTTTGCCAGGGACAGAGAAGCGCTAAAAATGATGGACAAGGCCCTGTATTTCGCTGCCGGAAACTTCTATATCAACGACAAGCCTACTGGCGCCGTAGTTGGCCAGCAGCCTTTTGGCGGAGCAAGAAAGTCGGGAACTAACGACAAAGCCGGCAGCAAGCTCAATCTCTTAAGATGGGTGAGTGTAAGGAATACCAAGGAGAATTTTGTCCCTGCCAAATACTACAAGTATGATTTCATGGAAGAGAAGTAAATCGAAAAAGCCCGCTTAAGGCGGGCTTTTTAATGCGAAAAATACAGCCGCATTCAGATGCCAGAAGCCCTGGTATTAAAGGTTTTTTTTTATGTTGACATCTGAATACAATCTGTTAAAATTAACTTGTTATTTTTTAATATGGAGAGGGGTTGAAATATGGCAAATTTTTTAGGCAGGCATGTCCTCGCCGAAATCTATGATTGCTCAGCGGAAATTCTCAATGACATTAAATCTGTGGAAAAAATCATGGTCAGGGCTGCCCTGGTGGCAGGAGCGGAAATTCGTGAAGTGGCCTTTCACAAATTCTCTCCTCAGGGTGTCAGCGGAGTAGTGGTTATTTCGGAATCCCATCTGGCCATTCACACCTGGCCCGAATTGGGATATGCCGCAGTTGACGTGTTTACTTGCGGTGAAAGTGTTGATCCATGGGTTTCTTGCAACTATATCAAGCGGGAGTTTGCTGCACAGCGCATGGAAGCAACGGAAATAAAGAGAGGCGTATTTCCTCACGACGTGTCTCATAAACCGGTGGTAAATTTTTAAAGGAGGCAACTAGTTTGTCCTTACAACCAGTTTTTTCGGAAGGTTAGCCAAAATCCCTACGGGTTGCACAGACGTAGGGATTTTATTCTTTTGCAGGATAATAGGCAGCCTGTGTCAAATAATATCGAGGAAAGCATTAGGAGTGATGAGATGGAGAGAACCTTTCTTATGATCAAACCTGACGGCGTCAAGAGAAGGCTGGTAGGGGAGATTATCCGGCGCATGGAACAGAAGGGATTTGCCCTGGAAGCTGCCAGGATGTTGGTCATTTCCCGCAAACTTGCAGAAGAACATTACATAGAGCATTGGGGAAAGCCATTTTTCGAAGAACTGGTCAATTTTATTTGTTCCGGTCCTGTCGTCGCCATGGTCTGGAAGGGGCATGACGCTATTGAGCTTACCAGGAGGATGTTGGGCCACAGAGATCCTTTGCAGGCTCTGCCGGGGACTATTCGTGGAGATTATGCCTGTGTAAAGACAGAGAACCTGGTTCACGCTTCAGACAGCCCTGAGGCCGCAACTCGGGAGATTGCCTTATTTTTTGACGGTCAGCTGCCGTGATTGATGAGTACAGGGAATTTGCTGATGAGTTCCGCATTCTCACCGAAATAGATCTGTCCTATTACAACCAGCCCCAGATATTGCGCCGTCTCACGGCTTTTCAGCAAAAACACCGCTTTGGTTCGTTGCTGGATTTGCTGACGGCACTGAAATCCGATCCTGTCTTGCTTAGGGAATGTTTGGACAGGCTTACCATCAATGTCACTGAGTTTTTTCGGGACAGGGACTATTGGCAGGTGTTTAAAGATAACGTATCCCTATTGGCTAAGAAGAAACTGCCCCTGCGCTTCTGGAGCGCCGGCTGCGCCAGCGGCGAGGAACCATACTCACTGGCCTTTATGCTGATAAACATGTTGCCCCGGACCTATTGGGAAATTACCGCCTCAGATCTCAGCAACCGGGCGCTGACGGCGGCAAAGACAGGAATTTACCTGGAAAAGTCCCTAAAGAATCTTAATCCCGCTGAAATTGCCCTGATCTTTGACCCTGTTGAGGGAGAATTGTACCAGGTAAAGAACAGACTGCGCCAGTGCATCACTTTTTTTCACCACAATCTCCTGTTTGATCCTTATCCGCCTAATCTGGATGTCGTCCTGTGCCGAAATGTCATCATCTATTTTACTGAAAAAGCTAAGAAAGAGGTATTCGCTAAGATTTCTCAGGCGTTGAATCCCGGGGGGCTGTTGTTTGTTGGCGGATCGGAGCAGATAATTACCCCGGAAGCGTTTGGCCTGGAACGAGAGGATATATATATTTATAGGAAAGCAAACTAAAAGACTGGCATTTGCCAGTCTTAAGTTTTTTGTGGTGCGAGAGGAGGGATTTGAACCCTCACACCGGTAAGGGCACTAGGTCCTGAACCTAGCGTGTCTGCCAGTTCCACCACTCTCGCGGAAGAATACTTATATTTTATAGCACAGGGCTATTGGAATGTCAATATGGTGGGCCATCAGGGACTCGAACCCGGGACACCCTGATTAAGAGTCAGGTGCTCTACCAACTGAGCTAATGGCCCACATTATGGCTGGGGTGGCAGGATTCGAACCTGCGAATCCGGGAGTCAGAGTCCCGTGCCTTACCGCTTGGCCACACCCCAATTTGTATGGTGGAGAGGACTGGATTCGAACCAGTGAAGGCGGAGCCAGCAGATTTACAGTCTGC
>DHSM01000021.1:0-13768 GCA_002408465.1 Firmicutes bacterium UBA5286 | reverse complement strand
TGGCCAACTCGGGAACCTCTCCAATGGAGCCGACGGTCGGAATCGAACCGACAACCTGCTGATTACAAATCAGCTGCTCTACCGTTGAGCCACATCGGCAGATGGCGGAGTTGACGGGAGTCGAACCCGCGATCTCCTGCGTGACAGGCAGGCATGTTAGGCCACTACACCACAACTCCATTGGTGACCCCTAGGGGATTCGAACCCCTGAATGCCAGCGTGAAAGGCTGGTGAGTTCAGCCGCTTCTCCAAGGGGCCATGCCGCAATTTAATGGTCGGGGCGACAGGATTTGAACCTGCGACCCTCTGGTCCCAAACCAGATGCGCTACCAAACTGCGCTACGCCCCGCGGACTTCACTATTATACTAGAGGTTTATTTGTTAGTCAAGATGAACCTGCAACTCTATCCTTTAAAATTTTAAGGATTTCTAACCTTTCTACTAGAGAATGGCGCTGAGCCAAAAGGGGGATTGCTATATGGGCGCCGTGGTCAAGACCCTGACAGCCGCCCATGAGAATGACATCGTCGGCTTGAGCCGCTTCCAGAATCGCTAGGATGGCATCGGTAAGGCGGGGGATATGCCGATATTTGATACCTGCCGCATCCAAGATATCAAGGACTGCTGCCCGTTCATCAGCACTGACCACATCATGGCCCCCGACAAATTCTTCGCTGTCGGTAAGGACGAGTTCGCCTATTGGCAGCAGAGGAAGCCATTTGACAACTGTCTCAGTATTTTCCCTGTTGACGACGCTTCCCCGGCTGCCGCGAATGGCAATTAAGAGGTGAAGCCGATTGTATTTCATCAGTCCCAGGGTGGCTAGAGTAATGTCTATATTGCCGGTATTGGCGAAGTGGTCATCTATTACTTTAAAATCCCCATCATAGATTAATTGAAACCTGCGTTCGACGCCGCCAAAATTAGCCAGGGCCGAATAGATTTTAGCGTCGGGCACATTGCATAATTTTCCTAGGGTGATAGCCACTGTTGCATTGTAAATGTTATGCAGGCCCAGGACTTTTAGTCGAAATTCCGAATTACATGGAGACAGAGTAAAGTTTTGGGAAACAACTCTTTCGGGGATTATATACCGAAAACTTCCGGAGCCAGTGCTCAAATCTATATCTTCAACCTGAATATGGGCGGGGTTACTTTTAAGGCTATAAGTGATGAAATCTGCTTTCGTTTGCTGACAAAGCTCAAGAATCAAGGGCTCATCCGCATTTAAAATAGCGGTAGAAGAGGGTGCCAGCTCTCTTACTAATTTTGTTTTATGCTGCCAATACTTTTCAAAACTGCCGTGAAAGTCAATATGCTCTCGGGTGACGTTGTTAAATGTGACAAGATTATAGGGAATGCCGTGCACTCGCTGTAGTTCCTGGCCGGCCGATGAAACTTCCATAGTCACATGGGAGCAGCGATTATCCCGCATGCGGGCCAGTATTTCATACAAATCCCGGGAGTTGGGTGTGGTCAGGTCCGCGCCTACAGTCCTGCGGCCATCTTTGACCACAACGGTGCCAATAAGCCCTGTAACAGGATAATGCCTGGAAAGGACACTGTCAATCATAAAAGCAGTGGTAGTTTTTCCATTGGAAGCGGTAACGCCAATCATCTTCATCGACTGGGCAGGGTACTGAAACCAGGCGTTGCTGAGCTGAGCCAAGGCAATGCGAGAATCAGCAACAATAAAAATGGGAACATCAGCTGTAACTTTCCTTTCGGCAATAACAGCTGCTGCTCCCTGTGCAATAGCTTGGTCAATAAAATCATGACCGTCAAACTCATAACCCTTAATTGCGACAAAAATGTTTTTAGGCCGAACCCGGGTTGAGTTATCGCTGATTCCGGTGATTTTAATTTTTGGTATGGGGGGTAATGGCTCACTCAAAAGGAGTTTGGACAAAAGGTCGGCAAGGAAAATCGACATTTGAAAACCTCCGCAAAGTTATCGAAGGGAACGAATCTGTTGAAAAAATCTTTGCCATATCTCCCAGTGAAAAATATTGCTGCCAGAAGTTTTAGTAATAAATTGATAGCCGATATACAAACCAACAATCAAGGCAAGAATCAATAAGGCAGGAATCCAGATAATCTTGAGAATGTTTATAAGGACTTTCGCTCCGTTATTGCCTTTTATTGGGGCAGTGTTCTTTTGAATAGGACTTTCAGTCATAGTAATCTATTCCCTCCTTTGCCCTTAATATTACTATATTGTTCCCCTTAAATCCAGAGATAAAAAAAGGCGCCAAGATGGCGCCTTTAACTGCGAATTAGAGATTATTGTTTTCGGCCATCATTTTTTGTGCATTTCTAATCATGACTTTAACCATGTTGCCGCCAATCTTGCCCCCAATTTGGCCGCATTCACGGGTAGTCATATTGGGCCATCCCTGAGTGTTTATTTTCTCTCTTAGGCCCAGCTCATCTGCAATCTCGTATTTAAACTGATCGAGAAGCTTTCCATCAATAAGACTTTTATTTCTGTTCCTGTTTCTGGTCAAACTATCTCACCTCCCTGCTATTATTTTTAGCTCCAGGGAAGCAGACTATGTTATAAGAAATGTGGTCTTGCTGGTCAAAACAGAGATGCAGACCAAGGTATGTAAGTGAATTGCATGTATCTCCCAAAAAAAACTGAGATCATTTTTATTTTGCTTTTGATATTAGCTTATTGCGAAGAGAAAATAATATCCTAACAGGATTTCCACAAGAAAAGAAGAATAATGAAAGAGAGGGAGGTGCTGTCTTGGAAGAAAAATTAGAACTAATTGCCACGCAAACACTGCCATATAATGAGGATTTATATATCTTAATTGACTTTCTAAATAGGACGCTGAAGGAGAAGAAGGTTATTTTTGGTGTGTCCCAGCGCAATGATCAGATGGTTGTTTCCATCTATGAGATTTAATCATAAAATTGGAGGTTAATTAAATGGAAAGTATTGCCAAGTATATCGATTACACTTTGTTAAAGGCAACAGCTACTGCTGCAGATGTGGAACGGATGTGCAAAGAATCCCTGGAATACCGGTTTGCTTCTATATGCATCCATCCCGTCTTTGTCAAATTATGCGCCCGGTTGCTGTCCGGATCAGGGGTAGGGGTTACCACTGTGATTGGCTTTCCCTTTGGCGCCGTCAAATCGGAAGTCAAGGCCTTTGAGGCTGCTCAGGCTGTTGCCGACGGAGCCACCGAAGTAGATATGGTCATGAATATTGGGGAAATGTTGTCCGGCAATCTGGATGCCGTCCGGCACGATATAGAATCTGTGGTCAAGTCCGTATCCGGCAGGGCCATTGTCAAGGTAATCATTGAAACGGCATATTTGGACAAAGAGCAAATCAGCGCCGCCAGCAAAGTAGTCAAGGCCGCTGGGGCTAATTTTGTCAAGACTTCCACCGGGTACGCCCCCAGTGGCGCCAAGGTGGAAGATATCCGGATAATCCGGGAAGCAGTGGGCCCGGGCTTTGGCATCAAGGCTTCCGGCGGAATTTCCAGCTATCAGACAGCCAAAGAAATGCTTGAGGCCGGAGCCACAAGATTTGGCGCCAGCGCCGCCATAAAAATTGTTGAAGGCGAGAAGAATTCTCAGCAGTAAAGGATAAAGTACAATCCTGCTGTGTCTGGGCTGCGCAGATGGTTTTTTGCTTATTCTTTTTTTTGGGCGGGGCATATGGTAGAATGGAATTAGGATGTGATTGCCGGTGTACTATGTCAGATATAAGCAAAAAAAACATAGGAGAAGGAAACGAGTCTTTTTTTTACTGTTTGCTCTGGCCTGTGTCGGCCTTTCTTTTGCATTGGCTTTTGGTTTCGGCAAGGGGCCGGCTGCAAAACTACTCTCAAGGCCTGCGACCGCCGGCCATGCTCTGCCTTTGCTGACAATAGACCGACAAGAACAATTGCTGATTAATATTAATATTCCCGTTGATGAAAATGACTCTTGGAGAGTCAAGGATAATAAACTGGAGCTGACCTTGGTACATAAAGACGCAATTGCAGCCTTCCCTGCTGAAGAACAGTATTTGGACCAGCAGATTTGCTTTCGCCGAGAGCAGAATAAGGTTGTCCTTATTATTGAATTGGATAATCTTCCGCCGATCTTCCGACTTTCAACAACTGCATTTGGCTATGCCATTCAATGGAGCGAGGCGGGTCTTGCGGGCAAGCGCATTGCCATCGATCCAGGCCATGGGGGGCATGATCCCGGGGCCGAGGGCCATTATCTCGGCCTGTACGAAAAAAACGTCACCCTGGCTATCGCCCTAGAGCTGCAAGCCATGCTGGAGAAAGCAGGGGTTGAAGTCTTTATGACCCGCTCAACCGATACTTTGGTGGATACCACCCTCAAACCGGGTAGACATATACGCCCTGATCTCTGGAAGCGCCATGATCTGGTAAATGATTATTCTCCTGACCTTTTTCTCTCAATCCACAACAACTCCTGGTCTGACAAATACGCCCGGGGGATAGAAACATATCACAACCCAAACTCTCTTAATAGTTTCCCCAGCAAGAGGGCGGCCCAGCTCATTCAAAATGAGCTGGTGGCCGAATTGCAGCGTTACAGCCGGGGAATCAAGCCCAAGAATGATGCCGTATTGCAGGTGAAGGCGCCAGCTGTATTGGCGGAGATATTGTTTATCAGCAACAAAGAGGAGGAGGCAATGCTGGCAGAGCCGGACTTTGCTAAAAGTGCCGCCGCTGCATTATTCAAAGGTATTGCTGCTTTCTTTCAGGACCCAAGAGGTGAATAGGCCGATGAAATTTTCCCTCCAAGGCAGTATTCAGCTTACGACAATTCCACCGGAGCTGATTGAAATTTATCAGCCGGTAATAGGCTTTGAGGCTGTTTCGGTGTGGATTAATCTATACCATGCCCTAGTCAACAGCTACACTGTTGACGAAGGGGATATTATGCAGCAGATGAACATTACCCAGAAGAGTTTTAAAATGTCTTTAAAGACTCTTGCCAAATACCGACTGCTTCAAGGGGACAGCAAGGAATACATTATTACCCCCCCAACCATGGCAGAGCTATTAGAGCAAATTCAGGACAACTCATTTGCCTATGAGCAGGAGCGCAGGTTTATCACTTTGATTGAAGCATTCCGCTTAAAGCGGGGACAAGCCCTCAGCAATCTTGAGGCTGCAACTACATCGGAGCAGGATTCTCACCAGCTGACCGAGCAGCAGGCTGACGAATTCGCCACCAGATTCATTAAAGAATGCAAGTTTGTTCCCAGCCGGCAATTGCGGGACAGATTTGATATGTGGTTTGAGCAGCTCCAGGACAGGCGATTGCTTGAAGAGCTGCTGGAAAGAACCAAACGCAAAGTGACCATGGAAGGCAGCAAGGGAACCTGTCCTAGTCGGTATGCAGATACAATTGTCCGCCAGTGGCTGGTCCAGGGAATCAAGACGTATGAGGACCTGCTCCGCTTAGATCAGAAATTTCAAGCCAGCTATGAATTCTACCGAGCTGTGGAAAAAGAGCTGGGGCGGAGTTATAATACTTTGACCCCGGCGGAAAAAGAAATAATTGATAAATGGTCAACTGAAGTGGAGGGCCCTGTTCAGCTGGGCAATCTCATAAAGAAGGCAATACTCTCCGGCGAATATCAGGGCAAGGGCGCTCCCGGCATCGCTTTTATAGATAAGTGGCTTGAAAGCAAAGATGACAAGCCTAAGCCCAAGTCTGTCAAATCAGGTAGAAGCGGGTTTACCCATGAACATAAGTTATCTGATCTGGAAAAGCTTGTTAGGCGCAAGACTATGGTAGGTCTGGAGGGTGAGGACAATGAGGGATGAGCTTTCCCATATTCGCAACCGGGAAGATGAAGAGCGTAAAATCATCCTTGCTGAACATCAAAAGTATATGGATAATCTCTTTGCCCGGCAGCCAAAACTGAAACAGAATTTTGATCAGGCAGAAGAGGTTAGGAAGCAAATTATCAGTGCTACCCTTGGCAAGCTTCGGGGCCAACCTCTGGATGAAGAAATCACTGGGCTAGAAACACGCCTGGCGGATCTTTTGCGGAAGAGAAGCGCCTTGCTTGACCAATACGGTATCAATCCAGCATCTCTGGAACCAAAGTGGAACTGTCGCCGTTGTCAGGATACAGGGATGGTCTACACCGCAGACGGCAGGTATCTTGTCTGCGCTTGTGCCCAGGCAAAGAGAAGCAGACTGTTTCGCCAGCGAGCCGGTTTGCCTGCACGAATTTGTCAGGCTACCTTTGACGGCACGGATTTTGCGATTTTTCAAACGGCGCACCGCTCGCAAGTCAAAAAAGTATATGCCTATTCGCAAAAATTCTGCGATGAACTTAGGCTAAATTCTGATTCCAGTCAGGGGTTATTCATCCACGGCCCAACTGGTTCTGGGAAGTCTTATCTCTTAGGTTGCATTGCCAATTACTTGGTTGAGCACATGTCAGTGCGCTATATGGTCTATGCCGACTTTCTCGATTCCCTGCGGGCAACCTTTAATTCCCGGGATTCCGAGCAATCCGAACAGCAACTGGTTGATGAGGTGAAAAATGTCGACTTGTTGCTGCTGGATGACATGGGGATAGAAAAGCCTACCGAATTCTCCCTGAAGAATCTGGCCCAAATCATAGATTATCGCTATCGCAGTTTGAAACCTGTGGTTGTGACATCTAATTTTACATTGGAAGAATTGATCCGCCGTACACAGACAGACCTTTATGGCGAGAGGATTGTTTGGCGCCTGGGAGAGATTTGCTCAAATATCCTGGAACTCAAGGGTAATCTGCGTATGATTCTTTAGGAGGAGGTGCGATGGATGGATTATCAGCAAGTTGTAGAGGAATTAAAAAACAAAATTGACCTGGTGAAATTTATCGGCCAATACACCCAGCTGAAAAAATCCGGCCGGATTCATCAGGGGATTTGTGTGCTTCATCCTGACAGTGATACGCCCTCCCTGACTGTCTACCCCGATACCCAAAGCTATTATTGTTTCGGCTGCAAGAGCGGGGGAAGCATAATAGAGTTTGTCAAAGCCCATTATAACTATGACTTCTATGAGGCCCTCAATTTCCTGGCTCAGTATGCAGGAATAGATCTTCAGGTCGAAGATACGCCTCAGGCCAAGGCCCGGCGAGAGAGAATTAAGTCCAACGAGCGAGCGGTGCTGGCAACGCAGAAGCAGCTGCTTGAGGCCCAATTCGCCAAAGAATATCTGAAAAAGCGGGGCTTCAGTCAGGAAACCATTGATATCTTTGGCATTGGTTATGACTCCAAAGAAAACAGCATTGTCATCCCTCTCAATGACGGGTATGGCAAGCCGGTGGGTTTCAGCCGCAGGTTTTTGGAGCCCGGCAAAGGGCCAAAATATAAAAACTCCAGGAATGACGAAGTGTTTAATAAGGGCCAACTCCTGTACAATCTGGACAAGGCCCGAAAACACGCCGGCAGTTTTCTCCTGGTTCTGGAAGGTTATTTTGATGTGCTCAGCGCCTGGCAGAGCGGCTTTAAAAATTCAGTAGCTATCTGCAAAGATACCCTAACGGAAGACCAGGCCAGCTTGATTGCAAAGCTGTGCAAGGGCAAGACTGTCATCCTGGTGCCAGACAACGATGAGACCGGGATGCGCAGTGTTCTCAGCAACCGGGACCTGCTCAGGGCCAGCGATCCCGGCGTCCACATTCAGGTTGCCCCGCCCCCTGAGGGCTGCAAGGATTTAAATGATGTGCTCCTTGCTTCCGGAGAAGAAGGGGTTCAAAATACAATTAAGGGCGCATATTCAGTAGATATCTTTGCCGTGCGGCAAATATTGCAAACCGAACCCAGCCGAGAAAAACAGTATTCCCTAATCAGGGAATACCTCAAGACTATAGATAACATCCTGGTCATCGAAGATATTATCCATGAGCTCTCCGCCAGCTGGGACCATCCCCAGGGCAGCATTCGCCAGTACCTGGATCTGGGCGCCGGCAAAACCAACTATTGGTTTCCCCATGATGCCACCCTGGAAAAGCGACTGCTGGCCAGCGTTATGGCAGAACCCAAATTTCTTGATTTGGTGGCAGATAAGCTAAACGGTGAATGCTTTTATAATCTGGAGAACAGGATAATCTATGAATCCATGCTGGCTATCTACCAGAATACCGGCTCTTTTACCCAGACGGATTTGTACATGGCTCTGAAGGCAAAAAACCGGCTGGACAATGTAGAAGACTTTTTTGCCGGTTTAGGCATAGGGTCAAAGGACGATCATGAGCTGGAAGCTATGTGGAAAAACCTGCTCAATTTATATTATCAGCGCAAGCTGCTGGCAGCAGCCCTGGAGATTGCAGAGTCGATTTCCCACAACATGGACAACGACTTTGATCGCATCCAGGCCAGGGCTCAGGACCTGGTATTTAACGCCACCGACGCAAGCACGACAACTCCTGTCCACAAGATGAATGATTTGTTGGCCAACCGCTGGGAAGAATACTTGCGGCGGGCAGAAGGCATTGCCCCCAGGGGATTGCTTACAGGGTATTTTTCATTGGACAATATCATTGCCGGCTTTAAGAATAAACACCTGATTGTGCTGGCGGCGGCAACTTCTACAGGCAAATCTGCCATGGCCCTGAACATTGTCCGCAATGTCCTCAGCCGCGACCCTGCAGTGCCTGTGGGGATTGTCAGCCTGGAGATGAGCGCCGAAGAAATTATCGACCGTTTAATAATCTCAGAATTGTCTATTGACGGATTTCGCTATGATCAGGGCAATCTGACAGAAGATGAGTTGGAAAAATTTCAAACCAATATCAACTTGCTATACAATAAACCTCTGCTGATCAGCGATGAAAGGGGCCTGTCAGTCACTCAGATTAGGGCCCGGCTGCGCAGAATGAGAGCTGAACTTGGTTCTCTGGGATTGGTGGTGGTAGACTACCTTCAGACCATTCAGCTGGAGGCAAGTAATAATATTTCCACTGCCCGGGCAACGGGAGATGTGGTGCTCCAACTCCGCAACCTGGCTTCAGAACTGGATGTCCCGATTGTGCTGATTTCTCAGATCAACCGCAACTACAGCCAGCGTTCTGACAGGCGCCCTCAACTATCCGACCTGCGTGAAAGCGGCAATATTGAGGAATTCGCTGACATGGTACTTTTCCTTTACCGCCATTCCCGCCAGAGTGCTGCAGCCTATGAAGAGGCCCTGGCCAACGATACCCTTAATGATGTTGAAGTTATTGTGGCCAAGAACAGAACCGGCAAAACCGGGATAACCAAGCTCAAATTTCACGACCATTATATGCGCTTCGCTGATCCCCAGACTGATTCCCTTGAGTCTACAGCGCCAGGTCCATCACCTTTTGGCAACTAAGGAGGCAATCTAAATGAAAACAGTCTTGATACGAGATATTGGGCAATATAACGGCAAACAAGTTACCCTGAAGGGCTGGCTGTATAACCGCCGCTCCAGCGGTAAAATACAGTTTTTGATTATTCGTGACGGCACCGGTTTTATCCAGGGGGTGCTGGTCCAGTCAGATGTTTCCTCCGAGGACTGGGAACTGGCCGCCGGCATTACCCAAGAATCCTCAGTCCAGGTTACCGGCACCGTCAAGGAGGACTCCCGTTCGCCCCTGGGCTTTGAACTGCAGGTGGAGAAAATAGAGGTCATCACCAGTGCCCAGGACTACCCCATCAGCCTCAAAGAGCATGGCGTAGATTTTCTCCTGGACCACCGCCATCTCTGGCTGCGCACACCCCGCCAGGCCGCGATTATGCATATCCGCAACACCGTGGTCAAGGCCATGAGGGATTGGCTGGACGCTCAGGGCTTTACCTTAGTGGATGCGCCAATCCTGACCCCCGCCGCCTGTGAGGGGACCACAACCCTGTTTGAAACTGAGTATTTCGGGGACAAAGCCTACCTCTCTCAAAGCGGCCAGCTTTACATGGAAGCCGCAGCCCTGGCTTTGGGCCGTGTTTACTGCTTTGGCCCCACTTTCCGGGCGGAAAAATCCAAGACCCGCCGCCACCTAATCGAGTTCTGGATGATGGAACCGGAGATGGCCTTTGTCGATCATAACGGCAACATGGCCCTGCAGGAAGAGATGGTCAAATTTGTAGTCAGGACCGTATTGGATAAGCACCGCAATGATTTAGCCCTTCTGGAACGAGACACTGCCAAACTGGAGAATGTCATCAACAAGCCCTTTGCGAAAATGACCTATGATGAGGCCATTGACTACCTGCAAAAGCAGGGCCATGAAATTCAGTGGGGGGATGATTTCGGCGCTCCCGACGAAACAGTCCTGGCCAATTTGCATGACGGTCCCGTCTTCGTAGAACATTTCCCCACGGCCATCAAGGCATTTTACATGAAGCCTGTGCCGGGAAGACCGGAAGTGGTGCTGGCAGCCGACTTGCTGGCCCCCGAGGGTTACGGGGAAATCATCGGCGGCAGCCAGCGCATCGACGATCTCGACCTGCTGCTGCAGCGCATCCAGGAACATAAGCTTCCGGAAGAAGCATTCAAATGGTACTTGGACCTGCGTCGCTACGGCAGCGTGCCTCATTCCGGCTTCGGCATCGGCCTGGAGCGGTTTGTCTCCTGGATCTGCGGCCTCAGCCACCTGAGGGAGGCAATTCCCTTCCCCAGGCTAATTAACCGCCTCTATCCGTAAAACCAAGACTCAAGACTCCGGCAATACTGCGGGAGTCTTTTTTTTAAACATCAGATGAAAAAAGCTCTTAATAATACCTATCGACTGATTTAGGATAATGACATATAATGATTGGTGGATTGAACAGAGACAGGGGAGAGGCCGCTTGGGTATAATAACAATTATAATTGCCATCGTCGTCATATCTGTAATGGCAATAAAACGCATCAATATTGGGCTGGCAATGTTGGCAGGCAGCGCAGTGCTGATTATTATGACTCCGCTCAGCCTGGAGCAGGTCCTGGGAGCCGCCCAGACTGCACTGATTAATCCTATTACCTGGATTCTTATTGGCTCCGTTTTATTAATCGGGATGTTGGGCTATATCCTCAAAAACAGCGGCGCCATGGATATTATGGTTGACAGCCTCGTGAAACTTGTGGGGGATTCCCGCTGGATAATGGCAGTTCTGGCAGGAGTAATCGGGGCTCTAGTTGTTCCCGGTGGTGCAATGCTGTCCGCGCCGATGATTGACCAACTGGGGGACAAGGTGGGCATAGGGCCTGAATACAAGACAGGGGTCAATATCATCTTCAGGCATGTGTGGTACGTATCCCTTCCCATAATTCCCAGCATGCTGACGGCAGCCAGTTTGGCAAATGTAACTCCCAAGGAGCTGGCAGCCCAAAATTTGCCTGTATTGCTTGTCGGTCTGGTCTCAGCTTGGTTTTTGCTATTACAACCCCTTCCCAAAAGCGGTGGGGGCAAATGGAACAGTAAAGAATTTTTTAGGTTTGCGGTCAGCATTCTGCCGCTGCTATTAGTGATTTTTCTTTACGTTATTGTGGGACTTCATTTTCTCGTGTCCTTGGCCCTGGGAGTGGTGGTTGCCCTGTTTAACTTGCCTGAGGCTGGTGATAGCCCCCTTTTATCAAGGGTATCCTCTACCGGCATCCACAGAGCTAAGACCATGCTCTTTCCAGGAATCCGCTTGCAACTTGCCCTGGCGGTTGCAGGAGTAATGTTGTTTAAAGAGCTGCTAGCTGTCAGCGGTCTGATCAATGGTTTCGCCTTGAATCTAGTCAATATGGGGATACCTATGTGGTTATTGCTCTTAGTCATGCCATTTATAATCGGGCTGGCCACTGGTTCTCACGAAGCTGCTGTAGCTATAGCAATTCCTATATTCGTGCCGCTGCTTTCCCCGGATATTTATCTGGCCGGTATTGGCCTCACTTTTATTGCGGCGTCTATCGGTTACATGCTGTCGCCGCTGCACCTGTGCGTTATCTTAACCAGAGAATACTATAACGCCAGATTCGCACAAATTTATCGATATATCCTCCCAGTTACCATGATAATGCTGGCAACGGGCCTGATAGTCGCAGTGCTGCGAGGGGTATAGATTTTTTGTTACCAAAACGTAACAATCCAATCTGTCCCTGATATATAAGGGTTTAACAGGAGGCTCCCTGCTTTTGCAGGTTGAATGTCACTGCGGTAGGTGTATAATAATAGTGTGACCTGAAAAAAAGGGAGGATGTTAGCCAGTGACCGACAATGTCGCCTTTTTTTTGGTACCTAAAAAAGAAGTAGCCTATCTTCCGATTAATTGTACAATGCGGCAAGCTATGGAGCGCATGGAAAACCGGGGTTTCAGGGCCGTACCAATCATTGATGAAGACAATAAATATGTAGGTACTTTGTCTGAGGGAGATCTGTTGTGGAAATTTAAAAACACCCCGGGTCTGACTCTAAAAGGAACCGAAAAAGTTATGCTGAAGGATATTCCCCGCCGCATGGATAACCAGCCCGTCCGCATTTATGCATCAATTAATGACCTGATAACCCTGGTTATCGACCAAAACTTTGTACCTGTAGTTGACGACCATGATGTCTTTATCGGCATTGTCCGCAGAAGAGAAGTCCTTGAGCATTATACAAAACAAAATCAAACCGATGAAAAACAAGAAAAGGCCAAGTCTTATAACTACGCTGGTCACATCTTGGCAGATGCTTCAATTTAGACAGAAAAACAGAAAGAGCCCCTGGGGCTCTTTTTTGATCAGTTCCCAAAATAGGGGAGGGGCCTAGAACCAGTCCATGTTCTGCTCAAGAAATTCCATAGTTTCGTCATCGACAATATTTCTCAGCTCCTGAATTTCATCTTCACTAAGAGAGCTGTACAATTCTTCTCCCAGCACGCTTAATCTTAAGGGATTGACCTGCTTGCCAGTCGTCTTGGATTCCTCAAGCAAAGCCTCAAGTTCATCAAGAATCTCCATTGCCTCAGGGTTATCGGCAAGGATGGATTGTGCCTGGGGATTAAGTTCTTCTAAATCTTGCAAAAAGGCTTCATCTAATTCCGGAAAAAGATTATCACTGGCAAGGACGCTGAAAACCATCTGTTCAGCTTGTAATTTCAGCCCTGAAATATTAATGCCCATACTTTCGCCTTTGTCGTTAAGAGGGACAGAAAATGAGAGAGAGGAGATTTCCTCAGGCAGCTCAGTATACTTACCTGCAGTCTTGAGGACAAAGTTAAGGGGCAGCGGTATCCTTCCCAAATGGGCTGAGTTTACTTTCAAGATTAAATTGCCGTCACGGATTTCCGCCTGCATGCGGGCAGAAACTCCGATGGGGAAAATTAAAAATTTAAAGCTGGCGCCAACTTGAATATATTCCTGGCGGATGTCTATAAAGACACCGGTATATTTCAGTCTCCGGGGAAAGTTGTCAATCTGGCTGGCCAAGGCATCGGCAAGAACCTGGCTGAGGCCGGCTTCATCCAAACTGATTTCAATGTCACCCTCACCGGAATAGTCATCAAGGGCCAGGGCCGCCCGTTCCGTAAGATATGCATTGAGGGCAGGTTTAAGTTCGGCAAATGGTTGTTGGCTCCGTTCTCGGTGTCCAGGGGTTCGTCGGCCAGGATAATCTTGGGGCTTGCTACAATTGCTCGGACAATGGCGATGCGCTGCTGTTCACCTCCGCTGAGGCATGGCAGGATAGATAGAGCACCTCAATTCTATTCCGTCTTCAGCATTGCCATGACCGGTATCGACAGGACCCTGGTTATGGCTACCGCCGCCCCGCCCATGAAGCAGGCAAATAACCCTACGCCGA
>DHSM01000009.1:7646-11498 GCA_002408465.1 Firmicutes bacterium UBA5286 | reverse complement strand
CCCACCAGATTACCTTGGGTAATTCGGTAGGTAAGGGCAGGATCGCTATCGCCGTAGACCTTGCTCAGGTCATCGGCTGTTACCTGGATGGCCCTGGGGGTAATCTCAAGTTCGCCTTCCACAAAGGTGAGGATGTAGTTGCCGCTTAGGGCAAGAGTCCCTCGCTGGATAGCGGAGGTTCCCACATCTTCACCCGGCTGGCGAGTCAGCGCTCCTGTGAATCCGTCACTCCCCACCAGATTACCTTGGGTAATTCGGTAAGTAAGGGCAGGATCGCTATCGCCGTAGACCTTGCTCGGGTCATCGGCTGTTACCTGGATAGCCCTGGGAGTGACAGTAAGTGTGCCGTTGACATACTCAAGCTGGTAATTCTCCAGTCCAGCACCAATTGCATTGCTTGGCACGATGGGATAACTGCCCACGCCTGCATTCTGAGCCGAACCATTGCTAGCAAGGGTAACACTAGTGATAGTGACCGGGTAGTCATCGTCAACACCATCAACTCTATACTCAAAATCGGTAAATTCCTCACCATAGACCTTGCTTTTGTCTAGAGCGGTAATGGTTAACGTTCTGGGCGCCCACTGAGCATAGAGCACGACATCGTGATTTGGCATATTGAAGGTATCACCTTCGGCATATGCGGTCCCACGGCCGTCGGGTTCAGTGTTCCAGCCAGTAAAGCTATATCCTGCTTTGGTGAAGGCATTATCGTTCGCCAACACCGTTACTACCTGACCCTCATCATAAGCAGCGTTAGGGTCAGTAAGAACTCCTACTCCGCTGTTGGGATCATAAGTTACCGTGAGGAGATCAATAGATACATCAAAGCTGATATCGAATCCCCCAGCATCGAAAGTCAAAGAAATGCCAAAGGGGTCGGATAGAGTCTGGACGCCAAAATTAACTACCAACCACTGGGAATCATTATCTAAGATTTGGTCGTTGACAGTTAAATTTTCACCCTTATCGAACTTCCAGTAGTTACCACCTTCTACAGCATCAAATTCGAGTCCATTGTAACCAATGCGATTAAGAGTCTTACCCCACGCGGCCGCAGTATCTTTATATTTAAAAGCCACAAAAATCTCATTACCTTCACCGGGTATATTTGTCAACCAGGCGTATTCAGCAGTGACATGACCATTGGTTGATTGACCCGACACGTCCAATATTTCCCCACCGGTGAAATCTGACTCCGGCTGACTCTGAGCCTCCACAGCAAATGCAGTGATGGGAGGAAGCAATACTAAGGTCGCTACCAACAAGATAGTTAAGATCGTTCCGACTTTCCTAGTCTTTCCCAATCTTACACCTCCTTTCTATCTGGACATTAATGCCATTTTGCCCATCCATTTCCCGTTTATACTGTTCAGTGAAAGTAGTACTAATAGTTATTTTGGATGGAAGTTGAAGACAGTAAATCTCTCTGAATGGACGCATGGAAATAGCCTCTTCAGCCTGATTACTGTCAAGCTAATTTATTCAGCTGAAAACAAAAAAAGACCACAGCTAGTCCATGGCCCTTAAAAATTATAAGCTTCGAGATTAGAACACAAAAAGCGCCAGTTAAGGCGCTTGGTTAAGATTGATGTTGTTTAATTTGCTTGGGAGCGGAGACCGCTCCCCTACACCTTTGGCCATATGGAGCTTGTATCGACCCGTATAGGACCCGGATCGGTGTGGGCGAGGGCGCGTTAGTCGAAATTGTGCTTTGAGTTGTCCTGGCCATTTGCGTGCTTTTCCTCCTGTTGGTGGACGTCATAAACGGCTGATGGATTGGATAAATCTAAAATATTACTTCCAGAGATAAGCAAATAAAGCCATTTTAGCGACGCTAGGGGCAATGCCCCCGGTCTGTTTTTTTGGGTGCCTGTTATTCCACAGGCTGCTCAGGAAGAGCAAGCTTGTTGTACATCAGGGCCAGCTGTAAGGCTGTGGCCACATAGCAGTAGATGGGTATGGATATAAAGACTACTACTGGGGTCCAGAGCAGGTTGACGATCAGGGCGGCGATGAAGTTTGCCACCAATATAGATATGATGATGCTACTTAACTCCGAGTTGCGGTTTTCGTAGTGCATCCGGCTGCGGCTGAAGGCTTCGGATATCCCCATATCTTCAGAGACCATAGTGAATTCCCAATAAATGTACTTAATCCTCAAGATCAGGAAGATGACCAGGAAGGCAATGACCCCGATGATGGACAACAACATCGCCAGGAAGACACCCAGGAGTGTAAAAACAAAGATTATCAGCCTCAGGCCCAGGAAGCGCAGCCAAAACCTCTTGGCGTAATTGACGAAAGTGTCCAGAGAAGGCACATTATCTTTGGCCACCTCATGGAGGAGGCCGATAAAACCTGCTTCAAAGTAGGCCCCCAGGAGTGCAAACAGGAGGACGAGAATAAGGGCAATCCCCCCTGGCAATGCACCGGCCTGATCAATATTGACCCCACTGACCAGCACATTCTGATCAAAGATGGAGGAGATGGACGGCAACCCAACATCCAGGGCAAGCTTGAGACTGACCTTGGACTCTCCCCAGAAGCCGGTGGTTACCAGTGCAAAAATAAAAGAAGCCAAATCCATTAGAATCGGAATTATAATCAGGTAAAGGTTGCGACTTAGGGCTGAAAAAGCACGAGTTATCATGTATCCCACCTCCAAGAAAGTAACTACTACTATTACATTTCGCCAATCCGCAGAGTATTCCTTTTTAAAACTAAAGAAATCTGCCAGGGCCATGGTGAGGCGTTCCTGGATTTTCCTGAACAAAATAATCCCCCTTCCGTCTTCAGACGATTTATTTTTCATCCGTCAACTTAAAGGGGAACGTAGGGAATATGCATAATTTTCCTCTTTCCTTCCTACATTAGTTACAGGAGGGAAAGAACATGGAAATTATTATTAATAATCTCTTTGTCCTCTTGATATATGCCGGGGCGGGCATATTAGTCAAGGCTCTCACCGGCAGCAGGCTGGCGCCCCTGGTTCCCTGGTGCGTATTTATTGTCCACATGGGCCAGATAGCTGTGGAGATTTGCCAATATGCCGGCCAAACAGGAACACTACCCTGCCTGGCATTAATCCTTCCCCATGGCTGTTTGGAAATACCGGGATTAGTCTTAGCCTGTGTGGTTGGGAGCAGGCTGAGCCTTGGCAGAAAAATCAATCATCAACTGCCGGCAGCTGTGATTCTGATCTCGGTTGCAGCCTGGGTTGAAACCTGCATAACACCCTTTCCCCTGGCTCACTGGTTATAAAAGGCCCGCCTGGTACCCGGCGGGCCAACTGCAGCCGGACCCAAAAGGGGCCAGCGCAGTGTCAATGCCATTATATTCGACGTCGCTGCTAATATTTCCTTTAAAGCCTTATTTTTTTGTCCCCGATCCCCAAAAGATCTTTTTACTGTGGGGCTTAAACCCTATTCCCATGGAGAGGTTTCGGGAGGCAATGTTGGAATCGATAATATGGTTCATCGCGGTCTTGCCCGTTGCCAGCACCTTGGCGATTAAGGAAGAAGCCAATTTTCTGCCGTATCCCCGGTTGCGATAAGGCTCCAGCACCCGCAGTGAACCCAGGTTGACCATGTCGTCAATTGCATAATAGCACACCGCCCAGCCCGCCAGCTTGCCGTCAATTCTGATGGCGCTGCTGGGATAGGCCTTGAGACTATATTTGAAGATTTCCAGACTGTCCTCGTCCTTGTAGGTCCAATGCTCATTGACAAATTCTGCGTCGGCCACGGTCAAGCTTTCCGAAGGCTCGGGGCTGCCAGTGAAATCCTCAGGCGATAGAGTATAGGCAGTGCAGTCTTCATCACTGACAATCCCGGTGAAATGCCTTTTTAA